>JAFUHX010000008.1 GCA_017474045.1 Clostridia bacterium | reverse complement strand
TACAATGAATGCAGAATATATATGTTTGACTGCCGGGAAGGAGGACTAATGCAGTCTAAGGCAAACATCGGAATTACTGCTATCTACTGCCGCTTATCAAGAGATGACGGCACAGAGACAGAGAGTAATTCAATCGGCAACCAAAAGAAAATGCTGACACAAAAAGCAAAGGAATTAGGGTTAACAAATACCAAGTATTATGTTGATGATGGTTATACAGGCACGAACTTCAACAGACCTGCTTTTCAGGAGCTTCTTGACGATATTGAAATGGGATATATCTCGGTTGTTATCGTAAAAGACCTTTCCCGATTAGGCAGAGATTATGTTTCAGTTGGTCATTACACGGACAACTATTTCCCTGAGCACAATGTTAGGTTTATAGCTGTTAATGATATGGTTGACAGTGATGAGGGTGAAAACGAAATTGCACCGTTCAAGAATGTTATGAATGAAATGTATGCGAGAGATATCAGCCGTAAAGTCAGGAGTGCTCATCGTATTCGTGGCAATATGGGAGAACCACTTTCACAGCCACCATACGGGTATATGAAGAGTCCTGAGAACAAAAAGAAATGGATAATTGATACAGAAGCTGCAGAAGTAGTCAGGGACATTTACAGAATGTGCCTTGACGGTATGGGTAACGAAGCTATTGCAGGAGAATTGCAAAGGCGAGAGATTCTTATCCCCATGGCATATTGGCAAAGCAAAGGTCTTAACCGTGGCGGTAAGAAAACTCAACCGAATCCGTATAAGTGGTGTAAGACTACTGTTCAGAAAATCCTTTGTCAACAGGAATACTGCGGTGATGTTATCAACTTCAAGACCTATTCAAAAAACTTCAAGAACAAAACCCGTATTGATAATCCGGTTGAGAATTGGAAAATCTTCAGGGATGTTCATGAGCCAATCATTGACCGTGATACTTGGGAAACTGTACAGAAGCTCACAGCAAGAACAAAACGCAGAGCACCTAAAAAAGAGAATGCAAGAAAGCATATTTTCAGCGGTCTTATCCGTTGTGCGGATTGCGGCAGTAATATGAGGTATCACACAAATACTGTCAACAAGGATATTCACTATTTCAGTTGTGGTAATTATGTAAAGGATACCCGTGGCACTTGCCCCGAAAGACACTATATCCGTGCAGACGCTCTTGAACAGATAGTAATCTTTGAGCTCAAACGCCTTGCAATAATGCTCCAACAGGATGAACAGCTTCTTGCGGAAATCCTTGAAAAGAAAACCCATAAGGATTTCTATGATGAGAAGAAATTCCTTGAGGGTGAACTTCAGAAAGCAATAGTACGTCAACAGTCGGTTGCTTCTCTTTATGAGAAGCTGTATGAGGACAATGCAACGGGCAAGGTTACGGATGAATGGTTTACTCATATGTCCCACAAATATGAGGTTGAAAGAGCAGAGCTGAAGGTCAAAATATTTAACCTGAGAGAAAAGGTTGCAAATATGCAGACAGTTCAGCACAGCAAGGATATGTTTATCGGTGCAGTAAGAAAGTTCCTTGATATGGACACAATCACAGCGCCACTCATTCACGAGCTCATAGACCATATTGATGTTTATGAGGCAGATGGCAAGGGTAAGAACAAGACACAGAGAGTTGTGATTCACTACAACTTTGTAGGGTATCTTGAAATACCTGAATCGGATGCACCTTGCTTCACAGCAGATACCCGTCAGGGAGTAGCAATAGGCTATATTGCGAAACCTACAGAAAAGTCAGCATAACAAAAAAGTCGCACTCCGAAAGGAATGCGACGATACATAAAAATATTCAAACTATATACAAAACTCTATTTTAAGCAAAAAAATTGAGTATTCACAGGTCAAATCCCTTATGAATACTCAATATGGTCGGAGTGACGGGACTTGAACCCATGGCTACCTCTTGCGGTTCCCAAAATTTCTTTCGGCTTGGTGCGCCAAGAAATTTTGACCGCGGCGCCATAATCACCTCGCTGTTTCGTCCACCGGACGCGCTTCGGTGATTATGCCTGGTCCCTCACGTTCGGGACCAATCGGCTAATAAAAAAAAGTACCCACCTATGAGTGAGTACTTTTTCGGAAAATGGTCGGAGTGACGGGACTTGAACCCATGGCCTCTTGGTCCCGAACCAAGCGCGATACCAAACTTCGCCACACCCCGATGTAACAGAGCGATTATAGCGTAAGTTTAGGTAAAAGTCAAGACCTTTTTAATCTTTTGACCTCGTAATTTATTTATATATTTTCAGCATACCGGCTCAAGTTCTTTTTTCAGCTTCATGATTATTCTTTTTTCAAGACGCGATATATAGCTTTGTGAAATACCCAGAATATCTGCCACTTCTTTTTGTGTATATTCTTTTGTTCCGTTAAGTCCAAAACGCATAATCATGATTTCTCTTTCTCTTTCTGCCAACCTGTCAACCGCTTGAAATAACAGATCTTTTTCAGCTTCGCTTTCTATATTCATGCATACCTCATTTGCGTCACTTCCCAAAACATCAGACAACAATAGTTCATTTCCGTCCCAATCAACATTTAAAGGTTCATCAATTGAAACTTCGTTTTTCTTTCCTGCTGTTTTTCTCAAATACATCAGTATTTCATTTTCAATGCACCTGGAAGCATAGGTAGCTAATTTAATTTTTTTAGCCGGTCTGAATGTATTAACAGCCTTTATCAAACCAACTGTACCGATTGAAACAAGATCCTCAATCCCTATTCCTGTGTTTTCAAACTTACGTGCAATATAAACGACCAAACGAAGATTATGAACAATCAAGGTATCTTTTGCTTTCAGATTTCCGTCTTCAAGCTGACAAAGAATCTTCTCTTCTTCTTCTTTTAAAAGCGGCGGAGGTAAATTTTCTGATCCGTTTATATAAAACAATTCTTGCAGTTGCTTTTTTGATAAAAATTTAAAAAAAATGAAATCAAACAGTTTTTTCACAGCTTTTTTCATAATAATCTTCTCCTTTTTTGATTGAATCAAATATATTAAAATTTAGCAAAGCAGAAAATTCGCCATTTTTGATCTTTCTGTCAGTAACTGCTATATAAACATCTTCTGTTACACGCTTAACATTAACTCCGGTTATTTCTATCTTATCCGGCTTAAACGCTTCTAATAATGTATTATCACCTAAAGAAGAACAAACAATATATCTTTTTTGACAACAACTTTCTTCAATCGTTTCATAAAGCGAAAAAGAGCCGCATAAAAGTTGATTGTTAACAATAATAACAGGTAAATTTGAAAACGGTTCTTTCAGAAAATTTCCGCTATCCAGAAACGCCCTGCATTTAAAGACTCTTCCGTTCAGTAAAATTTTTAATTCATAAATAAAATTTTTAGGTGCAGTTCTTTCATTGATTTTTTGAAATATTAATATTGCAACATAACAAAAAGCTGTTAATATTATTAAAAAACCGGCATCAATATCAAAATATACAGCATAATTCTTATAATACATCTATTCCGGCGAAAAAAAGCTCCAAACAAAAAACATTATTCCCGCAAAAACAACAGTCGCCATAAAGAAAGCAAAAAACAGCTTAATGTACCGTCTGAAATTTATATATCCGTATGATATAAACACTGCAACTGCTGCGTAGAATATCTTTGTAGCACTTAAGAAAAAGATGTTTATATTATCATATAAAATAATAAAACTATATAATCCTCCTAAAATTGAAGCTATAACCAGTTTCAGAGTATGAACAGAAGTTTTAACAATAAAACCAGACAAGCGCAAAAGAAGAAAATTTATATATGTATTTATAATAAAAAGAATATCGGCATAAATTATGGAATTCAAAGCTATCACCATGAGTAATTATATGATTAAACCATTTAATTTTATGTCGATAAAAAGAGTAAAATTTAAAGGCGACACATTTAAGTGTCGCCTTTATAGAATTTATTGTTCATCGAGCAAAACAGCGTGAGCACATTTAATTCCGTCAACAGCCGCAGAAACAATTCCACCTGCATATCCCGCGCCTTCTCCGCAAGGATAAATTCCGCGTATATTTGACTGATAAATATCATCTCTGATTATTCTGACCGGTGAAGAGCTTCTGCTTTCAGGAGCAGTTAAAACAGCATCGGGAAGAGCAAAGCCTTTTAGCTTTTTATCCATTTGAACAAGAGCATAAGCCATCGTATCGGTTACTTTTTTCGGAAGAACAGATCTGATGTCAGAAGGTGTTACACCGGTAGTGAAGCTCGGTTTAACAAAAGAAAGCTTTTTAGAAGGGTTGTTTTTGAGAAAATCACCAACAAGTTGACATGGTGCAACATAATCTCCGCCACCAACTTCAAAAGCCTTATGCTCAATTTGTTTCTGAAGCTCAAAGCCGGATAAAACATGATCACCGGGAAAATCCTCCGGATAAATATTGACAAGAATTGCTGAATTGGAATTTTCCTTGTCTCTTGCGTATTCGCTCATTCCGTTTGTTACTACTCCACACTCTTCAGATGTTGCTGAAATAACAGTCCCTCCGGGACACATACAGAAAGTATATGCGCCTCTTTCGTGTTCATAGTGACAAGCTAGCTTATAAACCGCCGCAGGCAAAGCTTCGTGCCCTGCAAAAGAACCATATTGAGCCTTATCAATAAATTCGCGGGGATGCTCAATTCTTGCTCCCACAGAAAACGGTTTTTGCATCATATCAAGACCTTTTGAATGAAGCATTTTTACTGTATCTCTTGCCGAATGTCCGATTGCGAGAATCAATGTGTCAGTTTCAATTCCTACTTCTCTTCCGTTAATGCTGTAAACAACGCCTTGAATATGTTCGTTATATATTATTAAATCTTCAAGCTTAGCACCAAAATAAATATCACCACCGAGAGATTTAATCTCCTCTCTCATGTTTTTAACAACAGTAATCAGCTTATCTGTTCCGATATGAGGAGTTCCTGAATAAAGAATGTCTTCAGGAGCACCGTGATCAAAAAATTCCAAAAACACTTTTCTGCAAAGCTCATTTTTTATTCCGGTTGTCAACTTTCCGTCTGAGAAGGTTCCGGCGCCCCCTTCTCCAAACTGAACATTCGACTCAACATTAAGCTTTTTTGTTTGAAAAAAGTCATTAATATCATTAGTTCTTGAATCAACGTCATTTCCTCTTTCAAGAACAAGAGGCTTAAATCCCGCCCTCGCAAGAGTCAAAGCAGCAAAAATACCTGCAGGTCCAAAACCTACAATAACAGGTCTGAGCTTTGACTTGCGCCTGATTTCACACATTTTATATTCATACTCTTTTGTTTTGGAAACCTTATTTGAGCTAATTTTTTTTAGTAATTTTTCTTCGTCACCGGAAATTTCAACATCAATGCTATATGAGAAAAAAACATCCTCTTTATTCCTTGAATCAATTGATTTTTTAGCAATATAAACGTTCTCAATCTGGTTTTTTGAAATTTTGAGAATCTTGGCTGCTTTGTTAAAAAGATCTTCCCTGGAACCATCAAGATTTAACCGTATTTCATTTATTCTTAACATTGTTAACGCTCCTGTATAATGCTTTTTCCGCAAAGTCTTCCGCTGCTCCACGCCCATTGAAGATTAAATCCTCCGCAAAGGGCATCAATATTTATAATTTCACCGCAACAGTAAAGCCCCTTTTGTTTTTTTGACTCCAGAGTTTTTAAATTGAATTCATTTGTCTGCGCTCCGCCTATAGTAACCTGAGCATCAGAATAACTGTTAGTTCCGGTTATATTAAACTCAAAATTTTTGCAGGAAGAGGCTAATTTTTTAATTTTTGAAAACGAAACTGTTCCAACCGTGTCGTGAATAGAAATTCCATTTTCTTTCAAAATGCAATTACCAATCTTTTTGGGCATAAATCCGGAAAGAAGAATTTCCGTGCTGTCATTTTTAAAAGAATTATATAACACAGAAAGCTTGTCTGCTAATGAATTAAAATCAAGGGATGGAACAAAGTCCACAGTCGCTGTTAACCTTGAGCGGCTAGATAGGAAGTGTCTTGATACATAGGGCGAAAGCTGCATTGAAACAATACCCGAAAGCGAATTATCAGAAAAAAGAAGTTCTCCGCTTTCTTCTGCAATAATTCTTTCACCGCTTTTAAGTTTAATGCAGACAGAAGCCCTTATTCCTTTGAGCTGTGTAGGTAATTTTGAGTCGGTTACCAATCGAACAAGTGAAGGAGCCGTGTCGCAGATTTTATGGCCAAGGGACTCCAGCAAAGAATATCCGTTATTTTCTTTAACGGCGGCTTTACCGCCACAAGCAATAACTATTTTATTAAAAAACAGCTTTTCATTTATCAGAAAACCGTTTTTATGTTTCTTTACATTATTAACGCAACAATCATTGACAACATTAATTTTATATCGTTCAATAGCTCTGATCAAGCAATCAAGAACACCGGAAGCTTGATTAGAAAGAGGATATACTCTCCCCTCAGAATCTGCTTTACAAAACAGACCCATAGTCTCAAAAAAATCAATATTATCCTGCACTGAAAAGGCAGACAATACCTCTTTAATTAACGTTTTGTCGCCAAAATAATTTTCAAGAGAACAATTGAGGTTAGTCAGATTGCATCTTCCGTTACCGGTAGCAAGCAGTTTTTTTCCTAAACGGGCGTTTTTTTCAAAAATGGTTATTTCAACAGATTTATTAAGTTTTTTTGCGTTTATTGCCGCCTCTATTGCACAAACCATTCCGGAAGCACCGCCACCGATTATTGCAATTTTCATTGTCTGCATCAGCACACATAGGTGCTCCCTTTCTGAAATCTTTTTTGTATTTTATCATATTAAGCAAAAGAAAACAATAGCCGAAACTAACTTTCCTTTTCTTGACTTATAAACATACTAATGCTATAATTTTTTAACGCGAGGTGATTATTTTGAAGGTTATTGACACTTTAATAAATGAGGTAAAAATCGTTGAACCTGATGTTTTCGGAGATAACCGCGGTTGGTTTTATGAGTCCTACAGCTATGAGAAATTAGCTTCATCAGGTATTGACACAAAATTCATTCAGGACAATCGTTCTTTTTCTGCAAAAAAAGGAACTCTCAGAGGTCTTCATTTTCAAAAAAATCCGTATGCACAAACGAAGCTTATTTCTTGCACCCGAGGCGAAATTTTTGATGTTGCCGTTGACTTAAGAAAAGGTTCGCCAACCTATCTTAAATGGGTCGGCGTTGTTTTATCAGCTGAAAACAAGAAAATGTTATATATTCCGAAAGGTTTTGCTCACGGATTTTTAACATTGACAGACGATGTTGAAGTTTTTTATAAAGTTGATGAATACTATAACAAAGAAAGCGACAGAAGTATCCGCTTTGATGACAGCGAAATTGGTGTTGATTGGGAAATTGAGAACCCTATTCTTTCTCAGAAGGATATAGCGGCACCCACTCTTGCAGAAAGCGATATTGATTTTATTTATGGAGACTAAGCTATGATTCTAGTTACCGGAGCAAATGGACAGCTTGGTTCAGATGTTTGTTCTGAACTGAAACAAAAAAATATTAGTTTTATACCATGCGATATTGACTCTTTAGATATTACAAACAAAGAATCTGTTTTTGATTTTTTCAATAATAACGATATCTCAGCAGTAATTCATTGCGCCGCCTATACAGCTGTTGATAAAGCGGAAGAAGATTTTAAAACCTGCTTAAAAGTTAATGTTTACGGAACAATGTATTTAGCTGAATGCTGCAATGAGAAAAATATCAAAATCTTATATGTCAGCACTGATTATGTTTTCGGCGGAGAAGGAACCGTTCCCTTTGAAACGACAGATGAAATATCGCCTATTAATTATTACGGTAAAAGCAAATTCATGGGTGAAGTGGCCGTTAAAGAGCTTTGCAAAAAACATTTCATCGTCAGAACATCATGGGTTTTCGGCGAAAAAAACACTAATTTTATTCACACTATGCTAAAGCTTAGCGAAACGCGTGATTTCGTTAATGTTGTTTGCGACCAAAACGGCTCCCCTACTTACTCAAAGCATCTTGCTAAACTTCTTTGCGAAATAATTGAAACCGAAAAATACGGAACCTACCATGCAACCAATGAGGGCTTTTGCTCTTGGTATGAGCTGGCAAAAAAGGTTTTTGAAATTGCAAAAAAGGAAACAAAAGTTTTTCCCGTTACGAGTGACCAATATAAAACAGCCGCCAAGCGCCCTCATAACTCAAGACTTTCGAAAAAATCACTTGTAGAAAATGGTTTCAGGCAATTACCCTTATGGGAAGACGCTGTAAAAGAATATTTAAACAATATTTTTTAAAAACGAGCAAAAAAGTTCAGACCGCAAAAAACAAAATTTTTGATGGGTTTGTTAAATTTATGCATTTTTTCTAACTATTAAAAAACCTATGGCAGTTATATTGTTCTGCCATAGGTTTTTTGTATCTATAGACTTACAAGTTTTTACTCCGCTTAGTATTTTTAAATGTTTTCGTTTCTTAAGGCATCTATGGTATTTTCTTTTCTGATTTTTTTAACAGCATAAATCATACTGCTGAAAACTACTGCAAAATTGCTGAAAATTGCAATTATAAAGCTGCCTACAGGAACAAAATACGGTATTTCATAGCCACTTTCAAAAGTTATGAAATAAAGAGCAAGAGAAACCAGGTATGAAATCGGAAGACCAAAAATCAAGCTTTTGGTACCATATAGCAAAGACTCAAAACACATCATTTTCCTGAAGTCTTTTTCTGTCATTCCAACCGCTTTTAACATCGCAAGCTCACGACGCCTTAAATAAATGTTGGTTGAAATTGTGTTAAAAACATTAGCTGCCGCAATGAGAGAAATAAGAATAATAAAGCCATAAGCAAAAACATTGATTATTAGAAGAATTCCCCTGACGGTTTCAATTTCCTGAGCATAGTTAGTAACAATCATTCCTTCTTCCAGTCCCACGCTGCTGATTAAAGAATTAAGTTCATTGGTAACACCGACATGGTCCTTAGCTTTGATATAAATATTCGGTGCAATAAATGACATTTTTTCAGCAACAGATTCTTCTGCACTTTCAGGATAAATAAGCGTTGTTATGTTATTAACAAAATATGGTTTTTCTTCAATAACAGCACCAACGGTTAATGTTTTTGTTGTCAGTTTATAACTCTCAACGGTATCCGGTCTTTTTTCGCCCTCATCAACAGCAACATGATACTTTCCAAAAAGCTTACCGTTTTCTTCAAAGGTTTCACCCGAAAAATATATGCTGTCTCCATATTCAGAAGAAGTAACAAGATCAGTACCTACTATGGTTTTAAAGCTGAAAGGAGCTTTAATGTCTTTAAAATTACGTTCAGTATATCGGACGCTCTTACCATTTCCTTTATTGCTATAAACCACTGTTTCGTCAAACAAAACTGCTTTGTATTTCCCGGGAGACATAAAATCTCTTTCTTTGATATTATTTTCTTTTAAAAGCTTCTTAAACGCTTCGTCATCAATAAACTTTATTTCACCAAGAACACTTTGATATTCACCAACTGACGCATGATACCCGTCGCTTCGACTGTCTAAAACAGAGCTTTCTATCCAACCGATATCATACTCTTTAGAAACACTCATACTGTCAATTCCTTTAATGTTTCTTATCTGAGCAGCAAGGAAATCAAACTTATCAAAACTATCATAGGTTCTGCAAACAATGTCAAAGTCTTCATAGTCAGCTGTCTGATATTCAATTCCTGCCTTGAAATATGAACACAACGAAGAAGCAGAAATAAACAGAACAACGCTTGTGAAAAGTGATATTACTGTTGTTTTATATTTCTTCTTGTTTCTTTTAAAATTCTTGTTGGCAATTAAACCTGAAAATCCAAAAAATTTATAGGTCAAAGGAGAAATCCTGACTTTTTTTTGATCAATTTTAATGTCATCTGTTTGTCTGACCGCTTCAATCGCAGATTTTTTAACTGCTTTTCTGGCCGGAATATATGCAGAAATCAAAGTTGTCAAAACGCTTATAACTGCCGCAGCAATAAGTGCAATAGGTTCAATATAAAGCGAAAACTCAATATCTTTAGCTATTTCATCAAGAGAAAACATTTTACTGAAGGTTTCTCCTAAAAACTCAAGAGAAAGCGCAATTCCCAAACAACCGATAACAAGTCCGAGGGGAACGGCAACAACACTTAAAACAAAAGCTTCAAAGAGAACAGAGTTTCTGATTTGTTTTTTTGTTGCACCGACAGATTTCATTAATCCAAATTGTTTTGTTCTTTCGCTAACTGAAATTGAAAAAGAATTATATATAAGAGCAACGGAGCCAAAAACTATCAAACCTAAAAGCATTGCAGCAAAGCCACCTAACAGCATAGAAAGACTGACATCAAGAATACCATGCAGGCTTGCATAATCGCTATTGAATTCTGTTGGAATATCATGTTCCCAGGATTCATTATTCAGACGGTTAACAATATTTCTAATGCTTTTTGCTTTTGCGAAAACGCTGAACACTCCACTTTGATTATCATCAAAAGTGTATGCAGTATATCCTGCGGCTTCTATTGGTTCAACAATATAATCAGGTGTTGAAATCAAACCAACAACTGTGTAATTTTTAAGCTTTAAATTTTTCAGATCTTGACTGTCTGAATAAGGAAAATTATTTAGCAATTCTTCGTCATCGTTATATCTGTCACCGACATAAAAAGAAACCTCTTCGCCTATTTTAAAAGCACCGTTTTCATCTCTTATTGCAGAGGATGAAATTGCAATTTCATTTTTGTTTTTCGGCAATCTTCCTTCAGAAACATTAACAGCAACCACAGAGGGATAATTTTCGCTGATTGAAGTGATATACAAATAGGGCTTTTCTTTGTTTGAGCTTGAAAAATCAACAAATCCAACCTTTTCACTATATGCTATTTCTTCAATATCTTTGTCCTTTTCGAGAAGATTCATCTTTTCTTTTGTTTGATTGTCAGAAACAAACAAAAAAGTTCCAACAGTTTTTTCAACATAATTCAGAGCAAAGTGTCTTGCACTTGCAAATGCTTCTGTTACTGCAGTAAACATTGAAACAGAAAGAATTATTCCGATTATCGTAACAATAGTTCGGGTTTTGTTTTTCTTGAGGCTTTCAAGAGTGAATTTTTGAAAAATATTCATCTTTTCCGCCTCACTTTCTCAGAAGATTATCGCCGGCTATTTTGCCATCTTTAAGAGCAATAATTCTATCTGCCATGAGGGCAATATTTTCGTCATGAGTAATTACTATCAGCGTTTGATTATATTTATTGTTTGACTCTTTAAGAAGCTCAATTATTTCATTACTGTTTTTAGAATCAAGATTACCGGTAGGTTCATCAGCGAGAACAACACTTGGAGTATTCATAAGAGCTCTGCCGATTGAAACTCTTTGTTGCTGTCCGCCTGAAAGCTGATTGGGAAGATGTTTTTCTCGCCCCTTAAGCCCCAGTATTTCAATAAGCTCAGAAAGGCGACCAGAATTTATTTTTTTATGATCCATCAATACGGGTAAGGTTATGTTCTCAGTAACATCTAAAACAGGAACAAGGTTATAAAATTGATAAATCAACCCAACCTGCCTTCTTCTGAAAATTGCAAGCTGCTCTTCATTCTGAAGATAGACATCCTGACCGTTTAAAAACACTTTTCCTGATGTTGGACGGTCAACACCGCCAAGAATATGAAGAAGTGTACTTTTTCCGGAACCTGATGCTCCTATAATTGCCAAAAACTGACCTTTAGGAACAGAAAAACTGATGTTATCCAGGGCTTTAACCTGATTCTCACCTTCGCCGTAAATTTTGCTTAAATTTTCAACTTTGATAATATCCATAATGTTACCTCCTTTTCACCCTAAGATTATCATTTTTAAATGACACAATAATGACTTTAATATTACTGATCTGTCACTTAAACTGTTGTTTTGTAAAATCTTATGGTAAAAGATGCACCACCATCTGTTTTATTCTTGGCAGTAATTACTCCGTTTTGCGCGTTGATTATTGACTTAGCTAAAGCAAGTCCGATTCCGAAACTATCGGCTGATGAATTTTTTCCTTTATAAAATCTTTCAAATAAAAAAGGAATATCTTCTTCGTTAAAGCCTGACCCATCGTCTTCAATAATCATTTCACAAAACAGCGGTGTTTCTTCGGCAGAAATTTTGATTTTTCCGCCAACTGAAGTATGTTCAGAGCAATTTTTGATTATATTGCTGAGAGCTTCAACACTCCACATCATATCACCTGAAAAAGCTTCGTTTTTACAAATAACCTCAAAGCTCTGACCTTTTATATCAAACTGAATTGCCAGTGGAGAAAAAGCCTTTTCACAAAGGGACTTCACGCTTACAGTTTCTTTTTCAAACTCAACTGTTCCGGCATCAATTTTTGAAAGCTTGAGAAGTGTTGTTATAAGTCTGTCGGTTTTATCAACAAGTCTTGTCAATTCGTTTAAAAGCTCAAATCTTCTGTTTAAATCAATATCTTCAGAACGAAGAAGAGTAATTACAAGATTTATGCTTGTAAGAGGTGTTCTGAGCTGATGGGAAATATCAGCTATTGAGTCTGAAAGATATTCTCTTTCTTTTTTTAACTCTTCATTTTGAAACTGCAAAACAGAAAAAAGTTTTTCAATTTCTGTCTGCAAAATAGATATTTCACCTTCAGTAGCTTCGTTAATTTTTATCATTTCTTTTCCGCTTAAAGCCACATCCATTGCAAGAATAAGTGACTCAAGATTTTCATATCTTTTTGATAAAAAAAAGAAGCTGATTGCATCAAATATCAAACAGCAAATCAAAGCCGCAACTGCAGCTTTAAGGCCTGATAGCAAAAACAAAATCGGCAAAAATACCGTCAAAGCAACTAAAATAACAAATACTTTTTTAAATTCCGGATTTCTAAATATCTTCATAATTTTCACCGTTAAAAGCTCTTTCCAAGCTTATATCCCAGCCCCCTGACCGTACAGATTATTCGGGGATTCTGAGGATCTTTTTCGACTTTTTCGCGCAAACGTTTTATATAAACCGTTAATGTGTTATCATTAACAAAATCACCGGATGCATCCCATATTTCAGACAGAAGTCTTTCCCTTGTCAAAACTGTATCGGGATTATTTAAAAATACCAAAAAAAGCCTGTATTCAAGCGCTGAAAGATAAACATCAGCGCCGTCTCTTTTGGCAACACCCTTATCAATATCCACCGTCAATTCGCCAAAGGTTACAACAGACTGAACTTTTCCGCTTCTTCTGAGAACAGACTTTATTCTTGAAATCAATTCTCTGGGTCTGTATGGTTTTTCAATATAATCGTCTGCACCCATATCAAGACCGGTTACAACGCTGTACTCATCACCTGAAGCTGTTAAAAATATTACAGGTAAATCATATTTTGATTTTATTGCATTACAAAGTGAAAAGCCGTTTCCTTCTCTTAAAATTATATCTAACAATGCAACATCAAATTTTTCCTCTTCAAGAAGCATTAATGCTTTCTTCTGAGAATCGGCTGTTTTTACATTAAAATTTTCTTTTAAAAGAAGCTCAGAAAGAGGCTTTATTATGTTGATATCGTCTTCAACTAAAAGAATTTTTATCACTTAATTCGCCACCTTTGTTTTTGAAGATTATAGCAATATTTAATAAAACCTTCAACAAAAATGACATATTAGTAATTTTAAATATATCTAAACTAATGCTTATAAAAACAAAAATCGCTCCAAGGAGCGATTTTTGTTTGTTTAACATCAAGTTTTAATTTTATTGTTTGATTATGCCTCTGAGATAGCTTCAGCAGGGCATGCAGCTGCGCAAGAACCGCAATCTGCACACAAATCAGCGTCGATAACGTATTTATCTTCGCCTTCGCTGATTGCACCTACGGGGCAGCTGTCTGCACAAGCGCCGCATGAAAGGCAATCGTCACTGATTACATATGCCATAATTCAAACCTCCTTTTTTGGTTTAACTAATTCTATCATAAAATACAGAAATATCAAGTGGAAATCAATGGTTTTTCTGAAAAATTTTGATTTTTTTTGTTTTTTTACATATTTTTAACTATAATATTGTAAAATCTTTTTAAATGCTTGTTATTTTCTATAATTTGTTATATAATTAATTGTTAATAAAACTTTTGTGAGGCTAAAAGTGTTTGATAAAATAATAGTTGACGATTTTTTTAAAAAACAGATAACATCAGCAATTAAAGGCTCTACCCTATCTCATGCAATTATTCTTGAAGGTGCTGACGCCGACATTCGTTTGCTTGTTGCAAAAGAAATTGCTCAGGCAATTGTTTGCTCCGGTAATGAAAAGCCTTGCATGGAATGTAAAAATTGCAAAAAAGCGCTTGCTGATTCTCACCCTGATATTCACTTTCTCAGTAAAGATAACTCCGCTACCACAATCAAGGTTGATGAAATCAGGGAGCTTCGCCGAAAAGCCCAGCTGGTTCCGAATGATTCAAAAAAGGCTGTTTTTATTATTTCAGAAGCACAGTTTATGGGTGTTCAGGCTCAAAACGCTCTTTTAAAGATATTTGAAGAACCTTCCGAATATGTTTGTTTTATTCTGACATGCGAAACAAAAGCTTCTCTTCTCGAAACAATAATCTCTCGCGGGGCATCATATCAGATTTCTCCCCCTGTTGTTTCAGGCTGCTCAGTTTCTACTGAAGCTTCTGAGCTTGCTGACGAGTTAATTGATTCACTTTGTTTCAACGAAGAATTCGTTTTCCTGAAAAAAACGGCTGTTTTTCAAAAGAATAAAGATCTGTTTTCAGAAACACTATCTGCTATGAAAATTATATTGAGAGACGGCCTTATTCATTCATACAAAAAGAATTATTATATTTCTGAAAAGCTTTTAGCTGCTGAAAAGCTTTCAAAATGTTTTTCTTCAGCAAAAATCATCAGATTTATTGAAAACATTGATTCAATTGAAGTTTCTCTTAAAGCAAATGCAAACTTCAACCTTTTAACAACGCGTTTTTGCAGTTCGTTTTATCAGATTAAGCTTTCAAATATTTAACAGAAAGGATAAATTTTAATGATAGAAATTATTGGTGTCAGATTTAAAGACGTTGGAAAAACATATTATTTCGATCCTAAAGGTCAACAGTTTAAGTGCTCCGACTGTGTTATTGTTGAAACAGCAAGGGGAGTTGAATTCGGTCATGTTACAATCGGAAACAGAGAAATTCCTGAAGATGAAATTACTTCTCCGTTGAAAAGTGTTTTAAGAGCAGCAACCGAAGAAGACTTTTTAACTGTTGAAAAAAACAAAGAAAAGGAAAAAGCTGCTTTTGACATTTGTAACGAAAAAATAGCCAAACACAAGCTTGAAATGAAGCTTGTTGATGTTGAATATACATTTGATTCAAGCAAAATTCTTTTCTATTTCACTGCTGATTCAAGAGTTGATTTCAGAGAGCTCGTTAAAGACCTTGCGGCAGTTTTTAAAACACGAATTGAGCTTCGCCAAATTGGTGTCAGAGATCAATCAAAAATGCTTGGTGGCTTGGGTGTTTGCGGAAGACCGCTTTGCTGCAGCACTTTCCTTGGCGATTTTCAACCTGTTTCTGTTAAAATGGCAAAGGAACAAGGGCTTTCACTCAGCCCTTCAAAAATCAGCGGAACCTGCGGAAGGCTTATGTGCTGTTTAAAATATGAACAAGAGGCTTATGAACATCTTCTCAGGGTCACTCCGAAAAACGGCGCTATTGTTGAAACACCTGAAGGTAAAGGCACAGTTGTTGACTTCAATTTATTAACCGGTATGCTTAAGATTTCCCTTGATAAGAAGCCCGATGCTGCTCCTTTAGTTATAAGCAGAAAAGAAGTTAAGGTTATCAAAGACTCAAAGATTAAGGTTGAAAAGAAAGAACTTGATGCTTTGAAAAGCATTGAATGATCAAGTATTCTGAAAAAGGACTTCATAAAGATATAACAAAAATTTTGTTTTTCAATTATGCAAAGAAGCTGTAAAAACATCGTTTTTACAGCTTCTTCTTTTTAGGTGATATTGAAAAAAATCTGAATCATTTTATTATCCGACATGAAAGTCAAGCCTTAGTTTATCGCTAATCATTGCTATAAACTCTGAATTAGTCGGCTTTCCTCTTGAATTTTGAATTGTATAGCCAAAATATGAGCTTAAAACATCCACATCGCCTCGGTCCCAGGCAACTTCAATTGCATGTCTTATTGCTCTTTCAACTCTCGAAGGTGTTGTTTGATTATTTTTAGCGATTGTCGGATAAAGAATTTTTGTTATTGCATGAAGGTACTCAGGATTATTAACAGATAAAATTATTGATTGACGAAGATATTGATAGCCTTTTATATGAGCCGGAACACCAATCTGACGCATTATTTCAGAAACGATTACTTCAAGACTATTGCTTCTTTCTTTAACAGCATACAGATTTTGCTTATTATTGCTCACTACCCAAGAAGTGAATTGTTTGATTCTTTTTGACAAAACATCTAAATCAAAGGGCTTTAATAAGTAATAGCTTGCTCCTGCTGAAAGAATTTCCTGTTCAAAATTTGAATTGTCAACTGCTGACATAACAATGAAAACAATTTGCTTAGAAAAGTTTTTGTTTTTTATTTGTGTTAACACCTCTAAAGCATCCATATTCGGCATAAAGGCATCCATAAGTACAACTTGCGGCAGCTTGTTTTCAATATGTTCAATAAGCTTTTTTCCGTCTTTTTCAACAAGTATTGAGTTGAAGCCTCCTTTTTCCAAGTGTTCTGAACATTTTGTGGCAAAGTCATTGCCTTCGCCTGCAACTAAGATTTTTATTTTGTCCATGATAATCCTCCTATAAATTTTCTTGTGAGTTTCATTCACTTGTGAGAATATACCACATTATTTTTAAAGTTTCAAGCGAAATATGTCGAATTTTGTTTTAGAATAAAAAAATTTTTATAAAGTTTTGTTTTAGAGGGATTTTTTGATAAAAAATGAATAAAAAACATAAACCCAAGTATTACAACTGTAAAATACTTGGGTTTGGGTTTTAAATTTTGAATTTAGTCGCTGACAACGATGCCTCTCTCTTTTCTCTTAGAAGCAAGTTCCTCAAAAACTTTTTGTTTTTTCTTTCCTGTAAGGTCATAGAAGAAAATAGGAATTGCGCAAAGAAGAAGACTTATTCCGGGAACAATTGTTACAAGACTGAACATTGCAAAATTCTGAGTTGATGAAAGCCGGTTAATTGCCTCAACAACCTGCTGACCTTTATTTTCATTAAGCATGCTTACGTCAATATTAACGATAAGATACATAACGATAATCATAACTGTTGCAAAAGCATTTCCAATTTTATTTACAAAGGATTGGCAAGCAGAACCAAGTCCTGTGTTTCTGAATCCGGTTTTCCATTCCAAATAGTCAAGGCAGTCGCATACCATTGCAAATGAAACGTTATTAATAACGCCTAAAGGAATACTTGAAATGAGCATGAAAGGAATGCAAAGAAGAAGATTCTTTGTTGTCCAACCGATTACAAGAGTAAACAAGCTTGAAACGAATCCGCCAAGACATGAAACAATCATAATATGTTTATATTCAAATTTCTTATAAAGCTTCGGAAGAACAAGCATTGCGCCAAACATTCCGACAGCAGCACATACCTGAATAACAAGAGCAACAGTTGAAATATTTTTGTTATAATCTTCAACGGTTACAGGTTTTGCACCGATATAAAAGCCTGAATAACGTGCAACGTGAGGTGCAGCAGCCTGAAGCATATATCTTCCAAAAGAAAGCACACCTGAAATAACAACAATCATAAGGGGCTTACATTTGAAAATTCTTGAAAGCGTTGAAGGTTCGCCGGGAGCTCTTTTTCCTGCGTTGGGCATTTCAATTCTTTCTTTGACACCAAAAGAGGATATTGCAAATAAAGGCATGCCTATCACGGACATTGAAATTGCCATAATAGCATATTTGATTATATCTGCATTATCTTTTCCTGCAACAAAATAGCCAACAATAAGGGGGAGAGCAACTGTAACAGCAGAGCCGATTCCACCAACAGTTTTACCATAAGAGATGATGTTACCTCTCTCTTTAGGGTTAGGAGTCATAACGTTTGGCATGCTCCAGAAAGGAACATCACTCATCGTATAAATCATACCCCAAGCAACATAAACAACAGCAACGAAAACATAAAGCCAGATTGACTGATGATCTTCTCTTGTGTCAAAGCCGGGGTTAACAAACATAAGGATCGTCAGCACAGCAATGGGAACAGCGGTCCAAATGGGATAAGGCTTCATTCTTCCCCTCTTTGGTCTGACACGGTCAACGAGCATGCCCATCATAGGATCATTAATAGCATCCCAGACTCTCGCAAGAAGCATAAGCAAAATAACAAATACTGGAGTAAGTGTTAAAACGCTCATATAATAGTCAGTTATGTAGCTGGACATGCAGCTATAAACCAAGCCTTGACCGAGAGCCGCTATGGCATAGGTCGTCACTTCTTTTTTTGGCACGTATTGTTTTTCATTCATAATTGTATCTCCTATCTTTAAGCAGATTAACCTGCTATTTTCCTTTTTATTGCTTTCAAACGACGTTTAATTACCGTTCCGGTGCCCTTCCACGTTGTCGGGCTGAATAAAACGAGCATCGGGAACATCTCAAGCCTACCGGCAAGCATATCAAAAATCATAACAATTTTCGAAAAAGGTGAAAAAATTGAGAAGTTTCCGGTTGGACCAACAAGACCTAAACCGGGACCGATGTTGTTCATAGTTGCAGCAACAGCAGTTAAAGAAGTTGTCATATCATATCCGTCAAAGCTAACAAGAAAAACGGAAGCAACATAAATCATTATACTGACAACAAAAAAAGCAGAAACACTTTTTAAAGTTGCATGATCTATTCGCTTTTTGTCAAGCTTGACTACACTTACACTTCTTGGATGAATTATACTTCCGATTTCTCTAAGAGAGCTTTTAACCAAAAGAATAATTCTTGAGACCTTCATGCCGCCACCGGTGCTTCCGGCAGAAGCTCCGATAAACATTAAAACAAACAAAATAAACCTTGAAAGCTGAGGCCATGTGTTAAAGTCAGTTGTTACAAATCCTGTTGTTGAAATTACAGAGGCAACTGAAAAAGCACTATGGTGAAGCGCCTCATAGGTATCTCCTGAATATACAACATCTTTAATATTGAGCGTAATACAAACAACAGAAAAAGATATGATCAGAAAATAAGAAAGCAGTTCTTCATTTTTAACGGCACTTTTGAATTTCTTTAGCAAAACCATGTAATAAACATTGAAGTTTACACCAAAAAGAATCATAAATATGGTTATAACGCTCTGCAAATATTTACTGTCATAGAAAGCAATTGAAGAATTTTTAATTGCAAATCCACCGGTTCCTGCCGTTCCTAATGCTGTTGTTATTGAATCAAACCACGGCATTCCTCCGGCTATCAGCAACACAAACTCCATCAGCGTAAGTGCAACATAAATTGAATAGAGAATAAACGCTGTTTGCCTGATTTTCGGAACAAATTTTCCAACCTGCGGTCCGGGACTCTCGGCCTTCATCAGCTGCATATTATGTCCGCCACTCATAGGGATAATTGCCAAAAGAAAGACCAAAACTCCCATTCCGCCAATCCAATGAGTAAAGCTTCGCCAAAACAATGAAGCCTGAGAAAGAGCTTCAATATTGGTCAGAATGCTTGCACCTGTTGTTGTAAAACCTGATGCAGTTTCAAAAACGGCATCAACAATCGACGGAATTTCACCGCTTATAACGAAAGGAAGAGCACCTATAACGCTGAGCATAATCCATGACAGCGCAACAGTTACAAAACCCTCTTTCGTATAAAAAACATTAATTCTTGGTTTTTTTATAACAAGAATCAAGCCCAAGATAATTGATAAAACAGCAACAAGAAAATAAGCTTTCCATTCATTTTCATTATAAAAAATTCCGACTGTCGCAGGAAGAAGTAAGCACCCGCCAAGGATATTCAGAATTAACCCGAGAATATAAATGATCATTCGATAGTTCATATTTTTAACCTCAGGAAAGAATATCTTTCAAATCGCCAAGATTTCTGTTGGTGGTAACAACAACAACGCTGTCGCCTATTTTCAGCTGATCCTGACCTGACGGGATAATTGTTTTTCCGTTTCTGACAATGCAACAAATTATAATATTATTTTTCAAATTAAGGTCACAAAGAGAAATGTCAGTAATTTTGCTCGCTGTCTTAACAGAAAACTCCAAAGCCTGAGCTTTTCCGCCAACAATATTATATAAAGTCTGAACATTACTGCCGGCAGAATTTTCAAGAGCTCTGATATAGCTGATTACCATTTCAGCTGTTATGTTTTTCGGATAGACAACACTTCCGATAGGAAGTTTATCTATCATATCTTCTATATCAAGCTTGTTAATTTTTGTTACAGTCTTTATGTTGAAGTTTGAATTGATGTAAAAAGAAAGCATAACGTTTTCTTCATCAAAATCAGTTATTGCCGCAAAGCCATCTGTATTATATAAATCTTCTTCAAGGAGAAGCTTTCTGTCGCTTCCGTCACCATTTATAACAACAACATTTCCCGGGAAAACGCTGTCGAGATATTCACAGCGTTCCTTATCTTTTTCAATGATTTTTATTTTGAAGCCATAGTCGCAAAGTTTTCCGGCAAGATAATATGAAATTTTGCCGCCTCCGATAATCATAACAGAACGAAGGCTGTTGCATTCTATTTTTGCCTTTTTGAAGAAATTTGAAGACTCCTTGCGGTTACAAATGAAAGAAATTTTATCATTCGCACGAAGAAAGGTGTTACCGTCAGGAATAATAACCTCGTTGTTTCTCTCAATTGCGCAAATCAAGAGTTTTCCTGAAAAACGACCTAAAACATCTTTAATCTGGCAATCAACAAAAGGAGATGCTGACGGCAATCGGGTTGTCAGCAGCTCAATTCTTCCTCTTTCAAAGGTATCAACCTCAATAGCAGAAGGAATAGAAAAAAGTCTTGCCATTGCGTTAGCTGCTTCCAATTCCGGATTAACAAGCATTGAAATTCCTAATTTTTCTTTAATAAAATGATTTTCCGAAACATAATCAGGATTTCTGACTCTTGCTATCGTGTGGCAAGTTGAAGATTTTTTGGCAATAAGACAAGCCAGAAGATTGAGCTCATCTGAATCAGTCATAGCAATAAAAACGTCAGCATATTGAATACCGGCCTCAGAAAGAACACTATGAACGGCTCCATTACCTTCAATACCCATAACATCAGCAGAATCGGTAACTCTTCTTACTGCTTCCGGTCGAATATCAATAACAGTTATATCGTGACCTTCTTTATCAAGCTGTTCAGCAAGAGTTGAACCAACCTTGCCGCAACCTACAATAATAATATTCATTATAGTCCTCCAAAAAGAAAAACATATATCCTATCAAATTACTGCTATTTATTTTCTTGTTATTCTACCACAATTATTAATTAATTTCCACCATTTTGTTAAATATATTTTTCATTTCGCTCTTTTTTTAGTGTAGAAAAATCATCGTTCTTTTTGTTTGCTTTGCTGAATTTTAATTCACGAGTTGAATTATTAAATTTTTTGGTTTATTATTTTACTAATAAAGCATAAAGGAGTTTTTCTATGTTAACACCTTCAAAAGAATTCAAAGAAATTTTTGGCATAAAAGCGGACGGAAAGACTGATGAACGCTTTGTTTTTAAAAAGGGTTCTTTTCGTTTTTCTGTTTTAACCTCACGCCTTCTTCGTGTTGAGTTTGACAAAGATAAGGTTTTTACCGACGAACCGACTCAGGCTGTTTTTTTCAGAAATATAGATAATCCAAATTTCAAAATTAAAGAAACAGACGACTGTGTTTGTATTTCAACCAGTGAAGCAGTTTTCGTTTATAGTACTAAAAGAAAAAGCATGGAATCAATCACTCTGAAAGACGGAAGACATATTACTGATTTTGAAAAAGGAAATTTAAAGGGCACCTACAGAACACTTGACATGGCCAACGGAGAAGTTGAGCTCGGCAAAGGTCTGATGAGCAAAAACGGTGTTTCAGTTATTGATGACAGCAAAACCGTTATTTTAAATTCAGACGGGACCATCAGAGAGCGCAGAGAATGCATGGATGAATATTACTTTGCCTATGGCAGAGACTACAGAGGCTGTCTTAAGGATTTCTTTTCACTCTGCGGCAAGGTTCCTCTTGTTCCGAGATATTGTCTGGGAAACTGGTGGAGCAGATATAAAGACTATTCTCAGGAAGAATACATAAGTCTCATGGAAAAATTTCTTGACAAAGAGATTCCCATTACTGTTGCAACCATAGATATGGATTGGCACTGGGTTGATCTTTCGAGATTTGACAAAAAAGACACCGTTGTTAAAGGCAAAAAAGGCTTTATTTCACGTTATATTCAGGCATCAGGTTGGACCGGATACAGCTGGAACACAGATCTTTTTCCTGACTATAAAGGCTTTCTTACCTGGCTTCACGAAAAAGGCTTTAAAATTACAATGAACCTTCACCCTGCAGACGGTGTCAGAGCTTTTGAGGATATGTATTGTCAGATGGCTGAAAAAATGGGTCTTGACGCTTCAACAGGCGAACAAATTAAATTTGATTTCAGCGATCCTAATTATATTGAAGCTTATTTCGATGTTTTACATAAGCCTTATGAAAAAGACGGCGTTGACTTCTGGTGGATTGACTGGCAACAAGAAAAGACAACAAAAATAAAGGGGCTTGATCCTCTCTGGGCTCTTAATCATTATCATACTCTGGCATTTAACAGCGAAAACAAGCGGCCGCTTATTCTTTCAAGATTTGCCGAGGTTGGGTCACATCGCTACCCTCTCGGTTTTTCGGGAGACACCTTTATCACCTGGAAAAGTCTTGACTTCCAGCCTTATTTTACTCTTACCGCTTCAAATATAGGCTATACATGGTGGAGCCATGACATCGGCGGACACCAGTTCGGAAAGCGCGACGATGAGCTATATGCTCGTTGGGTTCAGCTTGGTCAGTACAGTCCGATTATGCGTCTTCATTCCACTAAAGACGAATTTATGGGTAAAGAGCCCTGGAAGTATAGCTTTGCTGCCGGATCAGCTGCAATAGCAGCTTTAAGAGAACGCCACGCTATGATTCCATATCTCTATTCTATGAATTATCAGACCCACAAAAACGCCCTTGCTCTTTGTGAGCCGATGTATTATTCTTACCCTGAAAAAGAAGAAGCTTACAGCGTTAAAAATCAGTTTTTCTTTGGCAGCGAGCTTATTGTTGCACCAATTACAACAAAAATTAATCCCAAAACCAACTTGGCTAAAGTCAGGGTATGGCTTCCAAAAGGAAGATGGACTGATATTTATAACGGCAATATCTATGAGGGCGAAAAATATATTGATATGTTCAGAGGAATAGAAAGTATTCCCGTTTTGGCTAAAGAAGGTGCTATTATTCCTCTTTCATCAGACAACAAATCAAACAACTGCAAAAATCCTGAAGATTTAACAATAAGAATTTTCAGAGGTAACAACACCTTTGAGCTTTATGAAGACGATGGCGAAACAATGAATTTTGAAAAAGGTGCTTTTGCTGTTACACAGCTCAGTATTTCTGAAAAGAATTCAGAGATAAAGTTCATTGTCAACTGTGCTCAAGGAGACAAGAGTGTTATTCCCACTTCAAGAAAATATACATTGATTTTTGAAGACATTAAAGACGCTTCTGAAATTACTGTTACCTCTAATTCAAGAGATAAAGCTTTTAAGGTTGAAAAGAAACACTCAAAAGTTTATGTTGTTCTTTCTGATGTTAAACCTTCAGCAAAAATTGTTGTTAGTCTTAAAGGTGTTTCAGTCAGAGAAAACAAAAATAAAAGAGAAATGATTATCGATGTTCTTTCTTCATATCAGCTTGAAACAGCTTATAAAAAACTTAAATTATTGCCTTACATCAAAGATATAGCTAAACCTTTCCCTATCAATGACGAAGATATGAAGGGGCCGGTGAATGAAATTAAACTTATGAAATAAATTTAAAGGAGTTGGAAAAACAGATGTTTTCCAGCTCCTTTTTTGTAATGTAAAACCACGCGTTAGACGCGTGGTTCGGGAGAAATTATATAGTTGAACAGAAAATCCTCCTTATATTATAATGAAGTTGCGGTCTGCCAACTGCAACAAAATAATATAAAGGAGGTCATTCAAATGGG
>JAFUHX010000036.1 GCA_017474045.1 Clostridia bacterium | reverse complement strand
TTGTCTGCGCTTTTGACGAAGGTTTGATTTTTTTGTGAACGTCAGCAAGTGTTCTTTTGTTACTTTTCTTCAAAGAAAAGTAATGCTGTCCGCAAGGACAGACGTACAGTTTACCTCTACGGCAGTTTTTATGTAGAACAAAAAAGCACTATCCAAAAACATAGAGGGTGGAGAGGGGACCCTCCCCTTTGTCTTGAAAGCTTATCGCTTTCAAGACATTTCCCCCAGGGGAATTTTCTTCAAAGAAAAGTAATGCTGTCCGCAAGGACAGATGTACAGTTTACCTCTACGGCAGTCTTTTATGTAAAGCAAAAAGATAAGGTTCTACCCAAAAACATAGAGATGAGAGGGGGAGAGGGGACTCTCCCCCCCCTTTGTCTTGAAAGTTTATCGCTTTCAAGACATTTCCCCCAAGGGAAGTCGCAGGGCGACACCAATGGCCGCTTTAGACTTCGAAAATAAATTCACAGCGTTACCGAGCCACAACGCAGATGCTGAACCGCAAGCAAAAGTCGCAAGGCGACACCACCGGCCGCTTCAGACTTCGAAAATAAATTTACAGCTCTACCGAGCCACAACGCAGAAAAACTTCATTTCACCTCGGGTGAACTTCAACCTGATTACTGATTATATATAAAACCAAATGGGATGTAAAAAGCGTTTTTCACATCCCATTTTCATCTTATTCCAGTTCAAATGCTCCGGTATAAAGCTGATAATATTTTCCTTTTTCTCCAATGAGCTTTTCGTGGTTTCCTCTTTCAATTATAACACCGTTTTCAAGAACCATTATAACATCTGAATTCTGAACTGTTGAAAGACGGTGAGCAATAATAAAAACTGTTCTGCCTTTCATAAGAGCATCCATTCCTTTTTGAACCAAAGCCTCGGTTCTTGTGTCAATAGAAGAGGTTGCCTCGTCAAGAATCATAACGGGTGGGTCGGCAACTGCGGCTCTGGCAATTGAAATCAGCTGACGCTGACCCTGAGAAAGATTTGCTCCGTTTCCGGTCAGCATGGTTTCGTAGCCCTGAGGAAGCCGCCTGATGAAATCATCAGCGTTTGCAAGCTTGGCAGCGTTATAGACTTCTTCGTCTGTTGCGTCAAGGTTGCCGTAGCGGATGTTTTCCATAACAGTACCGGTAAATAGGTTTGTGTCTTGAAGAACTATTCCTAAAGAACGGCGAAGATCGGCTTTTTTAATTTTGTTGATATTAATGGAATCATATCTGATTTTTCCGTCAGGAATATCATAAAAACGGTTAATCAGATTGGTGATTGTTGTTTTTCCTGCGCCTGTTGCGCCAACGAAGGCGACCTTCTGACCGGGCTGAGCATAAAGTGAAATGTTTTTCAAAACAGTTTTTTCTTCATTATAGCCAAAAGTAACGTCTTCAAAAACAACATCGCCTTTCAGGAGAGTATATGAAACACTTCCGTCTGCAGCGTGAGGGTGCTTCCACGCCCAGATTCCTGTATGATGAGGAACCTCAATGATTTTTCCGTCTTTTATTTCAGCGTTAACAAGAGTAACATAACCCTCGTCGGTTTCGCTTATTTGGTCCATAAGCTCAAAAATTCTTTCAGCTCCTGCAAGAGCCATAACAACGCTGTTTAGCTGCTGAGCAACCTGATTAACAGGCATGTTGAAGCTTTTTGAAAGATTGAGAAAAGCCGCAACTGAGCCGAGGTCAAGACCTCCGATTCCGTTGACTGCCAGAAGACCGCCCACAACCGCAAGAATAACATATTGAATGTGGCCCAGATTGTTATTTATGGGACCAACGATGTTAATATATTTGTTGGCTTTGTATGCGCTGGTAAAAAGCTCTTCGTTTTTTCGGTCAAAATCTTCCTTTAGTGTGTTTTCGTGGCAGAAAACCTTAACCACCTTTTGACCTGTAATCATTTCTTCAACAAAGCCGTTGACATCGCCGAGATTTTCCTGTTGCTTAACAAAATATTTTCCGCTTTTTCCTGCGACTTTTCCTGTTATGAAAAACATTATAAAGACGCAAACCATAACGCAGGCGGTCAGATAAATGCTTTTTGAACACATGGCGCAGAAAACAGTTACTACCGTAACGATTGATGAAAGGGTCTGGGGAATCATCTGTGAAATCATCTGACGAAGGGTGTCGGCGTCGTTGGTGAAGTGGCTCATTATGTCGCCATGGGTGTGGGTGTCAAAATATTTTATGGGAAGAGTCTGAAGATGAGAGAACATATCGTCTCTGATTTGTTTCAGAACACCCTGAGAAACCTTAACCATAATAATGCTTTGAGTGTAGGTTGCAGCAATTCCCAGAATAAAAATGCAGGCAGTTTTAAAAATTGCGAAAGCAAGGCCTTTCCAATCCGGCACACCTGTGGTTACCATGGGAACAATATGGTCATTAATCAGCGTTTCAATAAAGGTGGAGGAAACAACACTTGCCGCGGCGGAAGCGCCGATGCAAAGCATAACCGTCAGAAGACGAAGCTTGTTTTTCTTTGCAATAATTTTCAGAAGACGGGTAAAGGTTCCTTTTTTAACCTTCTTTTTCGGCATTCCTCTTGCGGGAACTCCGCCGGGACCTCTTCCCCTCATGGGAGGCATTGGTCTTGCTGCTTTTGCTTCAGCCATTGCTGTCATCTCCTTTCACCTGTGAATAATATACCTCTGAATAAATCTCTGAGGTTTTAAGAAGCTCTTCATGGGTTCCTACGTCAGCAATTTCGCCTCCGTCAAGAACAATAATTTTGTCTGCATGTTCAACTGAAGAAATTCTTTGAGCAATAATGATTTTTGTCGTTTCCGGAATATATTGTGAAAAGGCTTTTCTTATCAGGGCGTCGGTTTTTGTGTCAACAGCACTTGTTGAGTCATCGAGAATAAGAATTTTCGGCTTTTTAAGAAGAGAACGGGCAATGCAGATTCTCTGTTTCTGACCGCCTGAAACGTTGGTTCCTCCTTGTTCAATATAGGTATCGTAACCATCGGGGAAGCTTTCGATGAAATTATGAGCCTGAGAGAGCTTGCAGGCTTCAACAAGCTCTTCGTCTGTGGCGTTTTCGTTACCCCAACGAAGATTTTCTTTAATGGTACCCGAGAAAAGAACGTTTTTCTGAAGGACCATTGCAACGCTGTTTCGAAGACAATCAAGGTCATAGTTTTTAACGTCAATACCGCCCACCTTAACAGAACCGGTGGTTGCGTCATAAAGACGGGGAATAAGCTGAACAAAGCTTGATTTTGAAGAGCCGGTTGACCCGATTATTCCAACGGTTTCTCCGGAGTTTATGTGAATATTAATGTTTTTCAGACAAAGATGGTTTTCATCCTTGGTATAGCTGAAGCCAACGTTTTCAAAATCAATGCTTCCGTCTTTGATTTCTGTAATGGGATTTTCGCCGTTGGTTAAATCACTCTCTGTTGAAAGAACTGCGCAAACTCTTTTTGCCGCCGCTTTAGACATGGTGAGCATTACGAAAATCATTGAAATCATCATAAGAGTTGAAAGAATCTGCATTGAATAGGTCATGAGAACCATCAGGTCGCCCGTTGTCATTCCCAGGGCGGCGTTGTCACCTGACTTAACAATAAGCTTTGCGCCAAACCAGGAAATAAGAAGCATGGCGGAATAAGAACTCAGCTGCATAACGGGGCCGTTAAAGGCGAGCCATTTTTCTGCGCTGACAAAATCGCTGAAGATTTTTCCGGAAACAGAAGTGAATTTTTCTTTTTCTCTTTCTTCGCGAACAAAGGCTTTGACAACTCTGATTCCGCTGAGATTTTCCGAAACCACACCGTTGAGCTTGTCATAGGTTTTAAAAACTCTTTCAAAAATAGGGTGGGCGTGGGTAACAATTGTTCCCAAAGCGAGAGCGAGGAAGGGAATAATACACAAAAAAATAAGTGTCATTTTCGGGTTGACTCTTATGGTCATAAACAAAGAAAAAATGAGCATAAGAGGAGAACGAACCGCGATTCTTATTAACATCTGATAAGAATTCTGAAGGTTTGAAACGTCGGTGGTCAGCCTTGTAACAAGACCTGCCACAGAGAAGCTGTCGATATTTGAAAAAGAGAAGTCCTGAACCTTGTGAAACATATCGTGGCGAAGGTTTTTAGCAAAACCGGCAGAAGCTCTGGCGGCGTGTTTTCCTGCAAGAATTCCTGTTGAAAGAGAAAGCAGGCAAATCACTGTTAAAACGGCTCCCACCTTGAGAATATAGGAAATGTTGCCCGTTTGAATTCCGTTGTCAACAATTTTTCCCATTAAATAGGGAATAAAGACTTCCATAATAACCTCTGCTGCAACAAAAAGCGGCGAAAGAACGGAATCTTTTTTATACTCTCTGATACAGCCTGCAAGTTTTTTAAGCATGGTCATCAACCTCCAAAACGTTTTTATTTATTTTAGAAAGAACCGAGAAAAAGGTTTCAAGCTCTTCCGGACTGATGTTTTCAGAAAGCTTTTCTTCAAGAAGGCTGAAATCTTCTTCAACGAATTTCTGAACCTCAAGAGCTTTTTTTGTTAAAGAAATTTTTTTAAGTCTTGCGTCTTCGGCAACGCTGCTGCGGGTAATAAGGCCGTTTTTTTCCATGAGCTTGAGCATATTTGTTGCTGTAGAACGACGGATGTTGAATTCCTTTTCAATATCCTTTTGAAAAACATCTTTTTCGCCCTTGTCATAGATGAAACCGATAATGTGGCCGTGGTTACCTGTGGTGCTCTGAATGAAGTCTTTATTTTTGCTTTTGTCCAGCAGTCTTTTAATCAGTCTGGAAGTGTAATGAAGCTGAAATGAAATGCGTTTTTCCTTTTCCATATATATACACCATATTTTTTAAATTTGTTAGCTAACTAACAGTTAGTAGGCTAACAAAAAAGATTATAGCCCTGCAGCAATAATCTGTCAATAGAAAAAACTGATTTTTAATTGAATTTAACAGGTGAAAAAACAAAGAAAAAAGTCTCCAAAAAATCGTTCCCGTTTTTTCGATTTTTCTCCCCACAAAAGTCAGTTTTTTCGTCAAAAAATGAGGGCTGAAAATCGTTCGGTTGCCACTTGAACACCACAAAACTTGACAAGTTTAAAAAAATCTGTTATAATCTGCGGCGTTGTGCTTTTTTAGGCGAGTTAAAAATTGAATAAACACAAGGAAAAAAGTGCATATTTTCAGTGAGGTGATTTAATGAAAAAAGCTTTTCAAGCGATTTTTTCAGTTGTAATTATGCTTGCTCTTGTAATGAGTGTTGTCGCTTCAACTCCGGTTTCAGCTGCATCCACATCAAAAAAAGATGAGGTATATAAGTTCCTTACCGGAGAGCTTGGCTTTAACAGCGCCGCCGCCAGCGGAATAATGGCCAACATTGAGCGAGAATCTGATTTTGACCCAACAGAAGTAATCATCGACAGCAACGGTCTTTTAAGCGGTGGCCTCTGTCAATGGAACGGGTCAAGGTTTTCCAGTCTCAAAAACTTCTGCAACAGAAACGGTTACAATTATCTCAGCGTTAAAGGACAGCTCAAATATCTTGAACATGAGCTTTCTCAGAATTATTACAAGCATATTTATGACTATTTGAAAGATGTTCCCAACACAGCTCAGGGAGCATATCAGGCCGCTTATTATTGGTGCTATTATTTCGAAATCCCGGCCAACAGATCAAGAAGTGCAGTCACAAGAGGCAATACGGCTAAAAAAACCTATTGGCCTAAATACGGAAACACAAAACTCGCCAAAATCGACCTTGAGTGCAACAAGGAAAATAAAACAGTTGATGTTAACGGAACTGTTAAGTTCTCATGGAACAGCGCAGGAAGTAATGTCAGAAGCTATACCCTTGTTATTGCAACAAAGAAAAACGGCTCATATAATTGGGATAAAGCAAAGAAAATTTCTCTTTCAGCTTCAAAAAAATCTTATAGCTATGAGGTGACAAAAGAGGGTTCTTTCGCAGCCTATATTATTGCCAGAAGTGTAAACGACTCTGTTAAGAGCGAAAAAATTAAGTTTTCGGCTCAGTGCCTGAAACATGACTATGAGGTTAAAGTTATCAGAGAAGCAACCTCAAGTCAAACGGGAATTAAAAAATATTTCTGTTCAAAATGTGACCACAGCTATGAAAAAAGTGTTTCCAAGGTTAACATTGAAAAGGCTGTGAACATTAAATCGGCAAAAATTAAGAAGGCAACAGCCTCAACCCTGACAGTAAGCTGGAGCAAAAACATCGAAGCTTCAGGTTATGAAATCTATCTTTATAACGGTTCAAAGCAAATCAAAAAAGAAAAGATTTCAAAAGCAAAAAATTCCTATAAGTTCAAAAAGCTTTCATCAGGCGAAACCTATAAAATCAAAATCAGAGCCTACGCTAAGAAAAACGGAAAAACCGTTTATTCCTCTTTTGTAACCTTAGAGGCGGCAACAAAGCCTGAAACAGTTAACATTTCCAAAATTTCAAGACCTGCTTATAAAACAATCGTTCTCGGTTGGGATAAGGTTAAGGGTGCTGACGGATATGTTATCTATATGTCAACCACAGCAGACGGGAAATATAAAAAAGTGGCAACCGCTAAGAAAAATGCCACAAGCTGTGAGCTAAATAATCTTCAAAGCGGCAAATACTACTACTTCAAAATTAAGGCATACACAAAAGCGCAAGACAACACCGCATATTCAACTGAAAGCAACATTAAGTTTGCAAAGGCGCTGTAAACCCATTCGGCATCGAAAGATGCCGTTATTTTTTTGCTGTTGCTCGGCAACGCTAAAAATTTTTGTCCGCAGTTTAAAGCGGCCATTGGTGTCGCCTTGCGACTTCCCCCCGGGGGAAACGGCTTGAAGGGCTTTAGCCTTTTAAGCCAAAAGGGGGGAGAGTCCCCTCTCCACCCTCTATGTTTTTGGATAGTGCTTTTCATTTTTTGTTCTACATAAAAAACTGCCGTAGAGGTAACCTGTACGTCTGTCCTTGCGGACTGCATTACTTTTCTTTGGAGAAAATTCCCCTGGGGGAAATGTCTTGAAAGCGATAAGTTTTCAAGACAAAAGGGGGGGAGA
>JAFUHX010000035.1 GCA_017474045.1 Clostridia bacterium | reverse complement strand
CTACTTGCAATCAGCTTTTTCACCGGACTGATTTATGATTTAAAGTTGAACGGAAAGAAAGCAATTGGTTTTTTTCTCAAAGTAATCATTCCCATGATTATTCTTTTAACAGCGTTCAATGCCCTTTTCAGCCATTACGGAGTTACTGTTCTTTTCACCATGCACAATGGAAACAGCTTTACTCTTGAACCTCTTGTTTTCGGCTTTGTTTTTTCTCTTCGTGCCTCCTCAGCTCTTTTCTGGCTGAACTGTTTTAATGAAATTATAACCAGCGACAAATTCATTTTTCTTTTTGGAAGATTTTCTCCGAAGCTTGCCCTCATTGTTTCAATGGTGTTAAGATTTATCCCTCTTATCCGCAGTCAGTCTGAAGAAATAAAGCGGGCTGAAAAAGGCTCAGGAAACTTTCCCTCAGAAACCGATTTTATAAGCAGACTCAGGCAAAGCGCACGAAGGCTTTCAATTTTAATCTCATGGACACTTGAAAAAGGAATTGACACTTCAGACTCCATGCGGGCGCGCGGCTACGGTCTTTCAGGAAGAAGCTCCTATAACAGCTATCGTTTTTCCGCAAAAGACATTTTGGTTTTAGCCTTTTCAGCTGTTTCTTTGGTTTTTGTCTTTTGGGTTAACGGAAAATTAAAAGCGAGCTTTAATCCGATGATAGAAATTTCTTCACCCGATCTTTTTTCAAGCCTTGCAGCTTTGTTTTTTACCGTTACTTTATTGATACCGCCTATTTATGATTTGAAAGAGGAAAGAAAATGGTCAATTTTAAAATTAAAAATTTAAGCTTCTTTTATCCCGGAGGGGCAGAAAAAGCCCTTGATAACATCAACCTTTCAATAAATCAAGGGGAATTTGTTGTAGTCTGCGGTAAAAGCGGAAGCGGAAAATCAACTCTTCTTCGCCTTCTCAAGCCTGAACTTTCACCTCACGGAAAAATTCAGGGAGAAATTGAATTTTTTGGAAGAAAAGAAATTTCTCAAAGGGAATCTGCAGAAAAAATCGGCTTTATTCTTCAAAACACAGAATATCAGGCTGTTACCCACTCTGTTCGTTCAGAGCTCTCTTTCGGTCTTGAAAATTTAGGCCTTGATTCAAAAACCATAAGGCTAAGAATTGCTGAAATTTCAGCCTATTTTTCTCTTGAAAAAATTATTGACAAAAAAATCAGCGAGCTTTCAGGCGGTCAGAAACAGCTTGTCTGTCTGGCATCTGTTTTAACAATGCATCCGCAGGTTATTATTTTTGATGAACCCACCTCTCAGCTTGATCCCATGGCTGCCGAAAGCTTTCTTAACACAGCATATAAGCTTTGCAAAGAAAACGCCATTACAGTAATTATTACAGAGCATCGCCTTGAAAGTGTTATCCCCATGGCAGACAGAGTTATTATTATGGAAGACGGAAAAATAATTTCAGACTCTGAGCCTCGCGAAATTTCTTCAGATCTGATTAAAAATAACAGCTTCGTTGCCTCTTCAATGCCTGTTTCCATGAGGCTTCATTCAAAGCTCAAAGCCAACTCAACCTTGCCTTTAACTGTGTCTGACGGAAGAAAAATGATTTCTCAGCTTTTCTCCTCACCGCCTGAAACAAGAGAGCTTCCTCTTCAGGAAGAGGACACAACAAAGGAATTTGCTATCGAAACAAAAGACCTTTGGTTTGCCTATGATAAAAGCGGCTATGTTTTAAAGCAGCTAAATCTTAAAATAAAAAAGGGCAGCTTTTTTGCTCTTCTGGGAGCTAATGCCGCAGGAAAAACAACCGCCCTTTCTCTAATGAGTGGTTTAACGGAATCAAAAGCCGGTCAGATAAAGCTTTTTGGAAAGAACATTAAAAAGTATAAAAGCAGTGAGCTTTATGGCGGCCTTGTGGGCGTTCTTCCGCAAAAATGCGAAAGTCTTTTCGCCGGAAACACGGTGAGAGAGGATTTAGAAAAAACACTTCTTAATGAAAAGCTTTCAAAAAGCCAAAGAAAAGAAAAAATTGAAAATTTTGCTGAGTTTTTTGAAATAGCCGATCTTCTGGAAAGACACCCTTATGACATAAGTGGAGGAGAGCTTCAAAGAGCCGCCCTGGCAATGATTCTTTTAAAAGAGCCAAAAATAATTTTTCTTGATGAACCGACAAAAGCTATTGACTCCATTTTTAAAGAAAAGCTTGCTAAAAAAATCAAAGAGCTTTGCAAAAGCGGAACAACCGTAGTTATGGTTTCTCACGACACAGAATTTTGCGCCGAGCATTGCAGCGAGTGTTCAATGATTTTTGACGGAGGCTGTGCTTTACAGGAAAACAAAGACAAATTTTTCGCCAAAAACTATTTTTACACCACTGCCGCCAATAAAATTGCAAGGGAATTCTTTCCTTCGGCAGTTACAGAAAGGCAGGTTTTGGAATTATGCCTGAAAAATCTCGGAAACTGACTGTTGTTTCTGTTATTTCGCTATTAATTCTTGCCCCGATTACAGTAATGCTTTCTCTCAGCCTTTTTGAAAAAGGAAGCTATTATATTTCGGCGGTAGCAGTTATTGTTTTGTCTATTGTTCCTTTCTATCTTTTCTTTGAGCACCGAAAAATTAAAACGAGTGAAATTGTTGTTGTGGCAATAATGATTGCCCTTGCTGTAGCTTCAAGAGCTGTTATGGCATATATTCCTCAGGTCAAGCCCACCTGCGCCCTTGTTATCGTTACGGCTATCGCCTTCGGCTCAAATGTCGGTTTTTTTGTGGGAAGCACTTCAATGTTTGTTTCAAACTTCTTCTTCGGTCAGGGAATGTTTACACCCTTTCAGATGTTGGGAATGGGTCTTGTGGGATTCATTTGCGGCCTCATTTTTCATAAAAAAAGCTATTCAAACAACAAAATTTTAGTCAGCATTGTGGGCGGAATCATTTGTTGCTTTGTTTATGGACTCGCTGTTGACAGTTGCTCTTTTCTTATGATGTCAACAGATTTCACGTTGAAATCTGCCGCAAAAATTTATCTTTCAGGGGCAGGCTTCAACCTTATTCACGGCATTACCACAGCTATGCTTCTGTTTTTCATAAACAAGCCAATGACCGACAAGTTTAACCGTTTAAGAATCAAATACGGAATTTTTTCCTTGGAGTAAAAAAATGAAAATAAACAAAATTTTAATTTGTTTGATTCTGATAGTTTCAATTTTAGTCGCCTGCACAAACGGCTCAGACTTTGTTTCAAACAACCGAACACCTTCATTAACCGAAAAAGAAGAAACACTAATCACAACTATTTCAGAAGAAACGGCAACTGTTTCCAAAGAAAAATCTTCTGCTTCAAAAACTACAGAAAAGAATGAAACGGCTGTTTCTTCTCAGACTACTGTTTCTGAAAAGACGAAAACAACAAAACCTGTTTCAACCCGGCGCACTACAACAGAAACAACCGAAAAAAACACAACAAGGGCTTTGGTAACCGAAAAAGAAACCACAGTTAAATTAACAACAAAAATTTCAACAACAAAGCCAAAGGTCACTAAGCCTTCCACAACAAAGGTCTCAACCACTGCAGAGGATATTTCCCGGTCAACAACTCAAACCGAGACTACCACCGCGCAAGAAAATAATTTTTGCACCGTCAGAATTGAATGTAAAACTATTTTCAGCAATCTTGATAAATTCAAAGAAAACAAAAAAGCTTTTCTGCCCTCAGGCGGAGTCATTCTCAACAACGCTAAGGTTCAGCTAAAAGGCGGCGAAAGTGCCTTTGATGTTATCAAAAAAGCCTGCGGCGAAAACAGTTGCTCAGATAATTGCCAATATTGCCGCCAAAGCGGTATTCAGCTTGAATATACCTACACACCCGCTTTCAACAACTATTATATTGAAGGTATTCACCAGATTTATGAAAAAGACTGTGGCTCACAGTCCGGATGGATGTTTAGCGTTAACGGCGTTTTTCTTGACGTTGGCTCAAGCTCATATTTTGTTTCTCCCGGAGACATTGTTGTTTTCTCTTATACCTGCAACATGGGTGAAGATATTGGAAACCACTATTAAGGTAATGACTTATTGCTATAGTGCACGATGGCAATAAGCTTACATAAAAAACAAGAAAGGATTGAACTTAAATGAAAATGTTCAAAAAATCAATGAGCATCATTCTTGCAGTTTTGATGCTTCTCGCTTCATTCTCTCTGGCTTCTTTTGCCGCAGACGAAGTAACTGTTTCTCTTCGTATTGAAGGCATTGATAAATGTCTTTATTATGATGATGTTACTGTTGAAGCCGGCTCATCCGTTTATGATGTTATTCTTAAGGCTGACGAAAAAGAAGAAAGTCTCAGCGTTACTTCAACACCGAGTCTCTATGGAGCTTATATTTCAGCCGTTAACGGAATTGCTGCCGGTTCTTACACCACTCTTAAGTGGGACGGCTGGTCATTCATGGTAAATTCCGTCAGCCCTGAAGTAGGAGTCAGCTCATACACCGTAAAAGACGGCGATGTTATTGTTTTTTATTACGCTGACCCATGGAACACCGGTATGCAATACCCAATTATTAACACAGACAAGCTTTCAGACGGAATTGTTTCTTTCTCAAGCATTGACACAGTTTATGACGAAAACTGGAACGCAGTTGAAAAAGAATGCGCCATAACAGACTACACTCTCGTTTGGGGCTACAACGGAAAAACAGTTGAAATCACTCCCGATGAAAACGGCGTTTGCAAAATCCCCTATAAATACCTCACAATCGGTGAGCACACAGTTCAGATTGAAAAATACGATGAAAAAACATCGCTTCCCACGGTTCTCAGATATGCTCCTGATTTTTCAGTTTCAATCGGATTTTTTGACGGTCTTATGGCTTTCTTCAAAATGATTATTGAAATTTTCACTTCATTTGCCAAATAAACCCGATTCAGCCCGGATGTTTAAATCATCCGGGCTGTTTTTATATGATAAAAGCTCTTGAAAGACAAAACAGATTTTTGTATAATCAGTTAAGATTTGATGATATATTAAAAACAGAAAAAAACAACGACAAAAAGGTGAGTTTTTTGAAAAATAAGAGCTTTTCTTTATCAAACAATCAGCTCAAAATTATAGCCATGGCAGCAATGACTGCTGACCATGCGGCAAAAGAGCTTTTTCCTTCTTCAACCCTTCTTCTTATTTTCGGACGGCTGGCGTTTCCGATTTTTGCCTATATGATAGCCGAAGGATGCAGATACACTAAAAACAAAAGGCGCTATTTTCTTCAGATTTTTATATTAGGTACCTTTTGTCAGTCGGTTTATTTTTTTGCAATGGGATCGATGTATCAAAACATTCTTATTACCTTTTCGCTATCGGTGGTTTCAATTTTTGCCATTGAGCGTTTTTTTAAGAAAAAAGATTTTCTTTCCTTGGCTTTGGTTGTTATAGCTTTATTTTCAGTTACTTTTCTTTGTCTTTTTCTTCCTTCACTTCTTAAAAGCTCAGATTTTCAGATTGATTATGGTCTTTTGGGAGTTTTTCTTCCTGTGGTTATTTATTTCATGCCTTCAAAAAAGACAAAAATCATTGCCTCTGCCGCCATTCTGACTGCTCTTTCTTTTGAACTCAGTGGTCTTCAATGGTTTTCTTTGGCAGCCCTTCCCCTTCTTTTTCTTTATAACGGAAAGAGAGGAAAACTAAAGCTTAAATATTTGTTTTATGTTTTCTACCCTGCTCATCTGGCAATTATTTATCTTATCGGTGAATTGATTAATTTTTTCAGTTAATTTTTCAGTACAAGCAAATAACGGCTCTTTTTTTAATAGATATTATTACTATTAAAAAGGAGCCGATTTTATGTTTGAGCTTATTCGATATTTATTTCAGAACTTTCTTTTTTTCGCCCTTCATCTTGGTAACGGAAGCTCTTTTCCCAAAGCTCTTTCACCGGCAGAAGAAAAAAAGCTTCTCGTTGATTTCAAGGAAAAGGGCGACAGCAACGCAAGAAACAAGCTTATTGAACACAATCTCAGGCTTGTTGCCCACGTTATAAAAAAATACTATGCTCTTTCTTCTGACCAGGACGATCTGATTTCAATGGGAACAATCGGATTAATCAAGGCAATTGATACTTTTGAACACACAAAAGGCACACGACTTGCAACCTATGCGGCAAGATGCATTGAAAATGAAATTCTTATGCATTTCAGAAGCTTGAAAAAGAGCTCTTCGGTGGTGTCGCTGGCTGACCCCATTGATGTTGACAGCGAAGGGAACCCTTTGACTCTGATTGACCTGATTTATTCCGACAACACAATTGTTGAAGATATTGACCTGAACGAAAAAACCAAACGGCTTTATGAGCTTATTGAAGAGATGGAAGACTCACGGGAAAAAGAAATTATTATAAGCCGCTACGGCCTTTATGACAACGAAGAGCTGACTCAAAAAGAAATTGCAAAAAAGCTGGGTATTTCACGCTCTTATGTTTCACGAATTGAGAAAAAGGTTATTGAAGACATAAAAAGAAAATTTTAACAGAAGTCAAAAAATGGGCTGAAAAAGTTCATTTTACGCATTTTTTCTAACCCATAAACAAGGAGCCGTAAAACCTGAAGTTTTACAGCTCCTTTTCGCTTATTTAATTTTCACGCTCTTGACTGAGCTCCAGGAAGAATAAACCGTACCGCTTGCGGTTTTCCTATAGGCTCTGACCTTGAAATAATAGGTCTTTCCGCTTTTCAGCTTGCTCTTTGAGCCTTTGGTAACATTTGTTTTATAAGATGCAACCTTCTTGAAGCCGCTGCTCTTCTTGGTTGAGTAATATACCTGATAGCCGCTTT
>JAFUHX010000034.1 GCA_017474045.1 Clostridia bacterium | reverse complement strand
CGTAAGGCTTCAATATCACTTTTGATTTATCAAAAATATCACTGCAAATTTTAATTTGCAATATCACTCATACATACCGAAAAAAGAATTTGTTTTTCTGAAAAGTTACCTTGAAGTATATAACCCACTATGACACTTTCCACTCGAAAGTATCTGTTTTTCATCAAAAAAATTGCGAGACACCTTATGAAAAGTGTCTCACAACTGTATAAATATTTGTTTCTGTCCTTAGCAACCCCGCTCATACCAGGGTTTTATGGTTTTTCAAAAGAAATTTTTCCAAGCTTTCCGCCGCGGTATTCATCAAGAAGCATTACCGAAGCTCTTTCGGTATCAACCTCGCCGCCTTTTATAAGCATTCCTCTTTTTCTTCCGATAAGCTCCAGAATTTCATAAGGCATAGCCTCCTGAATATCTTCGTTTTTCAGCTTATATCTTTCACAAAGAAGATTGGAATAGTCTTTTGCAAGAATTTTGAGAAGTCTGCACGCCATGGTTTCAACGTCAGTAACTTCATCTTTAACAGAACCGATAAAGGAAAGCTTATCTCCTACCTCAGCGTCATCAAACTTGGGCCAAAGAACACCGGGAGTGTCTAAAAGCTCAATTCCGTTTCCGATGGCAAACCATTGGTTATGTCTTGTTACGCCGGGCTTGTCGGCAACCTTCGCCCTGCTTTTTCCTGCCATTCGGTTGATGAAAGAAGATTTTCCCGTGTTGGGAATTCCCACCACCATAACCCTGAGGGGCTTTCCGGGCATTCCTTTTTCTTCGTTTGCTTTAATTTTATCGGCAAGAACCTGCCTGACCAGGCTGTGATATTGATTAAGCCCCTTGCCTGTTCGGCAATCAACAGCAATGGCATATTGCCCTTGAGCTTTGAAGTATTCAATCCAGCGAGCCGTTGTTTTTGTGTCGGCCATGTCGCATTTATTTAAGAGAACTATTCGCGGCTTTTTCTGAGTCAGCTCATCAAGCTCAGGATTGCGGCTTGAGAGAGGAATTCTTGCGTCAAGAAGCTCTGTTACCGCGTCAACAAGAGGAAGGCTTTCTTTAATCAGCCTTCTTGTTTTAGCCATGTGACCCGGAAACCACTGAACAGTTTGTTTAAGACTATCGGGCATTTTAACTAACCTTCCATTCACTCAGGGGATTAAGCTTGAGCCTTCTTGACTGCTCATCATAAGAAAAAGGCTTAAGCTTGGCAACACCCATAATATATTCTTCTTTAATAAAGCCGATTTTCTCGCTTCGGCTGTCTGTTGAGCCCTGACGGTTATCACCCAAAACAAAAACATGACCCTCAGGAACAGTTACGGGAAACTCAATTCCTTCGTTGTTGATGGTTGCATTATTTATATATGGCTCATTGAGAAGAACACCGTCAACATAAACCTCGCCTTTGTTAAAATTGATGTCAACAGTCTGGTTTTCCGTTGCAATAATTCTTTTAACAATGGGCTCTTCAAACCAGTTAGGCTGGGTAATAATTACAACCTGGCCATAAGCGGGATCTTTATCAAAAGCCGAAACAATAAGCCAATCCTGATGGTTAAGAGTCGGAACCATTGAAGTTCCCACAACGCCGACAACGCGAAAAACAAAAGTGAAAATTATCATAATTGTAACAACGGCAGTAGCGAGAACAGACGCCATATCATAAACGTTGATAAGCATTTTTTCTTTAAAGGTTTGTTCTGACTTTTCTTTCTGAGCAATATCTCTCATAAAATCAACTCCAAAAACATTTTTAATAAAACCGTTTTCATTATAGTATAAGTCGGACTTTAAATCAAATGAAAAAAGGGAGCCGTTGCCCCCTCTCTCATAGTAATCAGTTAAGCTTTTCTTTAACCTTAGCTGCCTTACCAACTCTGTCACGAAGATAATAAAGCTTGCTTCTGCGAACTTTACCGTTTCTGACGAGCTCAACCTTAGCAACGTTGGGTGAATGAACAGGGAAAACTCTTTCAACGCCTACGCCGTATGATACACGACGAACGGTGAAAGTTGAAGAAATGCCGCTGCCTTTTTTAGCAATAACGGTTCCTTCAAAAACCTGAATTCTTTCTCTGTTGCCTTCACGAATTTTAACGTGAACACGAACAGTGCTACCAATGTCAAACACGGGAGCTTCTTCTTTAAGACTTGAGTTTGAGATGAGTTTGAGTGCGTCCATTTTAATATCCTCCTAAATTCTGCCACGTTCATGCCGCAAAGAAAAGCAGCAGAGGACCGCTTTATTGTTTTTGACTGAATTCAGCCTTTCGTGTGTTAACGCTTCACACACGCTGAAGTATTTTATCACAACTAAAAAGCAATTTCAAGTGTTTTTTTAAATTTATTTGTTTTTTATTTAAAGCTTTCCATTTTATCTGTAAAAAGCTCTTTTCTAAGAATAACATAGGAAACGCCATCACCGGCTCTTTTAATAATTTCTTCAGCTAAAAGAGATGGGTTTACGTTGGTAACACTTCCCGCAGGGAGCAACACCTCCAAAACCGGCTCTTGCGAAGCTTCTTTAACGCTATACTCCTTAATGTATTCCATAAGATTAATTTCTTTATAAACCTTTTTCCTTCCCTTCTTGCCCAGCTTCTGAACCGGAAGCTCAGAAGAAGAAAGAATATCTTTAAGCATCAGACAAAAATCTTCCCCGTTTTCAACACCTGAAAAGCGAATTTCAAATTTTCCGAAGGCAATATATTTCGGGTCAATTTCTCCGTCAGTAACAGATTTAATGTTTATTCCCTCGGGCATTACAGCTTTTAGAGAAGAAAAAATCTCTTCGTTTGAAATTTCACCTTCGATTTTAATGTCCATTGACTCACAAATACTCTCCATTCCCAAAGAAAGCGGAAGAGCAAAGGTCATATAAGGATGGGGATTAAAGCCTTCTGTGTACCAAAGAGGAATTTTGCTTCGGCGAACAGCTCTTGACATTGTTCTCATTAAATCAAGATGAGAAATGTAACGGCTCATTCCGACTTTTTCAAACCAGATTCTCACACAGCGCATCGCATTTTCCTCCGTTTAATTTATTGGCTCCGCAACCTGCACATTTAATTCGGCAATGAGGAGTAGTTTGGCTTTCATGAGCCTTTTTGTTTTCTTTTTCAAGGAATTTTCTTGAAATTCCGTAATCAAGATGATCCCAGGGAAGAATTTCGCTGAAATCTCTTTTTCTTGAAGAATAAAACAGCGGATCAATACCTGTTTCTTCAAAAGCCCTGAGCCAGACATCAAATTTGAAGCTGTCGTCCCAGCTGTCAAACTTACAACCGTTTTTCCATGCGTATTCAATAACCTTGGAAAGTCTTCTGTCGCCGCGGGCAAAAACGCCTTCAAGAAAGCTGATTTCCACCTTATGATAGCTGACAGAAATCTTTTTTGTTTTAATATTTGAAAGAAGATGCTTCTGTTTGTTTTCAAGCTCTTCTCTTGTGTCCTGAGCCTCCCATTGAAACGGGGTAAAGGGCTTCGGAACGAAGGAAGAAACGCTGATTGAAACCTGAACACCCTTGCCCTTGGGCTTGTCCGGATTTTTATAAAACTCATCAACAACCTTCTGAGAAAGTTCGGCAATTCCGGCAACATCGTCATAGGTTTCTGTTGGAAGACCCAACATAAAATAAAGCTTTACAGCTGTCCAGCCGCCTGAAAAAGCCTTGGCAGAAGTTCGAAGAACCTCGTCTTCCGTAACATTTTTGTTAATGGCGTCTCTGAGGCGCTGAGTTCCGGCTTCAGGGGCAAAGGTCAGTCCGCTTCTTCTGACCTTACTGAGCTTTTCCATCAGCTCGTCAGAAAAATTATCTACACGAAGAGAAGGAAGAGCAACATTAATTTTTTCAGGAATAGTCCAGGAAAGAAGCTTGTTTAAAAGCTCTTCAAGGTGAGTGTAGTCACTTGTACTGAGTGAGGAAAGAGAAATTTCGTCATAGCCCGTTTTCTCGCAAAGCACCTTGCATTGCTCATTTATTGTGTCTGCGCTTTTTTCTCTTATTGGTCTGTAAAGAAAGCCTGCCTGACAAAAACGGCAGCCTCTTATGCAGCCGCGGAAAATTTCATGAACCACTCTGTCGTGAATAACCTCAATGAAGGGAACAATAAAATTATCGGGATAATGAACGCTGTCCAGATCGGAAACTATTCTTTTCTTAACCTTCTCCGGCGCACCGTTTTTAGCCTCAACCGCTTTAATTGTGAGGTCTTCGTTATAGCTGACATCATAAAAAGAAGGAACATAAACGCCTTCAATTTTAGCCGCTTTTTTAAGAAAATCCTCTTTAGAAAGATTTTCTTTTTTGCTCTCTTTTAAAAGAGTAATCACTTCATCGCAAAGCTCCTCGCCGTCACCGAGAAGAAAAAGGTCAATAAACTCTGCCATCGGCTCAGCATTGCAGGCGCAGGGACCTCCGGCAACAACAATGGGAGTCAGCGATTTTCTTTCTGAGCTTTTTATGGGAAGACCCGCAAGATCAAGCATATTTAAAACATTGGTGTAGGAAAGCTCATACTGCAAGGTAAAGCCTATCAGATCAAAGTCTTTAATCGGGTCGCCGCTTTCAAGAGCATAGAGAGGAAGATTTCGTTTTCTCATTTCTTCTTCCATATCATGCCAGGGAGCAAAAACTCTTTCACACCAACAATCTTCACGCTTGTTGGCGGCTGAATAAAGAATTTTTATTCCAAGATGGCTCATGCCTATTTCATAGCTGTCGGGGAAACAAAAGGCATAGCGTATATCAACCTTGCTTTTGTCTTTTATTACGCTGTTGAGCTCACCGCCGGTATATCTTCCCGGTTTCTGAACAAGAGGCAGAATTTTTTCAATTTCACGGCTTACCATGAAACCACTTCCTTCCAGGCTTTAAGTTAAGAATTATCAGATATGAAGAAAGAGCAACAAGGCTTATGTTTACGCCGAAAAAAGCAGTATAAACTGCACAGCCGACAACAAACAAAACAACAAAAACATCAGAAATTTTTTCTGAAATCAAGGTCGCTTTTTCTTCATCAAATCGTTCCAATAAAATATACCTTAAAAAGTTCCCTGAGTCAAGCATTCCCACGGGAATTAAATTAAGCAGCGCAATAAAAACATTAACAAACGCACCTGAAAGAGCCAAAAGTGAGCCACTTATTTTAAAGGCAAACAAAAAAAACGCCGCCAAAATAAAATCTGCCGCCACTCCGCCGAGAGCAACAGCAGCCTCTTTTTTATATGAAAGAGACGAAAAGGATGCCTTTTCAATTCTTATTCCGAATGCACCGAAAACGACTCTCAGAACCTTTTCTTTAAAAAGCCACATTAAAAACAAGTGACCCATTTCGTGAAAAGCCGAAGATAAAAGGCAAATTAAAACTATCTCTCTTTTGCAGAAAACAAGCATCAGACTGACAACGGCAAAAAAAGAATAATCAAGGCAGATTGCCGTTTCTTTCAGTTTAACTGTCATTTTCTTCAAGAATCCATTGCGGATTCAGTCTGATCCCCTCTTTCCGAACCTCGAAATGAAGGTGGGGTCCCGTTGACCAACCTGTGCTTCCCACAAGGGCGATGGTTTCTCCCTGGCGGATAACAGCACCCTCTTCGGCGAGAATTTTACTGCAATGGCAATAGAAGGTTTCAAACCCATCAGAATGGGTAACAAAAATATATTTTCCGCTTCTGCTGTCTTCTCCCACCTTTCTGACCGTTCCGTTATATACCGAAACAATTTTTGAGCCCTGAGGTGCGGCAATATCAAGTCCTGTGTGAAAGGATTTTTCTCCGGTTATGGGATTTATTCGGTAGCCGAACGCCGAGGTATATTTGTTGCTGTTTACGGGAGCCACAATGGCGCAGGTTGTTTCAACCGGAGCGAAACTTGTGTTTTCAGCGGCAGAATAAACAGTTATGTCTTCTCCGCCCATGTTTTCAGTTAAAGCTTCGGTTTCTTCTGTTGCTTTTTCTTCAGTTGTTTCTTCTGTTGAGCTTTCACTCGTCTCTTCCCTTGAGCTTTCTGTTGTTTCTTCTGTTACCTCAACACTTTCTGTTTCGTCAAAATCTGAAGCGGTTGTTTCCTCCTTTGACGGAGCAAAAGCAGGAAGAAAACTACCCGGAGCTTTGATATAGGCTGAAATCTGACCTAAAATATTGCTGTTTTGGTCCTCTATGTTATAAGCCATCAGATTTTCAAAATCAGCTTTCAAATTCTGAGCTGTTTCACCGCTGCCCTTGGACATAAAAAACAAAATTACACCGAAAAAAACACACAAAACACATTGAATAACCGTTATAAAAAAGAAAGAATCATCTTTTTTTGCCTCTTCGTTTTTCTTGAATTCGCTCATAAATACCTTGCGGAATAGCCGCACTCCTTTCACACCTGTTATTAATAAATATGAAAAGACCTTTATATTTATGATTTAAAAAAGCCGCACACCCGATAAAGAGTATGCGGCATCAAGTTAAAGATTATAGATTATTTTGGCAAAGAAGTTAATCAGAGGTTCAATGTTTTCAATTCTGATTCTTTCATTTTCGCTGTGAATAGTTCCCAAAAGACCGCCCTTACACATAATCGGTGAGAACTTATAAATATTATCTGCAATTTCGCCGAAATATCTTGAATCGGTTCCACCCAGCATAAGATATGGCGCTGAAACTGTGTTTTCAAAATTTGAAGAAACGCTTGAATTGATAAGGTTCCAATATTTTCCTGTGGGGTTTGTTACCTTTGTCGGTTCATTGGCAAAGGTGGCTTCAGCTGTCAGGTTCTCATCGCCTGCGGCCTTAACAATATAGTCAATTGCTCTCTGACAAGACCAACCGGGAGCAAGACGAACATTGACATTAGCCTTGGCTTCTTTCGCCAGAACGTTTGAACCGTTGCTTCCCCAAAGCTGAGTAAATGCCATACTTGTTCTGAAAAGTGCTGCGGCAGTTTTACTCTTTTTGCAGGCAAGCTTTGCAACAGGACCGAAGCACCAGAGATTGCAAGCAACCATTCTGACATAGAAAGGTGTATGCGGAGCCAGAGCCTTGACCATTTCTTTGATTACATCATTGGTTTCCATCGGGAACTGATGATTTTCAATTTTAACAATGTCTTTAGCAAGCTGACCAACAGAAGTGTGAACCGGAGGCTGAGAAGAATGTCCACTCTGACCGCTGACGGTTAAAACAACGTCCATGTGACCCTTTTCAGCAATACCGATTGTTGCAATATCATGAGGGAAAACACCCTTGATGTTTGCTCCGAGAACAGCACCGCCCTCATCAAGAACAAAATCGGGCTTGATTCCTCTTTCTTTCAGGGTTTTTACTATTGTTGAAGCGCAGGAGCCTGCAACCTCTTCATTGCAGCCGAAAGAAAGATAAATATCGTTTTCAGGAACAAAGTCTGTTTTAAGAATACCCTCGGCAGCTTCCATAATTCCGAAAAGAGAACCTTTTGTGTCAAGAGTTCCTCTTCCCCAAAGAAATCCGTCTTTCACAACGGCGGCAAAGGGGTCAACATCCCATTTGTCTGCGTTAACATCAACAACATCGAAATGAGCCATTAAAACAGCAGGCTTTTCGCTTGATTTTCCTTTGATTTTAAAAAGAAGTCCTCCGGCAATTTCTTCAAGCTCTGCCTTCTGATAAACTGTCGGATAAAGCTCACGAAGAGTATTTTTGAATTTCATGAACTCAGCCTGGTCATCTAAGCTTGAATCTTTATGAGAAATTGTTTTGCAGCGGATAAGCTTTGCAAGATTTTCGGTTTTCTCCTCTGTGTTGATTTCAAGCTTAAAATCTTTTATGTCAGTTGCCGTTTCAGCAACCTTACATCTTGCCGCATTAATAGCAAGAACAGCAAAGAAAACAACTACAACGGCAAGAATAATATAGCCTATCATTTTAAATCTCCTTATTCTACCTTAAAGATATAGTAGCTTATCCATTCTTTAAGGGTTTCAAAAATCTGTCTTATAAGATCAAAATGGAAATGAACTCTTGAATAATCCTGATTTATGTCAATTGATTTATATGCCTCAAAGCTGTCGTTCCATAAGAACTCATCAATCTGACCATCTCTGTATCCGATGTGAAGTTCTGTGAAATCAGGCGAAATCCACATTTTTCTGCAGATATTCTGAAAAGCATAGTCGCGACTGTAATTTTCATCATAGAAAAGAATGAAGTGGTTTCCGTCAGAATCTGTATAGGCACCAACTACGGCATATCCGTGATAAATCTCGTCATTGCCGCCTTTATGGAACTGAAAATCAATAATATTTCCTGCCTCTGCGCTTTTATAGAGCTTTTTAAGCTGACGTGAAAACTCTTCAGGCTGAGACTTAAAGGCAATATTTTTTGAAACAATTGTTGCTGTTGCGGCTGTGTTATAGTAATTGAGCAGACTGATAAGCTCAGGCGTGGGCTCAAGATCTCTCATGCATTTTGCTCCGGGTTGAGTAGAAACAACGTCAAGGATTCCTTTTTTCTGAAGGCAGACAGTTGTTGAAAAGCCGATACATGAACCGTTCCATTCCCACTGAGGAACAGTTGAAACAACCCATGACATTATCGCTCCCGGAACAGCAAGAGGACCTACGCCGCCGATTACGCATGGAACAGAGACCATTCGGATATAGTCTTTTTTGGTGAAATAATAGCCATCGGTTTCGTCGATATCAAAATGATTCGGAGTGTTTTCAAAGCTATAAACTTCATCAGGGTTAAGGCAAACAGGAGTTGTTATGGGATAAAACTTAGTAATTTCGTTTTCAAGGCTGCAAAATGTTTGGAGCTTAATGCCTTCCATTCCCTCAACATTTCCAAAGCTATAGTAATATGAAGGGCCGTTTTCTCCTTTTTTCCAGCCGAGAATAGCCTGACCGTCAGAAATATATCTGTCAAAATCAGGATCGAGCTGATATAACTCGCTGTCTTCATAAAATTCATCGCCGCATATATCGGTAAAAACTGAGCCGTCGGGCATATTATAAAAAACAACATTGCAGTCCTCGGGCACTCCTGCTTTAACATCAGTAACCTTAAAGCCATATTTGTTTATTGTTGAGTCAGAGGTGAGAACAATCTTAAAATAGTTTCCGGGAATATAGACTGTTTCTCCTGCAAGCTCATTTCCTTGATATGCGCCGATAAGACTTCCGTAAGAATCAAAAATTGAAATAATGTCGCCGACTTTATAAAACGATGTTGCTTCCATAATATTTTCCATTGTTAAATCGTTTTTGTCGTCAAAATAAATTTCATAATAGTCGCCGGGTTCAACATAGGTGTCTTCAGAAAAGGTTACTCCAATCATCTCAGCTTCGCCGGGGTAAGTATATTCCCATTCCTGACGGCAATTGTTTTTATATTTATGTTCACTTTCAGGATAGGCTTGTGTTGCATTTGCAGGAAAAATACAAACTGAAGAAACTGTAATAACGCAAAGAATAATTGACAATATTGCTTTAAATTTTTTCATAGTCTGCCTCCTCCTTTATTAATAGTGAGCCATTCCGCAATCACAGGTCTGATTGATTCCGAAAAGCTTCCAGAAAAATTTGAAAAACTCAAGAAGCTTAATTTTAAATGTTCCGGTTATAAAATCTGAGCTCATTGAATGATCAAGCTTATGACAGATGCAGTTGCAATTATCTGTGTCATAATATTCGTCTTCATCATCCTCCAGATCATCAAATTCCTTTTCGATTATGGAGCAATAAATACATCTTTTTTCTTCACCATCAAATTCAAAATAATGGTCTGTTACAGGAACATCAATAATTCTTTCTTCTGTTTCTCCGCAAGGACAGCTATAGGAAAGCTTTCCTTCATTCTGACAGGTTGCCTTCACAACAACATCAGGAACATAGAAATGCGCATGACCCTCGCTTATTGAAAGAAAGTCAATATCATATTCATCACACATCTTTTCGGCTGTTGAGCCTTCATAGCCAATAAGAAAATCAACATTCTGTTCTTCAATTTCGCAATCCGTGCTGTAAACAATCAGGTGCTTTATTGAGTCGAAAGCATACGGACCAATATATTCAACACCCTCGGGGACCTTAACCGTTGCTATTCTGCTTCCGGAAAAGGCTGAATCTCCGATAATCCTGATTTTTTCGGGAAGAACCAAATTATTAAGTTCTACGTCGCAAAAGGCGCTTTCACCAATATTTTCAACATTTTCGGGAATCACATAAGCTTCAGCTTCCTTTCCCTTGGGAAAGCTTACTAAAGTCTTTTTATCTTTGCTGAAAAGAACACCATCAACAGAAGCATAGTTTTCGTTTTCTTCGTCAACAATATATTTTTCACATTCCCAGCCAAAAGGCTCAATTCCAAGGCTCTTAACGTTAGCGGGAATCTCACCGATTACGCTTTCAAAGGCATAATCACCGATGTATTCAACTGTGGAAGGAAGCTCAACTTTTTCAACATAGGTGTAGGGAAAAGCCATTTCTTCAATCGCAGTAATTCCTTCGCCGATAAAAATTCTTTTTCCGTCTTCAAGAGTAATGGGCATATCCTCATCATAGCCGGGAACAAAAGATTCAACAACACCTGTTCCTTCAACAACAACGTCTCCGTTTATATAGAGCTTACAGATTGCTGTTTCTTCTTCGTTAACATAATTCTGGCATACAAGCGCCTCAAGAGAGCAAAGGTCACAGATTCTGTCTGAATTTTTGTCTGTATGGCGCTTTACAACAACCTCGCTGCCTTGAATAATTCTCAAACAATCTGAGCAGCCGACAGCGCTTGTTTTTCCGTCTTCCGTGCAGGTGGGAGCAACGGCAGGAATATTATATGTATTCAGGTGGTCACAGCTTTTTTCAACAAGAACCTTGACATTCTGAGCATTTTCTGAATAACAACCGATATAAATATAAGCTGTTTTTCCCTTTTCAAAAAGGTAACATTCCTTTAAATCGTAGCCGTTTTCTTCAATAGTTTCAACATAATTCTCACTTGAACTGATATAAATATAATCTGTTGCTCCGGAAACGCTGATTGTGTAATTACCCGATTGAGCAGGAACAAAACTAAACAAAGACCAGGTATCAGAATCACCACCGACAGAAGCAGCTGTTTCAACACCCTCTTCAATAATACCGTAAATATCGTAATCAACGGCACCAACTGAAACTATCAGTAAGCAAGAAAGAACTATTCCTAAAAAAACACCGATTAATTTTTTAAAGTTTTTCATGATTTTCTCCTTTATACCAGCTTCATTTTATACATAACATGAGCGCCAAGCATTGAAAGAACAACACCAACAGGAATAAGAACGCCGATTGCAAGGTTGCCGGCAAAAACAAGAATGAGTGTTATTGCGGCAATGGGGAAAATTGAAATTTTCCAGTGCTTAACAAAATATGTTGCAGCAAGTGAACCAAAAATTGTGTATGTTACCTGCTGAAATGCAGGAGCAAAGGTATCGCTTCTCATGGTCTCTGAGAAGGAGGGGTTAATTGCAAAAAGAATAACAAAAATTGCAATTACAAGAGTTGTTACAATAATTGAAGCTGAAATGGCAATTGTTGTTATAACTTCGCCCTCTTCTGTGTTTGCCTTGACCTTTGCGTTTTCCATCGCGTTAAGAGCGCAGGGCATTTTGAGGTTCATAATATTTCCGGTTACAAAAGAAAGATAGGTTCCGCCGGCACCTAAAAGAGGCGAATAGGCAACAACTTCAACTATTCCGGTTGCAAAGAAGAAAGCAATGGAGGCAATGCCTTTTCCAACAACATCAGCTCTGGGAGTAACGCCAAAATGAAGACCGATTGCAAGAGGAATAGAAAGGAAGAAAAGAAGAGAAGCAACACACCAGATTCTTCCCCATGAGTGAACTTTATCGTAATATGTTTTATTCATTTGTCTTTCTCCTTTCTCATTAATAGCGCCACTCAATAGCGGCAATTTCGGGAACAAACTGATTAATAAGAATAACAACCACCATTGCAAGAACCATACTCAAGGGCATTGCAAGAGCGTCGATCCAGTTTTTCTTCAGCTTTTTGTTCAGAAGAGTAAAAATAAGCATAAATCCGATGGAGGAAACAAGAGCAGCAAGAGAAAGAACACCTGCGCCGTCGCCGATTATAGGCTCAGATTTTGAGCCGACACCTGCAAGACCCTTGCCGATAAAAGCAGCAATCAGACCAATAAAAGCAGCGCCGGTCATAACATCCATCCACTTTGAATTTTTAGAGGCAACATCTGAAACGCCTTTTTGAATTTTTTTGAGAATTATGGGAATAAGCACCAAGGGAAGAATACTTCCCAATGTCATTACCCATGCAATTTCAGTAAACATCTGAGGGTCGGTTACTTCAGCAGAAATTCCGCCTGAAAGTCCGGCTGACTCCAAAGCCGCGATAGCTGCTGTTGTTTCATATTGAATTGCTCCGATAACCGTCAATCTTATCCAGGGAAGAACATAGCCTAAAGCAACAGAAAGAGTAATTACTGTTACGGCAATTCCCACTGCGGGAGCAAAAGAAAAAATTGCGCTGGAGGTGACTGCGTTTTTGAGCTTGTCTGTTGTAATTCCCAGCTCCTTACCTCTCTTCCAAGCCTTTGACATAAAGAAAAGTGCCTGAGCGCAAACGAAAACTATGACGGCAAGAATCAGAAGAAACATAAAGCCGTCTGACTTAAAATCTGAAAACATTTGAATACCTCCGTTTTTTAAATTTAACCGTTTTAACGATAACCTTATGATATCACCTGAGCAAAAAATAGTCAACAAATAAATTAACATAAATGAACTAAAAGCCTTTAAATCCACTTTCAGATATGCTAAAATAGCTGAAAGAACCAAGTTTCAGGAGATTTTGAAAATGAACTCAATTTCTAATAAAAAAGAAAAGAAACATCTTTCCCCCTCTTCAACAATTGTTTTAAGCTTTGCGGCAATAATTCTTGTCGGAACTTTTTTACTGACTTTGCCTTTTATAACAAGAGACGGCAAGGGTCTCAGCCTTTTTACTGCGTTTTTTACCGCCGTTTCAAGCGTTTGCGTTTGCGGCCTTACGCTGATTGACCCTGCAGTTACTCTGACTGCTGCCGGACAGGCCGTTCTTCTTCTTTTGATTGAGCTGGGCGGAATCAGCTTTGTTACCATCGCAACATTTTTTATTTTTGTTTTCAAAAAAAGAAGCGGACTTAAAAATCTTCGTCTTGCTCAGGAATACACAAATATTGACACCTTTTCTCAGGTTAAGCCCCTTGTGAGAACCATTATTATTATCACATTTTCATGTCAGCTTGTCGGTGCAATTCTTCTTTCCTTCCGCTTCGTTCCTCTTTACGGACTCAAGGGCTTCTGGCTTTCCGTTTTCACTTCCGTTTCAGCCTATTGCAACGCCGGATTTGACCTTTTCGGCTTTCAAAAGGAATTCGGTTCGCTTTCTTCGTTCAACGGTGACGGATATGTTTTAACGGTTATAATGCTTCTGATTATTGTCGGTTCTTTGGGCTTCTTTGTTTTCCACGATATAATTGAATACAGAAAAAACAAGCGCCTTACCCTGCACTCAAAAATCACCTTAATTTTCAGTCTGTCGCTCATTGTAATCGGTTTTTTAGGCTTTTTGATTTTTGAGGGCTCCAACGAAAAAACTCTTGGCTCACTTTCAGCCTATGAAAAGTTCTGGGCGGCAATGTTTCAGTCTGTTACGGCCAGATCAGCCGGTTTTTCTTCTGTTGACCTTTCTCAGATGAGAGAAATTTCAAAGCTGTTTATGATTTTTCTGATGTTTGTTGGTGCGGGAAGTGGCTCAACCGGCGGCGGAATTAAAATAAGCACCTTTGCTGTTTTGATTATGACTGTTTTTTCTGTTATCAAAAACAGAAACGAAACCGTTATTCTCGGCAAAAGAATTGACAAGCGCATAGTTGCCAAATCAGTTTCAATCATGTTTCTTTTCATGAGCATTGTTTTTGTTTCCACCGGTCTTTTGATTATTGACCTTCCCAACGGAACGGTAATTAATATTCTTTTTGAAGCGGTTTCGGCTCTTGCCCCTACAGGAGCAACTGTGGGAATTACCTCTCAGCTTGGACCTTTCGGTCTTTCTGTTATTATGATTTCAATGTTTCTTGGCCGCGTGGGTCCGGTTTGTTTTATGGTTTCTCTTAATTCAAAAGATAAAACCCAAAACAAAGAAATTCTTCCCGAAGGAAGAATTATGGTTGGTTAAGTTTTTATTCACACTCTACAAGCGAAGAAAGGAGTTTAATTATGCAGAAAAAAGAAAGAATTATCTGGATTGATCAACTTAAAGCTATCGGATTTATTTTTGTTATTCTCGGCCACATGAAAATGGACAGCACTGTTAAATCCTATATTTATTCTTTTCACATGCCCCTCTTTTTCATGATTTCAGGTCTGACGCTGAATACCGAAAAAATTCTGAACACAAGCTTTAAGGATTATTTTAAAAAGCTCTTTCAAAGAATGGTTATTCCTTATTTCTGGATAGAAGTTCTTTGCCTTGCGGCAATTTGTGTTATTGAAGCTCTTCCAAAAGGCTCAAAGGTTGCCATTGGTGAAAACATCAAGGGAATTTTTGTTGCCAACGGTCTTATTATGGATTATCCGTCAAAAGCAATGTATTTCATTCTGGTTCTGTTTCTTGCGCAGCTCGTTTTGTGGTTTTTCATTCACCTGACAAAAGGAAACAGGTTTTCTCTCGGTGTCTGCTGCCTTCTTTTTTCAACACTCAGCCTTTTCTTCTACGGCAAAGCAATGCCCTGGAGAATCAATGTTGTTCCTGCGGCGGTTCTGTTAATTTTTATCGGCAGAATTCTCATGGATGTTTATTTGAAGCACAAAGAGAAATTGGAAAGCATGAACGCCTTGAAATATTTAGCCTTATGCGCCGTTTTTCTTGCCTTGGGTGTTGTTTATTGGAAACACAACGGAAGAGTCAGCATGGCGGCAAACAAATATGGCGAATCAATATTTATGGCCTTTGTTTCAGCAACCTTTACAAGTGTTGCCCTTGCCCTTCTTGTTATGAAGCTTCCTAAAAGCAAGGCCCTTTTTATAATCGGGCAAAACACCCTTTTTTATATGGGCTTTCACAAGCTGATTATCAGCTTTTTTGAGCAGTCTTTTCCTCAATATAAAAAGGAATGGCCTTTTGTCTTTGCAGTTTGCGCCTTCACATTTATTATTCTTCTTCCCGCTGTTTTGTATTGCAGAAAATTCTGTCCCTATCTTCTGGGAAGTCCTTCAGGAAAAGACAATGCTTTTCTTATTATCGGAAAAATCATAAACATTGCCGTCGGCGGCTTTGTTCCGTGGTTCTTTGTTGCAGGAAAGCTTTTTGACCTTGGCGTAACAAAAAATCTTGTTATTGCTTCTTTGGGATATGTTGCTTTGATTGCTATAGGCTTCTTCATTCTTCAGAAGCTACCCTTCTTCTATATTCAGAAAAAATCAAGCGAAAAAAAGATTGCTCAAAATTAAAAGACTTAAAGAAACGCCAACGCGCATTGAATAGCAAAATTTTTCACTTAAACAAGCACAAAAGGAGCTGTAAAACCTGAGTTTTACAGCTCCTTTATTTTTAGATTGAGTGAATAAGCAAGGGGATTTTTGAAATTGCCTGCGGAACACCCTTAATAATTTTCATAACACCTGAAAGGGTTGATTCTTCGTCATTGAGAACCCTGAGAAGACCTTCAGCCATTTCGGGAGTGAAAACGCCCATTGACATTGAAATAAAGTTTCTGATGGGAATCTGGGTAGCCATGGCTGCAATCATTTTTCCGTCGCCGTTTTCAGCTGAACCGAAGTTAACCATTACCGCGTTGATTGCCTTGCAAATGAGTCCGCCCCATTTTGTGTCTCTTGCTTCGTCAAGACAGCAATAGATGTCAATTTTCTTTTTGGGATCTCTCTTTTGCGGGGGAAGCTCGCCATAAACTGCGGCAAAATCATCTCTTGTTATTTTTGAAACGTCACCATAATAGTTGGGAGCTGTTTCTCTGTAATCGGGAATTTCTGCCTCAACGGTTCCTTCAACGGTAACACTTGACTTAAGTCTGATATCCGCACTTGAAGCACCAACAAGAATTTCAAACTCGCCGCTTTCAACATACCAATCAGAAATGTTAACATTGAAGAAAGCAAAGGCACGCTTATCAAGAACAAGCTTAACGCTCTTTTCTTCGCCGGGCTCAAGAAATACCTTTTCAAAAGCACGAAGCTCTTTTTCAGGACGATAGATTGTTGACTCTTTGTCGGCAACATAAAGCTGAACGATTTCAGCGCCTGCAACTTCGCCAACATTTTTAACCTTGAAAGAAACAGTAACGGTTTCTGAATCTTTGATTGACTTTTTGGAAACTCTGATTGAGCTATATTTAAACTCAGTGTATGAAAGTCCGTGACCAAAGGGGAAGAGAACATCTTTTCCTGCCTTGTCGTAATATCTGTAGCCAAGATATACGCTTTCTCTGTGTTCTGAGGTTGCCGGACCTGTGGGATAATTTCCGTAGGTGGGATTGTCTGAGAACTTTTTGGGATAGGTTTCAGCTGTTTTTCCGCTGGGGTTAACCTTTCCTGTGAGAATATTTGCCACAGCAGCACCGCCTGCCTGACCGCCCAGACCTGAATTGAGAATACCCTTGACCTTGTCTGCCCAAGGCATTTCAACAACTGCACCGCCTGCAAGAACAACCGCGATGTTTGAATTAACCTCAGCAAGCTCAGAAATGAGAACATTATGGCAGTTAGGCATACAAATATTAACTCTGTCATAACCTTCGCCTTCGAAATCTTCTGTTAAGCCGGCAAAAACAAGAACAACATCGGCGTTTTTCGCTGCCTTTCTGGCTTCAACAAAAAGGTTGGCGTCAATCTGGTCTTTTGATTTTGAATAACCCTGAGCATAGGTTACATGAACGCCGAGCTTAACAAGGTTATCAAAAGCATTTTCAACGGGAAGCATGGGGTTAACAACTGAAGAACCGGCGCCCTGATAGCGAGGACTCTTTGCCATTTCTCCGATTACGGCAACCTTTGCGCCGGGCTTGAGAGGAAGAATTGAATCTTCATTTTTAAGAAGCTGCATTGAACCTTCTGCAACCTCTCTTGCAATTTCATGATGCTCTTGTGCAGTAAAGTCTGAGCTGACATCAAGGCTTTCTTTTGACTTGAGAATAAGGTCAACAACGGTGTCAACTCTTTCGTTGAGAACCTCTTCGCTGAGCTCACCGCTTCTCACAGCAGCCATAATTTTTTCTTTGTTAAGAGTTCCGCTTGAAGGCATTTCAAGGTCTGTTCCTGCCTTGAGTCCGGGAATTCTGTCAACAGAGCCGCCCCAGTCTGTTACGAAGAGGCCCTTGAAGCCCCATTCGCCTCTGGCGATCTGTTGCTGAAGATATGCGTTTTCAGAACCGTAAACACCGTTAATTCTGTTGTAGCAGCTCATGATTGTCCATGGCTGAGCTTTTTTAACAGCAATTTCAAAAGCTGTGAGATAAAGCTCTCTCATTGCTCTTTCGTCAATAACTTCGCTGACGATCATTCTGTAAGCTTCCTGGCTGTTGCAAGCGAAGTGCTTGAGTGATGCGCCAACACCCTGAGACTGAATTCCGTTTATCCAAGCGGCTGAACATTCACCGGCAAGAAGGGGATCTTCTGAAAAATATTCAAAGTTTCTTCCGCAGGTGGGTGAACGCTTGATGTTTGTTCCGGGGCCGAGCAAAACAGAAACATTTTCTTTGAGACATTCGCGTCCGAGAGCTTCGCCCTCTTTTCTGATAAGGTCAGGATCCCATGAGCAAGCTGTTGTGGCTGAGCCGGGGAAGCTTGTTGCAGGATAGGAACCGCCGAGACCGATGCTTCCGCCGTCGGGGTTTTTCTTTCTCAGTCCGTTGGGGCCGTCGGTAATCATGATTTCAGGAAGACCAAGCTCTTCACAGCTGCAAAGATGCCAATAGTCATAGCCTGAAACAAACGCGGCCTTTTGTTCGAGAGTCATTTTGCTGATGATTTCTTCGTGTTTCATTTTTTCACCTCATTAAAATTAGTCTTTGGGTACATTCTTATTCTACAAAAATTAAAGTTTCAATTAATATAATTTTTCCGTTATTTTTATAAATTTTCTTGCAAGTTTCAAAGATTAGTGATAGTATAGAGTTAAGAGGTGAAGAACGATGAATAAAAGCGAGTTTGAAAGTCTTTCGGTTTTGCAAAACAGCAATATTTTTTCACAGCGTGAAAGCGGAATTACCCACACTCCCTTAGAAACAGAAAACCTCTTTTTTTCTCTGATTAAAAGCGGCAATGTTGAAAAGGTTAAAGAAAGCGTTAACCTTCTCTCAAGCTCCCTCGTTGTCGGAAAGCTCAGCTCGGACGAAACAAGGCAAGTAAAATACTGGGCTGTTTGCCTCATAACTCTGGCAACAAGAAGTGCGGTTTCAGGCGGAGTTGACGAAACCTCAGCTTTTAATTTTTCAGACGAAACAATTTTTAAAATTGACTCAATGGAAAACAAAAGCGAAATTTTTCCTTATCTGATTGAGCGCTGCATAGAGCTGACTCAAATGGTTTCTGAAAACAAAATCAAAGCCGACTACCCTCATGTTATCAAAAAATGTATTCACCATATCAACACAAATCTTCACGAAAGGCTTTCTGTGGAGGAGCTTGGAAAAGTATGCGGCCTTTCGGGTGACTATCTTTCTTCTTATTTTAAGAAAATCACAGGCAATAACCTTGTTTCCTATATAAAAACCCAACGCCTTAAAGAAGCGGAAAAAATGCTTCTTAACAACTATTCGGTTTCAGAGGTTGCCTATTATCTTGGATTTTGCTCTGAAAGCTATTTCATAAAATGCTTCAAAGAAGAATTTGGAATTACTCCAAAGCAGTATTTCAAAAACAGAAAAATATAAATGTTCCGTTTTTTATTTTGAAAACAAAAGGAGCTTTATCCCCAAGGGATTCAGTTCCTTTTTTAGTGAGAAGGTTTGTTCATGGAATAAATCTTAACATTTTTACTCTATTAAAGCTTCAGCCTTATAAATGTTAAAAGGCTTTTTCAGGTTTTGTGTCCTGAAAAAGCCTTTTTTTATTTACTGAAGATTTATTCGGTTATTCTTTTATTTAACTGAAATCTCTGCCTTTTCGCAATTTTCAAGGCTGATTTCGCCGCTTTCATAAGCCACTTCAACGGTTTCGCCGCTACCCTTTCCGCAAACGGAAACTGTTTCTTCCTTAACGCTTTCTGATGACTGAAGAAGAATTTCAAAGTCTTCTTTGGCTTCAGCTTCAACCGAAACGCTGTTAACCTCTTCTTCGTCGCAAACATTAAAGGTTATTTCGTCTGACTCGGTTGTTATGTCGGCGCTTCTGTTAACATTGACCATTGTTGCTTCAAAAGATTTGACATCAGCAGAATTGTTAACAACAGTATAGGTTATTCCTGTTGGCATTGTTAAAATAAGCTTTTGTTCTGAGCCTTCCTTGCTGTAGCCGGTTCTTCTGAGAATATCAATTCCGTTTTCATTTTCTTCAAGTCTTCCGTTTTTGATTTCAGCAAGAACTTCGCCGTTTTCACCAAGAATACTCAGATTTTCTGAGTTAACAAACAGAGTGTTTACGTCAGCCTGAGCTCGAGTAATCTTTTTTCGGTTTTTCCACATATAGCTATATTTATCATAGGTCAAAAACGCAATATCACTATGATCGAAGGAGGTTCCGGTGTCAATTGTGTCATTATGACAATAATACCAACCGGTAATTTTTCCTGAGCTTGTTGTGTAAAGAGTGATGGCTCTGCTTGTGTTTTTGAAATTGGGGTCATAAACTTCAACTTTCATCTGGCTGTCGTTGACCTTAACAGCTTTATAGGCAAGAACAGCATGACCATAGTCTTGTGAATAGCCGGGAGCGTCTCTCCACATTTCAATAACAACAGGCTTTCCGGTGGACTGAACCTTTTTAACCGCCGAGAGAAGTCCGCCATAGTCATTAAAGGTTCTGTTTCTCCAGATAAGCTCACTGTTCTGAGAAATCTGCATTGCTTCAATGAAGGTTCTCAGGCTCATATTGAGAGAACCGACATCGTTAACACCAAGCTGAGACACCTGAGAAGCAGAGGTGTTGAAGTTTGAAATTTTAACGCCTGAAGATGTAACGTTAAGAAGAGATGAGGTTGTTGACATTCCGAAGCAGTTTCCGGCCCATAATCTTCCGTTGGCAGTATCTTCATTATAGAAATCTCTGGCAAGCTGAGTATTGCCGAAAATAATCTGATAAGAAGAAAGAGGAATTACATAGTTGCTGGGATAACCGAAGTCACCCTCCCAGTTATAGATATTATAATAAAGGTTATTAAGTCCGATTGAATTGTTCCATGCCGCATAGGTATTAATGCTCTTTGCTTTTGAATATTCACTCTGAGCAGATTCTTTTGCAGTTTTCTTAAAGGAACGCACTCTGTAGTAATAAACCTTATCAGCGAGAACGGTTGTGTCTCTATAGGAAGAAACCGAGCCGTTTTCTATTCTTGCAATTTGGGTATAGGAGCCGCTTTTGCCCGTTGTGCTTCGATAAATTTTATAGCCTGAGGCGCTGCTGTTTGCGGTCCACTTAATAAGAACATTATTAAGCTTTCCTTCGGTATAAAGATAAACAGTTCCAACGCTTGGCGAAGAAAGGGGCTTCGAGGTTTTTACACTTAAAACGCCGGATTTGTTTCCGAAATATCCGCCTCCTGCCTTTGAATAGGCGCAAACAGCAAACTTATAGGTTGTGCTTGCCTTAAGGTTTTTAACGGTGTAGGAAGTGGAATCGGTTTTTCCTAAAAGAGTATATTTTTTAGAAGATGAGTTATAGGAATAAACATAATATCTCAGGCTGTTTCCTTTTGCGGCGCTCCATTTCAGCTTAATTGAGCTTGAGGTTTTTGATGAAGCCTTAAGTCCGCTGACTGTTGTGGGCTTTCCATAAGGCTGAGCAGAAACAACAGAAGAAACCTTTGAATAAATTTTTTCTTTCTTAACTGTTTTATATGACTTAACAACATAGCTATATTTCTTTGCGCTGCTGAGAGAAGAGAATTTATAGGAGGTGTTTTTGGTTGTTTCAAGAAGAGTGAGCTTTTTGGTTGAAAGGTCATAAGAATAAATTCTGTAGCCATCTACACCGGAAACCTTGCTCCATTTGAGAGTAACGCAGTTTTTTCCGGCGGTTATTTTGAGGTTTTTAACGGTTTGGGGAACGATTTCAAAGGTGAACTTCTTGCTTCCTTTGTAATAGTTTCCTTTAAGCTTGACGGTTACAGTATATTTTCCGATATTTTTTCTTCCGGAAGAATAGGAAACACTGTAGCGGCTTTTGGGAATGGTGTTACCCTTGCTGTCTTTAACAGCCACAGTCGGCTTTTTAGCCTTTCCGTCATAGGAATAGGCTGAAGCTGAAAGCTTGACAGAAGAAACCTTATAGATTTTTTCTGTAACCTTGTTGCCGCAGCTGCAGCTTTTATATCTGCTTCCGTCTTCTGTGAAGGTCGCCTTCTTGGTAACAACCCATGAGCCGTAGTTATGAGTATGCTTTGCTTTATATCTGTAGGTATGAGAATAGGCATTTGCATCTTTTGCAGTTGTCCAGCCGCTTGTTTTTTCAAAAGTATAATAGTCAACCTTGACTTTATCCTGATATCTGTAGTTTTTATACCAAAGATATGAATGTCCGCCATGAGTTCCGTTGGTTCCGTCACAGCTGAAGCCTGAATAGCAATAAACGTCGCTTCCGTCATAATATTTTAAGCGATATGACTTATAGCGTGCGTCTTCATCGTCTGTGTAGCTTGCGTATTCATAATAAGCAGAGGGGTTGGCAGGAATTCCGTCGTAATGAACAAAGGTGCCGTTCTGATAGAAGTTAACAGTTACACCTGTGTTACGGCTGCACCAATGATAATAGTTATAACCGAGAAGAACTCTATAGGATGAAGTTTCAAGCTCAATTCCGGAATAATAAGGTTCACCTGAGTTTTCAAAAACACTGTGGGAATAACCCTTGTTCGTCCAATCAGAAGCGGGCGCTGCTTTGGCAACAACCCGATATATATTTTTATATTCAATATAGTATTTTTCGTTTGTTACCGTAGAAGGAAGGGTTGAGGAATAAATCCAATCATCAGTTGCTGCAGATGCTTTTTCAGGTGCAACAAAAACAAGACCCGAAAAAACAGTTAAAACTGCCAGAAACAAACCTAAAACTCTTTTGAAAACAGACTTCATAAATTAACCTCTCTTTGCTGATAGCTTCAGTTCATTTTATCATATATAAAAATTCAGCGCAATATGATTTCAAAAATTAAATTAAAAAAACTCTGCGTTGTAAATAGATGTGACCCATTTTCTGTAAAAAATAAAGTCAAAGTATAGTACAATGATTTTTGAAGCCTTTGGAGTGGAGCGTAGCGGAACGGAAAAGGCTTCAAAAATCGGCGGTTACGCCGACAGCTTCTCG
>JAFUHX010000105.1 GCA_017474045.1 Clostridia bacterium | reverse complement strand
AAAAATTATTAAGTAAACAGATACACAAGAAAGCCACTGCAAACATTCATTTGCAGTGGCTTGTTTGTTGGTTTTTGAGGGAGTCTCTTCCCTTGTTTCATGAAGATTTTATACCGGCTCCATACAATCACAGCAGGCGAATTCCATTTCACCGTCATGCATAAGGTTATTAAGCATTGTGTTTAACCAACGAACGATGAAGGAAATGAAGTTGCCCTGGTGACAAATGCAGGTGCAAAGTCTGTTTCCGCAAACCTCACATTTGCCGTCGCCGTTATGATCCTGATGTTCAAGGCGGGGAATTGAAACTCTTTCAACATAGTCGCAGCCTTCATTGCTGCAATACTGATGTCCTGTTCCTGCGGCAGTGCAGGTTGCAACCTCAACATCAGGAAGAACATAGAAGCTATGGCCTAAAGCAGCAGTAATTTTCGGAGCTACGCCGTCTTTCCAGATGTGGCAATATAAACATTTCCATGCGCCTGTTTTGCCCATTTTTTCGCAGGTTGCAGGCTTTTCAGCAACTTCAACCCAGGTGTGTTCAAGTGCAGGACCGTATCTGAGTTTATGAGCGCCGCAAGAAAGGCAGATTACCTCGCTTTTTGATTGTCTTGAGCAGGTTGCCTCTTCAATAACTGTGGGCTCGCTGAAGAAAGGATGACTGCAATCTGAGGTGAGAGCAGGCATTGTTTCAGTAATTATTGCGTCGCATTCCTCATCCGCGCAGTAACACCATCTTTCTCCGTCAGATTCCGTTGTGGGATAAACAGTAACATTCCAGTCGCTGTTGTTTGAAGGAAGAACATGGTCAGTTGCGGGAATTGCTTCATAGGTATCTTCCTTAACATCGCCGCAAAAAACGCATTTTTCGCCCTTGGCTCCGGTTGAATGACAGGTGGGTTCAACAACAACCTGAAGCTCATATTGGTGAGCGCAATCAGCCGCTGAAGAAGGGAAAGCGAAAAGTCCGACAACAAAAAGGATTGAAAGCAAAACGCTTATGGCTTTTTTCATAAAAATCTCCTCCCGGAAAATTAAATTCATTTATTATAATACAACAAAAGGTGAAAAATGGCAATAGAAAAAAATTAAGATTTATTTTTAATTTCCATTTGTTAAAACAGTGTAACCTTAATAGGTTTTTGCAATCCGTGCATAGCGGAAATCATCATATTCAATGGCAACCCCGCTTCTGTAAATGCTGAGAATCAGTCCGACTGCAATATACAGACAAACAGTTGAGGTTCCGCCGGCGCTGATAAAGGGAAGCGTAATTCCGATTACGGGAAGAAGCATGCTACACATTCCGATGTTAACAAACACCTGAGAAATAATCATAAATACTACTCCGTAGCAGATCATTGAGGCGGCATAATTATTAGCTCTTTTTCCGATATAAATTATTCTCAAGGAAAGAAGAACAAAAAGGGCAATGAGCAAAACTGCACCAACAAAACCGATTTCTTCGCATATTACCGAAAATATCATGTCGTTTTCACATTCGGGAATGCTTCCGCTTTGAGTAAAAGGTCCTTTAAAAAGACCTGTTCCCCTGAAACCGCCCTCTTTCATAGCGTTAAGAGCCTGCTGCTGCTGATAAATTTCGCCGGGATAATCATCGGGATTAAAAAGGGCAAGAATTCTGTTTCTCTGAATGTCGTCAAAAACCTTATACCACACAATCGGCGAAACAGCTGCTATCGCCAACGCTCCGGCAGGGAAATAGAGCCAATGAACGCCTGCTATAAACATCATTGCTATAAACATTAAAACAAAAATCAAAGCTGAACCCATGTCACCGGTCAGAACAACAAGCGCAATGGGAATGAAGGCGTGAACACACAAAAGAAAAACATTTTTCAGGCTTGAAATATCATTTTTAACCTTGTTTATGTGAATGGAAAAAGTTATTATGAAAGCAATTTTCAAAATTTCCGAAGGCTGAAGATAGAGACTTGATGTAAGCTTTATCCATGACCTTGCATCTGAACGCCCCTCGGGAGCAACACCCAAAGGAGTCAGCAAAAGAAACATCAGAAACAGCGAACCGACAGCTATCACCGGCCATAGCTTCAAAATCAGGTCATAATCGATAAAAGAAATTATCATACACATAACCGTTCCGAGAATAACGGCAAAAATCATAACACGGGCATCTCTTGAAATCAATGCGTTACCGTCAATATTTCTTTTAGTTGCGCTGGCAACCATTAAGCTTCCGAAAGAAGAAAGAAGTAAGCAAAGAAGCAAAAAAAGCTTATCGGTTTCTCGAAAGCCCTTTTTCAGTCCCTTGGAAAAGGTCTTTATATCCAAAATTTAACACCGTCCGATCAAAAAAGGCATTATATACATCAACATTTTTAATTATCCTTTTGTTTTTTTATTATATATTTTCTCCCGTAATATTTCAAGTGATTTGTTGACTTCTTTATAAATTATGATACAATAAGAAGTTGAAAAACAGTTTAAACCAAAATTTCTGCTTTCATTTTATCTGAAGGAGAGTGACCGATGTTTACCGTTGAAACCCACAGCGTTGAAGAAACCATAGCCTTCGCTGAAAAAATGGGAAAGCTTTTGAAGGGTCCCGTTGTTGTTGCTTTTTTCGGCGGGCTCGGAATGGGAAAAACAGCTTTCACAAAGGGTCTTGCCAAAGGGCTGGGTATTTCAGGCGACGTAACAAGCCCCACCTTTGCCCTCGTTAATGAATACCGGGGAAAAACCAATCTCTATCATTTTGATATGTATCGAGTTGAAACTTGGGACGACCTTTATTCTTCCGGCTTTTTTGATTACTATGAAACCGGAGGAATTCTTGCTTGCGAATGGAGCGAAAACATTGAAAACGCTCTCCCCTCAAATACCATCAGAATTACCATTAAAAGAGGCGGAGAAAACCACAGAATTTTTGAAATTGAAGGAGAGGGTGACTATGAAAATTTTGTCTGTTGACACAAGCGCTGTTTGCGCAAGCGTTGCCATTACCGAAAACGGAAAGGTAATCAGTCTTTGCAACACCAATGCCGGACTCACCCACTCACGAACCCTTCTTCCCATGATTGATTCAGCGCTTAAAAACAGCGAAACCGACCTTTCTTCAATTGATTTTTTTGCCTGCAGCGCAGGTCCCGGCTCTTTCACAGGTATTCGCATCGGAATTGCAGCAATAAAAGGTCTCGCCGACGGAACAGGCAAAAAATGCTTTTCGGTTTCAACCCTTGAAGCTCTTGCCTGTAATCTTCTCGGTCAGGATATTATTGCCTGCAGCGTTATGGACGCCAGATGTCAGCAGGTGTATTCGGCAATTTTTGAAATCAACGGCGAAAAAATTGAAAGGCTCAGCGAAGACGAGGCAATCAAAATTGAAGACCTTGGAAAAAAACTTGAGAACTTCAATAAAAAAATTGTTTTTGTTGGTGACGGTGCCGAACTTTGCCACAAAGCTCTTGGCTACAGCATTGCCCCCTCGGTCATCAGGTTTCAGAACGCAGCAAGCGTTGGATTTGTTGCTGAGAAAAACTTCAGTGAGGAAAAGCTGATTGAAGCCAAAGACCTTCTCCCCGTATATTTAAGACTTCCCCAGGCAGAAAGAGAACTTCGGGCGATAAAAAAAGCGCAGAACGCATAAACCTTAATAACATAAAGAGCTTTTTCGGAGTGATTAAACCTGAAGAAGCTTTTTTAATATTTATGAGTCCAAAACATTAATAAAGTAAAAAAATCAGCGGTTCATGCTATAAGCCAACTTCGCCTCTCGGCGTACCTTTGTACGCCTTCGGGCAGCCAAAAACGAAGCAAAGCTTCGCTTTTGCTTAGTTTGCTCATTCTGCATCTTTTTTTCTTCGCCCGGGCGACAAAAAAAGCGCAGAACGCATAAACCTAAACAACATAAAGAGCTTTTTCGGAGTAGTAAAACCTGAAGAAGCTTTTTTAATATTTATGAGTCCAAAACTTTCAGAAAGCAAAAAAACAGGGTTCATGCTATAAACAAACTTTGGCTTCATCTTTACAAAGCAAGGGTTTTATGTTATCATTATTTCATAAAAATAAGCTACAAAAGGAGATAATTAAAAATGATTGCATTAGGCGCAGACCACGGCGGATTCGCACTTAAAGAAGAAATTAAAAAACATCTTGAAGAAAAAGGAATTGAATATAAAGACTTCGGAACCTATTCTCCGGAATCTATTGACTATGCCGCAATCGCATTCAAAACCTGCAAGAGCGTTGTTTCAGGTGAATGCGAAAAAGCCATTCTTTGCTGCGGAACAGGAATCGGTATTTCAATGGCAGCAAACAAAGTTAAGGGCATCAGAGCCGCTTGCTGCAGCGATTATTTCAGCGCAAAATTCACAAGACTTCATAACGATGCAAATGCCCTCTGTTTAGGCGGAAGAGTTGTTGGTGCAGGTCTTGCTCTTGAAATGGTTGATGTTTTTTTAACAACAGAGTTTGAAGGCGGAAGACACCAAAGAAGAGTCGATCAGATTATGGCAATTCAGGACGGAACTTTTGATTTGGCTTGACAAAGTCCGTTTCAGGTGATAAAATATTTTCGAAAAATTTAATCCCTTCATAAAGCGATGACGGAGAAGGCGTTTTAACCGGTGTTTTTCTCAGAGAGGCCTGTATTTTGCTGAAAGCAGGCTGTTAAACCTCAAAGCGCTACCACTCCCGAGCGCGAGCCGAAAAAGTTTTTACGCAAGGCTCGCCGTAGGACTGCGTTAAAGTCAGAAGAGTGCCGCGTTTCAATGCGCGGAATACGGGTGGAACCGTGGAACTGATTTTCAGCTTCATCCCAATGCGTTTTTGCTGTTGGGATGATTTTTTATTTTTAAATTAAACAGAAAGGATGATTTCAATGATCAAAATTACTCTCAAAGACGGCGTTGTTCGCGAATATGAAAACGGCGTCAGCGTTCTCGAAATTGCCAAAAGCCTCGGCGCAGGACTTTATAAGGCTGCCTGTCTCGCTGAAGTTAACGGCGAAAAATGTGATTTAAGAACCGTT
>JAFUHX010000104.1 GCA_017474045.1 Clostridia bacterium | reverse complement strand
GCTTCTGGAGGTTCTTAAAAATGCAAACAGTTGAAGAAGCCCTTTTAAAGCTTCAACGCTCAAGCTTCAGAAGCAGCTTTCATCTTAAAGAAAAAGACAAGGAATATATTAAAGAAAAAGGCATGGACACCATTAGAAGCCACGCTGAAGCCTTTGTTGAAAAGCGACTTGCCCCCGCAGTAATTCTGAACGACGGAAAGCAAACACCCATGAAAAGCCACCCGGTTTTCATTGCTCAGCATGCCTGCGCTTGTTGTTGCCGCGGTTGCCTTTATAAGTGGTACAAGGTCAAGCCGGGAAAGGAGCTTTCTAAAGAGCAACAGAAAAAAATCGTCAATCTTCTTATGGCATGGATAGAAGGAGAAATGAAAAGTGAAAATTCTGGTTGATGCAGACGCCTGCAGCGTTGTGGCTATCGTTGAAGAAGTTGCAAAAAAATTTTCTCTTCCCGTTATTCTTTTTTGCGACACAAATCATGTTTTGTTTTCAGACTACAGCGAGGTTATCACTGTTTCAGCCGGCGCTGATGCCGTTGATTTTGCTCTGGCAAACCGTTGCGAAAAAGGCGACATTGCCGTAACTCAGGATTACGGCCTTGCGGCAATGATTCTTTCCAAAGGAGCTTTGGGAATTCACCAAAGCGGAAAATATTATACCAATGAAAACATTGAGCTGATGCTTGCTGAGAGATATATGGCTAAAAAAGCAAGAATGGCTTCGTCAAAGCATCATCTCAAGGGGCCGAGAAAACGAACCGAAGAGGACGACAAAAGATTTCGTATTTCTTTTGAAAGACTGATTATTGATGCGCTGAACAACAAGAGCTAAAAATAAAAACATAAAACAGCAAGAACCATTGTATCGGCTGAAAAGCCCGGCTTTTACAATGGTTCTTTTTATATTGATTTGCTTATTTTAAAGGCTTCGTAATACTTTTAGTTTTTTTACAGCACCGTTGTCATTTTAAGTTTATGCGGTCTGAACTTTTTTATAGCCTATTGTTATATTCCGTAGTGTGAAATCAATCGGTTATATTCCTCGTCTGTTATGGCAACAACGCTGGCATGACGGGGATTTATGCTATATTGGTAGTCCTCTCTTCTCAAAGGAAGAAAGTTTTCAAAATCAGTTGTTTGCTGAGCAAAATAATAGTCTTTTCCGTATTCGTCCATACATAACACCCATGTGTCAGTTCCCGTTATGTTATATATGGCGCTGCCCTCAACGCCGGTTGGAGCAAGGGAAACCACAACAGGCTCATTTTTATAAGGTCCGGTGAGCTTATCAGACTTAACATAGGCAATTTTCTGAGTTTCATCATATTTAAAATAGAGATAAAAAACTCCTGTTTTTTCGTTTTTTGCAATATCAGCATCTATCGTCTGAACACCCGGTCTTGAATAAAGAGGTGTTGGCGTTGTCAGAGTTTTGAAATCATCGGTATAAGCATAATAAATTGAAGCAACATCATTTTCGAAGGTGGAATGAGACCAATAAACCATAAATTTTCCGACCTCTTCGTCAAAAATCACCTCAGGAGCCCAGGCTCTGTTTGTGTTTGAAAATTCGCCGCCGAAGGAACGGATATCAATAACCGTTTCATCAGTCCAGTTAACAAGGTCTTCGCTTTTCCACGAAATTAAAGCGTGGTTTGAAACCCAGCCCTCGCTGCTTTTCATGTCGGTTCCGATTATATAGTATTCACCCTTTTTTCCTTTGACAATAAAAGGGTCTCTGACGCATTTTTTCCCTTTAGTCTGAAGAATAACGGGCTGACCGTTGTTGAGAGGCTTAAAATTATAGCCATCTTCGCTGACGGCAAAAGAAATTCTTTCTCTTTCAGGTTCATTGCCCGTAAAATAGCAGAAAAGATATTTTCCCTCTTTGCTAACAGCAGGCTCGGCAAATTCTTGATTATGGTTCATTTTTGTTTCTCCGTTTTCATTAAAAGCTTGAAAAAATTATAGCATAAATCTTCTGACACAGTCAACGAAAAACTATTGCTTTATGTTTTTTCAGCTGATATACTTTTAACCAACTAAAGAAAAAGGAGCTTTTGCCATGCCATATTTATTTGTTCATTTCAAAGAAAAGCTCACCCCCGACGGAGAGCAGGTTTATTTTGCAGTCAGCCGCGACGGCTTCAGCTTTGAAGAAGTCAACGGCGGAAATCCCCTTCTTGAAAGCAAGCTGAGCGAAAAGGGTTGCCGCGATATTGAAATTGTCAGACTACACACCGGTGGCTTTGTTATTCTCACAACTGACCTTTGCATTGTTTACAGAATGGACGAAAACCATAATGTTAACTGGAAAGAGGTAAACTCCCACGGAAGCAAATGCCTTTGTATGTGGAAAACCGATGACCTGGTTAATTTTTCTGAGCAGAAGCTTATTTATTTCGGAAGAGACGATTTTGGCTGCTTATGGGCTCCCGAGGTTTTCTTTGACGAAGAAAACGAAGAATATCTCATTCACTGGGGCTCAACTGTTAAAGAAGATGGCTACAGCCACATGTCGATTTATTGCAGCAAGACTAAAGACTTTGAAAGCTTTTCTTCTCCTGAGCTTTATTTCACAAAAAACAACGAAATCTTAGACAGCCACATTCAAAAAGTCGGCGACACCTATCATCTTTTTTATAAAAACGCTGAAAAGCCTTCAATGAATATGCACGCCACCTCAAAAAGCCTCTATGGTCCCTTTGAGCACGACGAAGTATTTGAAAAATATATGGCAACGCTCGAAAAACCCGGAAGCTATGAAGCTCCCACTGTCTATACTCTTCCAAACGGAGAATGGTGTCTGATGCTCGACTTTTTTGGCTGTGAAAAAAGCAAAATGGGCTATGTTCCTTTTGTTTCTTCTGCCCCCGGAAACTGTAATTTTGAAATGAAAAAAGATTTTTTCAGCTTTCCCTATGGTTTTAAACACGGAAGAGTTATTGAAATCACTCAGGAAGAATATGAAAGATTGAAACAATTATAAAATTCAAATATTGACTTAGAAAAAAGATCGTTTTATAATCTACTTGAGAAAATTCGAAAGAAGGTTTTTTATGAAAAAAATTATTTCTGTTGTTTTAACTGTTACCATGCTTCTCTCTGTGGTTTCGGTTTCATTCGGTGCTTTTGCCGCAGGCGAAACCGACTACACCATTGTTAACCCCTATGAAACTGTTGACTGGAATCAATGGAACTTTTACAAAGCCAATCTTCACACTCATTCTGTTGCCTCAGACGCAGACAACACCATAACCGACATCGTTTCAGAATATTATAATCAGGACTATGATATTCTGGCTTTGACTGACCACGGCGTTATCAACAACGGCTGGAACAAATCAAGAGAAACCAACGGTGTTTTCAACTATTTCAGAGATTGCCCTTCCATGTCTGACGAAGATTATTTGAGAATAACCAACGGAACCGACCGAAACGGAAGAAGTATGTTGGACATAACCGGCGGCATTGAAGTTAACATGGCAGTTCTTTCAAAAACTCATGTTAACGGATTTTTCACCACCTACGGCCAAGGCGAATGGGGTGTTGAAAATGACTACAGAACCGCTGTTGCTGAAATCGACAAAGCAGGCGGCTATTCCCACCTGAACCACATTGGCGACTGGATGCAATCAAATGCTCACCCTGAGCGCGCCCATTGGGATTCCTACATTCAATATTTCGCAAATATTCTCGTTGATTATCCTTCTTGTCTGGGCATGGAAATTGTTAACAGCAAAGACTCCGTTACCAAAGCAGACAGAGCTTTGTGGGATGAGCTTCTTCAGGTTGTAATTCCCCACGGAAGAAACATCTGGGCCTTCGCTAACGACGACAGCCATGCTCTTGACGAAGTAGGCAGAAGCTTTGAATATTTCCTCATGCCCGAAAACACAGTTGAAAGCTTTAAAACAGCCATGGAAAACGGAACATTTTTTGCCTGCAGCCGCTTCCATAAGAGAACTGACGGCGCAGCCGACACCGAAGGAAACGGAAACGTTCCCCTTGTTAAAGAAATTATTGTTGACGAAGAAGAAAATACTCTTGAAATCGTTCTTGACGAAACAAGAGACTGCGACCTTGTTGAATGGATTGCAAACGGCGAAGTTATTTCAAACAATCTGAAAATTGACCTTAACGACTATGAAGAAAAGCTTGGCTGCTATGTTCGCTTCCAGCTTAAAGGAGAAGGCGGAATAACCTATTCTCAGGCTTTTGAGCTTCAATATGAAAATCGTCAGGATAAAGAAATTCCTGAAAGAAGTCCTCTTTTTGAAACTCAGGGCGGCGACCTCTTCCTTCAGTTCTATCATACTCTTGTTTTTGCAATTCTTGAATTTCTCGGCGAAAAAACCTATGATTTGATCTCAGACTTGTTTTAATATGAAAGCTTTTTAATTAAACATTGTTTAAGGGGTTCTTGCAGATATCAGTCCTGCAAGAACCCCTTGATTGATTTATATTGTTTTTTCTCTCTGCACTTTTTTGCAGACACTTTTTTAAAATCCTAAGCTTTCTCCAACAAGTATAACCTTGATTTTTCCTGCAGGCTTGCAGGCTCTGGTAACAACAACGCTGCAGCAAATGCAATTATCTGAAAGGCAATCAGCGCAATTACCCGAAATCTCGCAAGGAGTTCCAAGCCCTTCAAAACGCTGAGCGTTAATCGGTGCGGCAACGGTGTGCGCCCTTTGATATGCATCTTCAACTGTTTTAACAAGCTTGTTCATTCCGCAAATTACAATAACATTTTTCGGTCCGAAGCAAAGAGCTGCAACTCTGTTCCCTGTTCCGTCAATATTAACAAGCTGGCCGTCTTCTGAAATGGCATTAGTTCCCATAATGAAGCTGTCGGCAAGAAGACCCTGACGGCGAAGCTCAAAAGCTTCTTCAGGTGTTTTGGCTGTGTCGCGGTCTATTACCTTGCGGCTTTTCTTAACGGCATCTATAAGACCGATTTCTTCTGCTGAAACGCTTCCGCCCCATGAAACAACATCGTCTTCAGGAATTAGTGAAAGAGCCATTTCAAGAGCCTCTTTTTTTGTTTCACAAT
>JAFUHX010000103.1 GCA_017474045.1 Clostridia bacterium | reverse complement strand
CTTAAGCTCTTCTTTTTCTTCAAAAGAAAGCGGTGCTTTTTTTGGCTTGTTCTCTTCTTCGTCTTGCGTTCCCGTGATATTTTCCTCAGCAGCGTTTTCGTTTTCAGAAACCGAAGGCTTTTTTTGAAGAAGAATATCGCTCAGCTCCTGCATGGACGAAAGCCTGTTGTCAGGAAAAACAGCCATTGCCTGATAAAAAGCATCAACTGTGTTTTCATTTAATGACTCTGTAAATGTTGGGGGAAGAGAAAGAGTATCTGTGGTGAGCCTTGAAGTTGAAGGCGGGGGAACAAAGCCTGTGGCAACGGTGTAAATCAGCGCCATAACCGAATAAACATCAGTTGAAAAAGAAAGAGAGCAATCGTTTTTATATCGCTCTATGGGTGCATATCCGCTGACGGGCTGTTCGCATATTTCAGGCAATCTTCCGTTAGCCTGAGGAATCGGAAAAATTTCGATTTTGAGCTTTCCGTCTTCACCCACATGAATTGTTTCAGGAGAAATTGAGCCGTGAACAATTCCTGCCTTGTGAAGCCTTTCAAGAACCGACATAATGGGCTTGAAGGCTGAAACAACCTTGCTCCAGGGAAGAAGACTGCCGCGGGTCTGAAGATATTGAGAAAGGGGAATTGAAGAGTGATATTCAACAATACAATAGGCTGTGTTGTTGACGAAAAAGAAATCAGTAATTTTATCAATGGCAACGGAGCCCTTGATGTCGCGAAGACTTTTTCTTATTGACTCAAAGCTTCCCATACATTCAAAATAAAGCTTTTCACAGTTTGCTCTGACAGTGACCTCTTTTTCGTCAATTTCTCTGATGATAAGCTTTTGAGGAAGAAATTCACAAATTTTAACAGTTTTCTTTTCGATTATGTCATATCCGATATAAACTGCGCTGTCTGATGTTGAATAAAGAAGCTTTCCGACCATGTATTTGCCAAGCAGGATTGATTCTTTGGGAAGATAGGGCGAAGGCTGAACAGAAAGCGAATTATAGTTGCAATTCGGGCAGATAACAGAGCTTTCGTCTGTGGGGTTCATGCATCCCATGCAAAGATGAAGAAATTCGTTCATGAAAAGTTTCCGCGCGGAAAACCGCTTCCTTTCTTAAAGATGAACAAAATCGGCAATATATAAATTAATTATAACACATAATATGAAAAAGTGCACACTCAAAACATAAAAATATTTTATTGCCGTTTTCAGAAGTTGACAGTTTCTTGTTTTTCTGTATAATTGGAGTGATTAAAATTAAAGGAGATTGATTTATGAATCCGAAAATTAAAGTTATAATGGAAAATGAAAAAGAGTTTCTTATTGAACTCTATCCTGAATTTGCTCCGCAAACAGTAGAAAACTTTGTTTCTCTTGTTAATGGAGGCTTCTATGATGGTTTGACCTTCCACCGCGTTGTTGCAGGCTTTATGGCTCAGGGCGGCGATCCTCTCGGAAACGGAATGGGCGGCGCATCAAAAACAATCAAGGGCGAGTTCAGATCAAACGGTTTTGCTCAGAATACTCTTTCTCACACCAGAGGAGTTATTTCAATGGCAAGAAGCCAGATGCCCGACTCCGCTTCAAGTCAGTTCTTTATTTGCTACACCGACCATTGTGTTGCTCTTGACGGAGACTATGCTGCTTTCGGTAAGGTCATTGAGGGAATGGATGTTGTTGATTCCTTCTGCGACGGTGAAATGCGCTATAATTCAATGGGCGAAAGGGCTGTTCCCGTTGTTCCCGTAAGAATTAAAACAATGACTGAGGTCAAATAATTTCAAAATATTTCTTTTCAGAGGATAAACATTGGTTTTGTCCTCTGAATTTTTTATTGCCACCTGTCACCACCTTAAAACATTTTTTAGACTAAAAGCTTAAAAAATAGATTAAAACTTTTATGAAAACAAAGCTTAAAAGGGAACGAAGAACCACTTTTTGCCACTGATTTCTTATTTTTTAAACTTTTTTAAAACAAAAATGAAAAAACAGCTTTTCTTTTTCAGAAAAATCATCGAAAAAGTTTTGAAAAAAGCGCTTGAAACCCCTGAAAAACAAGGGGGCTTTCGTTTTTATAGAGATTTGTAAAAAACGCCTTTTTTTCTTTGCTTTTTTTGTTAATTTCGACCGCTGTAATTTATAAAATTCTTCTTGACATTCTTTTATTAACAGTATATAATTATTGAGCGTGGTGAAAAGTGTCAATCAGGGGCAACTGAGTGTCAATTCACTAATATGAAGAAAGGCGGTGTGGATATGAGTTCATTCGTTGGAACTTTTGAGCATAATTTAGACACGAAAAACCGATTTTTTGTTCCCGTAAAATTCAGAGAGCTCATCGGCGAAAGCTTTATCGTCAGAGTCAAGCTTTCAAAATTCCCCCACATCGACTGCTTCAGCGAAGAGGAATTTGAAAAAACCGTTGAGCGAGAAACAGCCAAAGCCAGAGATGACGAGGAGTTCGAACTTCTTAATGCCCGTTCAAGAGCTCTGAGCGCAACTGTAACAATCGACTCACACGGAAGAATATGTATTCCTGCCAAAATATTAAAAAAAGCAAGAATTGAAAAAGAAAGCATTTTCACCGGAATGGGAAAATACTTTCAGATCTGGAACAGCGAAATCAACGAAGAATATTATGAAGATCTTGAAATAAGAGCCATTGAGGCTGAAGACGCAAGACGCGACGAAGAGCGCAAGCGTAACGAATATATGGCTTCAGGTCTCTTCCTCGAAGTTAAAAATACAATAGGTGTGTAAAATGGAATTTTCACATATCAGCGTTCTTCTTGAAGAAACAATAGAGTCACTTGAAATAAAGCCCGACGGGATTTATGTTGATTGCACAGCAGGCGGCGGCGGTCACAGCGGCGAAATTGCCAAAAGACTGACAAGCGGAAGATTAATTTCCATTGACCGCGACCCTGATGCAATAGAAGTTTTAAATGAACGCCTGGGTAAATTTGAAAACATTACTGTTGTTCACAGCAATTATTCAAATCTTAAAGAAATTCTGGAGTCTTTGGGAATTGAAAAGGTTGACGGAGTTCTTGCCGACCTCGGTGTCAGCTCACATCAGTTGGATAAAGGCGAAAGAGGCTTTTCTTTCCACACCGATGCCCCTTTGGATATGAGAATGTCGCAAGAGGGAATGACTGCTGCTGACTATGTCAACACCCTTGACGAAAGAGCGCTTTCAAAAGTAATTTTTGAATACGGCGAAGAAAAATTCGCTCGAAATATTGCAAGAGCAATTGTCAGAGAAAGAGAAATTTCTCCCATTGAAACTACCGTCCGTTTGGCTGAAATTATAAAAAATGCCATTCCGGCTGCTACAAGAAGAACCGGCGGACATCCGGCGAGAAAAACTTTTCAATCTCTCAGAATTCTCACAAATCAGGAATTAACGGGTCTTTCTGAAACCCTTGACGACATGTTTGAATGTCTGAAGGTCGGAGGAAGACTTTCAATAATAACCTTCCATTCTCTTGAAGACAGAATGGTAAAACAAAGATTTAATTCGTTTTGCGAGGGCTGTGTGTGTCCTCCTGAATTTCCCGTGTGTGTGTGCGGCCGAAAGCCGAAGGGAAAGCTTGTTTTCAAGTTTAAAAGAGCAGGAGAAAAAGAACTCGCAGAAAACCCAAGATCAAGGAGTGCGACCTTGCGTTGCATAGAAAGGCTTGAAGACTAAGCCTTCATTTTAAAGGAGAGAGAAAAACATGGCAGCAGATTTTGCTTATGACTATAATTATTCAGCAGCGCCTGAGTTTGCACCCGGCGGTGCGCCTTCAAAAAAACCTCAGCAAAAAAGGGAACCTGAAAGAGCTCCGCTTTATGCTATGGAAAAGCAAAAGGTTGACGAAGCAGCTCTTTCAAGAAAAAACAATCTTCTTGTTATTAAGGCTTTTGCCGTAATTGTTTTTGCTGTTTCGCTTCTTGCTGTTTTCTTTTCCAGCCTCTCTGCTGTCAGAGACGAAAGAATTTCAATGCAACAAAATCAAAAAACATTGGCGATTTATCAGAGTCAGCAGGTTGAGGTCAATGCAAAGCTCGGCAATCTTGTAACTCCTGATAAAATTGCAAAAATTGCCGTTGAAAAATTAGGTATGGTCAAGCTTTCAGATGAAAACAAGAGATATGTTTCTTCAGAAGGTGAAAATCAGATTATAATTTCAGCTGAAAAAAATTAAAACCGGTTTGTCCGCGGCAATAATTGAAGAACCTTCTGAATATATTGTAACAAACGCCACTTTGGTTTAAAGATGAATATTGCATACGCCTGAAGTGTGCCACAATGCACATAAGGGCGTTTTTTGTCAAATCGGGCAAAAAAGGAGATGAAGCTTTGAGCAATAATTTAAAAATATCAAAGAATGTTACCCCTAAAAGAACAGACCGTAATTTTAAAATCAGAGCAAAACAGATGTTGAGTTTTCTGTTTGCTCTTTTTGTGCTTGTAGGCGGTTTCAGATTGGGCTATATCACTTTGCTTAAAGGTGAAGAATATCGTTCAAAAGCCGAAAAAAATCAGCTTTATGATCAGATAATTCCTGCCGTAAGAGGAACAATTTATGATTGCAACAAAACTCCTCTTGTAACAAGCTCTTCAGCCTGGATTTTAACTGTTAATCCAAGCGAAATTTATAACTTCTTTAAGGTTTTCGATGTAGTAATTGACGAAGAAAACAAAATCGTTGACACAACAAAAAGTGATATCGAAAGAGAAAGATATTATCAGCATCTTTCCAAAAAGCTTGCAAAAATTCTCGGCATGAAGAAAAAAGAGGTTTATGAAATAATAACAAACAAAGAAAAAATCTATAGCCGAATAAAAAGAAAAATAGATGCAACAACAAGGCTTGAGCTTGATAAATATTTTGAATATAAATATACCTATGATTACGGTAAAACCTCTGAAGACGACAAGAAGCTTACTGCAAGACGCTTCTTTACCTATGAAAACGACACAATAAGACTTTATCCTGACAATAACTTTGCTTCAACCATAATCGGCGTAACAAACTATGACGGAGACGGAGCCGCAGGTGTTGAATTGAAATATAACAGCGTTCTTAAGGGCGTTGACGGAAGAAGAGTTACGGCTAAAGACGCAATGAATAACGAAATTGA
>JAFUHX010000102.1 GCA_017474045.1 Clostridia bacterium | reverse complement strand
GGTCAACGCCGTTCCAAGACAGGCAATTGCATTATCAAAGCCCGCCTGATGAAGAGAAATTGCATCCATATAGCCTTCAACAAGAATAAGGCTTTCTTCTTTTGTATTTTTGGCAAAATTCAAGCCGAAAACACCAAGGCTTTTTTTGTAAACCAGCGTGTCTGAGGTGTTGATATATTTCGGCTTGCTGTCGTCAAGAACTCTTCCGCCGAAAGCAACAACATTGCCTCTTGCGTCAATTATGGGAACCATTACGCGATTTCGGAAGCTGTCGTAATAATTAACCTTTCCGTTTTTTTCGCTTTTATTAGCAAGATTGGCAGCATAGAGCTCTTCATAAGAATAACCCTTGCTTCTCATATAGGTAATCAACTGACGCCAATCGTCAGGTGCATAGCCCATTCCGAAGCGGACAAGTGTTTTTTTTGTGTATCCGCGGCTTTTGAAATATTCAAGCCCTTTTTCGCCTTGAGGAGAAAAAAGATAGCTGTTAAAAAATCTTGCGGCTTCTTTGTTTATTTCATAAATTCTTTTTCGCCTTTCTGCCATACTGTTATCATAATTCTCCTGAGGCATGGCAAGTCCGGCTTTGTCGCAGAGAAAACGAACAGCTTCAACATAATCAAGGTTTTCCGCCCGCCTGATGAAGTTTATTGCTTCTCCGCCAACACCGCAACCAAAGCAGAAAAAGCTCTGGCTTTCGGGATATACGGTAAAGGACGGAGTTTTTTCGTTATGAAACGGGCAAAGACCAACAAGATTTTTGCCTCTTCGCTTAAGCTGAACATAGGAAGAGATTATTTGTTCAATATCACATCTTGCGTGAAGCTCTGAGAGAAATTCATCGCTGAATCTTGCCATTTTTTCACCGTCCTTTCAGGATTATTCAAAATTTTTCGGTTTATTTATACCAACCGCTTGGAATAAAATATTTTGAGAAGGTTTTCAGCGCATAGCCGTCTGTCATTCCGGCAATATAGTCGCAAACTGCCCTTTCTGTTCCCTCGCGCCAGGCAATACTTATATATTCATTTGGAAGCTCGTCCGGATGCTGAACAAAAAATTCATAAAGAGACTGAATCATGGATATTGCCTTGGTTTCTTCGCTTTTGCAAACAGGATTGGTATATACCCTTTCAAACATAAATTCATGAAGAATATCAAAAGCGCCCTGAACCTCATTGCTGAAGCAGACCTCGTCTTTAGTGTTTTCAATTACCGAACACACAAGAGTATTTATTCTTTTGCTTTTGCTGTCGCCTAAAATGCAAACTGCTTCACGGGGAAGATTTCTTTCGCTGATAACCTGTCCTCTGACAGCGTCATCAATATCATGATTGATATAAGCTATTTTATCGGCAAGCTTAACAATTCTTCCTTCAAGAGTGTCGGCCTCTTTTCCTCTTGTGTGGCATGCAATACCGTCTCTGACCTCATAGGTCAGGTTAAGACCCTTTCCTTCGTTTTCGATAACATCAACAACACGGAGGCTTTGCTGATAGTGTTTGAATCCACCGGGATATACCGCGTCAAGCGCTCTTTCTCCTGCATGGCCGAAGGGAGTGTGTCCCAGGTCATGACCGAGAGCAATTGCCTCAGTTAAATCTTCATTAAGTGAAAGTCCGCAGGCTATTGTCCGGGCAATCTGAGAAACCTCAAGGGTATGGGTCAGACGGGTTCTGTAGTGGTCGCTGTCGGGAGAGAGAAAAACCTGAGTTTTGTGTTTCAGTCTTCTGAAAGAGCTGGAATGAATAATTCGGTCACGGTCACGCTGATATGCCGTTCTGATTAAACACTCTTCTTCAAAGCGTTGCCTTCCCTTTGTTTCAGCGCATAACATTCCGTATTCTGAAATCGTTTTTCTTTCGTTTTCAAGGCTGCGAAGTCTGATTTTATCCATATTTTCACCTTCTATACCTAACTTATACAAAAAAATCTGAAATTCTCCCCTGAATTATATTTCACAATATTTTTCGTCAAAAGCTTCTGCTTTATATTTTCCGTTGCTTGAGTCAAAAATCTGGGCATTAAGCCTTTCAAAATCATTCTCGGGAATTCTGAAAACCACCTTCACGCTGTCGGAAAATTCCGTGTCTTCAACAATTCCTCCGAATTGACAAATCAGCGGTGTCAACCTTCCGTAATAGGTATAGTCGCAGGAAACGGCGGCAATTTTGCAAAGTGACATTGTTATAATTTTTCCGCTGTCAACAGCAATTTTTGCCGTGTGGGAATATGCCCTGACAAGTCCGCCGGCTCCAAGCATTATTCCGCCGAAATAGCGCGTTGCCACAACAACACAGTCGGTTACACCCTCTTTTAAAAGAACATCAAGAACGGGAATTCCCGCAGTTCCCTGCGGCTCGCCGTCGTCGCTGTAGCGTCTGATTTGCCCCTCTCTTAAAACATAGGCATAAACATTGTGGGTTGCGTCCCAATGCTTGCTTTTTATTTCATTAATAAAATCAACAGCCTCCTGCTGAGTTGTAACCGGCTTGACATAGCCGATAAAACGAGACTTTTTAACAACAAATTCATCGCTGTTTTCGTTTTTTATTGTTTTATATTCACTCACAGCTTCACCGCCTCATTATTATTCAGAAAAAAACAAGACGGAACAACCTCGAAGAATTGTGCCGTCTTAGAAATGGTTTTCTTACTTAAATAATTATTTATTCTTAGCAAGATTGAAACGCTTGTTGAATCTGTCAACACGTCCGCCTGTGTCAACAAGCTTCTGCTTACCTGTGAAATACGGATGGCAGTTTGAGCAAATGTCAACACGCAAGCCCTGCTTTGTTGAACCTGTTTCAATTACTGCGCCGCAAGCACATTTTACTGTTGTCTGTTCATATTTAGGATGGATTCCCTCTTTCATTCCTGTCACCTCATTTCAGATATCAGACATAGTTCGTCTGGACATTAGCAGGAAGTATTGTATCACAACCAAAAATAAAAATCAACACTTTTTTTGATTTTTTCAAAGAAACTGACAGACTTTTTTTAAGAAGCTGAAAATTTTCTTTTTTTAAGAAAATTAAAAACTCAACTTTTCTTATTTTAAAAGCTCCTCAATTGAAAAGCTATATTTAACAGCGAGTCTGATTGCGTCTTCAAAGGTCGGAACATTTGGTGAGCTGAGCGCACTCCAACTGTTAACCTTATAGGGCGTATAGCCGAAATCTCTTATTATGTCTTTATTCTTAAATCCATGGGTTTTATAAACAGTTGAAAGATTGATGGTAATATTCTTTCTGTTCATTGAATTATATCTTTCAATTAAGCCGAGAATTTCCTTTTCACTATATTTCATTTTTGTCCTCCTGTGATTTTGTTTTAAAAAAACAATTTCCACTCTAACGAATAAATTATATTTTATTATATTTCTTAAATCAATTATTACATTGTTAACGAATAATTAAAAATCATTATAAAACCGGTCTTGTTGACTTTAGAATTTTTTTGTGTTAACCTAAGGTAACAGAATTCAAACTAAAGCAAAAATCACAGAGGTGTTTTTATGGGAAAGCCCTTCAGCGAAATTTTTCAAAGCTATGTTAACAAAAGCTACGGCGAGCTTCTTGACAAAGGAAAGAGCAAGCTTTCAATTTTTGAAGCTGAGGCTGAAAAATATTTCGAAGGCTCTCAGGTAAATGTTTCGCTTTTTATTCTGACTTTTATTTCTCAGGCAATTGCCGCTGACGGAAAATTCACTTTTCTTGAACAGAAGTTCATTTCAGACCTTCTTTCAACAGAGCCTGAAAATCTTCTTTCTCTTTTAAAAAGCGAAGCAGTTACAAGCGAAGAAAACATTGAGCTGAGCAACAAAGCTATTTCTTCTTTTTCAAAAGAAGGAAGGTCTGCCGCCTGTATTCTCGCTCTTATCGTTGCCGCGGTTGACGAAACGATTACAAGAGAAGAAAGTGATTTTCTCAAAGATTTGGCAAAATAACCTTTCAATAATATATATGGAGCTGTAAAAACTCGTTTTTTACAGCTCCTTTTTTGATTTCCCCCATTTTTTGTTTCAATTTTTATGTCTTACGATATAGTCACGATGAAAAACAAAACATCAATCAGCAAAGGAGAAATCTTATGAATTTTCATCTTAGTCCACCCTGATATTCAGAATGAACACCTCATCAGAAAAAATCAAATTAAAAAAGGAGAAATCTTATGTCCCGTAGTAAATTTTTATTAAAAGCAGTTTCGTTAATTCTCGTTCTGACAACGGTTTTCGGAATATTCACCCTTTCTGCAAGTGCAGCTTCATATTCCTGCGGAACCTATGTTATCGCCGGCAACAACGGCTCAAACGTCAGAAAGCAACCCTCTTCAAACAGCTCACGCGTAGGTGCGGCAACAAAAGGTACAACCTTCGAAGTCACCAGAACAAGTGGCGAATGGGGTTATACATCTAGCATTAAATGTACCAATGGCTACAGAAGCGGTTGGGTTTCACTCAGATATTGCACCAAAAAAGCCCCCTCAGTTCAGTATTTCAATCTTTATTATAACTCGAATGGCGGTAGTGGCGCTCCCTCTTCAGTAAGAGTTGCCAAAAATGCAGCCTTTAACCTCAGTCAGACAATGCCCTACCGTTCAGGCTATTCTTTCCTCGGTTGGCACCATGACCGCAACGCTTCCACAGCCGCATACGCTCCCGGTCAGTCTGTTTCAATCAGCGCAAACACCACAATTTATGCCATCTGGGCACGCGGCAGCGTTAAAACATCATATTCTTCTCCCCTTTCAAACGCAAAAGCTTATTACATAAGCCCCGCCTGTGCACCGGGCAGTGTTATTGACGTCAGCGGCGGAAACACCTCTGCAGACACCAACATTCATCTCTGGCAAAAGGCAAACGTTAAAAACCAGCAATGGAAAGCCTATTATTATGGCTCAGGCTATTACTATTTCATTGACTCCAACAGCGGTCTTGCTCTCGATGTTCACACAGGTCTCGCCCTCAACGGCAAAAACATTTCTTTGTGGCCGCTTAACAAGTCAAACGCTCAGCTTTTCAGACTGATTCCTGCCGGCAACGGATACTACTACATTCAGTCAAAGCTTAACCCTGCTTATTATATCGATATCAACGGCGCACATTCCTCAAACGGTACCAATG
>JAFUHX010000101.1 GCA_017474045.1 Clostridia bacterium | reverse complement strand
GCAGTTGTCAAAGCCTCAGTTGTGGTAACAACAGGGGCGGCAGTTGTCTGCTGAGAAGCAGTTGTGGCGGCAACATTTGTTCCTGCTGACCTTCTTTCGTTGAAGGTTCCCAATTCAAATCCCATAAAGAAGCACCAAACTGCAAGGATAACTGCTATTAAAGCCTTGATCTCTTTTTTCATAGTATCTTCGTCTCCTTTTCCGCAAACAAAGGGCGGTTTTCCATTTAATCTATCTATAATACGATACTCATTTTATGCTTTTTTGTCAATACATATTTTGAAAAATTCACCATTCGTTTATAAAAACAGCACAGCCCTTTCAAAACAAAAAGCTGTGCCGTTTTTTTGTTACTGAGCAGCATTAATCTGAGTTTCGCCGGTTACTTCTTCAGATGTTGCTTCTTCATTTCCCGAGGCCACCGTACTTTCTCCTTCAACATCAAAAGCGTCGGAAACGTCACTCATCGCCTCAGAAAGTCCGTTTGAAACATCGCTTACTGCGTCGGAAACTCCGTCTGAAACATCGCTGACCATTTCAGAAGCACCCTGCGAAACATCGCTTACGCCATTATCAAGGGTTTCTGAGCAACCTGTGAGGAATAAAACGCTCACCAGAAGAAGACCTGCCGCAATTAAGACTAAGATTTTTTTCATAAGACTGACTCCTTTATGTTTGATAGCGCCAGAGCAAAGCCCTGAGCGTTTCTTTATAATTATACGAATCACCAAACAAAATATTCGTCGAAATACGGCAGCTAATAAAAAGAAACAAAAAAAGTGCAGACCTCACAAAACACCTCTTAAATGTTTTTATGAGATACTGCACTTAAACATAAAGATCAGTCAAGATCGCTGAAAAGGCTGGCGGAGTCGTCATCATCGTCTGAGTTGCCGCTTTCGTCAGAATCTTCTTCATCAGCTTCTTCTTCCGATTCGCCGTTTTCAACTTCTTCATCTTCAGCTTTATCTTTTTTGTTTTTGTTTCTTAAAACAAAAATCACAACAACTGCAAGAACAACAGTCAGAGCAAAAAGAGCTGAAAGAATAATTATATAGTTTTCAAAAATCAAAGAAACATATCCGCCCACATCGGAATAGGTTTTTTCAATGGGTCCGACAACATCTTCGGTTCTGATGGGCTGACCGCTGATGATTTCATAGGAAACACCGTTTTCATCAACAATTCCGTCTTCTCTGATTCCAAAACAGAAGGTTTTGTTCTGGGTATCAATATAGGCTGCATACTGACCTTTAACAAGGCTGCCTTCTTTGCAAACAACCAGATCTTCTGCCTCAACTCCCACCTGAGCAAAGTCATAAGCAGCGGTGAAAAGAACATATCCGCCCGGTGCTGCTTTTCCGGTGTTGACATTAAACACCAGGTTAAGAGCTCCAACAAAAACCGTTACTGAAATTGAAAGAACAAGAAGAAGAGAACAAATTACTCTTAAGGGTTTTCTTCCTTTGAAGGATTTCTGAGCCTTAACTCTTTTCTGAGTTGACTCTTCATAATCTTCAAGAAGCGTATCAAAAACATCTTCAGGCTCTTTTTCTTCCTCTTCGGGTTCTGCCTCAGAAACTTCTTCCTCAACGGCTTCTTCGCTGACAGCTTCTTCTGAACCTTCGGCTTTCTTGCCTTTTTTATTCTTTCTCTTTTTTCCGTATTTTCTGGGCTTGTTGCTTTCTTCGTCGTCAAGGTCACCCATTATTCTTGCCCATTCAGAAATGTCGCCCGAAACCTGCTCGGAAGCTGTTGTTTCCGCCTCAGGCTCAGCTTCTTCTTTTTCTTGGATTTGCTCGGGCTCCTCCTTAACTTCTTCGGGCAGCTCTTTTTCCTCGGTTGCCTCTTCTTTAACAAAAGCAACGGGAGCTATGCTCGGTCTTCTGACTGTTTCGGGCATTTCAGCCATGAATGACTTTATGAAATCATCAACCGAAACCGAAACATCTTCAATTTCAGCTTCAGGCTTTTCTGTCTCGGTGTCTGAGCTGACAACCTCGGTTTCTTCTGCGCTGTCAGCTTCAATTCCTTCTTTTATTTTTGAAGTACCTCTTGCAATAGCCTCTTCAGCTGAGAGGGTTGCGTTGAAAATACTGTTAAATTCTTCTAAGCTTTTTGGTTTGTAACCTGCCAAAATCTTCACTTCCTTTTATAGTGATTCTTTTATTGAGCAGCCTTGTCAAGAATAACATTTATCATGTCGTTAATGCTTTTAAGGTTTTTCATAATAAGGCTGTTTTGAGTTCTGAGCTCAACTGAGTTTTCCATTGCTTGTCTGACGATATTGCGGCTTTTTTCGTTAGCCTTTTCAACAATGTCTTTTGCCTTTTTGTCTGCTTCTTCTTTAACCTTGTTAACAGTTACGGTAAGCTGAGTAAAGACCTTGTCGATAACTTCGTTCTGGTTATCTTCATCAATGGTGAAATAAACGCCCAGCTCTTCTGTTTGTTTTTTCAAAGCCTCAAGCTTTGCTTCCATTTCTTCGCCCCAGGCAACTGCATTGGCATATTCTTGCTGAAGCATGGTTATATATCTGTCAACCTCTGAAGGAGAATAACCGTTTTCAACCGTGGTAAAATTAACATTAGACATAACAAAAACCTCCGTTTTAACCAAAATAATAAAAACTCTTCTTCGTTTTAAATATACTCGCCTGATTTTAATGATACATTAAAAATTATACTAAATCCTGATTCAAAATTCAACACTAAATGATTATTTTTTTGTAAACAAGAAAAACTTCATTTTCTGCTAAATTAAATTTGTTAACAAAGTGTTAAAAAACCATTTTGAGACCATTATTCTTTGAAAATACGGTTTAAATATGTTAAAATAAGATATTACTGTTTTTAAGGATGTGTTTTTTATGATAAGCACTAATAATGTTACTTTGCAATACGGCGGAAGAGAGCTTTTTAAAAGCGTTTCAATCAATTTTACAAAAGGAAATTGCTATGGACTTATTGGCGCAAACGGAGCAGGTAAATCAACCTTTTTAAAAATTCTTTCAGGCGAAATTGAGCCAAACAAAGGCTATGTTTCAATCACTCCCGGCGAAAGACTTTCAGTTCTTAAGCAAGACCATTTCGCTTATGACGAATATGACGTTATCAGAACGGTTCTCATGGGCAACCAGAAATTAGTTGACATAATGGACGAAAAAGAAGCTCTTTATTCAAAAGAAGATTTCTCTGAAGAAGACGGAATCAGAATCAGTGAGCTTGAAGAAGAGTTTGCCGAAATGGACGGCTGGAGCGCCGAAAGTGATGCTGAAATTCTTCTTAACGCGCTTGGAATAAGCAATGAATTTCACTATTCTTTAATGAAGGAACTCAGCGGTGATCAGAAGGTTAAGGTTCTTCTGGCTCAGGCACTTTTCGGAAACCCCGACATTCTTCTTCTTGACGAGCCTACCAACCACCTTGATGTTGCGGCAATCAACTGGCTTGAAGAGTTTCTTTTGGATTTTGAAAACACCGTTATTGTTGTCAGCCACGACAGACACTTTTTAAACAAGGTCTGCACCCATATTGCTGACTGTGACTTTGGAAAAATTTCGCTCTATGTGGGCAACTATGACTTCTGGTATGAATACACCCAGATGGCTCAGCGCCAACAGAGAGAGCAGAACAAGAAAAACGAAGCCAAGGTTAAGGAGCTTCAGGAATTTATTGCCCGTTTCTCAGCCAACGCCTCGAAGTCAAAGCAGGCAACCAGCAGAAAGAAGCTTCTTGAAAGCATTGTTATTGAAGATATGCCTGTTTCTCAAAGACGTTTTCCCTTTGTTGAGTTCAAGCCCGACAGAGAAATCGGAAACGATATGTTAACCGTTACAAACCTTTCAAAAACCATTGGCGACAGAAAGGTTCTCGACAATGTTTCTTTCACCATCAGTCCCAACGAAAAGGTTGCCTTTGTGGGAACCGATGCCGTTGCAAAAACAACCTTCTTCAAAATTATCACCGGTGAGTTAGAGCCCGATGAAGGCTCTTTCAAATGGGGTGTCACAACCTCTCAGTCATATTTTCCCACCGACAACTCAGAATTCTTCGACGGCGTTGAAGAATCCCTCGTTGATTGGGTAAGGCGCTATTCTGACCTTCAGTTTGAAAGCGATGTCAGAGGTTGGCTCGGAAGACTCATGTTCAGCGGCGAAGAAGCAACCAAAGCAGCCAAGGTTCTTTCAGGCGGTGAAAGGGTACGCTGTATGCTTTGCAAAATGATGCTCAGCGGAGCAAATGTTCTCATTCTCGATGAGCCCACCAACCATCTTGATCTTGAATCTATTACATCGCTTAACAATGCGCTGATTAAATTCAAAGGTTCTCTGCTTTTCACTTCTCACGACCACCAGTTCGTTCAGTCCATTGCCGACAGAATAATTGAATTCCGTCCTGATGGTCTTTATGATAAAAAAGAGACCTACGACGAATATCTTGAAGGCAATTTATTATTAAATCAATAACAGCATTTCCCCGGAGGTATATATGATTTTTGTAACCAGCGATATCCATGGAGCATTCGACAAATATTCTGCCATGCTCAAAAAGCTTTCTCTTAAACCAACCGACGCTCTTTTTGTTTTGGGAGACGTTATCGACAAAGGCAGCGACGGAATTAAAATTCTCAAAGACATGATGTATCAAAGCAACATCTTTCCCATTCTCGGAGAGCATGAATACATGGCAAAGAAGCTTCTCCCCTTTCTGATAAATGCAGCCTCGTTGGAAGCTTGCCCTGCTTTGATTCCTGACGACAAAAAAGAGTTTTTTGCTTCGTGGATAAAAAGCGGCGGATACCCCACAATTAAAGCTTTTCTTGCTCTTTCAGCCGAAGACAAAGAAGCTGTTCTTGATTATCTTGAAGAGTTTGTTCCCTTCGAGACGGTTGAAGCCGGCGGAAGAAATTTTGTTCTCGTTCACGCGGGAATTGATTCCTTTGACGAAGAAAAAGAGCTTGACGACTATGAAGAAGAGGCTTTTGTTTTCAAAAAAGCCGACTACTCAAAAATCTATTTCAAAAACAGCTTTTTAGTCACCGGTCATACCTTCACAGGAAACATAGACAGCGAAAAGAAAGGAAAGGTTTTCTCCGGTAAAAAGCACATTGCCATTAACTGTTCAGAAAACGGAGATAAGCTGGCTGTTCTTTGTCTTGACACCTTTAAAGCCTATTATTTTTAAGCTCATCGAAAAATTAAAAAGTTAAGACCAAATTTTTTTCGCTATAAAAAAAGAGGACGTAAAAAACAAAAACATAAAACAGCAAGAACCATTGTATCAGCTGAAAAACTCGGCTTTTACAATGGTTCTTTTTATATTGAATTATCTGTTT
>JAFUHX010000100.1 GCA_017474045.1 Clostridia bacterium | reverse complement strand
CGACGCTGAGAATCATAAGCGCCGCCATTATAATACTGATTATTCTGATTACCTTTTTTGAAAACATTTTCACACATCCTTATTTCATGTATTTTTCCATGTCAAGCTTCAGCTTTTCAGCAATTTTTTCTGCCTCGTCAAAATCCTTTCCGCAAGCGGTGAGATAAACCTTGACCTTGGGCTCTGTTCCGCTGGGTCTGACAATTACGCCGTTTGAAGACGGAAGCTTAAAAGAAATAACATTTGATTTAGGCAAATCAATTTTTTCTTTTTCCCCTGAAAGAAGGTCAACTGTTTCGCTCTTTTCATAATCTGAAACAGCAACAACATCCATTCCGCCAATTGAAGAAGGAGCGTTTTTTCTGAGATTTTCCATTATTTCAGCCATTTTTTTCATTCCGGAAGCACCTTCAAAGGTGAAGCTGACAACGGTGTTTAAATATGCGCCGTTTTCGCGATATATTTCCTGCATTACTTCATAAAGGCTCTTGCCCTTTGATTTATAGTATGCAGCCATTTCGCAAATCAGAGTTGAAGCCACAACTGCGTCTTTGTCTCTGGCATGAATTCCGGAAAGATAGCCATAGCTTTCTTCCATTCCTGCAATAAAGTTTTCTTCCTCGCCCTCTTTTTCCATTCGGGTGATTATTTCGCCGATATATTTAAAACCGGTTAAAACATTTTTAACTTTTGCGCCGAATTTTTTGCAAACTGCTTCAACAAGGTCTGTTGTTACAAAAGACTTCACAATCAGCGGCTCTTTCGGAAGAATATTGAGCTCTTTTCTTCTTGAAAGAAGATATTCCGCAAGGAGAACGCCCACCTCGTTGCCGGTCATCAGCTTATATTCATCACCGGATAAAACTGCAATTCCCACGCGGTCGCAGTCCGGGTCGGTTGCAAGAAGAAGATCGGCCTTGTCGTCCTTAGCCATTTCAATTGCAAGCTCAAAAACCTGTTTGATTTCAGGGTTAGGATAAGGACAGGTCGGGAAGTTTCCGTCAGGAAGCTCCTGCTCTTTAACAATTCTGACGTTTTTAATTCCGATTTCCTGAAGCATTCGGCGAACAGGCTTGTTTCCGGTTCCGTTAAGCGGTGTATAAATTACTTTCAGGTCTGAATTTTTGCAAATATCAAGGCTGAGACAGGTTTCTTTTACCTTTGAGAAAAATTCATCTGAAACTTCCTGAGAAATATATTCAATCAAGCCGCTTTCAATGCCCTTTTCAAATTCAATATGTTTAACGCCTGAAAACATATCGGTTTTGGAAATAAAGCCATAGGTTTTTGCGGCGGCTTCATCTGTCATCTGATAGCCATTGGGGTCATAGCACTTATAGCCGTTATATTTGGCAGGATTGTGGCTTGCCGTCAGAATTATTCCCGAAGAACAGCCCAGCTTTCGAATTGCAAAAGAAAGCATCGGTGTGGGAACAAGCTCGGGGTAAATATATACCTTAACATTATTTGCGGCAAGAACACCGGCAGCATAACGGGCAAAATATTCAGACTTGATTCTTGAATCATAGGCGATTGCAACAGACGGAGCTTCAAAGTCGCTGTTGAGATAATCAGCAAGACCCTGCGTTGCCTGACCGACGGTATAAACATTCATTCTGTTGGTTCCCGCGCCGATAACGCCTCTGAGACCTGCCGTTCCGAACTCAAGATTTTTATAGAATCGGTCAAGAATTTCTTCGTCATTGCCTTCAATTGAAGAAAGCTCTGTCTGAAGGTCACTGTCGCAAACAGCCTTTTCCCGCCAAAGATTATAAAGCTCATTGATTATTTTCATGTTTTCCACTAAAAAAACCTCCTTTAAAAACTATACTGTTATTTTATCACCAAATATATGTTTAAGTCAAGAAAAGCTTGTCGGTTGAAAAAGTTTTCTTTTATTTTAATTTTTTTACAAAAACGCCTTGACAATTGAACAGCCGTTCAACTATAATAAAGACAACGATTGAATGTTTGTTCAACTGTTCACATATACTTATATGAGGTGATTTTCAATGAAAAGAGCATTTAAGCTTTCCGGTCTTTGCTGCGCCAACTGTGCTTCAAAAATGGAAAGAGAAATTTCCAAAATCAAGGGAGTTAATTCTTGCTGCATCAGCATTATGACCACCCGAATGACCATTGAAGCCGAGAATCAAAGCATTGATGAGCTTTGCCAAAAAGCCTTTGACATTGTTTTGAAATATGAACCCGAAATTTCAATAAAGAGGGTTTTATAAATGAAAAAACAAAAAGCTGAAATTGTTAAAATTGTTCTCAGCACTGTTTTTCTTTTTCTTGCCGTTATCGGAGAACAGTTGAAGCTTCACCCTTTGATTTGTTTCGCTGTCTATCTTTCGGCATATTTTATCTGCGGCGGAAAAGTTATTGCTGAAGCAATCAGGAATATTTTCAAAGGTCATGTTTTCGACGAAAAGTTTCTTATGACCATTGCCTCTCTTGGTGCTTTCATCATCGGTGAGCATCCTGAAGGCGTTACGGTAATGCTGTTTTTTTGCTTAGGTGAGCTTTTTGAAAACTACGCTTTAAATAAATCACGAAATTCAATTTCGGAGCTTATGGATATCAGGCCCGACAGCGCAAATTTGAAAATTGACGGCGAAATTATAGCTGTTGACCCTTTCGACGTTAATGTCGGCGACACTATTGTTGTCAAACCCGGAGAAAAAATTGCCCTTGACGGCGTTGTTATCAGCGGAACTTCCTTTGTTGACACAAGCGCGCTCACAGGTGAAGCAATTCCAAAAGAGGTTTTTGAAGGCTGCGAGGTCTTAAGCGGTTGCATAAACAAAAACGGAGTTATTGAAATTCAGGTTACAAAGCCTTTTGAACAGTCAACCGCAAGCAAAATTCTTGAGCTTGTTGAAACAGCCGCCGATAACAAGGCTAAATCAGAAAGTTTTATTACTAAGTTTTCAAGGTATTACACCCCTGTAGTTGTTGTTCTTGCCGTTTTGTTAGCCTTTGTTCCTCCCCTTTTCACCCAAAGCAAAGACCTTGCCGACTGGATTTACAGAGGACTGACCTTTCTTGTTGTTTCCTGCCCTTGCGCTCTTGTTATCAGCGTTCCTCTTAGCTTTTTCAGCTGTATCGGATCAGCCTCAAAGGCCGGAATTCTTATTAAAGGAAGCAACTTCATCGAAGATCTTGCAAAAGCCGGAATAGGTGTTTTTGATAAAACCGGAACCTTGACTAAAGGCGTTTTTTCAGTCAGAGAAATTTTCAGCGAAGAAATTGACCAAAGCAGTCTTTTAAGAATTGCCGCCCACGCTGAGCTTTATTCAAATCACCCTATTGCCCTTTCAATCAAAGACGCCTATAAAAAAGAGCTTGACCAAAGCCTTGTTTCAGATTATTGCGAGCTTTCAGGCAAAGGCGTTTCAGTAAAAATTGAAAACGAAAAATATTATCTCGGCAATGCTCTTCTTATGAAAGAAAACGGCTTCGACGTTTCTGACAAGGGGTTTGGCGCAACAACACTTCATCTTTGCTCTGAAAAAAAGCTTCTCGGCCATATTGTTATTTCTGACGAGATTAAAGAAAGCAGCAAAAAAGCTCTTGAGCTTCTCAGAAAAAGAGGCATTAAAACCGTGATGCTTACCGGCGACAGCAATGAAGCAGGCAAATCAGTTGGCGAAAAGCTTGGTTTTTCTCAGCTTTTCACTCAGCTTCTTCCCACAGATAAAGTTAAAATCACAGAAGGGCTCATTGAGAAAAAGAAGGAAAACGAAAAACTGTTTTTTGTTGGTGACGGAATAAACGACGCTCCCGTTATTGCTCTTTCAGACATCGGAATTGCAATGGGTGCCATTGGAAGTGACGCAGCCATTGAAGCGGCAGACATCGTTATTATGAACGACGATTTATCGCTGATTTCCAAAGCAATTGACCTTTCAAAGAAAACTCTCAGAATAGTTAAGGAAAACATTGTTTTTGCCCTTTCTGTAAAGTTCTTTGTTTTAATTCTCAGTGCCTTCGGCTTTGCCCCCATGTATCTTGCAGTTTTTGCTGATGTGGGCGTTTCCTTCATTGCCATTTTAAACGCTTTGAGAATAAACAACAAAACAAAATAACCAAAAGCCTTACGCAGATTTTTATTCGGCGCAAGGCTTCTTCTTTAATGAAAAGTTTAATATTTCGGCAATCTTGATTTTTATATTGTTTAATGATAGAATAATATGAAATATTTTAATTTAAAGGTGTGTTGAATTATGATAAAAATTTCTCCTTCTATTCTTTCATGCGACTATTCAAAAATGGGCGAAGAATTTGAAAACATGAAGCGTTGCGGCGCTGACTGGCTTCACATTGATGTTATGGACGGTCACTTTGTTCCCAACATCACTCTCGGCGCTCCCCTTGTGAAATGCCTCAGAAAATGCTCCGACCTTGTTTTCGACGTTCATCTTATGATAAGCGACCCCCAAAAATATATTCCTGATTTTGCAGCTGCCGGTGCAGATGTTATTACTTTTCACATTGAGTCTGACAGCGATGTTAACGAAACGATTGAAACCATTCTTGAAAATGGCTGCATTCCTGCCCTCTCTGTTAAACCGGGAACCGCTGTTGAAGAGGTTTTCCCCTATCTTGACAAATTAGGCATGGTTCTTGTTATGACCGTTGAACCCGGTTTCGGCGGACAAGGCTTCATGTCAGACATGATGCCCAAGGTTAAAAAGCTTCGCGAAGAGATTTCAAGAAGAAATCTTACCGTTGACATTCAGGTTGACGGCGGTGTCAGCCTTAAAACAATTGGGGCCTGCGCTGAAGCGGGAGCTAACGTTTTTGTTGCCGGAAGTGCAATTTTCGGCTCTTCTGACCCCAAGGCTACTATTTCTCAGATGAAAGAGCTTGCAGCCAGATATTTTTAATTTACAGCACTTTTTTCATAGGTGGTGAACCGTTTGCAAACTAAAGAAAAAAGAGTGTTTTTTAACACCTCATCTTCAGTTTTTTTATATAATAAAGACCTGATTATAATCAGCCTTGCACTTCTTGTTATGGGAACTTATCTCAACGGAATAACTGCAATTTTTCAGGCTGTTGTCTGCGTTTTAAGCTGTTGCTTTTCAGAATATGTTTTTTCCAGACTCGTTATTAAGAAAAACACACTCAATGATTTAAGCGCTGTTTCAACAGGTCTTATTATCGCTCTCTTGTTGCCCGCTTGCGCTCCGCTGTGGGTGGGAGCAATCTGCGGCGCATTTTGTATTTCCGCTGTTAAAATTCCCTTTGGCGGAGTCAGATATTCACCCTTTGTTCCTGCAGCCTGTGCAATTTGTTTCGCAAACATTTTCTTTCCGACTCAGACCGGTGTTTTCCCTGCCGCTTCCTGCGGTTTTGAAGCTGTTTTTTCTTCAAGTGAA
>JAFUHX010000099.1 GCA_017474045.1 Clostridia bacterium | reverse complement strand
CTTTAAATCCGTTAAGGAAGTCCGAATTAACCATTTCGCCGTCGCCGGTATAAGCTTCAACTGAAATATCTCCGCCTTTAATAACTTCGATTATGTCAATTCCGAATTTCTTTGCAAAATCATAGTCTCTCTGGTCATGCGCAGGAACAGCCATGATTGCCCCTGTTCCGTAACCCATCATAACATAGTCTGAAATAAAAATGGGAATTTCTTTTTGGTTAACGGGGTTAATTGCGCTGAAACCTTCAAGCTTAACGCCTGTTTTTTCTTTAACAAGCTGTGTTCTTTCAAACTCTGTTTTCTTTGCACACTCTGTTCTGTATGCCTCAACATCAGCAAAATTTGAAATCATCTCTTTATGTTTATCAAGCATGGGATGCTCGGGTGCCATTACCATGAAGGTAACACCAAAAAGAGTATCAGGACGGGTAGTATAGATTCTTAAGGTTTCGTCGGTGTCTTTAACGCTGAAGTTTACAAAAGCACCTGTTGACTTTCCGATCCAGTTTTCCTGCTGAAGCTTAACATTGGGAAGGTAATCGACCTTATCGAGACCTTCAAGAAGCTTATCGGCATATTCTGTTATTCTGAGATACCAAACATCTTTGGACTTCTGAACGATATCGCTGTGGCAGATGTCACATTTTCCGCCCTGAGAATCTTCGTTTGAAAGAACAACCTTGCATGAAGGACAATAGTTAACAAGAGTTTTATCTCTGAAGGCAAGGCCGTTTTCAAACATTTTAAGGAAAATCCACTGTGTCCACTTATAGTATTCTTCTTCAGTTGTGTCAACAACTCTTTTCCAGTCAAAAGAGAAGCCCACTCTTTTAAGCTGACTTGTGAACTTAGCAATGTTTGTGTCTGTTACCTGACGGGGATGAATTCCCGTTTTGATAGCATAGTTTTCTGTGGGAAGACCATAGGCATCAAAGCCAATGGGAAAAAGAACATTGTAGCCTTCCATTCTGCGCTTTCTTGAAACAACTTCAAGTCCTGAATAGGCTTTAATGTGGCCAACGTGCATACCTGCACCGCTGGGATAAGGAAACTCAACAAGGGCATAGAACTTCTTTTTGTCGCTTCCGTCCTGAGCGTTAAAAACGCCGGTTTCTTCCCATTTGTCCTGCCACTTTTTTTCAATTTGCTTAAAATTATACTGCACTTTTATCACTCCAAAATTTTTTTCGCTGATTAATCGTCTGTTAAAACGTCGGAAAGGTCAATTTGATTTGCATCTGACCAAAGACGCTCAAGATTATAGTATTCACGGCTTTCACCGGTGAAAACATGAACCAAAACGCTGCTGTAGTCAAGAAGAATCCAGCCGGTTGCTCTTCCTTCAATATGGTCGGGCTTTATTGAAAACTGATTTTCAATTTCATATTCAACCTCATCGGCAAGAGCCTTGACATGAGTGTTTGAGGTTCCTGTTGCGATTACAAAATAATCAGCAACAATAGAATATTCTGTTATATGAATGGCTTTGATATCCATTGCTTTTTTATTGTCAAGAACCTTTGCTATAGCTTTGGCAAGTTCAAGCTCTGTCATTATTACATCAATCCTTTCCTAATGTTACGCCCTTTAAAATCAGGTCATTATAAAACTCAAGGCTATTTTCATGAATGACCAGTTCTCCGTCAGAAAGCTTCTTAAGAGTATATTTCAGAGAATAGAGCGCCGCTTTTTCAAGACTTTCTTTTGAAAGCCTTCTCATAACATCCACATCGGGATAATCTCTTTCGGCGGAAATATAATCTGCAATATAAACAATCATTTCAAGAAGACTCATGTTAGCTTTTCCGGTGGTGTGATATCTCAAGGCACCGAGAAACTCTTCGTCGTCAATTCCCAACTCTTTTTTAACATAAATAGGAGCCGTCATGGAATGCCAGAGTTTAAAATTATTTTTTTCCGTCTGACTAAGAATTATAGCACTATCTGAAAGCATTTGCAACTGATTTTCGCTATTTTCGTTTTTAGTAACATCATGAAGAAGTCCTGCCATATAGGCTCTGTCTTCATTATAACCATATTGCCTTGCCAGCTCTCTTGCCGAATCGGCAACACAAAGAGAATGAAAATATCTTTCTTCTTTCAGTCTTTCTTTAAGAAGAGACTTAAATTCATCACATCGCTCAATATATGTGTTCACAAATAAAGCCCCTTTTCTTTAATATATTCTCCGGTTTTTTCTTCAAGCAGTCTGCAAACATCTTCGCCCTTTTTAATTTTTTCTCTGATTTCAGTTGAAGAAAGCTCAACAGCGTCGCTGTTTAAAACAACAATTTCGCCCTTTTCCTCCCTCAGCCCGAGAGTTTTTTCTGCATATTGACAAAGAAGCTTTTTCCCCTCTTCGTCGTCTCTTGAAATTACGCAAAGAGTACAGTTTTGAAGAATTTCTTCAAATTTATACCACCGGTGAAAGCTCAGAAGCATATCTGAACCCACAAGCAAAAACAGCTTGTCGCCTCTATAGCGTTTTTTCAGCTCAGAAACAGTTTCAACAGTATAGCTTTTTCCTTTTCTCCGGATTTCAATGTCGCTGACTGAAAAAAGCTTTTCGCTGAAGGTCAGACGACACATTTCTAATCTGTGTTCACAATCGGCAAGGCTGCTCGTTTCTTTATGAGGCGGAGTATAGGTTGGAATTATTATTATTTCATCAAAGCCAACCACTTTCGCCATCTCAGTTGCCAAACGTTTATGGGCAATATGGGGCGGATTAAAGGTTCCGCCGAAAATTCCGATTTTCCTCATTTTTATTTTCGCTTAACCTTTACGGTATAGGTTCTTTTTTTATTCTCAGCTTTTCTTTCAGCATAGTATTTTTCTTTTGCTTTCTTCGCTGCTTCTTTTTTGTTCTTCTCTTTTTTTGCAAGCTTTTCGCGAAGCTCCGGACTTTCTCTGTAAAGAACAATTACCCCACCGATTACCTGAATAACCTCAGCGCCTGTTGCAGCGGCAAGCTCATCAGCAGTTTCTCTGGGTGTTATTGGAGAAGATTCAAGAAGAACCTTGACCTTAATAAGCTCTCTTGCCCTGAGAGCGTCATCTGTTTGTTTAATAAGAGCCTCTGACATTCCTCCCTTTCCGATTTGAAAAAGAGGTTCAAGGGAATTCGCCTTCGCTCTGAAGGCAGCTCTTTCTTTACCTGTCATATAGCAGTCTCCTTTAGTTTTTTCAGCAGCATTTCAATATCTTCCTCGCTGCTGTATATTTCGTCTTCAATTTTTTCAAATTGCTCTTGAATTTTTTCGCTTTTTTCAAGATAAGCTTCAGTTTTATTTTCATCTGAAAAATCAAAATTTTCAGGAAAAAGCCCAATTGCCTTTTCAAGAACAGAAGAATATATTTTCGACCCGATTTTTTCAAGAAGCTTCTGAGTCTCTTTGCAATATTTCGAAAACTCACTTGAAAAATAAGAATCTAAACCGTCAGCGTTAACTCTCTCCACAAATTCTTCGCATAAAATCAGACTTAGCTGACTTTCGCTCATTGCTTCTGAAAATTCTTGATTTTCGGTTTTGTCATATATGCTTTTAATTCTCGTCCAGTCATCAAAAAAGCCAAGTTCTTTTGAAAAATCCTCAGGGTCATTCACCCTTTCACAAAAAAGAAGAAAAAGCTTTTTGCAGTTTTCAAAATCTTTTTTCTTTTCATAGGCTAAACAAAGTGAAAACAACGTATCGGCAAAAACATCTTCAAAATCACAGCCTGATAAAAACTCAAACTCCTCACTCCATTCAAGAGAGAGCTCGGTCTTATATCTGACAAGATATTCATAAGCCTGAATAACCTCGTCTGTGATTTTTCTTTTTTTAAGAACAAAGCTTTCAAGATATGAAATTGCCTCAAGTGTCTTTCCTTCATCGTGAAGAATTTCGGCTTTAATCGCCGAATTAAACATTCTGACCACCTCTGAGAAGCTCAACCAGTTTTCTTAATGCCACTCCTCTGTGGCTGACAGCATCTTTTTCTTCCTTAGTAAACTGAGCAAAGCTCTTTTCTCCAACCATGAAAACAGGGTCATAGCCAAAACCGTCTTCTCCTATTTTTTCATAGCCAATTTTGCCTTCACATCTTCCTTCAAGTTCAATAACCTTCCCGTCAGGATAACATACACACACGGCGCAGGCAAAATAAGCTCCTCTTTTTTCATCGGGAATATTTTTCATCTTTTCAAGAAGCTTTTCAATGTTTGCCTCGTCATTTCCGTGAACGCCGCTGTATCTTGCTGAATAAACACCGGGCTCACCGCCTAAAGCTTCAACGCAAAGGCCGCTGTCATCAGCTATGCACGGATATCCGCTTTCTTTGCAGCCCAGCTCTGCTTTGATTCTTGCGTTTTCCGAAAAGGTTTTTCCTGTTTCTTCAGCATCGGTCAACTCGATGCCTAACATTTCAGCAGTATAAACCTCAAAGCCCAAAGGTGAAAGAATACGGCTCATTTCGTCACGTTTCTTTTTGTTATGAGTTGCTAAAATAAACTTCATAAAACCATTCCTTTATTCTTCGTCTGCGTGAGTTACCTCAGTGTTTTCAAAAAGTGCTTTTGCAAAAACAGCGGGCTTGAAGGGCTGAAGGTCATCAATTTTTTCGCCAACACCAATAAATTTAACAGGAAGCTTAAGTTCGTTTTTGATTGTTAAAACAACGCCACCTCTTGCCGTTCCGTCAAGCTTTGTTAAAACGATACCTGTAAGCTCGGCAACACCCATAAATTCCTTGGCCTGATTAACGGCATTCTGACCCGTTGTGGCATCAAGAACAAGAAGAATTTCACGGTCAGCATAGGGAAGCTTTTTTTCAACAACGCGATAGATTTTTGCAAGCTCGTCCATAAGACCCTTTTTGTTATGAAGTCTTCCCGCGGTGTCGCAAATTATTATGTCGCAGTCGCGGTTTATTCCGGCGTCAATTGTGTCAAAAACAACAGCGGCAGGGTCAGCACCCTCTTTATGCTTAATCATTTCAACTCCGGCTCGCTCTGCCCAGACCTCAAGCTGTTCGATGGCAGCAGCTCTGAAAGTATCAGCTGCACCGAGAATAACCTTTTTTCCCTGCGCCTTATACATAGCTGCCATTTTTCCGATTGTTGTAGTTTTTCCTGCGCCGTTGACTCCGATAACAAGAATTACTGAAGGAACGGTTATAAGACCCATATCTTCGCCGCCGTCAATCATTTCGGCAACAATATCGGAAATTATCATTTTCGCGTGCTTCGGATTTCTGACGTCGCCCTTGCTGACCCTGTCTCTGAGAGCATCAACAATATCGGTTGCGGTCTGCATTCCGACGTCGCCCATAATAAGAGCTTCTTCAAGATCGTCATAAAGGTCATCGGTTATTTCTTCATAAGCGCCGAGAATGTCTTCAATGTTTTTGGTCATTCCCTCGCGGGTTTTTCTTAATCCGAAACCAAATTTTTTAAAAATACCCATTTTTTCGGTAATACAAGG
>JAFUHX010000098.1 GCA_017474045.1 Clostridia bacterium | reverse complement strand
GCAAGTCTATTTTTTTATCCATTGCGAAAGCAATGGTATATCATCAACACGGCATTGCCGTGTTGTATTTCATCAGTCCGTCAGGACTGCATATCATCACCAAAGTTGTATTCTCCTTCGGTGTCTTCCTCTTCTTTCAGCGCAGTAGCCAGTCTTCCCAGTTCAATCACAATCCAGACACACATAACGACCTGAAAAACAGCGCTGATAATTGCCGCCTGACTGATTTCAGGAAAGGCAAGCAAAATAGCCGTCAGCGTATGAATAATTACCGTTGCGCTTCTAAGACTGAGAAGTCGCTTCTTTCTTGAAGCCTCCATAGGTAATGCGGCAATATTGGTAATAAGCTGAAAATTCAAATAGATGCTTAAAATGCTGATTGTCACATTTATTATATAAACATTAATGCTCATTCCCATAATCGCTGAAATCCACACTACAAGCTTCCATAAAGCAAGAATTATTCCTAAAGGCTTCAGAAGCATTGCCGACTTTTCTTTTTCAGCCAAAAACGGTAAGGCTGAAACGATTAAAAGATAGCCTGCCCAATCAGGCAAAATATCAATCGTTCCCAAATTTATGTGGAAATAAATTAAAACATAACCTAAAACAATGCTTTTTATTACAGATGAAAGTGGCTTGTTATTCATCGGTTCTGACCTCCAAAATAAATTCATCCTTAAGCTCACCGTCAACATAAAGCGCATATTTCAGGTCTCTTTCGTAACCTTCCATCAACGCTTCGGGCTCAATATTGCTGTTATAGGAAGAGTCAAAAATTGTTTTGTCCCATGGCTCATATCCATTAACGCTATATGCTCTTTTTCCGCTTCCGTCAGTAGAAGACGAGGCAAGGTTGGAGCCTAACTCTGAAAAAATTTCAGAAAACTCATGGCTCTTTTCTTCAGAGTATTCAATTCCAACATGCTTAACGCTTTCAGAATCCTTCCCTTCATAGCTATAAACAATATTGGCTTCTGCTATGCAGCTGCTGAATTCTCCGTTTCTGTAAACTGAGTTGTCAAAGCCCCTTTCGCCTTCAAAAAAAATATTGTTGGAGGGGTTCTGATCATATAAAACTCTGAAGGTTGTTATCAGGCTATACTCCAAATTCCCGTTTTTACCTTTTTGATTAATATAAACAAGCGGCGAAAGCTCATCTGTCAGATTATGAACCTGATTATAGGATGATTTATCAAGATAGGCTCCTGAGTGTTTTCTTTTCCCCGTTTCAACAACTACCCAGCCGTTATTTTCTTTAAAAACCTCTATGGGAATAATCAGGGAATCACCTTCGATTTTATTTTCATTGGTCTTTTCTTTATTCTCTTCGGCAATGCTGAAAACCAACAGGGCTGAATACTTTTCTTTTTCGGTTTTAATAAGGTTAAAAATTGCAAAGGGCATTGTATCGCTTGATTGATAGGGCTCAAATCCGCTTTCAATATTATAGCTTTCGCTAAGCTGATCTATCAGCTCTTTATGTTTTTCTGTCGGAGAAGCAGTCAGAAGCATGACTGCATTTTCGTTAATAAGTCCCTTAGCGTAGGTATCAATCGCTCCGGCAACCGTTGTGCATCGGAAGATTTTTGAGCAAGCAACTGCCTTTTGAAGCTGAATGCTGTTATGTGGATAATAAACAGCTTCGTCGCAGTTACTCTTTGCGCTGACAAAAAGGCAAGGAAGCGCAAGAACAATAACAATGCAAACGCTGACAAGAGCCATTCCTTTAGGATATTTTTTGAAGCGAACAATTGCCTCAATCCGTTTGGAAATATTTTTTCCGCCATTTGAAACAGAGGTTGTTGCAGGCATTCGGGAATATTTTTCGTTCACTTCATTTAAAAGCAAAGCGCCGTAGTCTCTTCTTTCTTCGCCTTTCAGCTTTTCAAGCACTCTCTGGTCGCAAAGGCTCTCCATGTCGTTGGCAATGCAATTGAAAACATAATGCATTAAAGGATTGCACCAATTAAGGCAACGAAGGAAACACCAAAAAACTGTTTGAAAAGAGTCAAGATGTTTAAGGTGCATTATTTCATGCAAAAGGATTTTTTCGTCTGTTTTTCTGTCTTCCGGAAGGACAAGAACCGGCTTAAAAACGCCGCAGATGAAGGCACTTTTAATTCCATTTACCTTTATAATTCTCACAAATCGAACCTTGTTTTCTTCAAAAACAGTTTTAACAAAAGCCTTCTCTTCGTCCGAGGGTTCAATTCCTCTTCTGAGAGCGAACCGAAGCCTTATGTATGAAACAAAATAAAAACACAACGTCAAAACGAAGCCTGAAACATAAATTATAAAAAGAAAATCTGTAATGCTTTCAGGCCTGCCGCTGATGAAAGGAATAGCGAAGCTCGGCTCAGTTACGGAAATAGGATTGGTGAAGGCAGAAGAAAGCCTTGTTTCAACAAAAGCTTTCATTGCCTCCAGATATATTGAAAAAGGCAACAGAACAAATCTGTCTGCTTTAACAGGTAACAGAATTCTGAGCGCCAAAACACTCCAGACTCCATATTGCCAACGGGGTGAAAGCTTATCTTTAAAAACCGCTTTTATAATCAGAAGAAAAGAGGCAACAAGGCTGACGGAAATATTTTGCAACAAAAATTCCCAAATATTTTTCATTTGTTAAACCTCCATTTCATCAAGAAGCTTTCTGAGCCTTTCAACCTCTTTTTTTGAAATCGGTGTTTCTTTTAAAAATGCTGAAATCAGGTCTGATGTCGCACCTGAATAAACCTTTGTCAAAAGCTCATCTCTTTCGGCTTTAGCGCATTTTTCGCGGCTGACCGCCGCTGAATAAGGGGTGCGGCTCCCCTTTTCAATTTTAACAAGACCCTTAGCTTCCATTCGGTTAAGGTAGGTATAAACTGTGTTTTTGCTCCAGCCGGTGATTTCTTTCAAGGCTTCAGCAATATTTTTAAGAGCAAAGCTTTCGCCTTTCCATAATACTTCTAAAACGTACCATTCACCCTCAGATATTTTCATAATATTCCTCCTTTCGTTTCCTACATTTGTAGGATAATATTATACTACACCTGTAGGATGTTTTTGTCAATAGAAAACGGACTAAAATATAAAAAAAGGTTTCTTCAGCTTTTCACTCTGAAGAAACCTTTATATTGTTTAGGTTAATTAGGTCTGAACTTTTTCAGACGATAAAAATTTATGCGTATTTTGCAATCATTTGCTTTCTGTCAATTTTTCCGTTGAAGGTTCTGATTATTTCATCAATTACTTCAATCTTTTTAGGAAGCTTATAGGGCTCAAGATTTTCAGTAATGATATTTCTGATTGCCGCGTCATCAAGCTCTTTTCCCTCTTTGAGAACAACAAGAAGCTTTAAAGAGGTGTTGCTTCCCTTTACGCAGGGAATAAGCAAACACTCATCAACGCAGTCAACTCTCATAACAACTTCTTCAACCTCAACGGGAGCAATTTTAAGTCCGCCGAGATTAATTGTGTCGTTGCTTCTTCCAACAAGAATAAGCTCGCCGTTTGGAGCAAAATAGCAAATATCGCTCATTACAAGCATTCCGTTTTTAATTGCCTGAGCAGTAAGCTCCGGCTCATTCCAATAGCCTTGCATAACAGATTTGCTTCTGATTGCGCAAAGACCTGTTTTTTCGGCTGAGGAATCCTTGATTTCGTTTCCGTCTTCATCAAGAATAACAATTTCGCTGTAGGAATTCGGTTTTCCAACGCTTCCTGAATACTCTGAACCGCCCGAAACGCAGAATTCATCAGTACAAACAACGCCGGCTTCAGAACAGCCGAAGCAGTTATACATATAAACATCAGGAAGAAGCTTTCGCATTTTTTCCTTGTCGGTTTCAGGGTAAGCGGTTGAGCTTGAATAAATAAATCTAAGCTGACCGTTAAGAGCCGCCAGATTTTTTGAAGCAAAAGCCAGAAGAAGATGAATTGCTGAAGGGGGAAGATAGAGCGAGGTTACGCCGTAATCTTCAATAGTCTGAAAATATTGCTTATAGTTTCTGAAGCCCTCAAGCAAAACGCTTGTGCTTCCCACAGCCATTGCAATATGAACCTTTCTCAAGCCTGCGGCATGGTTCATGGGAGTGGGAATAAGCCAGACGTTATCTTGCTTGATGTTTGTGGTTTCAATACCTGCCAGAGCAATATTGACCTGGTTTAAATAAGAAACCATAACACCCTTTGATTTTCCCGTTGTTCCGGTCGTAAAAAGAATTTCCGAAAGGCTCTTTTCGTTTGGTTCAACACCTTCAAAGGAGTCATCGAGAAGCTCAATTTCAGGAATTACTTTTTCCAAAGACCAGGCTGAAGGAAAATCTTCTCTGTTGCTGACTGTTACGCAAACAGAGGCATCAAGCTCTTTGGCAATTTCAACAATTCTTTTGTTGGGAGTATTTTTTTCAACGGGAACAAAGGTTGCGCCAAGAAGCTGAATTCCGTACCAGAAATAAATATAATCTAAAGTATGGTCAGCTTCAACAACAACTCTGTCGCCCTCTTTAATTCCTTTGTTCTTTAAATAAAGAGCTGCCTTTCGGTTCCACTGTGCCAGCTGCTTATAGCTGCATTTTTCGCCTCCGGCAATAACGGCAATCTGATCGGGTGTTTCTTTTGCAAATTTCTGAATTATTAAAGCAATTGATTTAAGCATTGTTTCCCTCCGGATTAAAAAGCGTTAGAAGTTTCCGTAAATAAATGAAGTTGCGTCATATCCGGGACCCCAGGTTCCGAAAATAACTATTGCGGCAATGAGAAGAATTAACATAAGCCAGCGGAAAGGAAGATTCTGTTTATCTAAGCTCTGGCGAATTTTAACTCCGTTTTCCTGAAGAATAGCCACAACAAGAAGAACCATTATTGAGAAGAAAAGAATTGTGAGGTCTTTCTCGCTGACACCGAATTCAAAAACCTTTTCGTTAACTCCCGAAATAAAGGCAAAGTCAATATCGGTAAACATTGCTTTAATCATTTTAAGTGCATCGGGAATAGTTGGAGCGCGAACTATTATTCGGGAAATGCAAAGAAGAAGGAAGGTTCTTGCCATCTGGAAAAGGCGGAAGCTGAAAGCTTCGGTATTAACCTTCAAAGCCTTCGTCATTTTTTCAAAAACGGGAGTCATTGCAACACTGCCTGAAATCAACAAAGCGTTATATAAGCCGTTGATTATGTAGTTCCATGAAAGCCCGTGCCAGATACCGATCAGGAAAAACACCACCATGGGAGCTGCAACAGAGGGAACGAGCTTGCCGTAATATGTTCCGTATTTTTTTCTGAGCTTTTTGCTCAGATTTGAAACAGGCTTGCAAAGCATTACCGGATAGAAAACATATTCTCTCATCCAGGCACCCAATGACATATGCCATCTGCGCCAGAAATCTGCCATAGATGTTGCAAAAAACGGTCTTTCAAAGTTCATGGGAAGCTCAATATCCATCATCTGAGCTGCGCCTCGGGTAATATCAATACCGCCTGAGAAGTCGCAATAAATATAGAAGGAATAAGCCAAAACGCCGAAGAACACTTCTGAGCCGCTGTAGTCAACAAAACTTTTTGAAAAAACTGTTCCTGAGATTGCAGAAATTCTGTCTGCAATAACCATTTTCTTGAAAAGACCCCACAAAATAAGCTCAGCACCATGTTTAAGGTTGTCAAACTTAAACTCATGTTCTTTCTGAAGCTGAAGTCCGACATCGCCATAGCGCATTAACGGTCCCTGAACGATT
>JAFUHX010000097.1 GCA_017474045.1 Clostridia bacterium | reverse complement strand
CCTGAACCGAAGGAACCGCCAAAAGAGCCTCCAAACGAACCTCCGAATGAACCTCCTGATGAACCTCCTCCGCCGCCAAAGGAGCCGCCGCCAAATCCGCCTGAGCTTCCGCCCGGTCCTGCCATAGAAATCAACATCCTTTCTTTTGAAATATTTTCAATTAAATTATATAACTATTTTTATTTTTCTGTCAACATATCAAAGAAAACTTAACAGTACCCAAAAATTAACCACTCTTTTCCAAAAATCTTTTTTCTTGAATTTTCAGCTGTTCTCTGCTATACTTAAAAATGCTTATTGTTAAAAAGGGGATGCTGAAATCAAATGAGCAGATTTATTGCTTTTGATATTGAAATGCCGGGTCAAAAAGATATGCGAATAAGCGCTATCGGCATTACCGTTGTTGAAGACGGCGAAATTGTTGACAAGCGGTTTTATCTTGTGAACCCCGAATGCAGATTTGACCCTTATGTAATAAAGCTTATCGGTATTACGCCTGAAATGGTTAAAGATAAGCCCACCTTTCCTTTTGTCTGGAAAGAAATTGAAGAAATTATGAGCAGCGGAATTCTGGTTGCTCACGGTGCCGCTGGAGATATGAAAACGCTTTGCGAATGTCTTCGCCACTATTCAATTAGATGGAAAGACACCGCCGAATTTATTTGCACCTGTGATATGGGGCTTGCCTGCTATCCACACCTTAATGGCCACGGTCTTGACACTCTTTGCGAGCATATCGGCTTCAAGCTCAACCACCATAATGCTCTCAGCGACAGCGAGGGCTGCGCAAGAATTCTTCTTGACTTCCTAAACAACGGAGCCGATATTGAAAAATTCAAATATACCTTCGACTGTGTTTCTTGCAAAAAAATTCGATCTGACAATTCCAAGAAAAGAAAAAGCGTTGCTGAAAAAATTCAGAAAGAGCTTTTTTCGCTTCAGTCTGTTTCAGAAAAAAAGCTTCTTTCAAAGAAACTGAAAGGCTACGACTCAAACAAAATTATCGGTGTTAAAAAAGAGCAGCTGTTTAATCTTTCAAGAAAGCTTTTAAGAAACGGAAAATACAGCGAATTTTTGAAAACTCTTCCCCATAAATACTTTGAAGAAAACCTTCTTCACGCTATTCTTATTTCAAACGTAAAAAAATTCGGCAGAGTCCTTTTTTTAACCAAGCGCCTTTTACCTCATGTTGACTGTTTAGAAATTTGCGACTATATCAGACCCGGAATTTTTAATAATTGCCAAAATGAGCTTTCTGTTTTTGTTTTTGATCTTCTGACAAGCGGGGACGAAAAAGAAACCTATCTGGGAATGAATCTTGCTGAAAGATATCTTTTTAAAAGCGAATATATCAACCAATGGTTGACTCTTGTTTCTGAAATTAAAACCGAAAATTTTAAGATAAGAAAAAAACGAGCTGACTTTCTTTCAGCCTCGCTTTTAAAGCTTGAAGATGAAACTCTTTCTTTTCTTTCTGAGAATGAAATTGATAAATGGACATTTAACATGGCTCTGCAGAAAGCCGCCTTCAGCAAAGGTATTTCTCCTGAAAAGAAAGAGGCTTTTGTCTCTTTGAGAAAATAAGTTTTTTATTTGTTAAACTTGACTTAGAAGTCATTTGTGATAAAATAAAATTAATGGTTAAACTAATAACAAAAAGGAGTATTTTTATGAGTAAAAGAATTATTACATTCGGAGAGATTATGCTCAGACTCGCTCCCGAAGGATATTATCGCTTTGTTCAGGCTGAAAATTACGGAGCAACCTTTGGCGGCGGCGAGGCAAATGTTGCTGTTTCTCTTTCAAACTACGGAATGGACGCCGCTTTTGTAACGAAGCTTCCGAAGCACGAAATCGGTCAGGCTGCTGTTAATTCTCTTCGCAGATTTGGCGTTGACACAACAAAAATCACCCGCGGCGGCGAACGCGTTGGAATTTATTACCTTGAAAAAGGTGCTTCTCAGCGTCCTTCTAAGGTAATTTATGACAGAGCATATTCTGCAATCGCAATGGCTGAAAAAGAAGATTTTAACTGGGACGAAATTTTTGACGGCGCCGATTGGTTCCACTTTACAGGAATTACTCCGGCTTTAGGCGATAACGTTGCTGAAATCTGTCTTGAAGCCTGCAAAGCAGCCAAGGAAAGAAATATTACAATTAGCTGCGACCTTAACTATCGTAAAAAGCTTTGGTCAAAAGAAAAAGCCGGCAAAGTTATGGCTGAACTTTGCAAATATATTGATGTTTGCATTGCAAACGAAGAAGACGCTTCAGATGTTTTCGGAATTTGCGCCGCTGACACTGATGTTACAAAAGGCGAAGTTAACCACGAAGGCTACAAAGACGTTGCAAAACAGCTTAAAGACCGTTTTGGCTTTAAATATGTTGCAATCACCTTAAGAACTTCTCTTTCAGCAAACGACAATCTTTGGGCAGCAATGCTCTATAACGGAGAAGATTACTTCTTCAGCAAGCAATATAAAATGCATATTGTTGACCGCGTTGGCGGCGGAGACAGCTTCGGAGGCGGACTGATTTATTCAATTCTCAGCGGCTTCGAGCCTCAGCAGACCATTGAATTTGCTGTTGCAGCAAGCTGCCTGAAACATTCAGTTGAAGGCGACTTCAACCAGGTTTCTGTTTCAGAAGTTCTCGCTCTTGCAGGCGGAGATGCATCAGGAAGAGTTCAGAGATAACAATTTTTATTTATAAATCAACAAGGGTTTCTTCAGATATCTGAGGAAACCCTTTAAATGTTCAAGACAACAGCAATCAAACCAAAAAGTTAAATTCACCTTAAGGTAATAAAGCTTATGAAAACAAAAATTAAGCCTTTCTGCTAATATATTTTTCTCGTTTCAGGAATATAATTTTCTGAGGTGATAAAATGGATTGTTGCAGTATTACCGACCTTAGAAACAAAGAGGTTATCAGCGCAAAAAGCGGCTGCCGTTTAGGTCATGTTTCCGATGTTGAAATCAATACCTGCGACGGAAAGCTGGTTGCTGTTATTGTTTGGGGAAGGAGCCGCTGTTTCGGGCTTTTAGGAAGAGACGACGACATTCGGATTTGTTGGGAAGATATTGAGGTTATTGGTGCAGACACAATTCTTGTCTGCAAAGAGCCTGAAAAACGCCCATCTTCAAGAAAAGGACTTTTTGAAAATCTGTTTCACATATAAAAAAGGCCTCCGCATTAAAGCGGAAGCCTTTTATTGTTAGTTAATACTCTTGTATTATCTCAATTATACAAGCTCGATGATGCACATCTCAGCTGCGTCACCACGACGGGGACCTGTTTTGATAATACGGCAGTATCCACCGTTTACATCCTTATACTTGGGGCTGATTTCGTCAAAGAGCTTCTTAACAACATCTTCTTTTGTGATGTATGCAAGAGCCTGACGCTTATTGTGAAGGTTGTTTTCTTTGCCGAGAGTAATCATTTTCTCAGCCATAGATCTTACCTCTTTTGCCCTTGTAACGGTGGTTTCAATGCTGCCCTTTTCCAAGAGATAAGTAACCATACCTCTGAGCATAGCTTTGCGATGGTCGCTGGCTCTGCCAAGTTTTCTGGTACCTGCCATTTGAAATCACTCCTTTAGCATTTTCGTTAAATTTTATTCATCTTCAGATCTGAGACTGAGACCGAATGAATGAAGCTTATTGATAACTTCGTCAAGAGACTTCTTTCCGAGGTTTCTGACCTTCATCATTTCATCTTCAGTCTTTTTCGTCAAATCTTCAACCGTATTGATCTGTGCGCGCTTCAAGCAGTTGAATGAGCGAACAGTCAACTCAAGTTCCTCAATGGTCATCTCAAGGATTTTTTCTTTTGAATCCTCTGCTTTATCGACCATAATCTCTGTGTCATACGCTTCTCCTGACAAATCGCTGAAGAGAACGAGATGTTCATTGAGAAACTTGGCCGCAAGAGAAACAGCTTCTGTTGCTGAAATTGTTTTATCAGTCCAAACTTCAATGGTGAGTTTGTCGAGAGCTGTGTTCTGGCCAACACGGGTGTTTTCAACCGTGTAATTTACCTTGAGCACCGGTGTATAGATTGAATCGATAGCAATAACGCCAATGGGCTGTTGCTTAAAAGCTGCTTTATTTTGCTCGGCCGAAACATATCCGCGACCGCAGTCACATGTGAGTTCCATGTTTACCTGAGCGTCTTTATCTAAGGTGCAAATTAATTCTTCAGGGTTAAGAATTTCAACCTCTGCAGGACATTTGATGTCACCGGCATAAACAACGCCTTCGCCGTTCGCTTCAATGTATAACGTTTTCGGACCTTCTCCGTGAATTTTGAGAATTACTCTTTTAAGATTGAGCACAATTTCAGTAACATCTTCTTTTACGCCGGGAATTGTTGAAAACTCATGAAGAATTCCGTCAATTTTAACGCTTGTAATAGCGTAGCCGGGAAGAGAAGAAAGAAGGGTTCTTCTGAGACTGTTACCGAGTGTAATGCCGTAACCGCTTTCAAGGGGTTCAACTACAATCTTGCCATAAGTACCGTCAGCTGAAAGTTCAGCTGTCTCAATCTTCGGCTTTTCGATTCCTATCATGCCAAGCCTCCTTATATACTCTAAAAAAATGTTTGTTGCTTATCTATTATTTAGAATAGAACTCAACGATAAGGTGTTCTTCAACCGGAACAGTGATCTGATCACGCTGGGGAAGAGCAACAACCTTTGCCACAAGGTTCTGAGCGTCAAGGTCAAGCCAAGCAGGAACAGGTCTTGATGCGTTTGCTTCGAGAACTGTTTTGAATTTTACGCTGTCGCGGCTCTTTGACTTGATTGAAACTGTGTCGCCAGCCTTAAGAAGATAGCTGGGAATGTCAACCTTGCTTGAGTTAACTTCAAAATGACCGTGGTTAATGAGCTGTCTTGCTTCTGTTCTTGAAGATGCCCAACCGAGGGTATAAACAACATTATCAAGACGGCTTTCGCAAATTCTGAGAAGGTTTTCACCTGTCATACCTGTTTTGCGTTCAGCCATAAGGAAGTATTTGTGGAACTGACCTTCCTGAATACCATAGTAACGTCTTGCCTGCTGCTTTGCGCGAAGCTGAAGACCGTATTCAGAATTCTTACTGCGGTTCTGTCCATGCTGACCGGGGGCATATGAACGACGCTCAAAAGCACACTTGCCTGTGTAGCATCTGTCACCCTTTAAAAAGAGCTTTTTGCCTTCACGGCGACACATTTTGCATACCGCACCTGTGTATCTACTCATTAATTCGTACCTCCGTTATACACGTCTTCTCTTGGGGGGACGGCAACCGTTGTGAGGAATCGGTGTAACGTCTTTAATCATTGTTACATCAAGACCTGCTGTCTGTAAAGCTCTGATTGCAGCTTCACGACCTGCGCCGGGTCCCTTAACATATACTTCAACAGTTTTCATGCCGTGGTCCTTAGCAGCCTTAGCAGCTGTTTCTGCAGCTGTCTGAGCAGCGAAGGGAGTTGATTTTCTTGAGCCTCTGAAGCCCATTTCGCCGGCACTTGCCCATGATACTACATTTCCCTGAGTGTCAGAGATAGTAACGATGGTGTTGTTGAAGGTGGATTGAATATGGGCCGCACCGCGTTCGATATTTTTCTTCTCACGGCGGCGGCGAATGGTAGCATTTTTCTTGCTAACCTTAGCAGCCATAGTAGTATCCTCCTATTATTTCTTCTTGTTTGCAATAGTCTTCTTAGGACCTTTGCGTGTACGTGCGTTTGTCTTAGAACGTTGTCCTCTTACGGGAAGACCCTTTCTGTGACGAACACCTCTGTAGCATCCGATTTCCTGAAGTCTCTTGATGTCGAATGCAACTGCTCTTCTGAGATCACCTTCAACCTGAAGGTTGTTTGTGATATATTCATTGAGCTTTGAAACATCATCATCGCTGAGGTCTTTAACTCTGATGTCGGGGTTAACACCTGTTGCAGCGATAACGTCTTTAGCTGTTTTTTGACCGATTCCGTGAATGTAGGTAAGAGCGATTTCGATTCTCTTATCTCTGGGAAGGTCAACACCTTGAATACGAGCCATTTGTCAGTTTCACCTCCAAATTTGGTTTACGTCAATTAACCTTGACGCTGCTTGTGTTTGGGATTTTCACAGATAACCATGATCTTTCCCTTACGCTTGATTACTTTGCACTTCTCGCAAATTTTCTTTACAGAAGGTCTGACTTTCATAGATTATACCTCCTTCAAAATTTAAACCGTTTTTATAGGGATTATTTAGATCTCCATGTGATACGGCCCTTTGTTAGATCGTATGGAGACATTTCGACCTTAACTTTATCACCGGGAAGAATTCTGATGTAGTTCATTCTTAATTTTCCGG
>JAFUHX010000096.1 GCA_017474045.1 Clostridia bacterium | reverse complement strand
GTGAAACCAGCCTTTCAATCAAGGCTAAGGGCGAGATTCCTTTCTGCTTTACCTGCCACCACTACACAGTTGACGACCTTGACAAAGCAACTCACATTCATAAGCTTGAGGAAAAAGATTTCACAGAGGTTTGTCTTGACGTAATGCAAAGAGGTGTTGGCGGCGACGCTCCGGGTAATGCCTGTCTTCGCGATCCTTATATTATGCATAAAGGAACAAGCTACAGCTTAAAGCTCAGATTAGACTTTGTTTCTGAATAATCTTTTGTTTTAAAAAAGAGCTTTAAAAAATTACAGCTCTGATAAAACCAAAAAAAAATTACCGGGTACCTATTACGATACCCGGTTAGTTTTTTTATTTAGAAAAGTCTCTTATGCCTTGTTTGCGCAGCCGAGAACTGTTTCAATTTTGTGTGAAACAACGCCTTCAATAGCATCTCTTGCAGGAGTGAGATACTGTCTGGGGTCGAAGTGCTTGGGATTTTCGCTGAAATGCTTACGAACTGCAGCAGTCATTGCAATTCTGATGTCTGAGTCAACATTGATTTTGCAAACAGCCATTGAAGCAGCCTGACGAAGCATATCTTCGGGAATACCGATTGCGTCGGGCATTTCGCCGCCGTATGCGTTGATTGTTTTAACATCTTCCTGATTAACTGAGCTTGCACCGTGAAGAACAATGGGGAAGCCGGGAAGCTTTTCTTCAACTTCTTTGAGAATATCAAAGCGAAGCTGAGGCTTCTGACCGGGCTTGAATTTATAAGCGCCGTGGCTTGTTCCGATTGCAATTGCAAGTGAGTCAACGCCTGTTCTTGTTACGAAATCATAAACCTGAGCAGGATCGGTGAAGTTTGCGTCTTCTTCGCTAACGTTAACGTCGTCTTCAATTCCGGCTAACTGACCAAGCTCGCCTTCAACAACAACGCCGTGAGCGTGGGCATATTCAACAACCTTTTTGGTCAAAGCAACATTTTCTTCATAGGGAAGATGTGAGCCGTCGATCATAACTGATGTGAAGCCGCCGTCAATGCATGACTTGCAGGTTTCAAAATCAGGACCGTGGTCAAGATGAAGGGCAATGGGAAGACCGGTTTCTTCAGCGGCAGCCTTAACCATAGCAACAAGATATGCATGAGAAGCATATTTTCTTGCGCCGGCAGAAACCTGAAGAATAACGGGTGAGTTATTTTTCTTGGCTGCTCTGGTAATTCCCTGAATAATTTCCATGTTGTTTACGTTGAAAGCGCCGATAGCGTAGCCGCCTTTGTAGGCATCTTCAAACATTTTTTTAGTTGTTACAAGTGGCATAGTTTTTAACTCCTTTATTAACAATATCGTTGGTATTATAACCCTATAAAGCGGGCATTGTCAAGAGCTTTTGTTTTTCTTTGTTCTTAAATAAAAAGCTCTTTTTTATTTTTTAAGCGGTGAATTTTTACAGAATTCTTTCATGCAGCAAATTTCACATTTAGGTCTTCTTGCAACACAAACTGCTCTTCCGTGAAAAACAATTCTGTGGCAAAAATCATTGCTTTCGCTTTCAGGAAGAATTTTTTTAAGCTGAATTTCAACCTTGAACGGATCTTTTGAGTCAGTCAGCCCTAACAGATTTGTTATTCTGATAAGATGAGTGTCGGCAACAACAGCCGGCTTTTTATAAACATCGCCAACTATAAGATTTGCGGTTTTTCTTCCAACACCTGAAAGAGTTGTCAGTTTTTCAATAGTGTCGGGAACAACTCCGCCGAAATCATTTTTAATCTGATTTGCCATTGTAACAATATCTTTTGCTTTAGCTCTGAAAAATCCGCAGGAATGAATAATTTTTTCAATGTCTTCAACCTTTGCGTTGCAATAATCTTCAAGTGTAGGATATTTTTCAAAAAGCTCAGGGGTAACAAGATTAACTCTTGCGTCTGTGCATTGAGCTGAAAGCCTTGTTGCAATAAGAAGCTCAAGAGGGTTGCCGGCTTCAAGAGAGCAAACAGCTTCAGGATATTCTTTTTTCAGCGCTTCAACACAAAGGAGCGCTCTTTCTTTTTTAGTCATATTTCACCATCCTTTAAATTTCTTCTCCAATGAAACAAATATTGCTGGGCAATACCTTCGTTTCCCTTAATACATTCAGGAAGTCCTTCAGGATAAAGCTCTGAAACAATTCTTCTGACCCAGACGTCAACGGGAAAAGCTTCAACTCTTCCGAAGCCATAAAGAAGAACACATTCGGCAACCTTTGGACCCACTCCTTTAATTTTAAGAAGCTCTTCTCTTGCCTCTTCAATTTTCAGGCTGTTTATTTTTTCTGCGCTGATTTCTCCCGAAGCAAATTTTTTCGCCGCGTCAATTATATATTTATTTCTGAAGCCGGCTCTTATGGGAGCCAGATCTTCTTCACTGAGCTTTGAAATAACCTCAAAAGAAGGAAATGAATAGTCTTCTTCTCCGATTTTTTCACCGAAATTTTCACAAAGCCTTTCAATAATTCCCTTTATTCTCGGAATATTATTGTTCTGAGAAATAATAAAAGAGCAAACAGTCTCCCAGGGCTCCTGTTTCATAATTCTGATTCCGTAATATTCCTTGCAAGCAATTTTTAAATATTTATCTTCAAAATTTTCAATTATTTCTTCATATTTTCTCTCAAGGTCAAAATATTTTACCCAAAAAGACAAAAATTCTTTTTCAGAAACGTTTTTAAAGGTTATTTTTTCGTTTTTTTCTTCAATTTCAATAACTTTTCCGCCGACAATACCTTTAAAAATTCCGTCTCCGGTTTTTTTCCAGCGAAAACTTTGTCCGCAATCAACGGTAAGTCCCACGTCAAAACACTTAATTTCACTGAGAATAATGTTATTTGCGCTTATTTCGTACTTCATTTGTGTTTTTCCTCTTTTTTGTTGTTTTATATTATTTTTAAAAAGACTTGCATAAAAAACATTTTTGTGCTAAAATGAAAGGTGGGATATAATGATATAACTATCGTAATTTCAGTTTTTTCCGGCGGAATATCAGTTTTACGACAGCAGAAATATCCCTTCAGATTTAAAATTTTTTCCATTCAGGTGTAAAAAGTTTTTTATTCATTTTATAATATATTTTTTTTAAAATCAAGGAGGTAAATATGGATTCATTTGAAGAAATCTGGGAAGAAATAAAATCCCGACTTCAGCTTTCTGTTTCAACAGTAGCTTTCAACGTCTGGCTCAATCCGCTTGAGTTTATCAGCTTTAAAAATGACACAATTACTCTGGCAATAACTGAATTTAAAAGAGAGCTCGTTATCGACCGTTTTTCTTCTCTTATTGAAAAAGCATGTGAAGATACCGTTGGTTTTCCCGTTAATGTTAACATTATTATTGCCGGCGGCTCAGCTGACTCTGCAAACGAAACAAACAATTCTCAAACAAAAGCTCAGAAGCCTTTTTCTGTTGGCACCTATGACTATACCTTTGATAACTTCATAATCGGTTCTTCAAACAGATTTGCTCACGCTGCTGCAGTCAATGTTGCCGAGCATCCCGGTGAAGTTTATAATCCTCTTTTCATCTATGGCCATTCAGGTCTGGGAAAAACTCACCTTCTCAGCGCAATTATGAACGAAATTAAATTAAATCACCCGAATTATAACATTATTTACACAAGCGGTGAGCATTTTACAAATGAGCTTATCAACTGTCTGAGAACAAAAACAAACTACGCTTTCCACGAAAAATACAGAAACTGCGACGTTCTTCTGGTTGACGACATTCAGTTTATTGCTGACAAGGAATCAACTCAGGAGGAATTCTTCCACACCTTTGTTGCTTTGAGAGACGCAGGAAAACAAATTGTTTTAACCTCAGACAGACCGCCAAAAGAAATGTTTACTCTTAAAGAGCGTCTTGTTTCACGTTTTGAATCAGGTCTTATTGCAGACATAACTCCCCCCTCTCTTGAAACAAGAATGGCTATTGTTAAGAAAAAGGCTGATGACCTTTCTTTAGAGCTCAGCGATGAAGTTATTACCTTTGTTGCCGAAAACATTAAAAAGAACATCAGACAGCTTGAAGGCGCAGTTAAAAAAATCAAGGCTTATTATGAGGTTGAAGCCACTAAGCCGAATATTGCCATTGCCAAAAGAGCAATCAGCGACATCTGCAACGACAATCAGCCCGTAACAATGACTGTTGAAAACGTTATTAACGAGGTTGCAAGAACCTTTGATGTTTCTGTTTCAGACATTCGCTCTGACAAAAGAGTTGCCAAGGTTTCTCAGGCAAGACAGGTTGCTATCTATATAATAAGCGAGGTTACAAACCTTTCTCTTAAAGATATCGGAAAGGAATTCGGAAACAAGCATTACACAACAATAATCTATTCCTTAAACGAAATCAAATCTAAAATTGAAACCAACGTTACCCTCAAGGCAACCGTTGACGATATTATTAAAAATATCAATGAATAAATTTTCATTTTAAGCTGATTTTTTAAAGACGGAAAAAGAAAAGTTTTCCATGTTTTATTTAACATTCCACATGGAGTTTTCCACATATTTAACATTCTGTCTTTTTCTGCTGTTTATTACTAAAAGTTTTTAACACAAAATTCAACTTAAAAAAAGGTTTGTTTTTCCTTTATTCAGGGGGCTTTCAGAAGTTTTCCACTTTTTCCTCGCTCCCTACTGCTACTACTAAATAATATAATATATTATTATCTGACATTTTTTTTGGAGGATCAATTTATGAAAATTATTTGTGACAGCGCAAAACTTGCAAAAGCTTGCATGAATGTTCAAAGAACAGTTTCAAACAAATCAACAATTCCTGCTATTGAAGGAATTCTCATTAAGGCTGTTGGCGAAAGCGTTAATCTGACCGGTTATGATCTTGAAGTGGGAACAGAAACCTATATTCCCGCTGAAGTTGAAGAAAACGGAAGCGTGGTTTTAAACGCAAAGCATCTTTGCGATATTTTAAGATTAGTTCCCGACGACAGCGTTATGATTGAAAGCGACGAAAGAAGCATCTGCAAAATCAAAAGCGGTGAAACAGAATATTCCTTAATCGGAATTTCATCCGAAGAATATCCTGATCTTCCTGCTGTAAGCAGCGGCTTCCCCATTGTTATCAATCAGGCTCTTCTTAAAGACATGATTAAAAAAACAATTTTCTCTGTTTCAACCAGCGAAAGAAACCCTGTTCATTCAGGTGTTAAGTTTGAAATTTCAGAAGGAAAAATTGTTCTTGTTGCCGTTGACGGAGCAAGACTTGCTGTCAGAAGAGAAAATATTGACTACAGCGGCGAAGAGGTTTCTTTTGTTGTTCCGGCAAAAACTCTCGGCGAAGTAATGAAGCTTGGCGAAGACGACGAAAGCTTTTATTCAATAAGCGTCGGAAAGCGCCACATCTGTTTTGAAGTGGGTGAATATAAAATTATTTCAAGACTTCTTGAAGGTAATTTTATTGATTATAAGGCTGCAATTCCCTTAACCTCTTCAACAGTTGTTTCAGTTGCTTCAAGAAAGCTTATTGAATGCATTGAAAGAACCTCACTTATTATCACAGACCGTTCAAGCCCTGTCCGTTGCACTATTGAAAACTCAGTTATGAAGTTTTCATGCGTAACAACCATCGGAACAGCCAACGACAAAATGGCGGCTGACATTGAAGGAAAAGACATTGAAATCGGCTTTAACAACAAGTTCGTTCTCGATGCTTTAAAAATCGGCGGAAGCGAAGAGGTCAAGCTTGAGTTCAATTCTTCAAATCAGCCAATAATCATAATTCCAAAAGAAGGCGACAGCTTCCTTTATCTTATTCTTCCCGTAAGAATTTAAAAAATAATTTTTGCTTTAAAAGAGATGATTTTTAAATGAAGGTAACAGTAAGAGTTGCTAAGAAAAAAAGAAAAGAAGTTTCAATAACAACAGATTTTATTCGTCTTGACGCTGCTTTGAAGCTTTCAGGTGTTGCAGGAACAGGCGGTCAGGCTAAGGCAATTATTTTAGATGAGCTTGTTAAGGTCAACGGAGAAAAATGCCTTCAAAGAGGAAAAAAGCTTCGTGACGGAGATAACTTTGAATTTGAAAGAGTTATTTATGAAATTGTTAACGCAAACTTCTGAGAAAGGCATGCAGCTTCTTTAATCTGCTTATTTAAACCTGATGAATATTAAAAAACTTGAAGTTGTTTCTTTTCGCAACATAAAAAACGCAATAATTGAGCCTTGTGAAAGCGTTAACATAATCTACGGAAAAAACGCTCAGGGAAAAACCAATATGCTTGAAGGAATTTGGCTTTTTACCGGTTGCAGAAGCTTCAGAGGCTCAAAAGACAGCGAGCTTATTAATTTCAACAGCTCAAAGGCTGTTTTAAATCTTGATTTTTCAGCCTACGGAAGAGAACAGAATCTTCACCTTGAAATTGAAGGCTCAAGAAAATTTCATCTTAATTCAATCAAACAGCCCTCTGCTTCAAAAATAATGGGCGAGTTTCTTGCTGTTGTTTTTTCTCCGGTTCATCTTTCTCTTGTTAAAGACGGACCTTTTGAAAGAAGAAGATTTTTAGATATTGCAATAAGTCAGCTGAAGCCTAAATATGCCGTTACTCTTTCTCAGTATAACAAGGCTCTGTCTCAGAGAAATATTCTTTTAAAAGACCTTGCTTATCACAGCGAGCTTTATGACACTCTCGATATCTGGGAAGAAAGGCTTGCTTTTTATGCCGGAGAAATAATCAGGCAAAGAGTGGGCTACATAAATTCTCTTTCAAACCACGTTAAAGAGA
>JAFUHX010000095.1 GCA_017474045.1 Clostridia bacterium | reverse complement strand
GGAAGGGCTCTGTTTTGAAGCTTTCGCCCGTGGTTTTGTCGGTAATAATTCCGTTATCTAAATCAGCCTCAACCTCATGGCCGTTTTCAATGGCTTCTGCGGCGGCTTCACACTCAACAATGGCAAGACCGATGTTTATTGAGTTTCTGTAGAAAATTCTTGCGAAGCTTTTAGCAATAACAAGAGAAATTCCGCTTTCTTTAATGGCAATGGGAGCGTGCTCTCTGGAAGAACCGCAACCGAAGTTAAAGCCGGCAACCATAATGTCGCCCTCTTTAACCTTTTTAACGAAGTCGATATCAATGTCTTCCATGCAATGAGAGGCAAGTTCCTTTTTATCAATAGTGTTAAGATATCTTGCAGGAATGATAACGTCTGTATCCACATTGTCGCCGTATTTTAAAACAGTACCTGTAAATTTCATCACATTACCTCCTTAGGATCGGCTATTCTTCCCATAATTGCGCTGGCAGCAGCAACAGCGGGAGAAGCAAGATAAACCTCTGACTCAACGTCGCCCATTCTTCCGACGAAGTTTCGGTTGGTTGTTGCAACAGCTCTTTCGCCCTTGGCAAGAATTCCCATATAACCTCCGAGACAAGGTCCGCAGGTGGGAGTTGAAACAACACAGCCTGCTTCAACAAAGGCTTTTACAAGGCCGTTTTCAACAGCTTTAAGATAAATATCCTGAGTTGCAGGAATAATAATTGCTCTGACATTTCCGGCAACCTTTTTGCCTTTGATAATTTCGGCAGCTTCTTCAAGGTCTTTATAGTGACCGTTGGTGCAAGAGCCGATTACCACCTGATCAATAACGATTTCTTCAATTTCATCGGTGGTGTGAGTATTTTCAGGAAGATGGGGGAAAGCAACGGTTGACTTGATTTCAGAAAGGTCAATTTCAATAACCTCGTCATAAACAGCGTCTTCGTCTGCCTTGTAAATAACAGCTTCGCGGTCGCTGTGCTCTTTTATGTAGGCAAGAGTCTGCTCATCAACCTCAAAAATTCCGTTTTTGGCACCGGCTTCAATAGCCATGTTTGCCATGGTGAGTCTGTCGTAAATAGTCAGAGACTTCAGACCCTCACCGCAAAATTCCATTGATTTATAAAGAGCACCGTCAACGCCGATTTTTCCGATAATATGAAGAATAACGTCTTTTCCGGAAATATATTTGTTAAGCTTGCCCTTAAGAACAAACTTAATTGCTGAAGGAACCTTGAACCATGCTTTTCCGATTGCCATTCCGCAAGCCATATCTGTTGAGCCAACACCTGTTGAAAAAGCGCCTAAAGCACCGTAGGTGCAGGTATGTGAATCAGCGCCGATAACAACATCTCCGGCAACAACAAGACCCTTTTCGGGAAGAAGTGCATGTTCAATACCCATTCTGCCAACATCATAGAAATGTGTAATTTCTTTTTCATTACAGAAATCACGGCACATTTTGCACTGAACTGCGGCTTTGATGTCTTTATTGGGAGCAAAATGGTCCATTACCATTGTTACTTTCTCTTTGTCATAAACACCGTCAAAGCCAAATTTGTTAAATTCTCTTATGGCAACGGGTGAAGTGATATCGTTGCCTAAAACTCTGTCAAGATTTACTAAAATAAGCTGACCTGCCTCAACCTTTTCAAGTCCTGCGTGGGCAGCGAGTATTTTTTGAGTCATTGTCATTGACATTTTTGGTCACCCCTTATTTTTTATTGATTATTGCTCCTTTGTCTGCAGAAGAAACGCTTTCACTATAGCGCTTGAGATAGCCGCTGATTCCCTCTTTTTTGAGAATGGGCATTTCTTTTTTGCGCTTTTCGATTTCTTCGTCTGAAACCTTGAGCTCAATTTTATATTCGGGAATATTGATTGAAATAATGTCGCCGTCTTTTACATAAGCGATTAGACCGCCCTTTGCAGCTTCCGGAGAAACATGGCCTATTGAAGCGCCTCTTGTTGCGCCTGAGAAACGGCCGTCAGTAATAAGAGCAACCTCTTTGTCAAGGCCTGCGCCGGCAATAGCTGAAGTCGGAGAAAGCATTTCTCTCATTCCGGGACCGCCTGACGGACCCTCATAGCGAATAACAACAACGTCGCCCGCTTTGATTCCGCCCTCATAAATAACCTTGATTACTTCTTCTTCGCTGTTGAAAACTCTTGCCGGACCTTCGTGGACAAGCATTTCCGGAGCAACTGCACTGCGCTTGACAACGCAACCGTCTTTTGCAAGATTACCTCGGAGAACAGCAATTCCGCCGGTCTGGCTGAACGCTGTTTCTTTTGTTCTGATAACAGCTTCGTCAAGATTTTCAACGCCTTCAAGATTTTCTTTGAGTGTCTTTCCGCTGCAGGTTAAAACATCGGTTTCAAGAAGACCAAGCTTTTCAAGCTCTTTAAGAACAGCATAAACGCCGCCGGCTTCGTTAAGGTCTTCCATATATGTGTTTCCTGCAGGGGCAAGGTGGCAAAGATTCGGTGTTCTTTCGCTGATTTCGTTTGCCAGGTCAAGATTAAAATCAACACCACATTCATTGGCAATAGCAGGAAGATGAAGCATGCTGTTTGTTGAGCATCCAAGAGCCATATCTGCAGTCAAAGCGTTTCTGAAAGACTTTTCTGTCATAATGTCAAGGGGCTTAATGTCTTTTTTAACAAGCTCCATAATCTGCATACCGGCGTGCTTTGCAAGCTCAATTCTTGAAGAATAAACAGCGGGAACAGTTCCGTTTCCGCGAAGTCCCATTCCGAGAACCTCGGTCAGACAGTTCATTGAGTTTGCGGTGTACATACCTGAGCATGAGCCGCAGGTGGGGCAAGCCTTCTCTTCAAATTCAAGAAGCTTTTTTGAATCGATTTTTCCCGCTGCATAAGAGCCTACAGCCTCAAACATACTTGAAAGGCTTGTCTTTTTTCCGCCGACGCGACCGGCGAGCATTGGACCACCGGAAACAAAAATCGTCGGAATATTAAGTCTTGCGGCAGCCATGAGAAGACCGGGAACGTTTTTGTCGCAGTTGGGAACCATAACAAGTCCGTCAAAGCCATGAGCCAGAACCATTGCCTCGGTTGAGTCAGCAATAAGGTCACGGGTTACAAGGGAATATTTCATTCCCTTGTGACCCATAGCAATTCCGTCGCAAACTGCAATAGCAGGAAAAACAATCGGTGTTCCGCCCGCCATGGCAACGCCCATTTTAACCGCCTGAGTAATTTTATCAAGATTCATGTGGCCGGGAACAATTTCGTTATAGGAAGAAACAATTCCGATAAGAGGTCTTGATGTTTCTTCCTCTGTCAGTCCCAGAGCATGATAAAGTGAACGGTGAGGTGCATTATTAAAACCGTCAACGATTGTGTCTTTAATCATAAGATTCATCACCTTTTGCTTTTTTAAAGCTGAAAAATTCAAAATGAAAATATAAGCTTAGTTATTGATAAGCTTGTCTTCGTCGCTCCATGAATAGAGCTTTCTGATGTCTTTACCAACGATTTCTGAAGGATGCTCAGCAGCAATTTTTCTCATAGCGTTAAAGTGAACCTGAGAGCCTGCGTCAGACATATCAAGAAGGAAGTCTTTTGCAAAAGTTCCGTCCTGAATGTCAGCAAGAACCTTTTTCATTGCTTTCTTTGTTTCGTCAGTAATGATTTTGGGTCCGGTAATATAGTCGCCGTATTCAGCAGTATTTGAAATAGAATATCTCATTCCTTCAAAGCCACTCTGATAAATAAGGTCAACGATAAGCTTCATTTCGTGAATACACTCGAAATATGCATTTCTGGGGTCATAGCCTGCTTCAACAAGGGTTTCAAAGCCTGCCTGCATAAGAGCGCAGACACCGCCGCAAAGAACAGCCTGTTCACCGAAGAGGTCTGTTTCGGTTTCTGTTCTGAAATTGGTTTCAAGAACACCGGCTCTTGCGCCGCCGATTCCGAGAGCATAAGCAAGACCGATATCAAGAGCGTCGCCTGTTGCGTCCTGTTCAACAGCGATAAGGCAGGGAACGCCTTTTCCAACCTGATATTCACTTCTTACTGTGTGACCGGGGCCCTTGGGAGCAACCATGATAACGTTAACATTCTTGGGAGGCTTGATGCAACCGAAGTGAATGTTGAAACCATGAGCAAAAGCAAGAGTTTTTCCTTCCGTGAGGTTGGGCTCAATGCTTTCTTTATAAAGCTTTGCCTGCTTTTCGTCGTTAATAAGAATCATAATAACGTCTGCATTTTTTGCAGCTTCAGCTGAAGTCATAACCTTAAGACCGGCTTTTTCAGCTTTTTCCCAGCTTTTGCTTCCTTCATAAAGACCAACGATTACGTCAACGCCTGATTCGTGAAGGTTAAGAGCGTGGGCATGACCCTGTGAGCCGTAGCCGATGATTGCAACTGTTTTTCCGTCAAGTTTTGCAAGATTGCAGTCCTGCTGATAAAAAATTCTGTTTGCCATTTTAAATTACTCCTTTTATAAAAAATGATATTTATTTTATAACCGCTGAATTTCAGTAGCTATTATTTACCTAAAATGCTGCCTTCGCCTCTTTCCAATGCAACAATTCCCGTCCGGCACATTTCAATGATTCCATAGGGCTTGAGAACATCAATAAAGGCGTTGATTTTTGAAGGTTCGCCGGTTATTTCAACGCAAATTGCATTAACGGAATAGTCAACGATTTTTGAGCCGAAAATCTGAATTGCCGAAAGAACCTCTTGTCTGTTTTTAAGTTCATTTTTGATTTTGATAAGCAACAGCTCTCTTGTTAAAGAGTTTTCATCAAGATATTCAACCTTTTTAACGCTATGAATCTTTCTGAGCTGATTTATCATCTGCTCTCTTGCGTAGCCGTCACCACTCATAGAAATGGTTATTCTTGAATATTCGGGATGCTCGGTTTCACCAACGGTGAGAGCGTCTATATTGAAGCCTCGGCGGGTAAACATACTGGTTACTCTCGTCAGAACGCCGAATTTGTTTTCAACATAAACCGCAATAACAAATTTATTGTTCATCGCTTACTCTCCTTTCTCGGTGATAATGTCATCCATACTGCCGCCGGGAGGAAGCATTGGAAGAACGAATTCATCGCAATCAATAGCGCAATCGATAAGAACCGGACCGTCGGTTGCGTTAGCTTCTTTAAAAGCCGCCTCAAACTCTTCGGCTGTTGTTGTTCTTATTCCCTTAAGACCGAAAGCGTCGGCAAGCTTGACAAAATCGGTTTTTCTTTCAAGAGTCGTGTTGGAATAATGGCGCTGATAGAAAAGCGTTTGCCATTGTCTTACCATTCCCAGAACGCCGTTATTGAAAATAACAATTGTTACGGGAAGGTTATAGGAAACAACTGTTGCCAGCTCGTTCAGATTCATTCCGAAGCTTCCGTCGCCGGTTATTAAAACAGTTCTTTTCTTTGTTGCGGTTGCACCGCCTATAGCGGCTCCCATTCCGTAACCCATGGTTCCCAGACCGCCGCTGGAAGAGAAGGTTCTTGCTTTTTCAAATCTGCAAAACTGGGCTGCCCACATCTGATGCTGACCAACATCGGTTGCAACAACGGTTTCAGATGCTTTGTTTTCGTTGATTATGTCAATAATCTGTTTCGGTGTGGGAACACCGCCCTTGCCCATGTCTTTATATCTGTCTTGCGCCTTGCGCTCATGAGCAAGCTCGTCATTTTTATATTGATTGATCATCTGCATCCATTCGGGACGCTTTTTAGCTCTCACCTTGTCGGCAATTCGCTTGAAGGCATCGGCAACGTCAGCAATTATTCCAACGTCAACACCAATGTTTTTGTTAATTTCAGCAAAGTCAACATCTATCTGAATAATTTTTGCTCCGCGGGCATATTTCTTTTTATTTCCCGTAGCTCTGTCGCTGAAACGGACGCCGACGGCAAAAATCAGGTCAGCGTTATTCTGAGCAACAGAGGAAGCATAGTGACCGTGCATACCCTGCATTCCGAGGAAACGATCGCAATCTGTGGGAATAGCAGAAATACCCATAAGGCTACAACCTATTACACCGTCGATTTTTTCAGCCAATTTTATAACATCATCATAAATCCCCGTTCCGATAACGCCGCCGCCTACATAAATATAAGGCTTTCGGCAGGAATCAATAAGCTCAGCCGCCTTTTCAATCTGTTCTTCTTCGGCCTTGGGAATTTCAAAAAGAGGAAGAACCTCTTTGTTTTCAAACTCGCATTTTGCTGCCTGAACATCCTTGGGTACGTCCACAAGAACGGGACCCGGTCTTCCTGACCTTGCAATCTGAAACGCCTCTCTGATTGTGTCGGCAAGGTCTTCAACTCTGCTGACAAAATAGTTATGCTTTGTTATTGGAAGTGTTACGCCTGTAATGTCAATTTCCTGGAAGCTGTCTCTTCCGATAAGGTCACAGGAAACGTTGCCCGTTATGGCAACCATTGCAACGCTGTCAAGCATTGCCGTAGCAATTCCGGTAACAAGATTTGTTGCGCCCGGGCCTGAGGTTGCAATGCAAACTCCGGTTTTTCCCGTTGCGCGAAAATATCCGTCAGCTGCGTGGGCTGCCGCCTGCTCATGCGCAGTGAGAGTGTGGTGAATTCTGTCTCGGTTTATATAAAGCTCATCATATATGTTGAGAACCTGACCGCCGGGATAACCGAAAACATCAGTAACGCCCTGCTCAATAAGAGTTTCGATTATAATTTGTGCTCCCGATAATTTCATCTTTTCGCCTTTCCTTTCTTTAAAAATGAATATTATTTTTTATTATACCATACGGTTGATAGCGCTGACAAGAGCTTTAACGGAAGAAACGATAATATCGCTGTCTATTCCCACGCCCCAGGTTACTTTTCCGTTTTCTTCCTTCAGTCCAACATAAGAAGCTGCCTGAGATTTTGAGCTGACCTCAAGAGCGTGCTCTGTGTAGGTTTCAAGAACATATTGGTGGTGAGTTACCTTTGCAAGAGCATCAACAACGCTGTCAAGACGGCCGTTACCTTTTCCGATAACTTCAAATTCTTCGCCGTTCCATTCACCGGAAACAAAGGCTTTGATGTAGCCGTTTTTCTGAACATAGTGGAACTCGGTCAATTTAAGATTGTTTTCAACATTAACATA
>JAFUHX010000094.1 GCA_017474045.1 Clostridia bacterium | reverse complement strand
AGAGCCTGATTTGCCTTCCTGACGGCGCACCTATTTCAAAGGTTGAAGCCACAAAGCGCTACGGAGCTGAGGTCTGCTTGGTTAAGGGCGTTTATGACGATGCATATAACAAAGCCATTCAGCTTAAAGACGAAAAGGGCTATAGCTTCATTCATCCCTTCAACGACCCCGATGTTATTGCCGGCCAGGGAACCATCGGGCTTGAAATTATGAATCAGCTTCCCAACGCAGACACCGTTGTTGTTCCCATTGGCGGCGGCGGACTTATTGCCGGCGTTGCCTACACAATCAAGCAGCTTAACCCTTCCTGCAAAATCTATGGTGTTCAGGCCAACGGCGCACCCAGCATGGAAAAATCAATCCACGACGGCCAGATTGAAACTCTTGAAGAGGTTCAGACAATTGCCGACGGAATCAAGGTTAAAACCCCCGGCAACCTGACTTATGAAATGGTAAAGACCTATGTTGATGAAATCGTAACCGTTTCAGACGACGAAATCGCTCTTGCCATTCTCACTCTTCTTGAGCAGCAAAAGCTCATTGCCGAAGGTGCCGGCGCAGTTTCCGTTGCCGCAGTTCTTGCAGGTAAAATTCCCGATATTTCAGGCAAAAATGTTTGCTGTCTTGTATCAGGCGGAAACATTGATGTTACCATTCTTTCAAGAGTTATTGAAAGAGGTCTTAAAATGAGTGGAAGAACTGCCAACATAACAATCGCTCTTTCAGATAAGCCCGGTCAGCTTTCAGGTGTTTCAAGTATTGTTGCTTCTCTCGGCGGTAATGTAACCTCAGTAAATTACGACAGCACTGACCTTGATATGAACATAACAGACTGCTACCTTAAAATCGGCATTGAAACAAGAGACTACGCCCATATTGTTGCAATTAAAAAAGCCCTTACAGAAAACGGCTTTGTGGTATGTGATAAATAAGGAGCGTTCAAAATGAAAAAAGTTTTTTCTCTTTCTCTTCTTTTGGCTGTTTTAATTTCATCGTTTTCCCTTTCTTCCCTTGCGGCAAGTGAATACAAAAACAAGGGCTTTCGCTTTGATGTGCCTGACGGTCTTATTCAAGACACTGATTTTGCCGAAGAAAACGGATATATCGCTTACTGGCACAGTGAAGACTACGGATTCGAGTTTGCTATATGGGAAAACGACGGTATTTCTTTGAATCTTTATCCCGATTACAGCGAGGGCACTTATATATTCAACGGCTTCAGAAGAGACACCGACTATTACTTAGACAACCATGAACCATCAGGAGGAAACGCATATATAAACGACCTTTTGTTTGCAAAATTAGACTACGATATTGTAACAAAAGACAAAACATACCGATGCATCAAATATATCCGCGAAGACGGCTTACGCGTCAAGGCCGGCAAGACATATAAATATATAACTGTTTATATCCACGATGAAGAACAAATGCACTTTTTAGACGAAATTTTCGAAAGTGAGAATTTCAATGTAACTACTCCCGACCTTATTAAGAGAAACATAACATATACCCTTATTTCAGCGGTAGCTCTTGCTCTCATAGGCGTCTTTATTTACAAAAAAACCAAAAATAAAAAATCAACAAAGGAGATATAACTATGGATTATGTAGCAACAACAAATGCACCCGGCGCAATTGGCCCTTATTCACAAGCTATCAAGGCAGGCGGTTTTCTTTTCACCAGCGGTCAGATTCCCATCAATCCCGCAAGCGGCACCGTTGAAGCTCAGACAATTGAAGAGCAGGCAACTCAGGTTTGTGAGAACCTTAAGGCTGTTGCTGAAGCTGCCGGAACAAGTCTTGACAAAACCGTTAAAACAACCTGCTTCCTTGCTGATATCAGCGACTTTGCCGCATTCAATGAGGTTTATGCCAAATATTTCACCGGCAAACCCGCAAGAAGCTGTGTTGCTGTTAAAGATCTTCCCAAAGGCGTTCTTTGTGAAGTGGAACTTGTTGCAGAGCTTTAATCTAAAACTAAGGGGCGGTAAAAAAAGCGCAGACCGCATGAACCTTAACAAAACAAAGAGCTTTTTCAGAGTGATTAAACCTGAAGAAGCTCTTTTAAATTTATGAGTCTAAAACATTAAGAGAGTAAAAAACAGCGGTTCATGCTATAAGCAATCTTCGCCTCTCGGCGTACCTTTGTACGCCTTCGGGGAACCAAAAACGAAGCCCCCCTTCGCTTTTGCTCAGTTTGCTTATTCTGCATCTTTTTTTCCTCGCCCCTTGGGTCCGGTAAAAATGGGCAGACACCATAAACCTGAATAAAACAAGAGCTTTTTCAAAGTAATTAAACCTGAAAAAGCTCTTTTTGTGTTTTTAATTGTTTAATAGGCTATGGTGAAATCTTCTTCAATCATCATTCCTACTGTGGCTGAGCCAACCTTTGTGTCAATAGTAACAATTGTGGGAAGATGATAGTTTGCCCAGGTGAGTCTTCCGCTTGCCTTGTCAACCGTTGCCATAATAACAGCGTCAAAATATTCAAAGGAGGCGTCGTTAACCATGCTTCCGACTGCGGCAATATCTGTAATATATTCTTTTTTCATAACAGAAAAAGAATTAGCAACGCCGCTGCCCTGAGGGTCTTTTCCGCTGATATATTTAAGAGTAATTTTATATGCTGAGCCTTCGTCAACGCAGGTGGCTTCTGTTAAGTCTGCGGCTGTTGCCCGGCTTGACCAGGTCTGTTCACCAACGGGGAATTTTTCAACAATACGCTCGGGAGTGTCATAGGTCTTGACTTCTGTGTTATCCTTAAGAAGCTCGCTGATAAGGGGCGTTCCGATGCCTTGCATCAATGAAGGAAGCTGAGTATGCTCTGAAAGATGCTGTTGCTTTTTGAAGTTTCTTGTTACAACAGTTGCCTCGGTTTTAACCTTGTTTGCAGCTGTGTTGAAAAGGGCAACAATTTCTTCTTTTGACTGAGGAGCCGAAGAAGAAGGAGTCTGAGCCTGGGGAGCAGCTGTTGTTTCAGCGGGAGCTGCAGTTGTTGCGGCAGGATAGGTTTCAGGAGTGTTAACAACGCTCTGGGCGGTTGTTGTTTCCTGAGGAACAGGATTTACGGGAGCAGGAGAATTTTCCTGCTGTTGCCGGTTATTGTTTGATTCAACAGAAATATAGTTACCAAGATTAATATCCATGGCGTATTTTATAGAACCCAACAGATTTCCGGCTGAGAAAAGAAGAATGACTGCAAGGCCGATACACAAGGCTTTAACAAAATCTATTTTCCAAAGCTCTTTGATTTTTTCTTTAAATGATGAATTATTTTGTTCCACGAGAAGCATCCTCTCTGAATTTTTTTATAATTATAATATATTTTTTTCTTCGATTCAAGATAATTTTAAGATTTATTGAAATAATCTCTTCAAATATATGGTCAAAAGTTTGTTTTGGTGGTATAATTAACAGGAATACGTTATTTTTTTGACCGAAAGGATTTTTCTTTGTTATGAAAAAACTAAATTCTATTCCCGTTCTCCCAAAGGGTCACCAGATAACCTGGTGGGTCTGCAGAATTCTTCTTTTTGTCTGGGGTGTCTGGGGAATGCTTCACGGCTACACCTCTGAGTTTATTCAGGCTTGTTTTGCCATAATTTTCACTCATTTATGGGATATGTTTCAGCTTTTTGGCGGAAAATCCTTTATTACCCGAACCCCCTATTCCCTTCAGACGACTCTGAATGTTTTCATCTGCTTCGCCTGCGTAGTGGGAACAACACTCAATTCAAGAACTGACTTTACGGGAATTGACATTCCTGAGCATATTTTTGCCGGATATCTTGCTGCAAGCGGTTCGTTTTTTCTTGCCGACTTAATGCAAGGGAAACAAAAAAGCGTTAAGATTTCTCTTCAGTCAATGTTTTCTTTGGGCTTTGCCGTTGCACTTCTTGTGGGTTGGGAATTTTATGAATTCACAATGGATAGGCTTTATGGCTTCGTTATGCAACACGGTCAAAAGCCCTTTTCCGAGGGACTGACCGACACGGTTTTAGACCTGATTTTAGGCTCGGGCGGTGCACTTTTCGGAATGTTTATTGAAGCCTTTAAAAAAGCAGGTCTTATCGGAAAAAACCGAAAGGAAATAAGAGCCGCTTTTCTTGCAGAAAGAGAAGAATACAAAAAATATAAAGCAAAGCTCTATGCTGAAGGAAGACAGAACGAGCTTTAATAAGGTGATTTAAAATGAAACTTTCAAGCGTATTAAAGGGACTTTCTTGCTTCGGCGTTAAAAACGACGAAGCTGAAATTTCAGACATAGCCTATGATTCAAGAAAGGCTAAAGAGGGCGTAATGTTTGTTTGCCTTTGCGGCGTTAACGCAGACGGCCATAATTTCGCCCGAAGTGCCTATGAAAAAGGAAGCAGGGTTTTCCTCTGTGAAAAAGAGGTCAGTCTTCCTGAAGATGCTCAGATTATAATCTGTGAAAACACAAGAGCTGCTCTTGCTTTGGTTTCAGCCAATTTTTTTGAAAATCCTTCAAGGGAAATTGCCGTAATCGGAATTACCGGAACAAAGGGAAAAACCACCACCGCCCATATTGTTAAGGGTGTTCTTGAAGCGGCGGGAATAAAAACGGGAATTATCGGAACAATCGGCGCCGGCTACGGCGATGTTACTCTTCCGACGGTGAACACCACTCCCGAAAGCTATGAGCTTCAGAAAATGTTTCGCCTGATGATTCAGGCCGGCTGCAAGGCTGTTTGCATGGAGGTTTCTTCTCTTGGTCTGAAGTTTCACCGAACAGACGGAATTGAGTTTTCTGTTGGTGTTTTTACAAATCTTTATCCCGACCACATCGGAACCAACGAGCATGAAAGCTTTGAAGAATATGCCTGGTGGAAAAAGCAGCTTTTTCCCATGTGTAAAAAAGCAGTTGTTAACATTGACGACGAGTTTTCCTCTGAAATTATTGATGAATGCTCCTGCGAGGTTGTTACCTACGGCCGCGACTCAAAGGCTGACTATGTTTTAACCTCAACTGAAAAGGTCAAAAGCGGAAATGTTCTCGGCGTTGATTTTTCAGTTGAAAAGGACGGAAAGGAAAGAAGCTTCATGCTTTCAATGCCCGGCGACGTTAACGCTCACAACGCAGTTGTTGCCGTTGCTGTTGCTGACCTTTTCGGCGTTGAAGAAGAAAAAATCAAAACTGCTCTCAAAAGCGTTTATGTTAAAGGCAGAGGCGAAATTCTTGAAACAGGAAAAGATTTTACCGTAATAATTGACTATGCCCACAACGGCGCCAGCCTGAAAAGTATTATTCAGACAGTCAGCGAATATGACCACAACAGAATAATTGCTCTTTATGGCTCAGTGGGCGGAAGAACCGAGGTTCGCCGAAGAGAGCTGGGGCTTGTTTCCGGCGCAATGTGTGACCTGACGGTTATTACCTCCGACGACCCCGACTTTGAAGAGCCGGAAAAAATTATTGAAGATATTGCCGCCGCCGTTTCTGAAGCAGGGGGAAGCTATGTTTCCTTCCCCGACAGAGAAAAGGCAATTGAATATGCTGTTGAAACGGCTCAGAAGGGTGATATTATTGTTCTTGCCGGAAAAGGTCATGAGGAATTTATGAAAATCAAGGGAGAAAAAGTTCCCTTCAGCGAAAAAGAAATTGTTCTTCGACTGATAAATAAGAATTAAAAGAAAGAGAGAAAGCTATATGTATATATTCAGACAGGAAACAGACCTTGCCGCTTATGACAGCTTTATTGAAGAAAATGGCGGTCAATATATTCAATGCTCTCGTTGGGAAAAGGTTAAAACCACCTGGAAATGCAGATTTTTCAGCGGCTTTGAAAATGAAAAAAGAGTTTTTGCCATTCTTGTTATGGAGCGTGTTCTTCCTGCGGCAGGAAAAATCTGGTACGGCTCAGGCGGAGCAGTTTGCGACTATGAAAACACAGAGCTTTTAAAGCAGTTTACTGAATTCATTAAAAAAGAAATCAAGAAAAACGGTGTTACAGCTTTTATTATGGATCCGCCCGTTTCGCTGAGAATTAACGGAGAAAAGCAGGAAAAAGGAAAAGAAGTTCACGACATTCTTGTTTCAATGGGCTATGAGCTTAACACAAACATAGAAAACTATACCTATAAACAGCCGGTTCAGCTTTTCATTCCCCTTAAGGAAAACGGTGAAAGTCTTTCTCCGGAAAAAATTCTGAAAAAATGTGATAAAGGCGTAAGATATTCCATCAGAATAGGTGAACAAAGAGGCCTTATTGCCAGAAGCTTTACCATTGAAGACATTGAAAAGAACCCAAAAATTATGGAAGACTTTATGGGTGTTATGAGAGATACCTCTGAAAGAGACAGCTTTGTTGAAAGAAACGGCGATTATTGCACCAAGCTTCTCAAGGAATTTGAAGGCGTCAGCGACCTGAAGCTTGTTTATTACAGCAAGGCGCTTGACAAAAAGCTTCAGAATGAGAGACTTTTGAAAAAAGAAGAAGCGCTTTCTCAGCTTGAAGGCGCTCACGAAAAAAAGGCAAGACAGCTGAACGAAACAATTTCAAGCGTTGACAAGCAAACAGAGCATTTTGAAAAAAGACTTGCCGAAGCTGAAGAATTCACCGATGAAGACGAAATCTGTGTTGCCGGCGGACTTTCCATTTACTACGCCGGAATGGGCAGCTGCCTCTTTGGCGGAACAAGAAATGTTATCAGAAACAACACCCGTTCAAGCCATTATCTTAACTATCTTCGTCTTTGCGAAAGCATAAAGCGCGGCTGCAACATTCATGACCTTGGCTATATTATTGTTAAAACTCCCGAAGCAACCGAAGACGGAACCCTGGGAGAGCTTGAGGCTCAGGATAATTTCAAGGGAATTTTTGACTTCAAAAAAAGCTTTTCAGCCGATTATCATGAATTTATCGGTGAATATATTCTTGTGGGCAACAAAATGAAATATTACGCCTATTCAACTCTTATGCCCAAGGCGAAGAAGGCTAAGATAGCACTCATTAAAAAACTCAGATAACTTCGGGGCGGTAAAAAAAGCGCAGATCGCATGAACCAAAACAAAACAAAGAGCTTTTTCAGAGTAATTAAACCTGAAGAAGCTCTTTTAAATTTATGAGTCTAAAACATTAAGAGAGTAAAAGAACAGCGGTTCATGCTATAAGCAAACTTCGCCTCTCGGCGTACCTTTGTACGCCTTCGGGTTGCCAAAAGCGAAGCTGAAGCTTCGCTTTTGCTC
>JAFUHX010000093.1 GCA_017474045.1 Clostridia bacterium | reverse complement strand
AAAAAGAGGAATTAAAAAGCTCAAGGTAGTCTATTCAAAGGAACCGGCATTAACTCCTCTTTCAGACGGTGGAGAGTCAGGAAGAAAAAGAACTCCCGGAAGTGTTTCCTTTGTTCCTTCGGTTGCAGGTCTGATTGTTGCCGGAGAGGTAATTAAAGATATTATCGGGAAAGAATAAAAAAGGCAAATCAATATAAAAAGAACCATTGTAAAAGCGGGGTTTTTCAGCTGATACAATGGTTTTTTCTGTTTTGTGTTTTTGTTTTTGATAGGGACACGGCAAGCCGTTTCCCCACAGGAAAGTCGCAAGGCGAAATTTCGCCCGCTTTTAGCTCGGACATAAATTTTCAGCGTTGCCGGATAGCGACACAAAAATTTTCTCCTGAAAAGAAGAATTTTTAAGAGGACAGCAGCATTGCCGTCCTCTTTTCTTTCCCTTGTTATGCTTCGCCTCTAATTATAATATGCCAGCTTATATAATTTCGGATAGTGCTCAATAAACTGCGAAAGGTTTGTTCGCGTGGATGAGCCCGGGTCGTTTATGGTGAAGTTTTTGGCTGAAAGACTGCTTGCTTCAGTCTTGTGTCCGGTAATTGTTACCCAATGCTGAGAGCCGTTTGAGTTTTTTGAGCCTAAAATTACGGGCTTTCCGCTTCTGAGCTTTTCATAAATAAGGGAAAGATAGTCAGAAGAAGAAACCAAAACAGTTTTATAGTTTTCAGGCCAATATAACCAGCCGGCAGGGGCATAGGTTAGACTCGCAGCCATATCTTTAGGCGTAATTGTTTTGCCGAGCCTGAAAGATTCCGTCATAGCCAGAGCAGTTGTTGTGCAGCCGGAAGAGCCTATAGTGTCGCCCGACATTCCTATTTTAATGTTTTTCCAGCGGGAGTCGGTTTGTTTATATGAAGGAACATTAAGAGAAATCTTTTTAAAAGCTGTTTCAGGCTTTTCTTCGCTTAAATAGTCAGACAAAACATAGCCCATTTTTGTTCCGTGATAAAGAACCTTTGTCCATTGACCGCTTTGAGAAAGATAAACAACACATTCGCCGTTTTCAAGCTTGCCTTTAATATCGTAGCTTGTTCCGGCGCCTTTTCTGATGTTCAGTCTTGAACCGCCTGTTTTAACAAAAAGAGCCTTGCTGGTTGCTCTTTGCTTTAAAAAGTCGCTGTGGCAATAGCCGGTTTTCCCTTGAGAGTATTCAACTTTATAGAAGCTTCCGCTTTTTGCCAATACTGTTACCCAAGAGCCTTTTTTCAGCTTTTTAACAACGGAAGAAGAAGTGCTTGCCGTTTTTCTGACGTTAAGCGAGGTCTCTTCGGTAATAACCTTTGCCGCTTTTGAATTTTCATTTGCGCCGTATGCTGCCTGAGAGAAAATAAAAACAGCCATGATACAGAGAAAAAACTTTAGAAAATGTTTCACGCTGTACCTCCTTTGTCGTTTGATTCTGAGATCTCATGGGAAGCATTATAACATAAAAAAAGCTTCTTTTTCGTGGAAAATAATGCCGCAAAAGGCAAGTTAAAGAAAAGAAGAAAAAAATCAATTTTAGACTTGAACTGACTTAACATTTATGATATTATAAATTGAATACTCATACTAAAGGAGATGTATTTTAATGTTGGAACAGGTTGAAAGCAAAATTCAGCAATTAAAGCAGCAACAAAAAGAAGAATATTATAAAAAGAAAGACGAAGATTTGTTGAGCTGGGGTCTCACCGGAAATAAAGGAAAGAAAAAAGGTGTTCCTCTTATTGTAACTGACGACGAATATGAAGCTCTTGTTGAAGCTTCTGCAGGACTTAAAGGCTCAGCAAGAAACAAAATTGCTTCCATTCTCAATGTTTGCTCAATCGGCGTTGTTGCGTTGGGAATAATTTTAGGAATAGTATGCTATAAGTTCGCAAGTGAGCTTAATTTTATCTATTTTTCAGTTTCTATTGTGGTTTCATTAATACTTGCTCTTGTTTTCAAGGGCCTTTCAGAAGCAATCAGACTTCTTCAGCAACTTGTTGACGAAAAAAGAATTGAAGATTTCAAGAAGACAAAAACTGCCAGAAAAAATTCTTCTTATTCAGGAAATCCGCAATATTCAGCACCCAATATTCAATTTGCATATTCCGATTCATTTGTTTCTTTTGATCCCACAGCGGCTGATCAATAAGAAAGAAAAGGCTTTAATTCAGTTCTGATTTCATTTATCAGTTAATAAAAAGCGAAGACCTCCCGAAAGGGAGGTCTTTATGCTTAAGAAAAATTATGCTTCTGCTCCATCTTCAGCTTCATCTTCTTTGATGAACTGGCTGAAGAAATCATATAATGACTTTACAAGGGCTTTGATAAATCCAAAAACGTCTTCAAGAAGCTGTAAAACCTCCATGAATAAAACCTCCTTTACAAATCATTCTTAACATTATATTAACATTATGTTTTTATATTGTCAAGATAAAACCTGAAATTAAAATTATAAAAGAATATTTAAAACTCTTACCATTTGTTTTCAACGTATTCACAGAAAGCATACATATCGTTGATTTCCAGCTTTGTTCCGTCGTCAAGTGTAACATCGCCACTCCAGAGACCGTGAACCTGATGAGTATGCATTCTGGCAATTCCAACGTTCATGTCGGAATGGTGGTCAAAGAAGGGCTTCATTGTCATATTAAATCTTCCGTCTTCGGAAACAAATTTCCAGTCGTTCATATATTTGTCGGGCTTGGGGAAGGTTTCAACATCTACTGCACCGAATTTATGAGCTTTTCCGTCATAGAAAATGCAGGTTTCTGTTGCGTTGCTTTCGTCGCCGATTGCCCAAGTAATTTCAAAGCCAAAAAGGTGTTTTTCACCCTTCTCGTCGGTGATATAGGATGAGCCGTTGCCCCAATACCAAACCATTTTGTGAGGAGTATTGACTCTTCCCCAGTCAAGAGCGCAGAAGGTGTCTTCCTTTGAAAACTCATAAACATCGTCGCCGAATTTATAATAGCCTTCGCAGGGCATGCAGTTTTGTTTGGTTGTCATGAAATATTTTGTTTCGTCACCTTTGAAGGGAAGAACAGTTGTAATATTTTCAAGACCGGGCATGATGTCCATTTTGAAAGAACATTCAACGAGCTTGTTTTTAAGCGGCATTTTGAAATAAAGGGTTCTGTAGTCTTCCTTTGTGTCAAATTCAAAATCTGCCTTGCCTATTTTGGCTGTGAATCGGTTGGGAGCGTCGCCCTTTTTCGGAGGAATATATTTCTTTCCGCCAAGGAAAAGCTGAGTTGCGTCTGCAATAACCTTGCCTTCCTGAATGTCAACCAATTTAGCCGCAATATAGCCGCCGATTGAGATGTTGGCAAAGCTGAGCTGAACCATGTATTTTCCGTTGCAGACCTGATAAAAATCCCATTCCTTTTTGCTCATGGGGTTTCCGGGTTTAACATTGTTTCTGTCGTAGTCAAAAACATTGTGTCTTGCCCAGCCTTTTGCAAGAAGCTTTCCGTCAGCGCTGAGAAGAGGGGTTTCTTCTGTGTATTCAGTCTGTTTTGATTTTTCACTCCATTGAGTGTAGGGTATGTAGGTTCTTTCCATAAGTATCTCTCCTTATTCAAGCAGTTGACTGCTTTTTTTCTATTGTATCAGTTTTTTTGCTGTTATTGCAACCTTTTTTTCAAAATAATTATTCTTAAAAAGATCAGACGATGATTTCCACCATGCTTCCGCCGCTTTTTTTCTTAGTTACAACAATTTGGCTTTCAATTTTTTCTTTCAGCTCGGAAACGTGAGAAATAATTCCAACAAGCTTGTTTCCTTCTGAGAGTGAAGAAAGAGCTTTAATTGCCTGTTGAAGCGATTCTTCATCAAGTGAGCCGAAACCTTCATCAACAAACATGGTGTCAAGCTTGATTCCGCCGGCAGAGGATTGAATTTCATCAGAAAGTCCCAGGGCAAGAGAAAGCGAAGCCTTAAAGCTTTCGCCGCCGGAAAGGGTTCTGATATTTCTGACAGAGCCGTTATAGTGGTCCTTAACATCCAGCTCAAGACCGGTCTGGCTTCGGTTGTTTAAAGCCTCTTCTCTTCGAATAAGCTCATATTGACCTCCCGACATTACCATAAGACGAGTGTTGGCGCGGTTGATTATTCTGTCGAAAAATGCGCTTTGAACATAGGTTTCCAGCATGATTTTTTCTTTTCCGGAAAGGTTTCCGTTGGCGGTGTTGGAAAGGGCTTTGACACATATCCATCTTTTTTCCGTCTGAGCGAGCTCAGCGGATTTTTTTTCAATATTCTCTTTTGCGCGGCTATTGGTGTCAATTCTGATTGAAACTGCTTTCAGCTCCAATGAATAGTCGTTTTTCCTGCCGAGAAGCTCAAGCTTTTTCTCGGAAAGGTCATTCAGGTCAAATTCTTCTTTTTCAGAAAGGCTGAGTCTGAGCTGCTGAATTTTTCCGCTGAGAACGGTGATTTCTTTTTCAAGGGTATGGCGCTCTTCGGCTGTTTTGCTTAGAGCTTTTTTGTAAGAAGTAATTTCTTCTGAAAGCTTTTTCAAAAAATCCATTGCCTCAAGTTTATTTTTAAATCTGAGCTTCTCTGAAAGAAGCTTTGCCTGATTATTTGCTTCTTTTAAAGAAACTTCATTGGCGGCAATTTCTTTTTCTGACTGTGAAAGCCCGGCTTTCAGCTCTTCAAGCTGCTTTTCCTTTTCAGGAATAGCTTTTTCAAGTCTTTCTTTTATTGAAGCCTTTTTTCTTTCAGCGCTGATTTTTTCTTCAATAAGCGAAAGCTCCTTGTTGCAGGAAACAAGAAACGCCGTTGTTTTATCTGCGCTGAAATCAACTTCATTGCTTTCAAAAAGAGAGGCAGACAAAGATTCAATAAGATGTTTTTCTGAAAGCAGTCTTCCGGAAAATTCGCCTGTACGCGAACTTAAATCTGCTGTCAGCTTTGCTGAGTCATCTGCCGCTTTTTTTGCGTTTTTCAGTTCAGCCTCGGTGGGAGCTTCAAGGGATTTGGTTGCTTTTTTCGGGTGGCTTAAGGAGCCGCAAACAGGGCAGGGAGCTCCTTCGGTTAAAGTCTCGGCAAGAATTCCTGCCTGAGAATCAAGAAAGGCTTTATTCAGATCGGAAAAAAGCTGTGAAGCCAGTTCAGAACGGTGTGAGGCTTCCTTATATTGCTCACGGGCTTTTAAAAGCATTTTTTCAAGCTTTTCGAAGGAGAGAATTCTTTCATGAAGCTCTTGTGCTTTTTTCTTTTTTTCTTCTGCCTTTTCTTTTTGACGAAGAAGCTTTTCCGTTTCGGCTGCAGAAGAAGAAACAGCTGAAAGCTCCTCTTTGAGACGAGAAATGCTTTTGCTCAAAAGAGAAATCTCTTTTAAAAGCTTCTCATGAATTGCTTTTCCCGAAGCGAGAGCAACAGACAGCTTGTAAGCTTCTTCTTGCTTTCGGAGCAAAACGTCATATTCGTCTGCTTGCGACTCAATTTCGGCAACTGATTTTAGCTTTTTGTCATAGTCAGATTCTTGATTTTTAAGCTCTTCTTCTTTTTTAACATAAGACTCAAGAAGGGGATTTTTTTCCTGAAGCTCTTTTTCTGCCTTCTGAAGATCAGCTTCGTCTTTTTTATAGCCTTCGGCTTTGGTTAAAAGAGAATTAATTTCTTCCAGCTCTTTTTCGGTGTCCTCAATTTTCTTTTGAAAAGCTTCAGAAAGAGAAATGTCGTTTCCGATAAGAGAAGAAAGGAGGTTGAGAACCTCTTCAATCAGCATTTCGCCGTTTTTGGCTCTTTTTGCCTGAGAAGAAAAAATATCTTCTTCGTCAACGAGAATTCCGTTTATATATTGCTGGGTGCTGAGCTTTTCTTCGTCATATTTTTTTGAAAGGGCGCCTGATTCGTTTTTGAGCTTTTCCTGAAGAATCTGATAGTATTCGGTTTTAAAGATTTCACGGAAGATTTTTTGTCTTTCCTTGGTTTCGGCAAGAAGAAGCTTCAGAAAGTCTCCCTGAGCAATCATGGCAATCTGGGAAAACTGATCGCGGTTGATTCCAACAATTTCAATAATTGCCCGATCAACCTCTTTGGGCTTTGAAATTATTCTTCCGTCAGGAAGAACCAAAGATGCTTCTGCTTTCTGAATTGCCGTTCCGTCGCCTTTTTTTGCCGGTCTTTCATATTCGGGGTTTCTTTTAACGATATATTCTTTGTCTCGGCATAAAAAGGTCAGCTCAACCTCGGTGGGTGCTTCTTTTTCGGCGTATTTTGAGCGAAGCATAGATGCTTTTCGGTTGTCGCCGCTGGCTTCGCCATAAAGAGCATAGGTTATTGCGTCGAAAATTGTTGTTTTTCCTGCACCGGTGTCGCCGGTGATTAAATAAATTCCGCTTTTTCCCAACTTGTTGAGGTCAAGCTCAACGCAGTCGGCGTAAGGTCCGAAGGCGGAAATTTTAAGCTTCAAAGGTCTCATTCTTCGCCCTCCCAGATTTTTTCAATAAGGTCATTTATGAAAGCTGTTTGCTCCTCGTTCATCGGCTGATTATTTTGCGTTTCATAAAATTCAGAAAACAGCTCAAACGGTGTTTTCTTTTCAACGTTTTCTGCCGCGCCGACCGTCTGACAAAGCCTTGTTCTTTTGTTGTCGTAGCTAAGCTTCATTAAATTCGGATATATTACCCGAAGCCTTGCCATTGCATCAGGAATGTCTTCTTCGTCAGTCAGAATGATATGAATATAATCCTTCTGATTTGTGTTTTCATAGTTTTTCCGAAGGGTAACTTCGTCATAGCTTCCCTTGATTTCGCGCATATCACGAAGAGGAACAAGGGGAATTTCGCGAATTTCAACATTTCCTTTTTCTGCCATTTCAACAACTGTAACGGACTTTTTGTGTTTTGCCTCGGAAAAAGAATATTTCAAAGGAGTTCCGCAATAGCGAACAGTTTCGCGGCCCATTTTCTGAGGTCCGTGAATATGACCCAGAGCAACATAATCAAACTTTTCAAAAACAGAAACAGAAACGTTGTCGCTTCCGCCAACAGAAAGCTCCTCGGAGTCGCATCTGGAAGCACCGGTTACAAATTGATGGGTGATTATTATGTTTCTTTCGGTTTCGTCAATATTCATGTTTTCAACTGCAACCCTTACTGCGTCTGTGTAGCTTTCGATTTCGCTTTCAGGAAAAAAACGGCGGACATTAACGGGCTTGATGAAAGGGAGCATATAGATGTTGACTTTTCCGTAGCTGTCGGTGAGGCTCAAGGGCAAAACCTCGCCGTTATAAACGGGGCTTAAAAAAATCCCGCTTTTATCAAGCAGTCTTCCGCCAAAAGAAAGTCTCTCAGCGCTGTCGTGATTTCCGCTGATTATATAGACGGGAACATTTCTTTTAGAAAGGCTGAAAAGAAAATCGTCAAGAAGTCCCACAGCTTCAGCCGAGGGAACGGACTTGTCATAAACATCGCCGGCGATGATAACACCGTCAGGCTCTTCGCTGTCGATAACAGTGAGAATAGATTTTAAAATATATTGCTGATCTTCAAGTATGGAAAACTCATTTACCCTTTTGCCGATGTGAAGATCGGAAAGATGAATAAATTTCATGGCGCAACTCCTTTAAAGACTCTTTCATTTATTATAACAAAAGAAAAGATATGTTGCAATGATGAATAAAAAAGAGTGGATGAAAAATTACATCCACTCGATTAAATAATAGGGGGAAATGCGAAGAATTAACAAAGGACACTATATTCTATGTATTATACTGCGGTTTTTTCTTCGCTTTCTTCAAAAGAAAATCTTATCAGTCTGTTTTCCTCATCAAAGGAATAAAGGCTGGTTCTGAAATTTTTTCCATACATAGCAAGGTCATCGGTGAAAAGAAACTCTCCGCCTAAATTTTCTTTTCTGATGGCTTGGCTGATTTCAAGATTCATCTGAGGGTCTTCGCCGTTAATAATAACTGTCGGCATATTGTTTTCGCCGAAAACGAGTTCATAGCGGTGAAATTTTTCAATAAGACTTTCAAGCCAGTCGCCGTCTCTTCGCGGTGTTTCAATATAGAGTGTGCTGCCCCAGATGTCGATGCTTGCCGAAGGTCTGATTATTGCACCGTTGTCGGCATCAACAACAATAACCGGTCTTACGCTGAAACGCTCAACGGGAAGATTTTTCAGCCAGTTACAGATCAGGTGAGATGTTTCAGCTCTTGACTTAATTGCTGAAGGCAAGGCTGAGGCAGTTGCAATGGGGTTGAATCTGTGAATAACTCCAAGGTTTCTGGCTAATTGAGAGCCATAT
>JAFUHX010000092.1 GCA_017474045.1 Clostridia bacterium | reverse complement strand
TTGATTGCTGTATTATTATTTTTGCTTTTCGGGGTCTTTTATTTTATCGGTGAGCCTGCTGTTGATATAGAAGAAAACTATGACCAAGACGGTATTTACTACAGCGAAGCTACAATGCAAGAATACGCCAACGAAAAATACCTTGAGTTTTTTACCGAGGAAAAAACGATGGAAAACAATCTTCTTCTGGTTTTTCTGACTAATGAAGAAGCCGACGGCTACTACACAATTGCCTGGGTGGGAGACAACATAAAAAGAGAAATCAGCCTTATGTTCGGCGAAGACACAGAATACGGAGAGGCTCTTTTCGAAAATATTAACAACGAATACTACGCCTATTCTCTTGACAGCGACCTGACGGCTGTTATAAAAGATATGGAAAACCACATAACTGACCGGAGCTTTTCAACGCCCTTTGAGGATGAACAGATTTTTTCAGGAGAAACAATTTCTTTTGTTAAAAACTATAGCTCTCTTGATTTGAATGAAGAAAAGTTAAATCAAGCCCTTGAAGATTTTAGCAAACAGACGGGAATTTCCTGTGTGTTGGTGATTGATTCGGCAGAAAAGGTTTTCGGCTATGAAGAAGAAATTATTACTTCGGAAGAAAACCTGCCTGAAGAAGAGGAAATAGTTGTTGAAGGTTCGGTTTCTTTCGGAACAATAGGGCTGTTTGTTGCTCTTGTGTTAGGAATAATAATTATTATTTGCCTTGCTGTTTTTCTCAGAAAGAAAAAGACTAAAAAAGAAGAAGAAAAGCTTCCATGGGAAGGATAAAACGCTGTTTTTTACTTTCTGAAAGTTTTGGATTTATAAATGTAAAAAGAGGTTTCTACAGATTTTGCAATCTATAGAAACCCTTTGTGTTATTACGGTTTATGCGGTCTGCACTTTTTTTACAGAGCGTTGTTTAAGGGCTAGGAAAAAATGGGCAGAATGAACAAACAGAGCCAAAATTAAGCAGAAAGCTTAATTTTGGGTAACCCGAAGGCGTACAAAGGTACGCCGAGAGGCGATGTTTGTTTATAGCAAAAACCGATGTTTTTTTACTTTCTGAAAGTTTTGGATTTATAAATGTAAAAAGAGGTTTCTACAGATTTTGCAATCTATAGAAACCCTTTGTTATTTCAGGTTTATGCGGTCTGCACTTTTTTTACAGCCCTTAAACTTAAGGGAGAGAGTTGATTGTTATATATTCAATCTGGGGAGCAAAAGAAACTTTTCCGTTAAAGCTATGCTTACCGTTATTTGAAAAAACAATTTCATTTTCGCCTTTTTCAAGATAAAGGTCAAAGGTCAGGGTTTTATAGGTAAACTTGCTGTAGGTGTTTCTTGCAAAAATATTTTTGCTTTCTTCGCCGCAGGTAACGGTTAAATAGCTTTCAATCAGGTCAACGTTATAGGAATGAACGCCGCCTTCGTTGTTGTTGGCGTAGCTTAAGGTTACGCGATAGAAGCCGCTTTTCGGAAGCTTGAATGTTGCTGAAGCACTTCCGCCTTCGGAAGAAATATTTGAAATATAGCTTCTTCCATATTTATCGGTTTCAAGTGTAGCTGAGCCGGAGAGAGAAAAATCCTTTGCTGAAACTGTTTTTGAATATTGGCTTTCTCCTGTTTTTTCAACGGTAAAGTCATTAACGCTTTCTTCAAATCGAATTTCGTTAAGCCCTCTTCTCAGATAAATAACAGAACCGTTTTCAAGGTTTGTTTCGCAGTTGTCAATATAAGCTTTTCCGCTGTAGGAACCGTTAAATTTATAGTAGCTGTCAGAAGGAGCAACGGCAAGGAACGCGGTGTTGTTTTCGCTGTCTTCAAGAACTTCAATTTCAGAGGAATAAACATCTTTTGAAACAAGAACGCTGTCAAGAACAAAGGTTCCGCTGTTGTTTGTGAATTGAAGCGTGTGGATACCGGCTGAAAGAAAGACCTGAAGGGTTTTGCAGTCGGTATATTCACTTTTAATTGTGTTGGGAAGAGAAAGCTCCTGAGTTTTTCCGTCAAGAGTGAAGTTAACGGTTGCATTGTCTCTTCCGTGGGGAACACCTGAATCGTTATGCTTTCCGAAAATAACGTCAAGATTATAAATTCCGCTTGAGGCAACGCTGATGTTGATTCTGACACCGTCGCCGTGGTTTTCCATTCCGCCAACCATGCCCGAGGTTTCGCCTGTTGTTGCGTAAGCGCTGTCGTATGTATAAGCGTTACCGAGAAGAACTCCGTTTTCAAACTCATATCTTTTGGGAATGTTGGTGTTTCTGATTACTTCGCTGTTTTCATCGTGGGGTGTTACGCTGATGAAATAAACTGCGTTTGAGTCAGTTGCGGGAATGTTGATGTTGAGCTTTTCGTCAGAGTTGGCGCTGTATTGTCTTAAAACAATGGGCTCAGAAACAATTCCTGAAAGACCCTTATAATAAACGCACTCGATTTTAATGTCAACCTTGCTTCCTAAGTTGGTTTTGTCAAGATTTTTGATTTCAACAGCGCGCTTGTTTTCGCTTCCTGCGCAAATAATTTTAATTTCGTCTTTTTCGTCGGTAATGGAAGCAATTCCCTTGTAGGTAAGTCTCCAGTCGCCGTCATGCTTGTGGCTTTCTTTAAGGGCTGAAACATTGGTTTCAAGAAGCTGACCTTCCATTTCGGCGTATTTTCTGTAAAGCCACCAGTTTGAGTTAGGTGAGTTATCATCGGCGCAGGTGTCATTAAGGTTGTTTGCGAGACGCCAGAACGCCATGTTTGCCCATGTTCCCGTGTTTTCAATGGCAGTAATATAATGAATCATTTTTGAGGGGTCGCCGCAGTCTTCCATTGAGCCGTATTCCGTAACGATTATCGGAAGAGGAGAAATGTTTAATTCTTTTTCAATTCGTCTGTAGTCTGAAACATGGTTTTCCCAATCATAAATTGACCAGAAAGCGAGCTCATGATAAATCATGATTTCAGGAACGCAGTTGTTTTCTTTGCAATAGGTCATAAAGCCTTCTTGCTTTTCAGTAACATAATCGCAAAAGCCGGGTCCGCCGATTTTTGCCTGACTGTTAATTGATTTAACAAGGTCAAAGGTGATTTTCCAGGCTTCATAGAAGTTAGCTTTTCCGATTTCGTCATAATAAAGGTTTCCGTCAACATAATTTCCGAACCAGACAGCGTTGTCACACTCATTAAAAATGCAATAAACAATGTCTTCAGCATAGTCTTTTTCAGAAAGAAGTCTGACCTTTTCTTCAACAATGGGAAGATAGCGGTCATAGAGGAAGCTCTTCCAGTCATAAGTTCCGTTTTTTCTCATTTCCATGATTTCATCATAGCAATAATACCAGGTGTCGAAAGTATCCTGAAGATAAACCACTCTGTAGTCACACTCTTCAAGCTGAGAAGAAACGTTGTCAATATCTCCGGTGGGGTGCTGAAGACCGCCGATAACCTTTTGAGAAACCGAAGAAATATCGAGACTGTTTGTCATAGCCTCTGAGGGAACGCCTTCTTCGGCAAGACCATAAAGAAAGCCCGTTGCTTTGGTTGAAACCTCGCCCTTTGTTTTTGAAGCGTCAATTTCCAGCGTAGGAACCCAGGAAACAGGAAGTGCCTCCAGAAGCATGATGATTGAAATTAAAAATGCAATAATAGATTTCATGGCAATTCTCCTTTATCCAACCTTGAGGAAGGATTTTTCTTCAAGAGTAATTCCGTTAACAACAACATCCTTGTTGTTATAGTTAACGTAAACATTAATTCCGCCTTCATATTCAGTGCACCAGACACCCTTTTTAACTTTGTAGTGGTCAGTTATTCTTTTGTTGCGAAGAGATGAAAGGGTGTTGCTCAGTCTTTCATAGGCACTTTGAGCCAGAGACATCTGATTGAGATAATAGCAATTGTCAGCCTTGTCTTCTGAAGAAAGGTCGCTGTAATAAAGGGTAAAAGAGGGAATGCAGCCATATTCTGCCGCTTTCAGAACAGCGTTTTCTGTGTTCGAAGAAAGATTGATTGAAGAAGAGGAATATTCTGAAACGCTTCGAAGAAGAATTTGCATAAAGGGTACCGATGAATAGCCTGACTTCGAAGCATAAACGGAGCTTGTGGGAAGATTTGTTATGTAGTCGGCGTATTTGACCGTATAGATGTTGCATTGGTCAACCATTAAGCTTTTTGAAGCTGAAAGGGCCTGAGTCTGAGTTCTGACGGTGTTCTGAAGCTTAATTCGGTCAGAATAATTCTTTTGGTTGAAGTCGCTGAAAAGAAGCTTTCCTGCGTCTGAAAGGCAGATTCCCGAAATATTAAAGCTATTGAACTTATTTATTAAGGTGTTGGCGTTTTCTGAAATTTCATCGGTTGAAGCCAAAGCTGTTTCGCCGCCTGAAGAAATAACTGAATTTTTGAAGTCAACAATTTCTGCCGCCGTCTTTTTTCCGCTAAGAGAAACAGCAGGATTTTTAAAAGCACCTTTTTCGCCGGAAATCAGTTTTGCATCGGCAAAGAAATCAATGTTCTGAGAATTGACAAAAGACAAAAATTCCTGATATTCCTCTTCGGTTCCCAAGGATGAAAGAAGCGAGACAGATGAAGCTGAACGCTGTTTCAATGAGCCGCTGAAAAGACCGGAATATCTTAAAACAATGTTTCCAAGCCCCTTGCTTCTGAGAATAGACAAAACGTCTTCTGCCTGCTCAAAGGTGGTCAGAGCTTTAACTGAATTCTTTTCGCCGATGTTTGCCGAAGCAATAAGATTAAGAACAAAGGGAAGACTTTCTTTGGTTTCTTCTTTTTTGCTTAAAGAGAAAGCTCCGTTTCGAATAAGAAGCTCTCGGCAAGCTCCCGCCATTCCGCAATAAGAGGCATTACTGCCGGAAAGAAAACGATAAGCAATGTTAATGTTTCCGCTGTAGCGGTTGTTTGAAACAAAGATTTCAGATCCGTCTTCATTAGTGCAATAGGAAGTCAGCTCAAAGCTTGCACCCACGCGGTTGCTGCCTGAATTTTTCAAAGCCTTATCAGCGGTGATTGTTGCAAGGCTGTCGCCTTCCTGAATGAGAGCGACAAAAGCGCTGTTTTCTTTTTTCATTCCGAAAGCGGCAACATAGCAGCTTTCCTTTGTTTGCGCTGATTTAACAGAAGGGTCTGAGCCATAAACAGAAAGCTTTACCGGTGAGAAACTTTCTTCTTTTTCAGAAATATCTAAGGTTACGCCGCAACCTTCGGGAAGGAAAATATAGTCTCCGTCTGAAGCGCTTTCGCAAGAGCCGAAATATTCAAGAAAATGAATTCCTTTTAAAACAACATTATCGCTGCAAAGAGAGGTGTCTATTTCGCTGCAGTTAATTTTTGCCGTAACTGCCTGACCTTCAAAGCCGAAAACAGCGGGAACAACAAAATTAATTACGCTTCCGTCTGAAAGCTTTTCTTCAAAGCGATATGTAACAGTTACTCTTCCTTTTTCAATTTTATATTCAGCAAGACCCTTTTCAACGCTGTCTGACTGTGAGTTGAGAGTAATTGCCTGGTTGCCTGCCAGAATGTCAATTTTCAAAACAGCAGGCTGAGAGTCGATGTAGCTATCGGGCAGAGAGTTCCAAAGTCTTTTTGCTGAAGCGTCATAGACTGAAATGCTCATTGTGGCTTTGTCAAAATATAAAACATTAAGGTCGTTTCTGGAAACTCTGATGAGCTTTTCTCTTTCAAGCGGCTGATAAAAAAGCTTTTTATTTTCAGACTCCTTGCTTTCGGAAAATGAAATTCCCTCAGAAGAAATTTTATAAGAATCTGACTTTGTTCCTGAACAGGCTGAAAGACTGAAAACAATAGCCAACACAAAAATCAAACAAAGTAACCTTCGAATTTTATGCATAGAAAAAACTCCTTGAATAAGTTTTGTTGTTTTAATCCATATTTTTTTAAGTATAACATACTTTTTTCCATAATTCAATTTCAAATATAAAAGGAGCTGTAAAAAACAACTTTTTACAGCTCCAAAATATTGTGATTACAGAAATAAAAGATTTTACATAAATTCCATAAGGTCTTTTATAAGCTTCTGTTCTTCTTTAATAAGTCTGTCTGCCAGTCTTTCTGCAGCTTTGTCGGCGGTGGGATATTTATTTTTATAAATTGAAATCTGTTTAATTCCCATGTTGCAGCCGTCTGTCATAAGATGGGCTATTGTTTGGTCTGAGTTGTCGCCCATAAGATGAGTGTTGATTTTGAGCCACGACATTGCTCTTGCCATTGGGTTAGGCTCCTTTCCGCTTTCACCCTCTTTTTCAAGAAGCTCATTAGCTTCGTCGCCCAAAGCTTCGTGAGCCTGAAGCGAAGCGGTGAGAATATCAAGAAGCTTTTCGCTTTTAACGTTGTCGAGAACCTCTCTTATTGAGTTGACGGCAGTTTTTGTTCCGCTGTCACATTCTTTTAAAAGATGAATACTGTCTTCTGTCATAAAAAACACAACCTTTGTTTATTTTTATCTATTGTTTGCTTTAAGAAATCTTTTTATGCAAAACTCGCTATTGTAAAAATTATTTTTTTATGTTATAATTACTGTCTAAAAATGCGCGTAAACATAAGCTGCCTTGAAAGGAGAATGTTTTTGAAAAACAAAAATACCTTAGGTAACCACACAAGCAACTTCATGAAATATCGCTATCTTCTTAAAGAGTTAGTCAATAAAAACATAAAGCTTCAATACAGAGACTCTGTTCTGGGGGTTTTCTGGACTTTTCTTCAGCCCCTTCTTAACATGATTGTTCTCTCTCTTGTTTTCAACAATCTTTTCGGAAAAGATAACAGCAAGGTCGTTAACTATCCGGTTTATCTTCTTTGCGGAAGACTGATGTTTGAATTTTTTACCAAGTCAACCAAAAAGGCGATGAAATCAATCAGAAGTCACGCCGGTATAATCAAAAAGGTTTATGTTCCGAAATATATTTATCCTGTATCGTCGGTTCTTTCAACCTTTGTTACATCAATGGTTTCTCTTCTGGTTCTGGTTTTCGTTGTTGCCTTTTTCAATATTGCAAAAATCAACCCTATAGATATAACATGGAGAGTAATTTTTGTTCTCGTTCCCATTTTAATTGTTTTTGTTTTGTCTTTGGGCGTAAGCATGATTCTTGCAACAGCAGACGTTTTCTTCAAGGACGTTGAAAATATCTATGATGTTTTCACAACCCTTCTTTTCTATCTCACTCCGATTGTTTATCATCCCGACAGACTCGGCTTTGCTGAGGGCAGCTTTATGAGCTATGTTATAAAGCTTAACCCATTGGGAGGAATTGTTGGAATGTTCAGAGCCTGCGTTATCTGGGGCAATGACTTTATTCAGTATTGGGATTTCGGTCAGATGTATTATTGCATAGGCTTTTCCGTTGTTACACTCATAATAGGCTTTGTTTTGTTTTATAAAAATCAAGATAAATTTATTCTTCATATTTAATTTGAATTCGGGAGAAAAACTATGGCGAATTACGCAATTGATGTTGACCATGTCAGCATGATGTTTAACCTCAACAGCGACGGCGTTGACAGCGCGAAGGAATATCTTGTCAAGGCGGCAAAAAAAGAGCTGCGCTACACAAATTTCTGGGCACTGAAGGATGTCAGCTTCAAGGTCAAAAAAGGGGACAGAATGGGCGTTATGGGCTTTAACGGCGCCGGAAAAAGTACTCTTTTAAAGGTTATTGCAGGTGTTCTGAAACCAACCTTTGGTTCAGTTAATGTTTCAGGGGTTATTGCGCCTATGCTTGAGCTTGGCGCCGGCTTTGACTCAAACTACAGCGGCAAGGAAAACATTTTTCTCTATGCGGCAACAATGGGCTTTCCAAGGTCTTTTATTGAAGAAAAATATGACGAAATAGTTGAATTTTCAGAGCTTGGTCAGTTTATTAACGCTCCGCTTAAAAGCTATTCTTCGGGAATGAAGTCGCGCCTTGGCTTTGCCATTGCCACCTCTGTTAAGCCCGATGTTCTGATTTTAGACGAGGTTCTCAGCGTTGGTGACGCAGCCTTCAGAGAAAAGAGCGAAAGACGAATTGAAAACATGATGGGAGACGGTGTTACTGTTTTATATGTTTCACACAGCACCGACAGAGTCAGACGAATTTGCAACAAGGCAATAATTTTAACAAAAGGTCAGCTTGTTGCCAACGGAGAAGCAGACGATATCTGCAAGCTTTACAAAGAAATGGTCAGTCAAAAATAATTCAGGAGAAAACCAAAATGGAATTTAAAATCAGCCCTTCAGCTTTTGGCAATATGTTTGCCATACCTGCGGCTATTGTTGATGAAAACTTAAAAATGGCGGGAGCTGTTCAGCTCAAGTCAGTTTTATATATGTTCCGCCACTTTTATTCAGGAAAAAATCCGAGCCTTGAAGAAATTTCAAAAGCAATCGGCTATGATGTTGATCTTGTTGAAGACGCAATGATGTTCTGGCTTGAAAGAGGAATTGTTTCAAAGGTCGAAGATGACCTTGGCGAACAGCTTAAACCGGCTGAAAAAATTGCCGAGGTGAAGAGCGAAGCAAAAAAAGAAGAAATAAAAGAAAAAACGGTCAGCGAAATTCCCGTTTCAAAGCCCAGCCATGAGCAAGTTGCCAAAAGATGCAGCGAATGTGATCAATTCAGAATGCTTTTTGCTGAAGCTCAGCAAAAATTGGGAAAGACCATAGGCTACGACGGTCAATCAACCTTAATTATGATTCACGACAGC
>JAFUHX010000091.1 GCA_017474045.1 Clostridia bacterium | reverse complement strand
GATAAAATTGTGTTAATTTTTTTGTTTTTTGCTTGACCTTTTAATGCTTTTCTGCTATTCTATATAAGGTATAGTGGTAAATTGGATATTTTATGTAACAGACTATATTTAGATACTCCAAGGAGGAAAGCATGATGAATAAAACCAAGTCAACAATTTTGGCGTTGGTTGCGCTGATTGTTGTTTGCGGAGGCTCATTTTTGGGAGTCAGATCGCTGAATAATTCTTCTTCAAAACCTGAGCCGGTTGCTCCTGTAGTCGTAACAACGGCTTCTTCAAGTGCAACAACTAAAGGTCAGGATCTTGCAACAACAGCTCCAGTTATTGCAGACATTGAAACTCTTCCGGTTGCAACAACCAAAGAGCCTGAAACAACAACTGAAAAGGAAACAACCGAGAAAGAATCAGTTGAAAATGAAACAACAACCGAAAAAACAGTTGTTGAAACAACAACAGCTATTTCTCCTGAAAATATTACGGTTAATCCCAATAGCTCTCCCGAACAGCTTATTAACGATGCTGCTGTTTTTTCCGAAGGCTTCCTCAGTTTTATGTTTGATCCGGAAGGTGCTTTCTATTTTACCAACGGTGACCCGTGGCAAAGAAACTTCGGCTTTAATGAGCTTTATGATATTGCTGCACCCTTTGCAGTTTTCTATTATGACACTATGCGTTGCAAGTTTAACTATGAAAACAAAGATTGGCTCATTCAGTTCTGGAAAGGTCAATACGGCTTCGTTTTCATCGGCGCTGAAATCGGTGTTTACAACAAGCCCGAAACAAGAGAAGAAAATCATTATGACTGCGCCAGCAACGAAGACTGTCTTTATATGTCAATGACTGCCTACAGAAAAGGCGTTGAAATGTTTACCCGTGACTACGCTAAATATTGGTGGTGCACAGGCTTTGTTCCCGGAAAACTCGACAAATTCTCAGACAGAAGCGAGCTTTCAATGAAATGCAGAATTACCATGAAAGACTACAGCATGCTTATGAATTTTGTCGGCGCCCTCAAGGAAAACGGTCTTGTTATGAATCAAAACTTCACAACATCAGGCCTTGACGTATTTATTACCTGGTAATTTAACAATTATTTTTGATTTTCTATTGATATTAATAAGAAATTATATTATAATAAAGCGTAATACTTAAAACAAAAAATATTGTATATTGTCGGCTTCTGCCGTTGATATAAATATTATGAAAGGAAATGTATGTTTATGAAGAAATTTCTCGGCGTTTTAGTTGCTCTTACTCTTTGCTTCTGTTTGTTTGCTCCCGCAGCAATGGCAGCTGATTCATCAACCGATATTCTTGCTCAGCTTCAAGACCTTGACCCTGAGGTAATTAAGAATCTTACCGTTGACGATATCGCTTCTATGTTCGGAATCAGCACAGACACAGCTGACGATGTAATGCAGAACCTTGGCGTTGAAGCAGCTCCTGCTGTAACTGATGCAGTTAACGTAAATAATGCTGAAGGCGGCTCAGTTCTCGATAGTCTTTCAGGACTTCTTGGCGGTGTTGATCTTAGCGGTATTACTGCTGCACTTTCAGGCGATTCAGATGCATTAAGCTCAATCACTGAAATGTTCTCAAGCATGGATACAACAGGCGGTTTTGATTTAACAGCTTTAACTGATATCATCTCAGGTGCTTTTGCAGGCGAAGGCATGGATCTTTCAGCTTTAACTGCAGGCCTCGATGTTGGTTCATTTGATATTGCAAGCATTCTCGGCGGTCTCGGAAGCATTGGTGGCGGTTCAGACGCAGGTGAAGGCGACATGGCAACCGGTACCACCGATATGATGGCTGGTCTCATGGATACTCTCACTGGCGGTCTTGCTTCACTCGGTCTTGATACTTCTATGATCGAAGGTCTTCTTGATAACGATATCGTTAACTTCTTTGCAAACCTTTACATAGGTCTTGGCGAAGTTGTAGGCGGCGAAGAAACCACTGTACCCGTTATGCCAACTGATCAAACAACAAAACCTGCTGTTGTAACAACAGAAACTCCCAAAACAGGCGATACCTCAGCTGTTATTGTTGCTCTCGGCACTATTTCAGTAGCTGCAGCTGCAGCATTTGTTTGCCTCAAGAAAAAGGAAAACTGATTCTGCAGCTTCTTTTTAACTAGTTAACTTTTTATAAAAAGCTAATAAAGCGTCTCGGAAACGAGGCGCTTTTTACTTTTTCTCTTGAATATTTATTTTTTTGTAGTATAATCTAAGTGAAATATATTATAGAAAGAAGAGATAATATGTCAAAAATTTTTGCTCACAGAGGCTTCAGCGGAAAATATCCTGAAAACACAATGCTTGCTTTTGAAAAAGCGGTTGAATTAGGTGTTGACGGAATTGAACTTGATGTTCACTTAACTAAAGACGATGTTCTCGTTATTATTCATGATGAAGACATTAAAAGAACATGTGACGGTGAAGGTCTTGTTAAAGATTTTACCTATGAGGAACTGAAAAAATTTGATGCTTCAGCAACCTTCAGAGGTGTTTATGGTGTTTGTCCTATTCCTACCCTTGAAGAGTATTTTGAGCTGGTTAAAGATACCCCTATAATTACAAATATTGAGCTTAAAACCGGAATTTTTGAATATCCGACAATTGAAAAGAAAACTATTGACATGATTAAAAAATATGGTCTTGAAGACAAAATCATTCTTTCATCTTTTAATCATTTCACAATTAAAAGATGTGAAGAAATTGCTCCTGAAATCAAGCGCGGCTTCCTTTCAGGCGACTGGTTAATTGATTTTGGAAAATACACAGCAGCTCAGAACGTTCAGTGTTGCCACCCCTTATATCTTTTCCTTTCTGAAGCAACAATCAAAGAAATTCATGACCAGGGTCTTGAAATTAACACATGGACTGTTAATGAATATGAAGACATCAAGCGCCTTTCTTCTTTAGGTGTTGATTCACTAATCGGCAATTTCCCTGACAGAATGATTGAGGTTCTGCGCTGATTGATAGAATAAAAAAGGAAGTTTGTTTATAGCATAAACCGTGATATGTTTACTTTCTGAAAGCTATACATTTATAAATGTTAAAAGGGTTTCTACAGATTTTTCAATCTATAGAAACCCTTTGTCATTTCAGGATTATGCGGTCTGCACTTTTTTACAGCTCACTTTAATTTTTAAGGCTTATTCTGACTTCTTTTCGGCATACAACCTCATCTTCTTTGACTTCGCAGTCAACAGCAAGAATTTTTACACCGTGTTCTTCTGCTTCAATCAAGGCGTTTGAAAAAGAACTATCAGTTTCGAAATTCGGCTTAAAAAGGTCAATTTCTTTCATCTGAATAATGAAGAGGATATACGCTTCAAAGCCGTCTTCAACGCATGAAATCAATTCATTGATGTGCTTTGTTCCTCGAAGGGTAGGGGCATCGGGAAAAAGAGCAATCCGGTTTCTTTCAAGAGTAACGCCCTTGACTTCAATAAAAGCTTTTCTTTCACCGTCTTCAACATAGATATCAAAGCGGGAATTACCGTAGGTAACTTCACGTTTGAATTTAGCCTCATAGCTGAAAATGTTGCTTTGCTTCAGCCATGAAACAGCAATGCTGTTAGGAAGCTGTGAATCCATATTTATAAGAAGGCTGTAGCTTCCGCAATTTTTAATAACGGCAACAAGGTCAAATTTTGTTTTTCTTGAAGGATTGTTTTCTTCGCTGAGAAAAACAGTAGCACCCTTAATTAAGAGCTCTTTGCATCTTCCGGTATTTTTAACGTGAACTGTTTCCGTTTTGCCATCTATAAGAACTTTGGCAATAAAGCGGTTGGGTCTTTCAAGAAAAACTCCCTTAATAATCTTTTGATATTTCATATTTTTCTCCGTGAAAATTTTTCCGGTTAATGTTTCACAGTTTCTTTTGAATAAACAGTCATTCCGACACCGCTGTCTTTTATGAGAATATCTTTTGGAAACTTAGAAAACTTTGCAGTTACATAAATGTCACCTGCAGCGCCTGAGATGTTGGAAATCTGAATAAAATATATAACCCAGAACCAATCTTCAGGAACAAAAGCGTTGATTATTCCAAGAATAATTCCCCATATTACAACAGGTGCTAAGGCGATAATAATATAACTTCTCTTATTATAATAATCATCACTTCCTGCAAAAGCATATAACCCCGTAAACCCGAAATTAACCTTTTTTGTTCCAAAAAGCTTCATTGCTATGGCGTGAACAAACTCATGCAAAATCATATATGCAACTATTAAAAGCAACAAAGCAATAAAGCGGATTGAATAGCTTCCAAGACCCTTTTCCATACTGAAAAGAGTTAAAACAGAAACATGAAAATGCATGGGAACGGCCATAATAATCGTAAGAATTATGGCAAAGGTGTTTATTAATAATGCAACTTTTTTATCCTTTTGAAGATTGACAGAAAAAATTTCTTCATAACCGTTTGGCAAATCTTTAAGTGCTTTCATTTCTACTATTCCTTTATTCTGCTTTTAATAATTTTCTCTATGTTGTCAGTTTAACATTTTTAATAATGCTTTTCAAGCCCGTTTATTTATATTGAAGAAAAGAAAATCCGCCGAAGTAATGAGCAGGGTTGCTAAGGACAGATAAAATTATTGGGAGACACTTTGTGATGAAGTGCTCCCAATTTTTTAAATAAAAAGTGACACTTTCGGCTTGAAAGTGTCATAGTGGGTTATATACTCTAAAGCCAATTACGCCAAAGTGAAAATATTTTCTTCGGTGAGTATTAAATGATATTGCAAATTAAAATTTGCAGTTATATTTTTGATAAATCAAAAGTGATATTGAAGCCTTACGGCTTCAGTGTTATTTTATTCGCCGAAAACTGCCGAAGGCAATATCACTTGTCG
>JAFUHX010000090.1 GCA_017474045.1 Clostridia bacterium | reverse complement strand
TCTTTTTGCTTTACATAAAAAACTGCCGTAGAGGTAATCGCATGTCTGTCCTTGCGGACTGCATTACTTTTCTTTGAAGAAAAGTAACAAAAGAACACTTGCTGACGTTCACAAAAAAATCAAACCTTCGTCAAAAGCGCAGGCAAAGCCTGCGTTGACTACGGGTGATTTTTTTGCTCTAAAAACCGTAGTGGAAACGGTCGGGTTCTTCTTTTTCGTCTTCCGTTGGAGGCAACTGCCGCGGAGACTTCTGTTTATAAAGTTCTTTAGACATAGTCCTGCTTTTCATCAGCCGTTCTAAGTGTAACAGCCGTTGCCCTTTGGTTGCGGTTTTTGCTTTGGGTGTTTAGAAGTGTTTTTTGTGGAAAAGAGTTTGCTTTGGGTGAAAAATTTATGTTGTTGCTCGGTAGAGCCGAAAATTTTTGTCCGCAATCTGAAGCGGCCAGCGGTGTGGCCTTGCCACCGCGGTGACATTTTCACGAAAGATTAAAAGGCACACAGCTTCTTTGCCGTGTGCCTTTTTTGTATTTTGTGTTAATTAATATGTAAATTCCCAAAGCTCGTCGTCTGAGCCTTCAAATGAAGCGTTTCCGCTGATACCGCCAAGGATTTTTGCTGTTCCGTCACCTGTCATGGGCATTACTGTGTGAATTGAAAGAGCCTTGCCCTGAGCGTCAGTAACAACTGTTATAACTGTGTTGGGGTAATGCATGTTTGCATCGGTAATTGTTGCAACGCTTATATTAAGAGAAGTGAGGTCAAGAAAACCGTATGCAGCGTGATGATGGGTAGGAATGGGGGTGCTGAAGGTTGTGTTTTCTTCAACAAGCTTGAGTGTATAAACAAAGTTGTCGCCTTGTTTTTCTGCTGTTGCCTCTTTAATGCCGTCAACTGTGAGAACAAAATCTCTTCCTGAGGGAGGAATTGCGTCTTTAGGTGAAACAACCTTGCCATCGTCAGCCTCTTTGCCGCTTGCGTCAATACCAACTGCCTGACCGTTTGAGAAAGCATAGGTAATAACTTCTTCGCCGGCAAGACCCTGAATGATGTTGTTAATTGTATTCTTAGCACCGGGAACGCTGACATCAGTAAGATTGATTGTTACGGTTTCTGTTTTCTTTCCGGTAAAGTTCTGCTCTGATTTAACGCCGTTAATTGCTTTGTTAACTGCGGCGAGAATCTGATCTTTAGTCATTGAAGAGGGATCATTGTTTCCGGCAGGAGCAGCTGTTGTTGCTTCATTTGAGCCGGCTGTGGTGGCTTCGTTTGAGCCGGCAGTTGTCTGCTGAGCGCTGTCGGTTGTGGTAACTATTGCTGCAGTTGTCAAAGCCTCAGTTGTGGTAACAACAGGGGCGGCAGTTGTCTGCTGAGAAGCAGTTGTGGCGGCAACATTTGTTCCTGCTGACCTTCTTTCGTTGAAGGTTCCCAATTCAAATCCCATAAAGAAGCACCAAACTGCAAGGATAACTGCTATTAAAGCCTTGATCTCTTTTTTCATAGTATCTTCGTCTCCTTTTCCGCAAACAAAGGGCGGTTTTCCATTTAATCTATCTATAATACGATACTCATTTTATGCTTTTTTGTCAATACATATTTTGAAAAATTCACCATTCGTTTATAAAAACAGCACAGCCCTTTCAAAACAAAAAGCTGTGCCGTTTTTTTGTTACTGAGCAGCATTAATCTGAGTTTCGCCGGTTACTTCTTCAGATGTTGCTTCTTCATTTCCCGAGGCCACCGTACTTTCTCCTTCAACATCAAAAGCGTCGGAAACGTCACTCATCGCCTCAGAAAGTCCGTTTGAAACATCGCTTACTGCGTCGGAAACTCCGTCTGAAACATCGCTGACCATTTCAGAAGCACCCTGCGAAACATCGCTTACGCCATTATCAAGGGTTTCTGAGCAACCTGTGAGGAATAAAACGCTCACCAGAAGAAGACCTGCCGCAATTAAGACTAAGATTTTTTTCATAAGACTGACTCCTTTATGTTTGATAGCGCCAGAGCAAAGCCCTGAGCGTTTCTTTATAATTATACGAATCACCAAACAAAATATTCGTCGAAATACGGCAGCTAATAAAAAGAAACAAAAAAAGTGCAGACCTCACAAAACACCTCTTAAATGTTTTTATGAGATACTGCACTTAAACATAAAGATCAGTCAAGATCGCTGAAAAGGCTGGCGGAGTCGTCATCATCGTCTGAGTTGCCGCTTTCGTCAGAATCTTCTTCATCAGCTTCTTCTTCCGATTCGCCGTTTTCAACTTCTTCATCTTCAGCTTTATCTTTTTTGTTTTTGTTTCTTAAAACAAAAATCACAACAACTGCAAGAACAACAGTCAGAGCAAAAAGAGCTGAAAGAATAATTATATAGTTTTCAAAAATCAAAGAAACATATCCGCCCACATCGGAATAGGTTTTTTCAATGGGTCCGACAACATCTTCGGTTCTGATGGGCTGACCGCTGATGATTTCATAGGAAACACCGTTTTCATCAACAATTCCGTCTTCTCTGATTCCAAAACAGAAGGTTTTGTTCTGGGTATCAATATAGGCTGCATACTGACCTTTAACAAGGCTGCCTTCTTTGCAAACAACCAGATCTTCTGCCTCAACTCCCACCTGAGCAAAGTCATAAGCAGCGGTGAAAAGAACATATCCGCCCGGTGCTGCTTTTCCGGTGTTGACATTAAACACCAGGTTAAGAGCTCCAACAAAAACCGTTACTGAAATTGAAAGAACAAGAAGAAGAGAACAAATTACTCTTAAGGGTTTTCTTCCTTTGAAGGATTTCTGAGCCTTAACTCTTTTCTGAGTTGACTCTTCATAATCTTCAAGAAGCGTATCAAAAACATCTTCAGGCTCTTTTTCTTCCTCTTCGGGTTCTGCCTCAGAAACTTCTTCCTCAACGGCTTCTTCGCTGACAGCTTCTTCTGAACCTTCGGCTTTCTTGCCTTTTTTATTCTTTCTCTTTTTTCCGTATTTTCTGGGCTTGTTGCTTTCTTCGTCGTCAAGGTCACCCATTATTCTTGCCCATTCAGAAATGTCGCCCGAAACCTGCTCGGAAGCTGTTGTTTCCGCCTCAGGCTCAGCTTCTTCTTTTTCTTGGATTTGCTCGGGCTCCTCCTTAACTTCTTCGGGCAGCTCTTTTTCCTCGGTTGCCTCTTCTTTAACAAAAGCAACGGGAGCTATGCTCGGTCTTCTGACTGTTTCGGGCATTTCAGCCATGAATGACTTTATGAAATCATCAACCGAAACCGAAACATCTTCAATTTCAGCTTCAGGCTTTTCTGTCTCGGTGTCTGAGCTGACAACCTCGGTTTCTTCTGCGCTGTCAGCTTCAATTCCTTCTTTTATTTTTGAAGTACCTCTTGCAATAGCCTCTTCAGCTGAGAGGGTTGCGTTGAAAATACTGTTAAATTCTTCTAAGCTTTTTGGTTTGTAACCTGCCAAAATCTTCACTTCCTTTTATAGTGATTCTTTTATTGAGCAGCCTTGTCAAGAATAACATTTATCATGTCGTTAATGCTTTTAAGGTTTTTCATAATAAGGCTGTTTTGAGTTCTGAGCTCAACTGAGTTTTCCATTGCTTGTCTGACGATATTGCGGCTTTTTTCGTTAGCCTTTTCAACAATGTCTTTTGCCTTTTTGTCTGCTTCTTCTTTAACCTTGTTAACAGTTACGGTAAGCTGAGTAAAGACCTTGTCGATAACTTCGTTCTGGTTATCTTCATCAATGGTGAAATAAACGCCCAGCTCTTCTGTTTGTTTTTTCAAAACCTCAAGCTTTGCTTCCATTTCTTCGCCCCAGGCAACTGCATTGGCATATTCTTGCTGAAGCATGGTTATATATCTGTCAACCTCTGAAGGAGAATAACCGTTTTCAACCGTGGTAAAATTAACATTAGACATAACAAAAACCTCCGTTTTAACCAAAATAATAAAAACTCTTCTTCGTTTTAAATATACTCGCCTGATTTTAATGATACATTAAAAATTATACTAAATCCTGATTCAAAATTCAACACTAAATGATTATTTTTTTGTAAACAAGAAAAACTTCATTTTCTGCTAAATTAAATTTGTTAACAAAGTGTTAAAAAACCATTTTGAGACCATTATTCTTTGAAAATACGGTTTAAATATGTTAAAATAAGATATTACTGTTTTTAAGGATGTGTTTTTTATGATAAGCACTAATAATGTTACTTTGCAATACGGCGGAAGAGAGCTTTTTAAAAGCGTTTCAATCAATTTTACAAAAGGAAATTGCTATGGACTTATTGGCGCAAACGGAGCAGGTAAATCAACCTTTTTAAAAATTCTTTCAGGCGAAATTGAGCCAAACAAAGGCTATGTTTCAATCACTCCCGGCGAAAGACTTTCAGTTCTTAAGCAAGACCATTTCGCTTATGACGAATATGACGTTATCAGAACGGTTCTCATGGGCAACCAGAAATTAGTTGACATAATGGACGAAAAAGAAGCTCTTTATTCAAAAGAAGATTTCTCTGAAGAAGACGGAATCAGAATCAGTGAGCTTGAAGAAGAGTTTGCCGAAATGGACGGCTGGAGCGCCGAAAGTGATGCTGAAATTCTTCTTAACGCGCTTGGAATAAGCAATGAATTTCACTATTCTTTAATGAAGGAACTCAGCGGTGATCAGAAGGTTAAGGTTCTTCTGGCTCAGGCACTTTTCGGAAACCCCGACATTCTTCTTCTTGACGAGCCTACCAACCACCTTGATGTTGCGGCAATCAACTGGCTTGAAGAGTTTCTTTTGGATTTTGAAAACACCGTTATTGTTGTCAGCCACGACAGACACTTTTTAAACAAGGTCTGCACCCATATTGCTGACTGTGACTTTGGAAAAATTTCGCTCTATGTGGGCAACTATGACTTCTGGTATGAATACACCCAGATGGCTCAGCGCCAACAGAGAGAGCAGAACAAGAAAAACGAAGCCAAGGTTAAGGAGCTTCAGGAATTTATTGCCCGTTTCTCAGCCAACGCCTCGAAGTCAAAGCAGGCAACCAGCAGAAAGAAGCTTCTTGAAAGCATTGTTATTGAAGATATGCCTGTTTCTCAAAGACGTTTTCCCTTTGTTGAGTTCAAGCCCGACAGAGAAATCGGAAACGATATGTTAACCGTTACAAACCTTTCAAAAACCATTGGCGACAGAAAGGTTCTCGACAATGTTTCTTTCACCATCAGTCCCAACGAAAAGGTTGCCTTTGTGGGAACCGATGCCGTTGCAAAAACAACCTTCTTCAAAATTATCACCGGTGAGTTAGAGCCCGATGAAGGCTCTTTCAAATGGGGTGTCACAACCTCTCAGTCATATTTTCCCACCGACAACTCAGAATTCTTCGACGGCGTTGAAGAATCCCTCGTTGATTGGGTAAGGCGCTATTCTGACCTTCAGTTTGAAAGCGATGTCAGAGGTTGGCTCGGAAGACTCATGTTCAGCGGCGAAGAAGCAACCAAAGCAGCCAAGGTTCTTTCAGGCGGTGAAAGGGTACGCTGTATGCTTTGCAAAATGATGCTCAGCGGAGCAAATGTTCTCATTCTCGATGAGCCCACCAACCATCTTGATCTTGAATCTATTACATCGCTTAACAATGCGCTGATTAAATTCAAAGGTTCTCTGCTTTTCACTTCTCACGACCACCAGTTCGTTCAGTCCATTGCCGACAGAATAATTGAATTCCGTCCTGATGGTCTTTATGATAAAAAAGAGACCTACGACGAATATCTTGAAGGCAATTTATTATTAAATCAATAACAGCATTTCCCCGGAGGTATATATGATTTTTGTAACCAGCGATATCCATGGAGCATTCGACAAATATTCTGCCATGCTCAAAAAGCTTTCTCTTAAACCAACCGACGCTCTTTTTGTTTTGGGAGACGTTATCGACAAAGGCAGCGACGGAATTAAAATTCTCAAAGACATGATGTATCAAAGCAACATCTTTCCCATTCTCGGAGAGCATGAATACATGGCAAAGAAGCTTCTCCCCTTTCTGATAAATGCAGCCTCGTTGGAAGCTTGCCCTGCTTTGATTCCTGACGACAAAAAAGAGTTTTTTGCTTCGTGGATAAAAAGCGGCGGATACCCCACAATTAAAGCTTTTCTTGCTCTTTCAGCCGAAGACAAAGAAGCTGTTCTTGATTATCTTGAAGAGTTTGTTCCCTTCGAGACGGTTGAAGCCGGCGGAAGAAATTTTGTTCTCGTTCACGCGGGAATTGATTCCTTTGACGAAGAAAAAGAGCTTGACGACTATGAAGAAGAGGCTTTTGTTTTCAAAAAAGCCGACTACTCAAAAATCTATTTCAAAAACAGCTTTTTAGTCACCGGTCATACCTTCACAGGAAACATAGACAGCGAAAAGAAAGGAAAGGTTTTCTCCGGTAAAAAGCACATTGCCATTAACTGTTCAGAAAACGGAGATAAGCTGGCTGTTCTTTGTCTTGACACCTTTAAAGCCTATTATTTTTAAGCTCATCGAAAAATTAAAAAGTTAAGACCAAATTTTTTTCGCTATAAAAAAAGAGGACGTAAAAAACAAAAACATAAAACAGCAAGAACCATTGTATCAGCTGAAAAACTCGGCTTTTACAATGGTTCTTTTTATATTGAATTATCTGTTTTAAAGGCTTTGCAACACTTTTAGTTTTTTAAAGTTCCTTTTCATTTGACAAGGTTTTTATTCACTTTTTGCAGTTGACGGGCAATCGTGTCTTGCAACTGAATCGGAAATTGAGCCGATGTCTTCTTCTGCCTCTTTTCCATAGGCATCAACGGCTGTTCGGTTTTTTTCGCCGTGAGTCAAACATCCTGCTCCGCCGATACAACCGTCAACACAAGCCATTCCTTCAATAAAGTTTGCCGCCAGAACATTTTTATTCTTTTTCAGAAGTGCTGTTCGACATTCCTCAATTCCGTTGCAGGTCAAGGGCTTATATTCAAAGCTGATTTTGTGTTCGGCAATTCCCTGAGCCACGGCTTCAGTCAGTCCACCGCTTCTGGCAAAAATTCTTCCGAAATAGGAAGCTCCTGAGAAGCTTTCTTCTTCGAGCTCCGTAATTTCAATATCGCGGCTGTCAAAAAGCGCCTGAAGCTCTTCAAAGGTAATAACGCTGTCAATATACTGTCTGACCTCGGGCTTTCTTGCCTCAGATTTTTTAGCCGTACAAGGTCCGATGAAAACGACCTTGGCTCCCTTGTCTTTTTCTTTGATATATTTTCCCATAACTGCGGCAGGCGACAGATTATGAGAAACAAACTCCTTCAGCTGAGGGAAGGTTTTGTCGATATATGAAACAAAGGCAGGACAGCATGAGCTCATAAGAAAGCCCTTTTCTGTCAGCTCTTTTGACTCCTCAAAAGCAACCATGTCAGCACCCAGCGCGGCTTCCTCAACCTTATAGAAGCCCAGAGCTTTAATTCCGGCAACAACCTGACCTCTTTTGGCAAATTTAAACTGACTGGCAACAGCAGGAGCAACAACGGCATAAACATGATAATTTTCGTTGTTGTTGCTTTTTTTGAGCATGTCAACAACATTAACAACAAAGCTCTTATCCATTACTGCACCAAAGGGGCATTGATATACACAGGCGCCACATTCAATGCATTTGTCGTTATCAATTTTTGCCGCATAGGTTTCGGGGTTCATTGAAATTGCCTTGACCTTGCATGCATTTTCGCAGGGTCTGCGGCGGTTTATAATTGCGCTATAGGGACAAACCTTTGCACACATTCCGCAGTCAACACATTTTGATTTGTCAATATGGGCTTTTTGCTGACTGTCGAAATAAATCGCTCCCCTTTTGCAAACATCTTCACAGCGGTGAGCAAGACAGCCGCGGCAGTTTTCGCTGACATCATAGCCTCCTTTGGGACATTCATCGCAGGCAATGTCAATAACCTCAATAATATTTGGATTTGATGAATCGCCGCCCACAGCAATTTTAACTCTTTCGGCAAGAATCGCTCTTTCTTTATATACACAGCAGCGCATGGTAGGCTCATTTCCGGGAACGATTATTTTGGGAATATCAATCATCCCCTCCATAAGACTTCTGTTCCAGGCTTTTCTTGCAACCTCTCTGATAACTTTATAGTTAAGATATTGAACCTTCGTGTCAAATTTTCTGATTTTGTTTGTCATTCTTTTTCCTTCCCTTTCAGTTGGAATATTCCTGAGCCCATTCTTTGAGTCTTTCTGTTTCGCCTTCTCTGCATTCCGTACTGTGAGAAGCGGCAACCATGGGAATCCATTGTTTTACATAGTTCTTTTCTACACCGCTTTTTTCGCAATAAAGGTCAAGATATTTTTCTGCAATCTCATCCTTACCGTCGAGCTTAAAAAGAAGATAGGTCATTGCGGCATCTCCCGAGCCGTTTCCGTTAGTAGCGTGAGACCAGTCAAGAATATAATATTTTCCGTCGTTTCCCACAATAACGTTTGAAGGGTTGTAGTCCCCATGGCAGATTTTGTGGTGCTTCGGCATTGAGTCAAGGCGCATATGAAAATCATAGCGCGTTGTTGCAGGAAGGGCTGAGTCTTTTATTTGAAAATGGAGCTTATCACTGAGTCTCATAAGGCTTAAGGTGAACTTGCTTTGATATTCAACCTGAAGCTCAACAAATTTTTCAAGGTATTCATCGAATTTTTCAGGGTGCTTTTCCATCAATGAGTCTAAAGATTCACCTTCAACATATTCCGAAACAGTAACAAGCTTTCCGTCAACCAGCTTTATTTCAAGAATACCGGGAACATTCATCCCCTTTTCTTCAATAACTGCCTGGTTAAAAGCCTCATTCATAACAAAAGACTTTGGATAGTTTTCAGCAAAAACCTTAATTGTTTTTCCGTTTTCAAGATATACTGTTTTGTTTTCTCTTTTGGCAATTACGTTTTTTAATTCCATGGTTTTTCCTTTCTGAAAAAATTAGTCTGTAATAAATTCTGTTCCTTCAAGCTGTTTTTTCAAAAGAGCAAGAGAAGCCGCCATGTTTTCGTTGTGAACCAAAACATCATCTGACACATTGAGGTGAACAGGGGCAAAATTCCACAAAGCTCTGATTCCGCTTTCATACATAAGGTCTGCCACAACCTGAGCAGACGAAGCAGGAACGGTTATTATCCCAAGCTCAATATTTTCTTTTTTGCAAAACGCTGAGAGAGCATTTATGTGATAAACAGGCTTGTTTGAATAGGCATTTCCTATGTTTTTAACGTCAAAAGCGGCAACAATATCAAGACCGTAATCACGAAAGCCGCCGTAGCCCATCAGAGCTTCGCCAAGCTTGCCGGCACCGACAATAACAGCTTTTTTTGCGTTGTTATAGCCCAGATAGTTTTCCAGCGTTTCAATCAGCTTTTTTCTGTTGTAGCCAACCTTTGGTCTTCCTGCTCCGCTGACTGAACCCAAATCCTTACGAACCTGAACCTCGCCCAGCTTCAAAGCAGAAGCGATTGCGGTAGCAGAAATATTTTCGCAGTTTTCGCTTTGCATTTTTAAAAAATCAAGATAAACAGGGAGTCTTCTCAGTGTACTTATTGAAAACTTCATTTTTAAAATCCGCAAGGCAAGCGTGCCTTTCCTTTCAGTAAATAAATCAATAAAAATTTATCTATTACAGATACTATCACAGATGCTTTAAAAATTCAATCGGAAATTTTTGAAAACTGCTTGCCAAAGCCATTTATTTTTTATATAGCTTTATGCTTTTTTCTTTGCATTTTTTTAATATGTGTGATAGAATATGTTTCAACACGTTTTTAGAGAAGGAATTGAAATGAAAAAAGATTTTATGAAAGGGCTTCTTCACGGTTTGCCCATTGGTCTGGGCTATCTTTCGGTTGCTTTCGGTTTCGGAATTATGGCAATCAGGGGCGGCGTTTCGGTTCTTGCCGCTGTTGGAATTTCGTTTTCCAACTTAACCTCTGCCGGTCAGGCTGCCGGAATAAGCGTTATTGCCGCCGGCGGAACACTTATTGAAATGGCTCTTTCTCAAATTGTTATCAATCTGAGATATTCGCTTATGGGAATTTCTCTTTCACAAAAGCTTGCTCCGAATTTTTCTTTTGGAAAAAGGCTTCTTGCCGCCCACGGAATAACCGACGAAATTTTTGCCGTTGCCATTGCTCAGAAAGAACCTCTCACAGCTTCATATTTCTATGGACTTATGCTTATTCCTATTTTAGGCTGGACAAGCGGAACTTTTCTCGGCGCCGCCTTTGGCGAAATTTTACCTGAAAATTTTTCAAACGCCTTGGGTCTCATGCTTTACGCAATGTTTCTTGCCGTTTTTGTTCCCGCGGCAAAAAAAGAAAAAAGCGTTTTTCTTTGTGTTGTCCTCGCTTCTTCATGCAGTATTCTTTTTAAATATGCTTTAACCTTTGTCAGCAGCGGCTTCGCAATCATTATCAGCGCAGTTGTTGCCGCCGCTGTTTGCGCTGCTGTTTTTCCCGTTAAAGAAGAAAGTGAGGAAAACGAACAATGAGTATTGCTCTTTATATTGCCGTTATGGCCATTGCCACCTATCTTGTCAGGGTAATACCCTTCACCGCCTTCAGAAAGAAAATCAAATCGCGCTTTTTTCGCTCTTTTCTTTATTACATTCCCTACGCAGTTCTCAGCGCAATGACCATTCCGACAATTTTTTATTCAACAGGAAATTTCTTTACTGCAATTGCAGGAACAGTTGTTGCTGTTATTCTTGCTTATTTTAAGCTTCCCCTTATTGTTGTTGCTCTGGCTGCCAGCGCAGTTGCACTGATTGCAGGCTACATACCTATTTAAGACAATTTTCTCAATAAAAAGAAGATAGTGTAGGCGACACTATCTTCTTTTTGTTTATCAAGGCTTTTATGTTGCTGCTCAGCAACGCTGAAAATTTTTGTCTGCAAATTAAAACGGCTTGAAGGGCTTTAGCCTTTTAAGCCAAAGGGGGAGAGTCCCCTCTCCTCTATGTTTTTGGGTAGTGCTTTTCTTTTTTGTTCTACATAAAAAACTTCCGTAGATGTAACCGCACGTTTGTCCTTGCGGACGGCATTACTTTTCTTTGAAGAAAAGTAACAAAAGAACTTTTTCTGACGTTCGCCAAAAAATCAAACCTTCGTCAAAAGCGCAGACAAAGTCTGCGTTGACTACGGGTGATTTTTTTTGCTCTAAAAACCGTGGTGGAAATGGAAAGGTTCTTCCTTTTTCGTCTTCCGTTGGGGGCAAC
>JAFUHX010000089.1 GCA_017474045.1 Clostridia bacterium | reverse complement strand
GTTTTCAACTAAATCCACCCTTGCGGGTGGGTGAAATATTGCTTTGCAATGTGAAATACGCCTGCGGCGTGTGAAATTCGCCTCGACGGCGAGTGGGTGGATTTAATTTCACTTGATGCGATAGCATCAAATTTCACAATTTACGGAGTAAATTATTTCACCGTGAGCGTAAGCGAACGATTTCACTAAAAGCTAACGCTTATGTAAGGGTCCGAATTCATACGCAAAAATGCCGACAATATCTTTTTCGCAACCCATAGACAAAAAACGACAGGTTTCGACCTGTCGTTTTTTTATCCATTGCGAAAGCAATGGTATATCATCACGCTTTTGCGTGTATCTCATCACCGAAGGTGTATATCTTCAGCCGTAGCTGCATTTAGCTTTCACAATGATGATATACAACGGCAAGCCGTTGATGATATGCAAAATTTCGTTTTAATGATATACACGCATTTGGCGTGATTTGGTACGTGAGTTCAAGTCAATACGAAAGCTCTTGGAAATATCTCTTTTGTTGTCCATAACCTGAAAATGACAAGTTTTTTTAGTTAAATACACCCTTGCATGGGTGGATTTAATTTCATATTTTGCTTTAGCAAAATGTTTCACTAAAGGCGTAAGCCTTTAAATTCATCGTGAGCAAAAGCGAATAATTTTACTAAAACGGCGGTAAGGAGCTTCTTGCCGCCGTTTAGTTGATTTTTGAAGCTTATCCGATTTCTATTTTAAAACAAAGAGGTAAATCGCTTTTTAATTCGCTGCTAAGGCTGATTTCAAGACTCTCTTCATTTCTGTCGAAAGTGATTTTTTCGTCACTGCCTAAAAGCTCAATGCTTTCAATCAGGTAATCGTGTGAAATGTGCTTTCTTAAGGTTTTGATTTTAACGGTCTTTGACGGGCGCATCTGAAAAGCATAAAGATAACCGTTTTTATAAGTAAATCTGAAATCCTCATTTGTGAACTGCTTTTCGTCGCCGTCTTTGAAAAAGCCGTCCTCAGCGTTTACTGAGCCTTCACCAAATTGCTTCCAGTAGGTTGTGCCGTAAATGCCTTCACCGTTGACCTTCAGCCATTCGCCCATTGTAAGCAGAACCTCTGTTTCTTCTTCGGTTATAGTACCGTCAGCCTTTGGACCGATGTTAATAAGAAGATTGCCGTTCTTAGAAACAATATCCACCAGGTCGCAAATCACCTGTCTTGCACTTTTGTATTCGTTGTCAAAGCGATAGCCCCATGAATGTTTGCCTATTGCTGTGTCCGTCTGCCAATAAATGGGGCAGATCCCCGAAAGAGCACCGCGCTCAACATCAAAGGTTGCAACATTTGGCGGAAATGCCTCATGCTTATAGTTAATAGTTACTTCCTTGCCCCATTCTTCAGCGCGGTTATAGTAATATGCGGCAAGCTTTTTAAGATAAGGCTTGAAGGAGTGATTATGAATCCACCAATCAAAATAGAGTACTGATGGCTGATATTTGTCTATGATTTCGCAGGTGCGGACAAGCCAGTCTTCTAGCCATTCTTTACTTGCCCCTTTTGAATATGTGTCTGCTGTTGTTTTATGTATGACGGCAGGGTCAAATTCCTCGCAGTAAACAGCAGGGCCGTAAAAGTCAGCATATTTTTCATCATTAACATCGCTGTCGCAAAGTCTGCCGGGATTCATAAAGAAGTAATGCTCCGCACGGTGAGTAGAAGCACAAAACTCCAAGACTTGCTTTTCGCATTCGGCTTTGAGTTCACCCACAATGTCGCGCATAGGACCCATTTCTTTAGAGTTCCAACGGTTAAACTCGGTGTCGTACATTGCAAATCCGTCATGATGCTCGGCAACGGGCATAACATATTTCATGCCTGCCTTTTTGAAAAGAGATATCCACTTTTCAGCGTCAAACTTTTCAGCCTTGAACATCGGTATAAAGTCCTTATAGCCGAAATCCTTCTGATCACTCCAGGTCTTTCTGTGGTGTTCAAATTCTCTCACACTTTGGTCATACATTCCTCTTGAATACCACTCGTTGCCAAAAGCAGGAACAGAATAAACACCCCAATGAATAAACACGCCTAATTTATCGTGCATATACCACTCGGGGACTTTATGACGTGATAGTGAAGACCAATCCGCTTTGTATTTTCCTTTTTCGTTTACCTCATCAATAAGATTAAGATATTCCTGTGTTGTCATCTTTTAACACCCCAAATACATTCGTTGTTATTGCCAATTGCAGAGCAAACAGGCTTCTTTTTTTTATTGTATATTAAAACAATAAAGATGTAAATAATGCTAAACATAATTCTTTACAAATTATCTTATGAATGCTATGATTATATTTGGTTTAGTGCAATCAACTAAAAGCAGGTGAATTATGATGCTGTGTAGCGGAACTATTTTTAATAAGCCGTTTTTTAATAAAATAACATTGGGTAAAGCTGAGACCGAACATACAACCGATAAAAGCGGATGCAGAATTATAAACATACCTTATGATTCTTACATACAAAAAACAAGCATTCCGCAAGATGCACTGATATGCAAGGTTTCTGAAACCAATTCCGGTGATGAAAATGCCAAAGCAATACAAGCTCAGATTGATTTTGCCACCGATAACGCTTCGGGTGGAATGGTTGTGATACCAAAAGGCAGATACAAAGTGACCACCATTGAACTCAAAAGCAATGTGACTCTGTTTATTCAAAAGGGCGGTGAGCTTGTTTCGGTTGACTGCGACGAAAATGAGAGGTCACAAGAAAAGCTTAACAGCGGAATAGTGATTGCAAAAGACGCAAGAAATATTGCAATTACAGGCGGTGGCATAATCAACGGCTCAGGCGAAAGCTATACCTTTGAGCCTGAATGTGACTATCCTTTATACGCCTTGAAAAGCTTCAATCTGTACACAAGAGTTATTGAAAGCCGAAAAAGGCTCCGCAAAGGAAAGCCCGTAAGACGCTCAAGCGCAATTCATTTCAAAAACTGCTGTGATGTTAAGGTGTTTAATGTCATTTTAAAAGATTCTGCATGGTGGACATTTCATCTTGAAAACTGCAAAGATGCCGAAATTTATGATTTTATTATAGATAATCATATGCATGTGGCAAATGCTGACGGGATTGACATTTCCGGTGGAGAAAATATAGGCGTTTATCATTCTTTTATCGCAACTGCAGATGACGCAATAGTGTTAAAAGCCGTGGATAATCCGATAAAAAATGTTCAAGTAAAAGATTGTGTTGTTTCAAGCTTTGCCAACTGCTTTAAAATCGGTACTGAAACTAAATGTGATGTTATAGATGTCAGCGTCAGCGACTGCAAGTTTTTTCTTCCCGACGGAATTACCGGAGGTTATGCAGGTGTTGCAATAGAAACTGCAGACGGCAGTAAAATCTCAAATGTTTTTGTTTCCGATATTGAAATGAATGGCATCAGCTCTGCATTTTTAATCTGGGCAGGAAATCGAATGAAGTTCGGCAATAAGCCAATGGGAAAGATTGAAAACGTAAAAATAGAAAATATTTCCGCTGAAAATGTTGAGCTTCCCTCTGCGATAAATAGTTGTATGGATGAAAAGGGTAAAAACTGCATAAATGATGTGACAATAGAAAATGTGAAAATAAGATACAGAGATACCAAGGAAAGCCTTTCAATTCTCAGAAAAGTTCCTGAAATATCTTTAAAAGACTATCCCGAAATCACAAGAGTTGCACATATTTATTTCCGTTCACACGAGATGAGCAGGTATTGGGATTTACCGTGCTACGGGCTGTATATAAGAAATGCAGATGGGGTTAAAATCAATAATTTTGAGTGTTCTCCTCGCAGTGTGAACAAGAGAGAAAAAATAATCAGTGTTTAGATTTAAAGAAGTAAAACAGAAAACAGGTGAATAAACATGAAAACTTACGCTACATTTTTTCAAAACGATAAAGATTTGCCGATTAAATATGGTGAAATTAATTTAATTAATCCTGAAAGACAAAGACTTCGCGGTGAGCCGTTACTAAAAGGTGTTGAAGCTTATCCCGTTTTTCAGGGGTTTTGCGGAACAGACTTTGAGCTCATGAAAATGGGCAGAGAAAACAAGCTTTCTGCAAAATTCCCCGAGGGTGAAAACAGACTTATCAACGGTCATGAGGGAGTTGTGTGGGTTCCGTCAGAAAACAGATTCGCCATTGTGCTCATCCGTGGTGGCGACAGCTATGACCCCACCCGTTACACCGAAGATGAAACATATTTTGAATATGGCTGCGATAAAGCAGACGGTCTGTTTTGCGACAAAAACTATTTTAATCCTGATATGCTTCTTCGCTTACCTGAAAAGTATGAGGGCTTAACAAAGCTGCCATTATCAGTAGCGAAAAAGCTTTCTTTTGCCGACCCCTATGCCTGTGCAATATTCCAGCTTGAAAGAATGGAAGATTTGGGTGAAGCGCAGAATTTCAGAGTTGAAATGGCAAAACATAAATGCTCTGAAACTGAAGCAAGAAAATTAGCAAAGGAGAATATTTTCTCAAAAACTGTGGTTTTTGGTCTTGGCATGACCGGACTTTTCATTGCTGACCAGATAAAAAGAAACCATCCGAATTCACAGATTTTATTTGTGGGAAGAAGCGAGGAAGACTGTAAAAAGGTCACCTTCTCAAAAGAAATCGCAGCTGCGGATTATCTTTGCACAAGCGGTCTTACCGAAGAGGAAATCGCAGAAAAGATAATCGAAAAAATTGGCGGCAGAGCAACGATGTTTGTAGGCACAAGCGGCAGCAACATTGAACACAGAATTGCTTTTCAGTATAAGGTCCTCGGTTGTAACGGTGTTTATAACAGTTTTTCATTGGGCCCCGTTGTTTCCTATGATACAATGCCGTTTGGTTTTGAAAACCATCTGATTTTTGCATCAATCAATTTCCGTCAGGAGCATATGGAAAAAGCAATTGATGTTCTTGTTGATTCGCGCTATGATGAGGTTGTTGAGCTTATTGATAAAGAAGAATTCATAAGTGACCCTTTTGATGCCTATGAAAATAAAATATTCTGTAAGGGTGCGCCATTAAAAACCGGTGTAATCTGGAACGAAAAATACATAGAGGAAGGCAAATAAAATGAAAGCAATAGTAATTCCGAGTCCAAACGAAATCGAAATAAGAGAAGTACCGTTGCCAATGGTGAATGAAGGCGAAGCACTTCTTAAAATTAAATATGTTGGTATATGCGGTGCCGATGTGGCGTCCTTTACGGGCAATCAGCCTTTTACCACATACCCAAGAATTCCCGGCCATGAATTTTCAGCAGAAATTATATCAATCCCCGAAAACGACAAAGGCTTAAAGGTCGGTGATATTGTAACTTGCAATCCCTATTTCAACTGCGGTACCTGTTACAGTTGTGAGCGTGGTTTTGTTAACTGCTGCACCGACAATCAGACAATGGGTGTTCAGCGTGATGGTGCATTCTGTGAGTATATTTCAATGCCGGTTGAGAGAATTTATGACGGCAAGGGTCTTTCAGCGCAGGAATTAGCACTTATTGAGCCTTTTTCAATTTCACAACACGCTGTTTCAAGAGCAGAAATTAAATCAACAGATAATGTTCTTGTAATCGGTGCAGGTCCAATCGGGCTATTTGCTCTTCTTGCTGCAAAACAAAAATGCAATAAAATCGTTGTCGCTGATATTCTCGATAACCGACTTGAGCTTGCCAAAGAATATGGTGCTGACGCAGTTATAAACACAAAAACACAGTCGTTTGAAGATTTCACAAAGGAATTCACAAACGGCAACGGCTTTGACGTTTGCATAGAGGCTTGCGGTGCGCCTGAAACCTTTTTAGGATGTATTGACAATGCTGCTTTTGCTGCAAATATTATTCTGATTGGTAACGGCAAGCGTGAAACGAATTTTGTTCACTCAGTCATTCTCAAAAAAGAGCTTAATATTCACGGCAGCCGCAACGCTCTCAAAGATGATTTTATCAATAACATTGATATTGTTGCTTCAGGCAAGGCAGATGTTATGAAAATGGTCAGCGGTGTTTATGATGTGGAAGATGCGCTTGATGCATTTAAGGCGCTTGCAAACAACGACGGTACGCTTGCAAAACTTTTGATTAAAATCGGTGATTGAAATGAAGGAAACAGTAATTCAGTTTGGTGAAGGTAATTTCTTAAGGGGCTTTTTTGATTACTTTCTTGATGTGATGAACAAAAAAGGTTTGTATGAGGGCAAAGCTGTTGTTATTCAGCCGAGAGCAGGCGGAAAGTGTGCTTTGCTAAACAAACAGAACAGCAGATACAACCTTTATTTAAGAGGTTTTGAAAACGGCGAGGTGAAACAAGAGCATCATTTTATCGAGTCAATTTCAAGATGTGTTGACCCCTATAAAAACTTTGAAGAATATATATCTCTTGCAGACAATCCCGATTTTCGTTTTATAGTGTCAAACACCACGGAGGCTGGAATAGAGTTTGACGATAACTGTAGATTTGAAGATAAACCCTGCAAATCATTTCCCGGAAAACTTACACAGTTACTTTACAGACGATATAAAAACGGACTTGAAGGATTTATAATTCTTCCCTGCGAGCTTATAGACAATAACGGTGCAGAGCTTAAAAAATGTGTTTTAAAATATTCTGATTTTTGGAAGCTGGAAGCTGATTTTGTTGCTTGGTTAGAGAATGAAAATCGTTTTGTTAATACTCTGGTTGACAGAATTGTTACAGGCTATCCCGATGACGAAACAAAAGAAATGCACCTTGACGATAATTTTCTTGATACGGCAGAAATATTTCACCTCTGGGTTATAGAAGGTGATTTTGAAAAAGAACTTCCCCTGAAAAAAGCAGGTTTTAATGTTGTGTGGACAGATGATGCAAAGCCGTATAAGAAAATCAAGGTGAGAATTCTCAACGGTGCTCATACCTCTCTTGTAGCCGGTGCGCTTCTTTCAGGCATTGAAACAGTTGGCGAGGCAATGAATAATGAGGTTACATATTTATTCCTTAATAAATTTATGCAAGAGGAAATTTTGCCCACAATCGGCGAAAATGACGAGAGTATTTCATTTGCAAATGCGGTGTTTGATCGGTTTAAAAACCCATTTATCGCGCATAAATGGCGTTCAATCGCACTTAATTGCGTGAGCAAGTTTGCTGTGCGTGTGCTTCCCACTCTTCTTGAATATAAAGAGAAAAACGGTAATTACCCAAAACTTCTCACTTTGTCTCTTGCGAACCTTATTTATTTCTATAAAAACGATAATCCTGAAGATGCAGAAGGCGTTGTTGCAACAATGAAAAATGACAGTATTGAGGAAATTCTTGCAAACACTTCTCTTTGGCAAACAGACCTTTCAGATATGACTGAAATTGTAACAGAATACTACAACAAAATTGATTCATTCAGTGCAAAGGAAACAATGAAATGGATACTGTCAGAATAAATGAAAAAGATAATGTCTGTGTAAATTTTGAAACGGGGCATAAAATTGCGGCTTGTGACATTAAAAAAGGTGAAGATATAATCAAATACGGCTATCCCATCGGATATGCAACCGAAAACATAAAGAAGGGCGATTCCGTTCACTCTCACAACATGAAAACAAAACTCGGCGATATTCTTTCTTATGAATATACACCGAATTTTGAAGAACTGTTACCAAAAGAACCGTTCACAATCAATGCATATATCCGTGAAAACGGTGATATAGGAATCAGAAACGATATATGGATTGTGCCGACAGTCGGTTGCGTTAACAGTATTGCAAAACAATTGGCTGAAAAAACGAGGGCAATTTGTTTTTCACATCCCTACGGTTGCAGTCAACTCGGTGACGACAATAAAATCACACAGTTAATTCTTCGCGGTCTTATCAGACACCCCAACGCAGGTGGCGTGCTTGTGCTCGGTTTAGGTTGTGAAAATAATAATATTGCTGAAATGAAAGAAGTTTTAGGTTCTTGGGACGAAAACAGAGTGAAATTTCTTTCTGTTCAGGACTGTGAAGATGAAATCACACAAGGAATTGAGCTGATTGGTGAATTAAAGAAAAACGCTTTAAAAGATAAGCGAGAAGCTGTGCCTGTTTCAAAGCTCAGAATCGGCCTCAAATGCGGCGGTTCTGACGGTTTTTCAGGCATTACTGCCAATGCAGTTGTGGGCAAAGTTACCGATGAGATCTGCGCTATGGGCGGTACTGCCGTGCTCACTGAAGTGCCTGAAATGTTCGGTGCTGAAACCGTTCTTTTTGAAAGATGCATAAACAAAGAGGTTTTTGATAAAAGCGTTAAGCTTATCAACGATTTTAAGCAGTATTTCAAAGACCATGGTCAGCCGGTTTCCGAAAATCCTTCGCCGGGCAACAAAGAAGGCGGAATTACCACTCTTGAAGAAAAGTCGCTCGGCTGTGTTCAAAAAGGCGGAACTGCTCTTGTTGTTGACGTTATCGATTACGGTGATACCGCCACAAAAGCGGGTCTTAATCTCTTGAACGGTCCGGGAAACGACATTGTTTCGATTACAAATCTTGCGGCGGCAGGTTGCCATCTGATACTTTTTACAACGGGAAGAGGAACCCCTCTCGGAGGTGCCGTTCCAACAATCAAAATTGCATCAAATGACAATATAGCAACAAAAAAATCACATTGGATAGATTTTTCTTCATTCGGCTTTGATAAAGAAGATAAAGCGGATAAGTTGGTTAAACTTATAAAAAAGGTTGCTGACGGAGAACTCACAAAAAACGAAATTCTCGGCAACCGTGAAATTGCAATATTTAAAAACGGAGTAACATTATGATTATTGATGCTCATGCTCATTTATGGAAAAAACAAAAGGGAATTGTAAACGGAAAACCGGTTTTCGACATCGGCGGCGGCAAAAGTGATTTTGGCGGTGAAATCCGTCAGATGATGCCTCCCTTTATGACTGATGGTGAAAATTCTGCTGAACGGTTTCTTGCCAATATGGATTACGCTGGTGTTTCCGGTGCAGTTATCACTCAGGAGTATATTGACGGTAATCAGGATAACTATCTTCTTGCCTGCAAAAGTGACAGAATAAAAATCTGCGCCTTGTATGAAGAAAAGCCTCTCGGTGATATTTCTGATTTTGACGGTATTAAAATTTGTGCCGGCCGCCTGGCAGATAAGAATTTGCTCAATCACATTGAGCCGTTCAGGGCTGCAAACGACAACGGCAAATTCATTTCAATAGATTTAGCCGATGGTGACGAACAAACAGAAATGATGAAAAAAATTATTGAAATGTTTCCCGACCTTAGAATGGCCATAGGTCATTTTGGAATGGTAACAAGAGACAATTGGCTTGAACAGATAAAGCTTGCCAAAAATAAAAATGTTTTTATCGAAAGCGGCGGTATAACCTGGCTTTTTAATTCTGAGTTTTACCCATATCCGTCTGCCGTTAAAGCGATAAATGAAGCCGCAAAACTTGTGGGCTTTGAAAAGCTTATGTGGGGAAGCGATTATCCCCGCACGATGACAGCAATTACATATAAAATGAGCCTTGATTTCATCGAAAAAACAACTGAAATTTCAAAAGAAAACAAAAAGCTGATTTTGGGTGAAAACGCAAAAAGATTTTATAATTTCACCGATATCCCCACGCCGAAAAAAGTCAAAAATATGGTTGAAGATTAAATATTATGTTAAACAGAAAAAATTTATCTACTTTTATTTCAGAAATATATGGTGTAGAGGCGGAGTATCCATGGATCAAATATCCCGGCTTTGCTGTTTATCGTCATGATTCCAACAAAAAATGGTTTGCTGTTGTGATGAATTTGAACAAATCAAAATTGGGCTTGTCATCAGATGAAACTGTTGATGTTGTCAATCTGAAATGCGATCCCATCATGATTGGTTCACTTCTTAAAGAAAAAGGAATTTTCCCGGGATATCACATGAATAAATCTTATTGGATAACCGTTTTTCTTGACGGAAGTGTTGAAGACGAAAAAATCAAGTGGCTTGTTGATTTAAGCTATGACCTGACAAATGTAAAAATCAAGAAAAATAATTGTTTTCTTAGCAATTAATATTGAATCCAACAGAAAAAATTAACTTTCCGAGGTGAAAAATGGCAATAACAATTAACATTTATTATTCAGGCAAAAACTCAAGCGCAAAAAAATTCGCTGAAGAAATGGTTTCAAGCGGTATTGTTGATCAAATCAGAGCCGAAAAGGGTAACTTAAAATATGAATATTTTTTTCCAATGAATGACGGTGAAACTGTGCTGTTAATTGACAGCTGGAAAAATCAGGAGGCGCTGGACGTTCACCATGCTTCACCCATGATGAAAAGAATTGTTTTATTGCGCGAAAAATATGATTTAACTATGAAGGTGGAGCGATATGTTACCGATGAAACCGGAATACCGGAAAAAGATAAATCTTTTATTATATAAAGCCAATTTATCAATTAAAAAGCAAAAAAGCTCTTGACTCTGACGCTGCGTTATAGTATATAATCTCGGATGAGAGGTGATAAAATGAAAATGCGGATTAAAGATTTTGCAAGGCTTTGCGGTGTAAGTGTGCGGACGCTTCATTATTATGATGAAATAGGCCTTTTGAGTCCGAGCTATGTTGATGATTGTTCAGGATATCGCTTCTATGATGAAAGCTCACTTCTCAGGATGCAGGAAATCTTATTTTATCGCGAACTTGACTTTTCTTTAAAGAGCATTAATGAAATTTTATCTTCACCAAACTATAACAAAGAAAAAGCGTTGGAGAAACAAAAAAAGCTTCTGATTCTAAAAAAAGAGCGATTGGAAAGGCTGATTTCTGCCATAGATTTTTCTGTGAAAGGAGAAAATGTTATGAGTTTTTTTGATAACAGCGAATTTGAAAAATATAAAACCGAAGCGAAAGAAAAATGGGGTAATACTGCCGCTTATGATGAATATTCCGAAAAGAGCAAGGATTATTCCAAAGAAAAATATTTTTCTCTTGCCGAAGGAATGGATGAAATCATGAAGAAATTCGCTTCTTGCATGAAAAATGATACTGATGTTAATTCAGCTGAGGTTCAAAATCTTGTTGAAAAGCTTCAGAGCTATATCACTGAAAATTACTATACATGCACCAAAGAAATTTTATTTGGTCTTGGACAAATGTATGTTTTTGATGAGCGATTCAAAGGTAATATAGATAAACACGCTCATGGAACAGCGGAGTATATTAACAAAGCCATTAAAATTTATTGCCGATAAAACAAATAACTGCCGGTCACCAAAAAATGACGAAAACCACCGATAACGCTGTGTATCGGTGGTTTTTAACGTATTATTGTGCCGTAAGCTCACATTTTAAAGAAAAACTTCCTTATGGGAATGGGCAAGGTTGCTAAGGACAGATAAAATTATTGGGAGACACTTTGTGATGAAGTGCTCCCAATTTTTTATATAAAAAGTGACACTTTCGGCTTGAAAGTGTCATAGTGGGTTATATACTCTAAAGGCAATTACGCCAAAGT
>JAFUHX010000088.1 GCA_017474045.1 Clostridia bacterium | reverse complement strand
TTGATAAATCAAAAGTGATATTGAAGCCTTACGGCTTCAGTGTTATTTTATTCGCCGAAAACTGCCGAAGGCAATATCACTTGTCGCAAGACAAATATCACTGCGAAGCAATAAAACTCGCCGAAAGGCGAATAAAACTGCAGAGTGTCCTTACGAACACTCTGCTAACTCCGGCGGATAATTTTATTATTGTTTTATTTAATCTTTTTTCTGGGAGCAACATAGCCGTTTTCTTCCTGGAAAGAAGCAATTTTGTCAATTACACTGAGAATAACATCGAAGCCTTTTCCAACGGTTTCAGGGCTGAAACGGTCGGGAAGATCGCGCCATGTGTGATAGTAATATGTAAGAACAGGGTTCTGAGCTGCAAAGGTAACAGATTTTACGCCGGCTCTTGTGAAAGGAGTGCTGTCGCAGCCGCCAACGGGGTTGTGAATACAGCCGCCGGTTTTGCTTTCAATTCCGAGCTCTTTGAAAGTTTCTTTAAACATTTTTTCAAGGTCAGCGTCAAAGCGGCAACCCTGCCAGTCATCTTTGATAACAACTTCAAAATATTCATCGTCGGCAACGGAGTCAATGTTGATGTTCCATGCGTTCTGAAGAACTTCTTCGCCCTTGTGGGTTCTTGTGAATGCAAGTGAACCGCGAAGACCGGCTTCTTCACTTCCGCAGTTGAAGTCGATAATGCGACATCTTTTGGGCATTTTTTCAGGATTTTCTTTGAAATACTTTGTAACTTCATAAGCGAGAGCGCAGCCTGAAGCATTGTCCATTGCGCCTCTTGAAGCGTTTTCTTCTTTAGGATCAAGCCACATAATAACGAAGCAAGAGCCGATACCGGTAACAATAGGAATAAATCTTAAAGCACTGACAAAGCTGTTGAAAGCGGGTGAAACATAAAGACTGTTAGCCCACGCAGCACTACTGCTCATTCCGAAGTAAAAAGCAGCCATAAGGAATGAAACAGCCATCATAAAGAATACGCAAACAGCACCGAAGCCAACCTTTCCATAGGTTGAGATTATTCCGAGAATGGGCTTGTTTCTGAATTTATAGTTGTGCTCCGAGTGCTTCCAGTTCCAGCTTGTGTCTGTGTGTCCTGAAAGAATGATTGTGTAGTCATATTCTCCGTCTTCGGGAAGAAGCTCGCCGTATGTATTCTGAGAAATTTCCTGACGGAAGAACATATCAAACCATGTTCTGTAAAGGAAAACGCATAAAACAAGCCATAACAAAACGAGAGCAGAACCAAAAGCCATTGCATACCAAAGAGTTGGTATTGAGAGAGCAAAATAGGTTCCGATGCTGAGAATAAGACCATACCATCCGGCGTAGGGAAGTCCGCCGATTGAAGCGCGGGGAGAAACTGTAAATTTCTCGGTTTTAGGTTCAATTCCGATTTCGCGAAGCTTATCGCCCATGTATTGAGCATATTTTCTTTCGTTTTTTGAACCGGGAAGACGAGGGCCGATAACATTGGCTGCGTGGCAGATTATGTCATACGCCTCGCTGACATATTTTTTGTTTTCTTCTTTCATAAAAGTATTACCTCCACCAAATAAAAACAATTTTTCGATATTTTAACATTAATTTAAAAAAAGAGCAATAAAATTTTCATTGATTTTTATCAAAAATTTGTAAATTTTTCATGTTGTTTGTTAATAATTATATGATAATTTGTGTTTTTGCGCTCGTTTATTTTCAAATCCGGTAAAATTAAGAAAAAAATGAAAAAACTTGATTTAATGTCTTGACAAATTGATTTCAATGCTATATAATAATCGAGCTGTCCACCCTAAGACAGCAGGTGTATCACTTAAAGGCTTATGCCGCCTGCCGAGGATTTTTCAGCATTTCAATTAACTTTTGATTGTAATGTTGTGCCTTTTCTTCGGTTGTTGAGGGAAAGGCACTTTCCTTTTTTACACCCCGGGTATGGACAACGGTCCGAAAATTTTTTCAGGAGGTGAACTCATCTTGCCTAGCGCTATTGTTTTAGAACAGAAAAAGCAAGTTGTTGCACAACTCGTTGAAAGACTTAACGCATCATGTGCCGGTGTAATCGTGGACTACAAAGGTATCAACGTTGCTGACGACACAGCTCTTCGTAAGGAGCTTCGTGAAGCCGGTGTTGAATACACTGTTGTAAAGAACACTCTTCTTCGTCTCGCTATTGCATCAACAGAGCTCAACGGTCTTGATTCAGTTCTTGAAGGAACAACTGCAATCGCAACAAGTGCAGATGACTATGTTGCAGCTGCTCGCATTCTTTGCAAGTTTGCTGACACACACAACGGATTCGAAATCAAAAACGGTTTCCTCGATAACGAAGTTATTGATGTAACCAAAATCAACGGACTCGCCAAGCTTCCCTCAAGAGAAGTTCTTCTCGCTCAGGTTCTTGGTGCATTCCAGGCTCCCATTTCAGCTTTTGCCCGTGCTATTCAGGCTATTGTTGATAAAGACGGAGAAGTAGCCGATGCTGCTGATGAAGCAGAGGCTCCCGCTGAAGCAGAAGCTCCTGCTGAAGCACCCGCAGCTGACGAATCAGCTGAATAATTTAAACTATATTTTCTATTTATTGGAGGTAAAACACCATGGCATCAGAAAAAATTACTGCTATCATTGAAGAATTAAAAACTCTCACAGTTCTTGAGCTCTCAGAGCTTGTTCACGCTGTTGAAGATGAATTCGGCGTATCAGCTGCAGCAGCAGTTGTAGCTGCAGGCCCCGTTGCAGACGCAGGCGCAGCTGTTGAAGAAAAAACAGAATTCGATCTTGAACTCACAGAAGTTGGCGGCGCTAAGCTCAACGTTATCAAAGTTGTTCGTGCTATCACAGGTCTTGGCCTTAAGGAAGCAAAAGAAGCTGTTGACAACGCTCCCAAGGTTCTCAAAGAAGCTATGAGCAAAGAAGAAGCAGAAGCAGCTAAGGCTCAGCTTGAAGAAGCTGGCGCAAAAGTTACTCTTAAATAAGTTTCTTTTGAATTTTACTCCTCACTTTCGGGTGGGGAGTTCTGTTTTGTCTGATTTTATTTTTTATTCTAAAACTTTCTGTTTTTCAGTTGACTATTTTTAATAAATATACTATAATAATTTGGATTGTGTTTTCGGAGCTTTTACGGCTTCGAAAAAAATAAAATTCCGGAGGTCTTTTAAAATGGTAAGAGCTATTGTTGGCGCTAACTGGGGCGACGAGGGTAAAGGTAAAATCACAGATATGTTCGCTGAACAGTCTGATATCGTTATTCGCTTTCAGGGTGGCGCAAATGCAGGTCACACTATAATCAATAACTATGGTAAGTTTGCATTGCATCAGCTTCCCAGCGGTGTGTGTTTTGATCACACAACTAACATTATCGGCAACGGTGTTGCAATCGATATTCCCCGCCTTATGAAAGAAATTGAATCTGTTAAGGCAGGAGGCGTTCCTGAAGTTAATATTCTTGTCAGCGAAAGATGTCAGATCATGATGCCCTATCATGTTCTTTTCGATACCTATGAAGAAGAGCGCCTTGCTAAAAATGCTTTTGGTTCAACAAAAAGCGGAATTGCTCCTTTCTATTCAGATAAATATGCAAAAATCGGTTTCCAGATTTGCGAACTTTTTGATGAAGAATATCTTAAAGATAAGCTTACAAGAGTTCTCGAAGTTAAAAACCTTATTCTTGAAAATATTTATCATAAGCCGACTCTCGATGTTGAAGAAGTGTTTGCAACTCTTATTGAGTATCGCGAAATGATCAAACCCTATGTTTGCAACACAACAAAACTTGTTCGTGAAGCAATTAAAGAAGGAAAAACAATTCTTCTTGAAGGTCAGCTTGGTTCTCTTAAAGACCCTGACCACGGAATTTATCCTATGGTAACATCCTCTTCAACTCTCGCAGGTTACGGCGCAGTTGGTGCAGGTATTCCTCCCTATGAAATCAAAGATATCTGCGTTGTTTCAAAGGCTTATTCAAGTGCAGTTGGTGCAGGTGAGTTTGTCAGCGAAATTTTTGGCGATGAAGCTCAGGAAATGAGACTTCACGGCGGTGACGCAGGTGAGTTCGGCGCAACAACAGGAAGACCTCGCCGTATGGGTTGGTTTGACTGCGTTGCAACAAGATACGGAATTGAAGCTCAGGGTGCAACTCAGGTTGTTTTAACAGCTCTTGATTGCCTTTCATATCTTGATGAAATCAAGGTTTGTGTTGCCTATGACATCAATGGCGAAATAACAAAAGATTTCCCCGTGACTCCCGTTCTTAAGCATTGCAAGCCCGTTCTTGTAACAATGCCCGGTTGGAAGTGCAACATCAGAGGTATTACTGAATTTGATAAGCTTCCTAAAGAGGCTCAGGACTATGTTAACTTCATTGAAAAAGAAATCGGTGCAAAAATCACCTATGTTTCAAACGGTCCTAAGAGAGAAGAAATTATCAAGAGATAATTTTAAAAACGCTCTGCAAAAAGTGCAGATCCAATAAATCTGAAATGACAAAGGGTTTCTATAGATTGAAAAATCTGTAGAAACCCTTTTAACGTTTATAAAACTAAAGTTCTCATATTGTATAAATATTACAGTTTATGTATAAACAAACCTCGCCCTCAAAGTGACTTTACTTTACTTCCGGTAATCTCAAATATAGCTAAAAGCTTTATTTTGACTTGGTTTGTTCATTCTTCGCATTTTTTGTTTACAGCTTTTTTGTTATAGTTAATTTGCACAAAACAATTTGTTATAATTGTGAATTTTGTCTGTATTATCATTGACTTTAAAGACAGAGAAAACTATAATATCAACTTGGTAATCAAAAAAATAAAAAAGAGGTCAAAAAAATGGAAACTTTGTTGTCTATTGCGGTTGCACTTAGCGCAGGTCTTTTTATGTCAAGAATCGTTAAACCCTTAAAGCTTCCTGCAGTTACAGGATATTTAGTTGCGGGAATTCTTATCGGACCTTATTGCCTTGGTCTTCTTGGTATTGACGGCCTTGGTTTTACAGCTGTTTCAAAGGTCGGCGAAATGAGCATTATAAATGACGTTGCCCTTGGCTTTATTGCCTTTGCTATCGGAGATGAATTCCGTCTTTCTCAGCTTAAGAAAACCGGTAAAGCGGCAACTATTATCGGAATTTTTCAGGCAGTTTTCACAACGTTGGTTGTTGATGCGGCTTTAATCGGACTTCACTTTATTTTAGGGGAAGAAAGACTTCCGCTTTCTGTTGCAATTATTCTCGGTGCCATAGCTTCTGCAACAGCACCCGCAGCAACATTGATGGTTGTCAGACAATATAAGGCAAAAGGCAAGCTGACAAATCTTCTTCTTCCCATCGTTGCTCTTGACGATGCAGTAGGCTTAATTATTTTTGCCGTTTCTTTCGGTGTTGCCAAAACTCTCGTCAGCGGTGAAACCAACATCTATTCAATAATAGTTGACCCGATTTTAGAAATTGTTGTTTCTCTGGCTCTTGGTGCTGTTCTTGGATATGTTCTTTCCTTTGCTGAGAAGTTTTTCCATTCAAACACAAAGCGTCAGGCGATTGTTGTAACGGCGATTTTCCTTGCTGTTGCACTTTCAAAGCTTAAGTTTTCTTTCGGTCCGATTCATTTCGGCTGCTCACCCCTTCTTGTTTGCATGATGCTTGGAACAATATTCTGCAATGTTTGCGATTTTTCAGCTGAGCTTATGGAAAAGACTGATAAATGGACTGCCCCCTTGTTTATTCTCTTCTTCGTTTTAAGCGGTGCAGAGCTTGAGTTTTCTGTTTTTGCCGATATAGCTGTTGTTGGTATAGGCATTGCATATATCATCAGCCGTTCTCTCGGAAAATATTTTGGAGCAAGAATCGGTTCAAATATTGCAAAAACTGAGCCACAGATCAAGCAATACCTTGGAATTACTCTTCTTCCGCAGGCCGGTGTTGCCCTTGGTATGTCTATTTCAGCTCTTGAAATAGGAGAGGTGGGAGTCATTATCAGAAACATTGTTCTTTTCGGTGTTCTGATTTATGAATTGTTCGGACCTCTTATGACAAAGAACGCTCTTATGAAGTCCGGCGACATCAAGCCAAAAGAAGAAAAAGTCAAGGTTGCTCCTGCAAAGGGCAGGGCAGAATGATTATTGCTTAAACAGAGGTTTAGTATAAGCTGAATATTCAAGGAAAAAAGGTAAAAAAGCTCTTGAAAAGTGAAAACAATAAAAGTACACTGAGCCTCGCGTTTTTAGCACCTATAATTATAATTTAGAAATATATAGATACTTTTTCAAAAAAATAATCGCACCGCGTTTAATTAAAAAAACGTGGTGCGAATTTAATATTTCAGTTGAAAAATTGAAATAAAATTCCGAGAAAGAAAAATAAACGGCTTTAAAAGCGAAAAAAAGCAAAAAAATAGCGCCAAAAAGCAAAAAACAAGCGTTTCGCTCTTGACAAGCCTTGAAATATGTGGTAGTATGTTACAACTTATATTATGGGTAATATGCCTTTTTGCCCTTTGATACAATTGCATCTTATCATTAATATAAGTAAATGTCAATACTTTTTTTAAAATTCTGTGCGCGAGCGCAGCGTATGCCGCGAAGGTAAATAAATGAAAACGGAGTGAATAAGCCAATGGTTAACGTTACCGAAGTTAAACAAGGTAAAAACACACGAAAGAGCTTTGGTAAGATTCAGGAAGTCATGGAAATGCCCAATCTTATCCAGGTTCAGAAGGATTCATATCGCTGGTTCCTCAAATCCGGCCTTAAGGAAGTCCTCAGAGATCTGGAAGACATAACTGACTATTCCGGAAATCTTGTTCTTTCTTTTGTTGATTACAGTATGGCAGACAAGTCTAAATATACTGTAAAGGAATGTAAAGAGAGACAAACAACTTATGCCGCAGCTATGCGTGTTACTGCAAGACTTCTCAACAAAGAAACCGGTGAAGTTAAAGAAAACGAAGTTTATATGGGTGATTTTCCGCTTATGACAGACAGCGGAACATTCATCATCAACGGTGCAGAGCGTGTTATTGTTTCTCAGCTCGTTCGTTCTCCCGGTGTTTACTATGGAATGTCTCATAACCAGTTTGGTAAAAAGCTTTTCACAACAACTGTTATTCCTAACAGAGGTGCATGGCTTGAATATGAAACCGACCAGAACGATATATTCTATGTCAGAATTGACAAAAACAGAAAAATCCCCATCACAACCTTTATCCGCGCATTGAGTGTTTTTCTTGAAGACAGCTCAAGCTCGGCTTTTGACTCATCTCTTCGTCTTTCAAGCGACAGCGAAATTCTTGAATATTTCGATTATGACGAAAGAATTCAGGCTACTCTTGAAAAAGACAACACTAAAGACAGCACTGAAGCAATAATCGAGGTTTATAAAAAGCTTCGTCCCGGTGAGCCCCCGACACGTGCAAGTGCTGTGACTCATCTTCAGAATCTTTTCTTTGATGACCACAGATATGACATTTCAAGAGTTGGTCGCTATAAATATAACAAAAAACTCAGCATTGCCGACAGACTTCGCGGTTTTGAGCTTGCTGCAGATATTATTAACGAATACACAGGCGAAATTATTGCTGAAGCCGGCGAAATCGTTACTAAAGAAAGAGCATACGAAATTGAGCAGGCCGGCGCAAAGATTGCCTATGTTTTGGTTGAAGGTCTCGACAAACCCGTAAAAATCATCTCAAACCAGATGGTTGATATTCTTAATTTTGTTCCTTCACTCACTAAAGAAGAGCTTAATGAAATCGGAATTAACGAATATGTTTCATATCCCGAGCTTTTCAAAATTTATGATAAGCTTTGCGAGCTTGACAAAGAGGATGCTCTTGCTCTTCTTGCCGAAAACGCAGAGAACCTTATTCCCAAACACATTACCATTGACGATATTCTCGCAACAATCAACTATCTCAACTGTCTTGCCTGCGGCGTAGGTAACACAGACGATATCGACCACCTTGGCAACAGACGTATTCGCTCTGTTGGTGAGCTTCTTCAGAATCAGTTCAGAGTTGGTTTTGCAAGAATGGAAAGAGTTGTCAGAGAAAGAATGGGTCTTCAGGCTCAGGAACCCGAAAAAATCACACCTCAGGCTCTCATTAACACAAGACCTGTTATTGCAGCTGTTCGTGAATTCTTCGGTTCATCTCCTCTCTCTCAGTTCATGGATCAGAATAACCCCCTTTCTGAACTTACCCACAAGAGACGTCTTTCAGCTCTCGGTCCCGGCGGTCTTTCAAGAGACCGTGCAGGTTTCGACGTTCGAGATGTTCACTATTCACACTATGGACGTATGTGTCCCATTGAAACTCCTGAAGGTCCCAACATCGGTCTTATTTCATATCTTGCAACCTTTGCAAGAATTAATGAATATGGCTTTATTGAAGCGCCCTTCCGTCCTATCGACAAAGAAACCGGTGTTGTTCTTAATTCTTATGAATATATGACAGCCGACGTTGAAGATGAATACACTGTTGTTCAGGCCAACGAAATGCTGGACGAAGAAGGAAAATTTGTCAGAACAAAGGTTAATGCCCGTTATCGTGATGAATTCCTTGAAATTGATCCTGCAAAGGCAGACTATATGGACGTTTCACCTAAAATGGTTGTTTCAGTTGCAACCGCACTTATTCCGTTCCTTGAAAACGACGACGCAAACCGTGCGCTCATGGGTTCAAACATGCAGAAGCAGGCTGTTCCTCTTCTCACTTGTTCAGCTCCTTATGTCGGAACCGGTATGGAATATAAAGCAGCAACCGACTCAGGTGTTTGTATTCTTGCTAAAAATGCCGGTACTGTTACTTATGTCAGCGCAGACAAGGTTGAAATTCTTGAAGACGACAACAATATTGAAACCTATAACTTCATTAAGTTCATGCGTTCAAACCAGGGAACCTGCATTAATCAGAAGCCCATTGTTGCTGTTGGCGAAAGAGTTGAAAAAAATCAGGTAATTGCTGACGGCGCTGCAACAGAAGGCGGTGAGCTTGCTCTTGGTAAAAATGCTCTTATCGGCTTTATGACATGGGAAGGCTATAACTACGAAGACGCTGTTCTTATTAATGAAAAGCTTGTCCGTGATGATGTTTACACATCAATTCACATTGAAAGATATGATCTTGAGGCAAGAGACACAAAGCTCGGACCTGAAGAGATTACAAACGAAATTCCCAACGTTGGCGACGATGCAAGAAAAGACCTTGACGAAAGAGGAATTATCAGAATCGGTGCCGAAGTTAAATCAGGCGATATCCTTGTCGGTAAGGTAACACCCAAGGGTGAAACCGAAATGACTCCCGAAGAAAGGCTTCTTCGTGCAATTTTCGGCGAGAAGGCAAGAGAGGTCAGAGACACATCTCTTCGTGTTCCCCACGGCGAATACGGAATCGTTGTTAAGGTTGAAGAATTCACCCGTGAAAACAGCGATGAGCTTTCACCCGGAGTTAACAAGGTTGTTCGCTGCTATATTGCTCAGAAACGTAAGATTCAGGTTGGTGACAAGATGGCCGGCCGTCACGGAAACAAAGGTGTTGTTTCAAGAGTTCTTCCTCCTGAAGATATGCCTTTCCTTGAAGACGGTACTCCTCTTGATATCGTTCTCAACCCCCTCGGCGTTCCCTCACGTATGAATATCGGTCAGGTTCTTGAGGTTCACCTCGGCTTTGCTTGCCGTGAACTTGGCTGGCATATAACAACTCCTGTTTTTGACGGTGCTCACGAAGAAGACATTCGTGAAGCTCTTGAGCTTGCAGGACTTCAGGTTAACGGTAAATCAAGACTTACAGACGGAAGAACCGGCGAAAAGTTTGATGAAGAAGTAACCGTTGGTGTAATGTATTATCTGAAACTGCATCATCTTGTTGATGATAAGATGCACGCCCGTTCAATCGGACCTTATTCACTTGTTACTCAGCAGCCCTTGGGCGGTAAAGCTCAGTTCGGTGGTCAGCGTTTCGGTGAAATGGAAGTTTGGGCTCTTGAAGCTTATGGTGCTGCCTATACCCTTCAGGAAATTCTCACCGTTAAGTCAGACGATGTTAACGGCCGTGAAAAAACCTATGAAGCAATTCTTAAGGGTGAAAACGTTCCTCAGGCAGGCGTTCCCGAATCCTTCAAGGTTCTTGTTAAAGAACTTCAGTCCCTTGGTCTTGACATCAAGGTTCTTGATGCCGAAGATAACGAGATTGACCTTAAGCTCAATGTTAACGATGAAGCAAGAAAAATTACAGGCTCAGCTTCTCCTGATCCTTATATCCCGGAAAATCCGGAAGATATGGATGATCCGGTAATTGAGGATGTTGACATGAATGAAGCTGATGACGACGATGAAGGCGAATCCATCCTTGATGAAAATGCTTTTGACATTTTCTATGAGGAAAGCAAGCGTCTTACAGATGAAAGCGTTTTTGCAGGCTCCTTCGTTCCCGATGAAGAAGGCGGCTCAGAGGAATAAGCAACATCTTAAAACGCATCCAAACCAAAAGAAATCAAGGAAAGGGCTGACTTAAACATGGAAAATATAACCTTTGAATCAATTAAGATTGGCTTGGCTTCTCCTGAAATGATCAGATCATGGTCATACGGCGAGGTTGAAAAGCCTGAAACCATAAATTATCGTACTTTAAAGCCCGAACTCGGCGGTCTCTTCTGCGAAAGAATTTTTGGACCGCTTAAAGACTGGGAATGTCAGTGCGGAAAATATAAACGCCTTAAAAACAAAGGCAAGGTCTGCGAAAAATGCGGCGTTGAAATCACCAAAGCAAAGGTTCGACGCGAACGCTTGGGCCATATTGAACTTGCAACTCCTGTTTCACACATCTGGTATTTTAAAGGCATACCTTCAAGAATCGGTCTTATGTTGGATATGAGTCCGAAGGAGCTTGAAAATGTTCTTTATTTCTCAAAATATGTTGTTATCAATCCCGGTCTTCTTGAGGGTGACCCCAAAGACGGAAGATACAAAAAATATCAGGTTATTTCTGAAACAAAATATGAAGAAGCAAAAACAGAAGACATCAAGGGAACATTTGAAGCAGGAATGGGTGCTGAAGCCATTAAAAAGCTTCTCAGCGAAATTGATGTTGATGCTCTTTACGATCAGCTTAAGGCAGAGCTTGCTGATGCAACAGGTCAGAAAAGAGCAAAGCTTATTAAGAGACTTGATGTTGTTTCAGCTTTCAAGTCTTCAGGAAACAGACCTGAATGGATGATTCTTGACGTTGTTCCTGTAATTCCCCCCGATATTCGTCCTATGGTTCAGCTTGATGGCGGACGTTTTGCTACCAGCGACCTCAATGACCTCTATCGTCGTGTTATTAACAGAAATAACCGTCTTAAAAAGCTCCTTCAGCTTGGTGCTCCTGCCATCATTATAAGAAACGAAAAGAGAATGCTTCAGGAATCTGTTGACGCTCTTATCGATAACGGAAGAAGAGGCAGACCTGTAACCGGTCCCAACAACAGACCTCTTAAGTCTCTTTCAGATATGCTTAAAGGTAAGCAGGGCCGTTTCCGTCAGAACCTTCTCGGTAAGCGTGTTGACTATTCCGGCCGTTCAGTTATCGTTGTTGGTCCCGAGCTTAAAATTTATCAATGCGGTCTTCCCAAGGATATGGCTCTTGAGCTCTTTAAGCCCTTTGTTATGAAGCGCCTTATTGAACAGAGCAATTCTGACAGAGATAAAAACAGCAAGACCGGAACAGTTAATGTCAAGAGCGCAAGAAAGAGTGTTGACAGAAGAGATGAAGTTGTTTGGGATGCTCTTGATAAAGTAATCAAAGATCACCCTGTAATGCTAAACCGTGCTCCCACGCTTCACAGACTTGGTATTCAGGCTTTTGAACCTGTTCTTGTTGAAGGCAAAGCCATTAAGCTTCATCCTCTTGTTTGTACTGCTTTCAACGCCGACTTCGACGGCGACCAGATGGCTGTTCACGTTCCTCTTTCTGCTGAAGCTCAGGCTGAAGCTCGTTTCCTCATGCTTTCTTCAGGAAACCTTCTTAAGCCTTCAGACGGAAAGCCTGTAACTGTTCCTACTCAGGACATGATCCTCGGCTCATATTACTTAACCCTTGTTAAGCCCGGTGCTCTCGGTGAAGGCAAGGTATTCCGCGATGTTGACGAAGCTCAGATGGCTTATGATGAAGGCGTAATTGATCTTCATGCCCTTATCAAAATCAGAATGAGCAAAACAGTTGACGGCGTTGAATACACAAAGCTTGTTGAAACAACTCTCGGTAAGGTTATCTTCAATAATCCCGTTCCTCAGGATTTAGGCTTTGTTGACAGAAGCAACATTGAAAATATGTTTACTCTTGAAAGCGAAGGTCTTAACAGCGGAAAGGGTAAAGACATCGGTCTTATCAAGAAAAAGCAGCTCGGTCAGATTATTGACAGATGTATCCGTGTTCACGGAACATCAAAGACTGCCGAAGTGCTTGACGCAATCAAGAGTCAGGGTTATAAATTCTCAACACGAAGCGGTATTACTGTTGCTGTTTGCGATGCAACAATTCCTCCCATGAAGAAGGAAATTCTTGCTGAAACAGAAGAAATTGTTGACGAAATCAACAGACAGTATGAATTCGGTCTTCTCAGTAACAATGACCGTTCAAAGAACGTTATTGAAGCTTGGGATATCTGTACAAAGCGTGTTGCAGAAGCTCTCACTCAGAACTTTGACAAATTCAATCCTATCTATATGATGCTCGACTCCGGTGCCCGTGGTTCCGAATCTCAGCTTCGTCAGCTTGCAGGTATGCGCGGACTTATCGCTAACACCGCAGGTAAAACCATTGAGGTTCCCATCAGAGCAAACTACAGAGAAGGTCTTAATGTTCAGGAATACTTCATTTCTTCCCGTGGTGCACGTAAAGGTCTTGCCGATACAGCGCTTCGTACCGCTGACTCAGGTTATCTGACCCGCCGTCTTGTTGACGTTTCTCAGGATGTTATTATCCGTGAAGAAGATTGCGGCTGCACTGAAGGTCTTGAGGTTTATGACATCATGGACGGAAATCGTACCCTCGAGCCTCTTGTTGAAAGACTCAAGGGAAGATATCTTCTCAATCCTCTCGTTGACAGCGAAAGCGGTGAAGTTATTATGGATAACGACCACATGCTTTCAGAAGACGATGCAAACAAGGTTAACAAATATCTTTCAGATAAAAAGCAGGCTGCGATTGAAGCCGGAGCAAGTCAGGACGAAATCGACAGAATCTGCCGAATCAAGATTCGATCACTTCTCACCTGTAACTCTAACCACGGAGCTTGTATCAAGTGCTACGGTTCAAACCTTGCAACCGGTCAGCCCGTAACAGTGGGTGAGGCTGTTGGTATTATCGCTGCTCAGTCAATCGGTGAACCCGGTACACAGCTTACTATGAGAACCTTCCACACCGGTGGTGTTGCTTCAGGCGCCGATATTACACAGGGTCTTCCCCGTGTTGAAGAGCTCTTTGAAGCAAGAAAACCCAAAACTCTTGCAATCCTCAGCGAAATCGACGGTGTTGTTTCTTTTGATACAGTCGGAAAGAGCAAGATTATCGTTTCAAACGAAGACGAAACAAGAGATTATTTCCTTGCCTTCGGTGCAAGACCCAGAGTTGTTGAAGGTCAGAAGGTTGTTAAAGGTGAGGCTCTTACAGACGGTTCATGTGACCTGAGAGATATTCTCAATGTTCTCGGTGTCGGTGCTGTTCACGACTATCTTATAAGTCAGGTTCAGCTCACATACAGAACTCAGGGTGTTGATATCAACGATAAACACATTGAGGTTATTGCCCGTCAGATGATGAGAAAAGTTAAGGTTGAAGACAGCGGAGATACAACTCTTCTTCCCGGAACACTCGTTGAAAAGAAAGACGTTCGCAAAGCAAATGCTGAAGCAAAGGCTAAGGCTGAACTTGCAGGCGAAGAAGCAGTTGAAGCAACAGTTACACCTGTTATTCTCGGTATTACAAAAGCTTCACTTGCAACAGAGTCCTTCCTTTCAGCTGCTTCCTTCCAGGAAACAACAAGAGTTCTCACCGACGCAGCAATCAGAGGAAAGGTTGATCCTCTTCTCGGTCTTAAAGAAAATGTTATTATCGGTAAGCTTCTTCCTTCAGGAACCGGCATGAAATGCTACAGTGATGTTAAATATGTTTCAGCAAAACCCGCTGAAGAAACTGAAGCTTCAACCGAAAGTGAAGACGAAGAATAATTAAACCTTTAAAATCACCGCAGAGAAATTTGCGGTGATTTTTTTGGAATAAAAGTCTTATTTATAGTCAAAAATAACAGAAACTAATCAATAAAAAATGGCAAATCAAGCAAAAAATAACAAACTTTCAAAGTTTTTGGCAAAAGAAAAAATATTTGTTGACAAAATTTAATAAATGTTGTAAAATTGTCAAGGTTATGGCCCTGAAGGGTATAACTATGCCCTGTTTAAGAAAAACAGGAATATTCTAAGAAAGGAGATGCTAAATTTGCCTACCTTTAACCAGTTAGTTCGTAACGGTAGAGAAACGCTTGTTAAAAAGCCGAAGGCTCCTGCTCTTCTCAAAGGTCTCAACTCTAAGAAGAATGTTATGACAGATCATAACTCTCCTCAGAAGCGTGGCGTTTGCACAGCAGTTAAAACAGCAACACCGAAAAAGCCGAACTCAGCTCTTCGTAAGATCGCCAGAGTACGTCTTACCAACGGAATTGAAGTTTCAGCTTATATCCCCGGCGTTGGACATAACCTTCAGGAACACAGCGTTGTTCTTATTCGTGGCGGTCGTGTTAAGGACCTTCCCGGTGTGCGTTACCACATCGTTCGTGGAACACTTGATACTCAGGGTGTTAACGGAAGAATGCAGTCTCGCTCAAAATACGGCGCAAAGCGTCCTAAGGCAGCCAAAAAGTAATCTGCACTTAACGCAGAAAAAACTAATTTCCATCGGTCAAAATGGAAAAAACTATGAATTGACAAATCTTCTTGCAGGCTGATAAACAGGTTTTATCAACGATGTGAGAGTGTATATATATTATACGCCTCCATTGGTGCCACGGGAATTTGTCACTCGAGTACCTATGATATCATTATTATGAAGGAGGGAAGCGCAGTGCCAAGAAGAGGCCAGATAGCAAAACGTGATGTTTTGCCCGATCCGCTTTACAATTCAAAGCTTGTAACACGTCTTATCAACAGTGTTATGTATGATGGCAAGAAAGGTGTCGCTCAGAAAATCGTTTACGATGCTTTCGAAATCATCAAAGAAAAAACAGGTAAGGAACCCCTTGAAGTTTTTGAAGCTGCAATGGAAAACGTTATGCCTGTTCTGGAAGTTAAGGCTCGCCGTGTAGGTGGCTCAACTTACCAGGTACCCATCGAGGTTCGTCCCGAAAGAAGACAGACTCTCGGTCTCCGTTGGATCACACTCTACAGCCGTCAGCGTTCAGAAAGAACAATGAAGGAAAGACTTGCCAACGAAATCATTGATGCAACCAACGAAACCGGTTCATCATTCAAGAAGCGTGAAGACACACACAAGATGGCAGAAGCCAACAAGGCTTTCGCTCATTTCAGATGGTAATTTAACAGAAGTTAACTGGAGGATATTATGCCAAGAAAGGTATCTCTTGAAAAAACAAGAAATATTGGTATTATGGCTCACATCGACGCCGGTAAAACAACCACCAGTGAAAGAATTCTCTATTACACAGGTGTTAACCATAAGCTCGGTGAAACCCATGACGGTTCTGCAACAATGGACTGGATGGCTCAGGAACAGGAGAGAGGTATTACTATAACCTCCGCTGCAACAACTTGCTTCTGGAAAGACCATCGTATCAATATTATCGACACTCCGGGCCACGTTGACTTTACAGTTGAAGTTCAGCGTTCACTCCGCGTTCTTGACGGTTCTGTAACCGTTCTTTGCGCAAAGGGTGGTGTTGAACCTCAGTCTGAAACAGTTTGGCGTCAGGCTGACGAGTATAAAGTACCCAGAATGATATTCGTTAACAAAATGGATATCACAGGTGCTAACTTCTACCGTGTTCTTGACATGGTAAAAGAACGTTTTAACTGCACAGCAGTTCCCATTCAGCTCCCCATCGGTGTTGAAAGCGATTTCAAAGGCATCATTGACCTCGTCAATAACGATGCAATCGTTTATTATGACGATAAGGGTCTTGATGTTCGCCATGAAGCCATTCCCGAAGATATGGTTGAAAAGGCTGAAGAATATCGTATGTCTATGATTGAGTCAATCGTTGAACAAGACGAAGACCTCATGGAAAAATACCTTGAAGGTGAAGAACCCACCGTTGAGGAACTCAAAAAAGTAATCCGCAAGGCAACAATCGAAAACGCAATCGTTCCTGTTTGCTGCGGAACAGCATATCGTAACAAGGGCGTTCAGCCCCTTCTCGATGCTATTGTTGACTTCATGCCTGCTCCCACAGACATTGAAGCTATCAAGGGTGTTAACCCCGACACAGACGAAGAAGAAAACAGACATTCATCAGACGAAGAGCCCTTTGCAGCTCTTGCTTTCAAGATTGCAACAGACCCCTTCGTTGGAAAACTCTGCTTCTTCCGCGTTTATTCAGGAACAGTTAACGCCGGAACAACCGTTTATAACTCTGTTAAAGATAACAGAGAAAGACTCGGTCGTATTCTTCAGATGCACGCAAACCACCGTGAAGACATTGATACTGTTTATGCCGGTGATATTGCTGCTGCTGTTGGTCTTAAGAACACAACAACAGGTGACACACTCTGCGACGAAAAGCACCCCGTAGTGCTTGAATCAATGAACTTCCCCGAACCTGTTATCCGTGTTGCAATTGAGCCCAAAACAAAAGCAGGTCAGGAAAAGATGGGTATTGCTCTTGCAAAGCTTGCAGAAGAAGACCCCACCTTCCGTTGCTATACAGATGAAGAAACCGGTCAGACAATTATCGCCGGTATGGGTGAGCTCCACCTTGAAATTATCGTTGACAGACTTCTTCGTGAATTCAAGGTTGAAGCTAATGTTGGTAAGCCCCAGGTTGCATACAGAGAAACAATCCGTATGGAATCTGCTGCAGACACCAAATATGCCCGTCAGTCAGGTGGTAAGGGTCAATACGGTCACTGTAAAATCAGAATCGAGCCCAATCCCGACAAAGGCTACGAGTTTGTTAACAACATCGTCGGCGGCGCAATTCCCAAGGAATACATCGGTCCCATCGATCAGGGTATTCAGGGTGCAATGCAGTCAGGTGTTATTGCAGGCTACAGCGTAGTTGACGTTAAGGTTACTCTTTATGATGGTTCATATCATGAAGTTGACTCTTCAGAAATGGCCTTCAAGATTGCAGGTTCAATGGCATTCAAAGAAGCTGCAAGAAAAGCTAGCCCCGTTCTTCTCGAGCCCATCATGAAGGTTGTTGTTATAACTCCCGAAGATTATATGGGCGACGTTATCGGCGACCTTAACTCTCGCCGTGGCGAAATTCAGGGCTTTGAAGACAGATCAGGCGTTAAGCAGATCAACGCAAGAGTTCCTCTTGCAGAAATGTTTGGTTATGCAACAGACCTTCGTTCAAAGACTCAGGGCCGCGGTCAGTATGTTATGGAACCTGACGGCTATAAAGAAGTTCCCAAGTCAATTGCAGAAGGAATTGTTACCGAAAGAAACAAGAAAGACTAATTTTTCTTGGAAAACTATTGCAATTTAATCTGTTTTTTGCTACAATGAAACAGATATGATAAACTCTATCAAACAAAAATTAAAAGTCTTAGGAGGAAATCCCAATGGCAAAGGAAAAATTTGAACGTAATAAACCGCACGTTAACATTGGTACAATCGGCCACGTTGACCACGGTAAGACCACTCTCACAGCTGCTATCACAAAGACTCTTGCTATGAAGGGTTACGCTAAGTTCGAAGCATACGACATGATCGACAAGGCTCCCGAAGAAAGAGAACGTGGTATCACAATCAACACAGCTCACGTTGAGTATGAAACTGACAACCGTCACTATGCTCACGTTGACTGCCCGGGCCACGCCGACTACATCAAAAACATGATTACCGGTGCTGCTCAGATGGACGGTGCTATCCTTGTTATCGCATCAACAGACGGCCCCATGGCTCAGACAAAAGAACACCTTCTTCTTGCTCGTCAGGTTGGCGTTCCCTACATCATCGTATTCATGAACAAAGTTGACCAGGTTGACGACGAAGAACTTCTTGAACTCGTTGAAATGGAAATCCGTGAAACTCTTTCAGAGTATGAATTCCCCGGCGATGATACTCCCATCATCAAGGGTTCAGCTCTTAAAGCTCTTGAATATTCAGGCAGCGATATTTCAGCTCCCGAACTTGCTCCCATCTGGGAACTCATGGAAGCTGTTGACAGCTACATCCCCACTCCTGACCGTAAGGCAGACCTTCCCTTCATCATGCCCGTTGAAGACGTATTCACCATCACAGGTCGTGGTACTGTTGCAACAGGTAGAGTTGAAAGAGGTCAGCTCAAGACTGGTGAAGAAGTTGAAATCGTTGGTCTTACAGACGAAAAGAGAAAGGTAGTTGTTACCGGTATCGAAATGTTCAGAAAGATCCTCGACTATGCTGAAGCCGGCGACAACATCGGCGCTCTTCTTCGTGGTGTTCAGAGAACAGAGATCGAAAGAGGTCAGGTTCTTGCAAAACCCGGTTCAATTCAGCCTCACACAAAATTCCGTGGCCAGGTTTACGTTCTTACCAAGGATGAAGGCGGCCGTCACACACCTTTCTTCAACAACTACAGACCCCAGTTCTATTTCAGAACAACTGACGTAACAGGCGTTATCTCTCTTCCCGCAGGCACCGAAATGTGCATGCCTGGTGATAACATTGAAATGGACGTTGAACTTATCACAGAAATCGCTATCGAAGAAGGTCTTCGTTTCGCTATCCGTGAAGGTGGTCGTACAGTTGGTTCAGGCGTTGTTACAGCTATCAACGAATAATTCCTGAAAACAAACTAATTAAAGCTCTTCCGAAAGGGAGAGCTTTTTTTAGCAATTTAAAAGGTAATTCTCTTTGATAACATTGACCTGAAAAGAGTAAAATTTTTTTGCTGAAAAGACTTGACAATGTATTTTTGATGTGGTAATATATCTCCACAACAAAGCAGAAGCAGTTCGCTCTCACCCCGGGAATTCCGTTTCCCTCGGTCAATAACCTTTTTTATTGGTGTTATTGCGTGAATGTGTTACTGCATTCACGCTTTGATTTTTGTGTGAGAATTCACACTGAACAGTCGTTCAATATTTTTGCGGAGGTGTATGAACATCGCTATCAAAGAAATGCAAATCAACGAAGAAATTCGCGACAGCGAGATAAGAGTTGTTACCGGTGACGGTGAGGTTCTTGGTCTAATGTCGGCTGAAGAAGCTTTGAAAATTGCTGAAGAAAGAAATCTTGACCTTGTTAAAATTGCTCCTCAGGCTAAACCGCCGGTGTGCAAAATCATGGACTACGGAAAATACCGTTTTGAAATGACAAAGCGCGAAAAAGAAGCAAAGAAAAATCAGCGCGTTATTGAAATTAAAGAAATTCGACTTTCTCTTAATATCGATACTCACGATTTTGAAACAAAGGTTAATCATGCAAAGAAATTTCTTGAAAGCGGCAACAAAGTCAAGGTTTCAATTCGTTTCAGAGGTCGTGAAATGGCTCACCCTGAAAATGGTCTTGTAACAATGAGCAAGTTCTCAGAGGCCTGTCAGGATTTCAGCTCTGTTGAAAAACCGGCCAAGCTTGAAGGCAGATCAATGATGATGTTCTTGGCTCCCAAAGCCAAAAAGTAATAAGCAGGAGGAAAACACTATGCCTAAAATTAAAACTCACAGCGGTGCAAAAAAGCGTTTTAAGCTTTCAAAGAACGGTAAACCGATGCGTGGCCATGCAAATAAGTCACACATTCTCACAAAGAAAAACACAAAGCGCAAGAGAAATCTTCGCAAGGTAGAGGTTGCTGACAAAACAAACTGCAAGCAGATCAAGCGTCTTGTTCCTTATAAATAAGATAATCTTGAAAACAGCAACTTAAATTTAAAATAACAACGGAGGTACTTAATCATGGCTCGTATTAAAGGCGCAATGATGACTCGTAAGAGAAGAAATAAAGTTTTAAAGCTCGCTAAGGGCTATTATGGTTCAAAACACAGCCTCTTCAAAACAGCAAAACAGGCTGTTATGAAATCAGGCAACTATGCTTATATCGGCAGAAAACAGAAAAAACGTGATTTCAGAAGACTTTGGATCACAAGAATTTCTGCTGCTTGCAAGGCAAACGGAACAAACTATTCAACATTTATGAACGGTCTTAAGAAGGCTGGAATCACTCTTAACAGAAAGATGCTTTCAGAAATTGCTATTGCTGACCCCGCTGCTTTCACAGCACTTGTTGAACAGGCAAAAGCTGCTCTTTAATCTGATTTTTACGTCCGGGAATTTTCTCGGGCGTATTTGTCATTTTTTATTGATAATAATTTTATTGCAATTTTGTGTCAAAACATCATGAAAGGAAAATACCCTTTTTTAACCGGTATTGCAGAATTTGAAAATGATTTCTGAAATTAACAGCGCAAACAATCCAAAAGTCAAGCATATAATTAAGCTTGCTTCGTCCTCTTCCTACAGAAAAGAAAACAGAGAGTTTTTTCTTGAAGGGTTGAGACTTTGTTTTGATGCAGCAAAAAGTAAAATGAAAATTTCCGCTGTTTATTTCACAAAAAAAGCGTTTGAAAAAAACAGCGAAAATATTAATGAATTAGTGTTCGTTTCTGAAGCGGCATATTTAATTTCAGACGGTGTATGCGAAAAAATTTCAGAAACCAAAAACTCTCAGGGCGTTTTTTGCGTTTGCAAAATGCTTTGCGAGAAAGATGAAAATGATATTGATTCAAAATTAAAATATGTTGCCCTTGATAATGTTCAGAACCCAGATAATCTTGGCGCAATCAGCAGAACTGCTGAGGCTTTGGGTATAAACGGTCTTATTATAAGCGGTGGTTGTGATATTTATAATCCTAAAGCTCAAAGAGCCTCAATGGGTTCACTTTTTCGCCTTCCGGTAATTAAAACTGAAAAGCTTCCTTCTTTGCTTATGAGTCTTGGAAGCAGAGGAATGAAAATATATTCAACAACGCCTGATAGCAACAGTAAATCAGTGGTTGAAGCTGATTTCAGCGGCGGAGTTGTTGCAGTAATTGGTAACGAAGCTAATGGTGTAAGCGAAGAGGTTTTCGCTGTTTGCCAAAAAATAACTATTCCTATGGAAGGAAGAGCTGAATCTCTTAATGCTGCAATGGCTGCGGCAATTACTATGTGGGAAATGATGAGAAAATGAAAAATGATCTTTATTGGCTCTGGCTTTCAGAATGTATGGGTGTCGGAGCGCCTGTTTTTGATGTAATCGCTTATTTTTCGGGCGCAAAACAGCTGTATGAGGCGGGAGAGAATCAATGGAGAGCCTCCGGCTTATTCAGTCATGCCAATCTTTTGAAAATGCTGAGATCTACTCCGGAAAAAATGGAAAAAATTTGCAGAATATGTCGTGAAAATTCCATTGAAATTGTAACTTACGAAGATGAAAATTATCCTGAATCTCTCAAGAGAATCGACAATTTTCCTTTGGTGCTTTTTGTTCAGGGTGATATATCCTGCCTGAAAGACAGAATTGCGATTGCCGTTGTGGGAACCAGAAAGCCATCTTTATACGGAATAGAAGCGGCAACCAAAATTGTCGGTGAGCTTGCCGATGAAAAAGCAGTTATTGTCAGCGGCGGTGCTTTGGGAATTGACAGTATTGCTCATCTTGCCGCTATTGAAAAAGGCTCAAAAACTGTTTTGGTTATGGGCTGTGGCCATCTGGCTTCTTATCTTTCTGAAAACGAATATCTGAGAAAAAAAGTTGTTGAAAACGGCGCACTTATAAGTGAATATTCTCCCACAACACCTGCAACCGTTTATAATTTTCCGAAAAGAAACCGAATCGTTTCTGCTCTTTCAAGAGGAGTTCTTGTTGTTGAAGCAGGCGAGAAAAGCGGAACAATGAATACTGTTTCACACGCAAGACATCAAGGAAAAGATGTTTTTGCTGTTCCCGGCGATGTTAACAGCGTTGCATACAGCGGCTCTAACAAAATAATCAGAGAGGGCGCCAGAGCTGTTTTCAGCGGAAACGATATTCTTGCTTATTATAAAATGATAATTCCTCAAAAAAATGAAAAGCATTTTTATCAGGTGGAATTTCCTTTTGAAGGAATAACCGAGTTTCCATACGGTGAGAAAGAAATAAAAGCTCCTAAAAATAGAACTTCAAAACCGAAAATCGAAGAAAAAACCGAAACAAAACAAGAATTTATTGAAGAAAATCAAAAAAACACAGAAATTTTTGAAAAAAATATTTCAGAAAGTGTTTCAGATAACGCAAAATTAGTGTATAATCAAATGTCAGGTGAAATAATGTCTTTTGATGAAATCACCCGATTAAGCAAATTGCCGCCAAACAAGGTTCTGGTTGCGTTAACCGAGCTTGAAATGGCGGGAGCAATAAAAGCCGCAGGTTCAGGCAATTATTGCAAAAATGCTTAAAATAAATTAATAATATAAAGGTGACTTATGTCTGATTTAATTATTGTTGAGTCTCCCTCTAAGGCGAAGACTTTAAAAAACTATCTTGGAAAAGGCTATGAAATCGTTGCTTCAAAAGGCCACATCAGAGACCTTCCCGAAGCCAGACTCAGTGTTGATGTTAAAAAAGATTTTGAGCCTAAATATGCAATTGTTAAAGGAAAAGAAGGCCTTGTTAAAGAACTGAAAGAGGCCGTTAAAAAATCTGATAAGGTATATCTTGCAACTGACCCTGATAGAGAGGGTGAGGCAATTTCATGGCATCTTGCCCATGTTCTCGGCTTGAGTCTTGAAGAAGAAAACAGAATAACCTTCAACGAAATTACAAAAACGGGCGTTAAAAACGGAATGGCTTCTCCCAGAAAGGTAGATATTGACCTTGTTAATGCTCAGCAGGCAAGAAGAATTCTTGACCGCCTTGTCGGCTATAAGCTCAGCCCCTTTGTTTCTCAAAAAATCAGAAGAGGTCTTTCTGCAGGACGAGTTCAGAGTGTTGCTGTTCGAATGATTGTTGACCGCGAGGAAGAAATCAGAGCTTTTGTTCCGGAAGAATACTGGACTATTGACGGAAAGTTTCTTTCGTCAAACAAAAGAGTAATCAACGCTTCTTTTTATGGCGACGAAACAGGAAAGCTTAAACTTGAAAATGAAAAACAGGCTGATGAAATTCTCAGCCGTCTTGACGGAGCCTCTTTTTCAATCAGCTCTCTAAAGAAAGGAACAAGAAAAAAGAATCCTTCTCCTCCTTTTATCACTTCAACACTTCAGCAAGAAGCTTCAAGAAGACTTGGCTTCAGACCTGAAAGAACAATGAAAATTGCTCAGGAGCTTTATGAAGGTGTTGAGGTTCAGGGCGTTGGCTTTGTCGGTTTGATTACTTATATGAGAACAGACTCTTTAAGAATATCTGAAGAGGCAAGAGCTCAGGCTGATTCTTTCGTCAGAAAAACCTTCGGCGATAAATATATGCCTGAAAAGCCCCGCTACTATAAGTCAAGAAGCAACGCGCAGGATGGTCACGAAGCAATCAGACCTTCATCGGTTGAGCTTACTCCCGAAAAGGTTCAAAGCAGTCTTTCTCCTGAGCAGTATAAGCTTTATTCGCTCATTTGGAGACGTTTCCTTGCTTCATTGATGTCTCAATGTGTTCAGAACACAACAAAGCTTGAAATCAAAGGGACAAGAGAAAACGAAGAAAACAGGTTTTGTCTTTTCACAGCCAGCGGCTACAGCGTAAAGTTTGATGGCTATACTGTTCTTTATGATAATACCGAGGCTGACGACAAATCAAAGCTTCCTGACGGAATCAGCGACGGCGATAGCCTTAAAAAGAAAGAAATCGTTAAAAATCAACATTTTACTCAGCCACCACCACGCTACACCGAAGAGGCACTTATCAAATCTCTTGAGGAAAACGGAGTCGGAAGACCCAGTACCTATGCAACGATTATTTCAACCATTACAAAAAGAGAATATGTTTCAAGAAAAGCCAAGCAGCTTTATCCCACCGAACTGGGTGAAGCGATAACAAAGCTTCTTAAAGAAAAATTTCCCACTATTGTTAACACAAAATTTACTGCACAGATGGAAACTGATCTTGATAAGGTTGGTGAGGGACAGCAGGATTATATTAAGCTTCTTCATCTTTTCTATGTTGATTTTGCCGATAATCTCGCCAAGGTCAAAAAAGAAATGGAAGGCGTTAAAATTCAGCTTCAGGAAGATATTACTGATATTCCTTGCGAAAACTGCGGAAGAATGATGGTTGTTAAGGTTGGAAGATTCGGCAAGTTCCTTGCTTGTCCCGGATATCCTGAATGTAAAACCACAAAGCCCTTCAAAAAAGAAACCCCCGGTGTCTGCCCGAAATGTGCAGGCAAGGTAATAGAAAGAAAGTCTAAAAAGGGAAGAGTCTTTTACGGCTGTGACAAATGGCCTGAGTGCGACTTTGTAACATGGGATTCTCCCACAAAAGATAACTGCCCTAACTGCGGAAAAACTCTTTTCAAGTCAAGAGGAGGAGTCATTTCTTGTCTTGCTGAGGGGTGCGGTTACAAAACAAAAGCAAAGAAAAATCAAAAGTGAGAGCATTATTTTAAAATGAATGAAACAATAAAAATTATTGGTGCAGGCCTTGCCGGTGTAGAAGCGGCATGGCAATGCGCTGAGGCAGGGGCGAAGGTTGAGCTTTATGAAATGAAGCCAAAAAAATTCAGCCCTGCCCATAAAATTTCCACCATGGCTGAGCTCGTTTGTTCAAATTCATTGAAGGCTATGCGACTTGAAAGTGCGGCAGGTCTTCTGAAAGAAGAAATGCGCCGTTTTGGTTCAATTTGTATGCAGTGCGCTGAAAAGTGTCAGGTTCCTGCAGGCGGTGCTTTGGCTGTTGACAGAGACGAATTTTCTCGCTTGGTTACGGAAAAAATAACAAATCATCCCAATATAACAGTAATTTGTGAAGAAGTAACTGAAATTCCCGATGGCAATGTTATAATTGCCGCCGGTCCGCTTGCAAGCGATAACCTCAGCGAAAAAATTTCAGACATCTGCGGAAACGGACTTCACTTTTTTGACGCAGCTGCACCAATTGTTTCTTTTGAAAGCATTGATATGGAAAATGCTTTTTGCGCTTCAAGATATGAAAGAGGCGGAGAAGATGACTATATTAATTGTCCCATGACTCAAGAGGAATATGAGACCTTTTATAACGCGCTGATAACAGCCGAAAGTGCGCCTCTTCATTCTTTTGATAAAAGAAAAGACGTTTATGAAGGTTGTATGCCAATTGAAGTTATGGCATCGAGAGGAAAAGATACTATCCGTTTCGGACCGCTTAAGCCTGTTGGCCTTCGTGATCCCAGAACCGGCCACAGACCGTGGGCAGTTCTTCAGCTGAGGAAAGAGAACCGAAGCGCAACTATGTATAATCTTGTTGGTTTTCAGACGAATCTGAAGTTCGGCGAACAAAAGCGTGTTTTTTCAATGATTCCTGCTTTGAAAAATGCGGAGTATTTAAGATACGGGGTTATGCATAGAAACACCTTTATAGACTCCCCAAGGCTTTTAAACGGCGATTTCAGCTTCAGAAAAAGAAATAACCTTTTCTTTGCAGGCCAAATAACCGGAGTGGAAGGCTATATGGAGTCTGCTGCCTCCGGAATAATGGCGGGCTATAATATGATAAAAATGCTGAAGGGCGAAGAAACTCTTGTACTTCCCGAAGAAACAATGATCGGCGCTCTTTCAAGATATATCAGCGACCCTTCTGTTGAAAATTTTCAGCCAATGGGCGCAAATTTCGGTGTTTTGCCACCCATTGAGCCCAAAATAAGAGACAAAAAAGAAAGATATGCGGCTCTTTCAAAAAGAGCACTTGAAGCTTTGGAAAATTCGATTAATAAAGCTCAGACGGTCAGAAAAGTCTGACCGTTTGAGAAATTCTTTAAAAAAGGAGTGAAAAAATGTTTTCTGATTTTGAAAAAGAAATAGGCTATTGCTTTAAAAATAAAAAGCTTCTTCAAACAGCTTTTACCCATTCCTCCTATGCCAATGAAAAACAAAATGTTGGTGAATGTAATGAAAGGCTTGAGTTCCTCGGCGACAGCGTTCTGGGTGTTGTCAGCGCAGAATATTTTTATCATAACCTTTCTCATCTCCCTGAAGGAGATATGACAAAAAGAAGAGCAGCATGCGTTTGCGAAAAATCGCTTTTTGATTTTGCTAAGGAAATCGATCTTGGCAAATACATACTGCTGGGAAAAGGTGAAGAACACACAGGTGGAAGAAACCGTCCTTCAATTCTTGCCGACGCCTTTGAGGCTGTTATTGCGGCAATATATCTTGACGGCGGACTGGAAGAAGCAAAGAAGTTCATTTTGCGTTTTCTTAAAACTGCCGCAACAAAGCAACCCATTTTTAACGATTACAAAACAGCTCTTCAGGAAATTATTCAAAAAAATCCCGATGAGCATCTGACCTATGTTCTTGTGGGCGAAAGCGGTCCTGACCATAACAAGCGCTTTGAAGTTGAGGTCAGACTAAACAGCAACGTTATGGGAACAGGAATCGGAATCAGCAAAAAAGGCGCTGAACAAGCAGCAGCAAAAAGTGCTCTTGAGCTTATGGGAATTAAGCTATGAAACACATAAATGTGGCGCTGTTTGTTGCCGATGAGGGTTGTCCTCACCGTTGCAGCTTCTGCAATCAAAAAACGATTTCCGGCTCAGTTAAGCGGCTTGATGTTCAGGACGTTCATAACGCTGTTTCCAAAGCTCTCGGAAGCCGCTATGAAACGGGAGAGGGCGAGATTGCTTTTTTTGGCGGAAGCTTTACAGCTATCGAAAGAGAATATATGCTTTCTCTTCTCAAGGCAGCTAAAGAATATATTGATAAAGGTCTTTTTAAAGGAATCAGAATTTCCACAAGACCTGACTGTATAAATGAAGAAATTCTTCATGTTTTAAAGAAATACGGTGTAACCTCAATCGAAATCGGCTGTCAGTCAACAGACAACAGAGTTCTTCGTTTAAATGAAAGAGGTCACACGGCTGAAGACATTTTTTCTGCGGCGCGGTTAATTAAAAGCTTTGGCTTTGAGCTGGGTGTTCAGATGATGACGGGACTTTACGGCGACAGCGACGAAGGTGCAATAGAAACGGCGAAAACGCTGATTTCTCTCAATCCAGACACAGCAAGAATTTATCCCACGGTGGTTCTTGAAAAAACTGCGCTTCATAAGCTTCTGGAAGAAGGAAAATATGTTCCGCAGACTCTTGAAGAAGCAATCAGTCTTTGCGGTGAGCTTCTTTTAATGTTTCATAAAAACCAAATTCCTGTTATCCGTCTCGGTCTTCATTCCGGCGGAAATGTTGAAGAAGGCTATGTTGCAGGTGTATATCATCCTGCTTTTCGCGAAAAATGTGAAAGCTCAATCTATCTTAAGCTTCTGAGAAAAGAACTTTCTGAAACATCAATAAAAAATCCGGAGGTTTTTGTTGGTTCTTCCTTTGTTTCTCAGCTTATCGGGCAGGGGAGAGAAAACATTAAAGCGCTTGAGGCGGAAGGATATTCAATAAAAGTTAAACAGTCTGATACATTAAAAAAATACGAAATAGTTTTAAAGGCAGCGTCAGGCTGTCAAGGAGAAAAGAAATGATTTTAACAGCACTTGAAATGCAAGGCTTCAAATCTTTCCCGGAAAAAACTGTTTTAAAGTTCGGAAAAGGAATTACTGCCGTTGTTGGTCCTAACGGAAGCGGAAAAAGTAATGTTTCTGACGCTGTGAGATGGGTTTTGGGAGAGCAATCCAGCAAGTCATTGCGTGGCTCAAAAATGGAAGACGTTATTTTTGACGGAACAAAGGTACGCAAGGCCTATGGCTTTGCGCAGGTAACCTTGCGCCTTGATAACAGCGACAGATCAATTAAGTCTGTTGACAGTGACGAGGTTTCCGTAACGAGACGCTATTTCAGAAGCGGAGAAAGTGAATACAAAATAAACGGTGAAAACGTCAGACTCAGAGATGTTCATGAGCTTTTTATGGATACCGGTCTCGGTCGAGACGGATATTCCATGGTCAGCCAAGGAAAAATTGCCGATATGATTTCCGGCAAGGGCAATGAATGTCGAGAAATGCTTGAAGAGGCGGCAGGAATTTCTGCCTATAGATATAGACGAGGCGACTCAATTAAAAAGCTCAACCAGGCTGAAGATAATTTAATCAGACTTCGCGATATTCTTTCTGAGCTTGAGGGAAGAATAGGACCTCTTAAAACTCAGAGCGAAAAGGCAGAAAAGTTTCTTGTTCTTGCCGAAGAAAGAAAGTCTCTTGAAATCAGCTTGTGGCTTTATACTATTGAAAAGCTTAAAGAGGAACTGAGAAAACAAGACGACAAGCTCACTCTTGCTGAAAGTCACTATGAAAAAATTGAAAAAGAGATTTCAGAAATTGAAGAAAAAATTGAAAAAGCTTTTGAAGTTTCTCAAAAAATAACAGCCGAGATTGAAACAATTCGCCAAACAATTTCTGAAAGTGAGTTGGAGGCTTCGGATTTAGACAGCAAATGTGCTGTTTTAGAAAATTCTATTGAACACAATAAAATAACAATCGAAAGAATTGAAAAGGAAAAAGAAGCTTCAGCTCAGAGCCGCGAAGACCTTGAAAAAGAAATTGAAGGCGAAGAAAAGCTGATTTCTCAAATTAAAAAGATTTCCCGCGAAAAAGAAGAGCTTCTCAAAGAGGTTGAAGAAAAGCTTGAAAAAATGAGCTTTCAGGGTGGTAATATTGAAGATGAGTCAGCTCAGATATCTTCAAAAATTGCAGAACTTACAAGACTTCTTGCTGATGAAAGAGTTTCTAATTCAACAGCTAAGTCTTCACTTGACGAAATTAACAGCCGAATTGAAAACATAAATCAGCTTCTGGGTCAAAGAAACGACACATTAAAGGCTCTTTATAATGAATGTCAACGAGTGGGTGAACAGCTTTCAGACTGCGAAGAAAAAGTGACCTCTCTCAATAACACGGTCAGCGGCCTTTCCATGATTTATAAAAGTCACAGCGAAAAGGTTGAAGAGCTGAAGAAAGAAACAGATGCCCTTTCTTTTGAAGCGGAGCATATTTCATCAAAGGCAAAAATGCTCAGCGACCTTGAAAAAAACATGGAAGGCTATTCAGGCTCTGTTAAAGCTGTTATAAAAGAGAGTGAAAAAGGAAATCTTCGCGGAATAGAAGGAACTGTTTCAAAGCTGATTTCCACAGAAAAAGACTATGCGCTTGCGATTGAAACAGCTTTAGGAAACGCTGTTCAGAACATAATCTGCCAAACAGAAAATGACGCAAAGAGAGCAATTGAATATCTTAAAAAAGGCAACCACGGAAGAGCAACCTTCCAGCCCATCAGTGCTGTAAAGGGTCGCTATCTTGAAGAAGATGAGCTTTCTGAGTGCGATGGTTTTGTCGGAATTGCCTGTGATCTTGTTAATTGCGAAGAAAAATACCGAGAGATAATTGTTTCTCTTCTGGGAAGAATTGCCGTTGCTGAAGATCTCGATTATGCAATTGTCATCGCTAAAAAGTTCAAGCATAAGTTTAAAATTGTAACGCTTGACGGACAGATAATAAACGCCGGCGGTGCCATGACCGGTGGTTCTCAGGCAAAGAACGCCGGAATTCTTTCAAGAGGAATGGAAATTGAAAGACTTCATAAGCTTTATGAAGAAAAAACGGCAGTTCTTGCTGAAAAAAAGGAGTCTCTGGAAAGACTTTCCTCTTCTCTTCTCAGTGAAGAAGAAACTCTTGAAAAATCTAAAAAAGAGCTTCTTGAGGCTCAGAATGAAAAAATCAGACTTCAGGGCGAAAAGCGTCTTTGCGATGAGCAATATGCAACAGCTAAATCTGCAGTTTCAGAGCTTGAAGAAGAAAAAGAGCTTTGTGAAAAGCGAATTTCTGAAACTGAAACTGTTTTGAAAGCTTCTGTTGAAAAAATTGAAAAATATTCAAAAGAAATTAAAGAAAGCGAAGAAAAGCTGTCTTTGCTCGGTGAAAAAAGAGAAGAAATCAGCAAAGAGAGAGAAGATATTTCAGCCGAAATGTCAAAGCTTCGCCTTGATTTGCATGACGCTCAAAAGGATTATTCATTAAGAATGACCAGCATGAATCTTCTAAAGGCAAGACTTGTCAGTCAGGAAAATAAAGACAAAGAGCTTGAAGAAGAAATTCAACAAATAAATAACTCCACTCTCAGCCTTAAAGATGAAATTGAAAAGCTTCACCTTGAAGCCGAAGAATTGAGAAGAAAAGCTCAGAATATGAGAGAGGAAATAGTTTCTCTTCAAGAGAAAAGAGCAACATGTGAAAAAGAAAACACAGCTCTTCGTGCTGAAGAAAAAGAAAAAGGCATTGAGCGCGAACAACTCAGCTCAGAAAGAGTCAGATTGGAAGAAAGAAGAGCTTCCATGGCTGCCGAATATGAAAACACAATCAATAAGCTTCTTGATGAATATCAGTTGAGCTTGCGCCAGGCACAGATGACGGCTGAAAAAACCACCGACCCCTACGGAGCAAAAAAACGACTGACAGAAATCAAAAATAAAATCAAAGCTCTGGGCAACGTTAATGTTGCAGCTATTGATGAATACAAAGAAGTCAGTGAGCGATATGAATTTATGTCGCAGCAGCTTTCTGATGTTGAAAAATCAAAGAAGGAGCTGACAAAGCTCATTGATGAACTGACAGATAAAATGTCAACTCAGTTCAGAGAGCAGTTCGGAAAAATTAACACATATTTTGGCGAAACCTTTAAGGAACTGTTTGGCGGCGGTAATGCAGAGCTTGTTCTTGCCGACCCGGCAAACATTCTTGAAAGCGATATTGACATAAAGCTTCAGCCACCCGGAAAAAATGTTAAACGACTTGATTCTCTTTCCGGCGGTGAAAAGGGGCTTTCGGCAATCTCACTTCTTTTTGCAATTTTAAAGGTTAATCCCGCCCCGTTCTGTATTTTTGACGAGGTTGAGGCTGCCCTTGACGATGTTAACGTTATGCGCTACGCACAATATGTTCGCCGAATGACACAAAACACACAGTTTATTCTCATAACTCACAGAAGAGGTACTATGGAAGAAGCCGATGTTCTCTATGGAATAACAATGCAGGAGCAGGGCGTTTCAAAGCTTCTTGAGCTTAAGACTGCCGAACTTGCCGAAAAATTGGGAATAACAGTTTAATCTAAGCAAATTTTCAGAAAGGAAAAGCAAGGCTTGAAACCTTGTATTACCGAAAAAATGGGTATTTTTAAAAAATTTGGTTTCGGATTAAGAAAAACCCGCGAGGGAATGACCAAAAACATTGAAGACATTCTCGGCGCTTATGAAGAAATAACCGATGACCTTTATGACGATCTTGAAGAAGCTCTTATTATGGGCGACGTCGGAATGCAGACCGCAACCGATATTGTTGATGCTCTCAGAGACAGGGTCAGCAAGGGCGACGTCAGAAATCCGAAGCACGCGAAAATGATAATTTCCGATATTGTTGCCGAAATGATTGACGGCGGCGAAGATATGGGTCTTATAACCGTTCCTTCAGTAATTCTTGTTATCGGAGTCAACGGCGCAGGAAAAACTACAACAATCGGAAAAATGGCAGCTATGTATAAGGCGCAGGGAAAAAAGGTTATTCTCGGTGCAGCTGATACTTTCAGAGCTGCTGCCATCGAACAGCTTGAGGTCTGGGCAGAGCGAGCCGGAGTTGAAATGATTAAGCATAAAGAGGGTGCTGACCCTGCCGCTGTTGTTTTTGACACAATTGACGCCGGAATAAACCGCGACTGCGACATAATAATTTGCGACACCGCGGGAAGACTTCATAACAAAAAGGGTCTTATGGACGAGCTTGTAAAAATCTATCGCGTTGTTGAAAAAAAGCTTCCCTATGCTGACCGTGAAATTCTTCTTGTTCTTGATGCCACAACGGGTCAGAATGCCGTTAATCAGGCCAAGGAATTTATGGGTGTTGCCGAGCTTACAGGTATCGTTTTAACAAAGCTTGACGGAACGGCAAGAGGTGGCGTTGTTTTAACAATCAAAAACGAACTTAAGCTTCCTGTTAAATTTATTGGTGTTGGCGAAAAAATTGATGACCTTCAGCCCTTCAAGCCCGCTGTTTTTGCAAAAGCACTTTTTGAAAACACTGAGGTAACTCACGCAGACGAAGAATAAAGGAATGGTTTTATGAAGTTTATTTTAGCAACTCATAACAAAAAGAAACGTGACGAAATGAGCCGTATTCTTTCACCTTTGGGCTTTGAGGTTTATACTGCTGAAATGTTAGGCATCGAGTTGACCGATGCTGAAGAAACAGGAAAAACCTTTTCGGAAAACGCAAGAATCAAAGCAGAGCTGGGCTGCAAAGAAAGCGGATATCCGTGCATAGCTGATGACAGCGGCCTTTGCGTTGAAGCTTTAGGCGGTGAGCCCGGTGTTTATTCAGCAAGATACAGCGGCGTTCACGGAAATGACGAGGCAAACATTGAAAAGCTTCTTGAAAAGATGAAAAATATTCCCGATGAAAAAAGAGGAGCTTATTTTGCCTGCGCCGTGTGTGTATGTTATCCTGACGGGAAGGTTATTGAACTTGAAGGAAGATGTGAAGGCAAAATTGGCTATGAAAAAATAGGAGAAGACGGTTTTGGCTATGACCCTGTTTTCATGGTTGGAGAAAAGAGCTTTGCTCAGTTTACTAAGGAAGAAAAAGATGCTGTCAGCCACAGAGGAGTGGCATTAAGAAAACTGGTTGAGCTTCTCAGAGGTGGTCAGAATGTTTAATTCGGCGATTAAAGCCGAAATTCTTCACGATGAAGGAAAGACACTTGAGGCAATTTCATATCTTGAAAGCTTTGTTCTTAAAAAAAGAAAAATCACAGACGAGGTTATTCAGGCTTATGAATATCTTGTCAGATATAAGACCGAGCTCTCTCTTGAATGGAGTGAGGAGTTTGAGTTTTTATCAGGCTGTGATTTTGAAGATGTTTTTGCCGATACGTTGTTTTCACTTTGTTTAGCCTATGAAAAGAAAAAAGATTTTGAAAACTGCAAAAAGCTTTTTCTTCTTTTTTGTGAAAGGGTGAATGACCCTGAGGATTTTTCAAAAGAACTTGGCTTTTTTGATGACTGGACGAGAATTAAAAGCATATATGACAAAACCGAAAATCAAGAATTTTCAGAAGCAATGAGCGAAAGTCAGCTAAGTCTGATTTTATGCGAAGAATTTGTGGAGAGAGTTAACGCTGACGGTTTAGATTCTTATTTTTCAAGTGAGTTTTCGAAATATTGCAAAGAGACTCAGAAGCTTCTTGAAAAAATCGGGTCGAAAATATATTCTTCTGTTCTTGAAAAGGCAATTGGGCTTTTTCCTGAAAATTTTGATTTTTCAGATGAAAATAAAACTGAAGCTTATCTTGAAAAAAGCGAAAAAATTCAAGAGCAATTTGAAAAAATTGAAGACGAAATATACAGCAGCGAGGAAGATATTGAAATGCTGCTGAAAAAACTAAAGGAGACTGCTATATGACAGGTAAAGAAAGAGCTGCCTTCAGAGCGAAGGCGAATTCCCTTGAACCTCTTTTTCAAATCGGAAAGGGAGGAATGTCAGAGGCTCTTATTAAACAAACAGATGACGCTCTCAGGGCAAGAGAGCTTATTAAGGTCAAGGTTCTTCTTGAATCTTCTCCAATAACACCCAGAGAAACTGCTGATGAGCTTGCCGCTGCAACAGGCGCTGAGGTTATTCAGGTAATCGGTGGGGTAATTGTTCTTTACAGAGAAAGTCCGGAGCTTCGCGAAAAGCTTGCAAAAAAAGAGAAGAACAAAAAAGAAGCAGCGAAGAAAGCAAAAGAAAAATACTATGCTGAAAGAAAAGCTGAGAATAAAAAAAGAACCTATACCGTAAAGGTTAAGCGAAAATAAAAATGAGGAAAATCGGAATTTTCGGCGGAACCTTTAATCCGCCCCATATTGCCCATAAACGTTTGGCAACTGAGATGGCGAAAGTGGTTGGCTTTGATGAAATAATAATAATTCCAACCTATACTCCGCCTCATAAAGAAACGAGCAGCCTTGCCGATTGTGAACACAGATTAGAAATGTGTCGTCTGACCTTCAGCGAAAAGCTTTTTTCAGTCAGCGACATTGAAATCCGGAGAAAAGGAAAAAGCTATACTGTTGAAACTGTTTCTGAGCTGAAAAAACGCTATAGAGGCGACAAGCTGTTTTTGCTTGTGGGTTCAGATATGCTTCTGAGCTTTCACCGGTGGTATAAATTTGAAGAAATTCTTCAAAACTGTACTCTTTGCGTAATTTCAAGAGACGACGAAGAGGGGAAAAAGCTTCTTTGTCAATATGCAGAAAAAACTCTCGGGCTGAGGGAGGAAAAGGGCGAAATTGTTGTTTTAAACAGCGACGCTGTTGAGCTTTCTTCAACTGAAATCAGAGAAAAAATTAAAAAGGGCGAAGATGTTTGCAGACTGCTTGAAGAAAAAACCGGAGAATATATTAAAGAAAAGGGGCTTTATTTGTGAACACATATATTGAGCGATGTGATGAATTTAAGTCTCTTCTTAAAGAAAGACTGAAAGAAGAAAGATATTTTCATTCTCTTTGTGTTGCCGATTCGGCAAGAGAGCTGGCAAGGCAATATGGTTATAATGAAGACAGAGCCTATATGGCAGGACTTCTTCATGATGTTACTAAAAACGAAAATAGCGAAAATCAGTTGCAAATGCTTTCAGATAGTGCTATAATTCTTAGTCAGACGGAAAAAAATAATTTTAAACTCTGGCATTCCATGACGGCTCCTATTTATGTTAAAAAAGAGTTGGGAATTGACGACGAAGAGTTTCTCGGTGCCTTGAGATATCACACCACCGGAAAAGCTAACATGAGTCTTCTTGAAATGATTGTTTATATTGCAGATTATATTTCCGCCGAAAGAGATTATCCCGATGTGGATGTTATGAGAAGGCTTTCAAAAGAAAGTCTTGAAAAAGCGGCGCTCTATTCTCTGAAATATACTCTTAAGAAGCTTTCTGACGGAGAACTGGTCATTCATGAAAATAGCCTTGAGTTTTATAATGACCTGATTTTAAAGGGCGTAACATTAGGAAAGGATTGATGTAATAATGACAGAGCTTGAACTTGCCAAAGCTATAGCAAAGGTTCTTGACAATAAAAAAGCAATGGATATCAAAGCCATTCATATAACAGAATATTCTATTGTTGCTGATTATTTTGTAATCGCAACAGGAACCTCAAACACTCATGTCAAGGCTCTTGCCGATGAGGTTGAATATGAAATTGAAAATCAGTTTTCAATAAAGCCCGACCATATTGAAGGAAGAGCAACCGGCTGGATTCTTCTTGACTACAGCAGCGTTTTGGTTCATGTTTTCACCGGTGAAAGCCGTGAATACTATAATCTTGAGCGTCTTTGGTCAGATGCAAATCAAATTGACCTTTCCGACGTTTTAACAGACGATTAATCAGCGAAAAAAATTTTGGAGTGATAAAAGTGCAGTATAATTTTAAGCAAATTGAAAAAAAGTGGCAGGACAAATGGGAAGAAACCGGCGTTTTTAACGCTCAGGACGGAAGCGACAAAAAGAAGTTCTATGCCCTTGTTGAGTTTCCTTATCCCAGCGGTGCAGGTATGCACGTTGGCCACATTAAAGCCTATTCAGGACTTGAAGTTGTTTCAAGAAAGCGCAGAATGGAAGGCTACAATGTTCTTTTTCCCATTGGCTTTGATGCCTATGGTCTTCCCACAGAAAACTATGCTATCAAAACGGGAATTCATCCCCGTCAGGTAACAGACACAAACATTGCTAAGTTCACAAGTCAGCTTAAAAGAGTGGGCTTCTCTTTTGACTGGAAAAGAGTTGTTGACACAACTGAAGAAGAATACTATAAGTGGACACAGTGGATTTTCCTTAAAATGTTTGAAAACGGCCTTGCCTTCAGAGATAAAACTCTTGTTAACTATTGTCCTTCATGCAAGGTTGTTCTTTCAAACGAAGATTCTCAGGGCGGAAAATGTGACATCTGCCACAGCGATATCGTTCAGAAGTCCAAAGATGTTTGGTATCTCAGAATAACAGAATATGCCGATAAGCTTCTTGAAGGTCTCGATAAGGTCGATTACCTTCCCAATGTTAAGCTTCAGCAGGAAAACTGGATCGGAAAGTCAACAGGTGCTTTTGTAAACTTCAGCGTTAAAGACACCGACGAAACCTTAAGAATCTATACTACCCGTCCTGATACTCTTTTTGGTGTTACCTTCATGGTAATGGCACCCGAGCATCCCATGCTTGATAAACATAAAGAGATGATTTCAAATTTTGCTGATGTTGAGGCATACAGAACAGAGTGTGCAAAGAAAACAGAGTTTGAAAGAACACAGCTTGTTAAAGAAAAAACAGGCGTTAAGCTTGAAGGTTTCAGCGCAATTAACCCCGTTAACCAAAAAGAAATTCCCATTTTTATTTCAGACTATGTTATGATGGGTTACGGAACAGGGGCAATCATGGCTGTTCCTGCGCATGACCAGAGAGACTATGATTTTGCAAAGAAATTCGGAATTGACATAATCGAAGTTATTAAAGGCGGAGATATTTCAGTTGAAGCTTATACCGGCGACGGCGAAATGGTTAATTCGGACTTCCTTAACGGATTTAAAGATAAAAAATCTTCCATTGAGAAAATGCTTGAAGTCCTTTCGGAAAAAGGAATCGGTGAAAAGGGCGTTCAGTATAAAATGAAAGACTGGGCATTTAACCGTCAGCGTTATTGGGGCGAACCCATTCCCATTGTTCATTGTTCTTCTTGCGGAATGGTTGCCGTTCCCTATAGTGAGCTTCCTCTCAAGCTTCCCAAGGTGGAAAACTTTGAACCCGGTCAGGACGGCGAAAGCCCCCTTGCCAAAATTGATTCATTTGTAAATTGCACTTGCCCCAAATGCGGAAAAGCTGCAAAGCGTGAAACAGACACCATGCCTCAGTGGGCAGGCTCTTCATGGTATTTCCTTCGCTACATTGATCCTCATAACACAGAGCGCTTCGCAGACGAAGAAAAGCTTAAATATTGGGGTCAGGTTGACTGGTATAACGGAGGAATGGAGCATGTAACCCGCCACCTTATCTATTCAAGATTCTGGCATAAATTCCTTTATGATATCGGCGAGGTTCCCTATGATGAGCCTTATGCAAAAAGAACCGCCCAAGGCCTTATCTTAGGTCCTGACGGAGAAAAAATGTCTAAGTCAAAGGGCAATGTTGTTGACCCTAACGATGTTGTTGAAGTTTTCGGCGCCGATGTTCTCAGAACATATATTCTCTTCATGGGTGACTATGAAAAAGCTGCTCCCTGGTCTGAAAACGGCGTTAAGGGCTGCAAGAGATTTATCGACAGAGTATGGAACCTTCAGGAAATTCTTAACGACAGCGATGAATATTCAGAAAAGCTTGAGTCAGCCTTCCACAAAACCATTAAGAAGGTTACCTCAGACATTGAAAATCTTAAATATAACACAGCAATAGCTTCTCTGATGACACTTCTTAACGAAATTTATTCTGCAGGTCAGATAACAAAGAAAGAGCTTAAGACTCTCATTTGCTTGCTTAATCCCTTTGCTCCTCACATAACAGAAGAAATTAACGAAAATCTCGGCGGCGAAAAAATGCTTGCTGAAACTGCATGGCCTACTTATGATGAAGCCAAGTGTGTTGACTCTTCAATTGAAATTGTTGTTCAGCTTAACGGAAAAGTCAGAGCAAAAATTATGATTGCCTCAGACGCTGAAAGTGAAGAAGCAATCGCTCTTGCAAAAAGCGACGAAAAAATTGCCGCTGAAATTGCAGGAAAAACAATAGTTAAAGAGCTTTATGTCAAAGGCAGACTCGTTAATATTGTAATTAAATAAAAGCTTTTGGCCGCGCTGTGAAAATGGTGCGGCCGGGTTTATATAAGGAGATTTAAAATGAAGGTAATAAAAATAATCTGTGTGGTTCTGGCAATAGCCTTGATATCAGGCTCAATAGGCTTTTATTATTTTTATGATAACGGCTTGTCCGGTCTTCATAGCTATACTGAAGCTAAAGAAGGTCAGATTAAGGTTTCTTGCGTGGGAGACAGCGTAACTTATGGTCATAGCATAAAAAATTGGAAAGATAATAACTATCCCGCAGTTTTGCAAGGGCTTCTCGGTGAAGATTATTGCGTTCAGAATTTTGGTGAATCCGGTGCAACTGTTCAGGATAGCGGTGACCAACCTTATACCACCTATAAGCCTTATGCAGAAAGTCAGAAATACCTCGGAGATATTGTTGTCATTATGATTGGCTCAAATGATTCAAAGCCTGAAAACTGGAAGGGCGAAGATGATTTCAAAGCGGCATACAGAACGTTTCTCGGTCTTTATCTGACCCATTGCGAAAAAATTTATATCTGCACTCCGCCTGCCACTTATTACGCTGAAGGCGAAAAAGAGGAGGGCTTAATGTCTTATGATATTCAAGGTGAAGTTGTTTCAGAGCTGACACAATATATAAGAGAAGTTGCTAAAGAATTCTCTCTTCCGGTAATTGAAATCAGTGAGCTGACGGCTAATCACCGTGAATGGTTTTCCAAAGACGGAGTTCATCCTAATAATGAGGGCGCAAAACAAATTGCAAATGCGGTTTGCGAAGCAATTAAGCAATAAAACGAAAAAAGAATATAGAATAAGCCGGAGTTTTTACAAAATCTTTAATTTTTCTTCTCAATAAGCCCTTGACAACTATGCTTTGTTGTTGTATAATATTCGGCGTATCCAATATGGAAATATACCCCTGCTATAGGCGGAGGGAGGGAATTATAGATGAGTCAGGTAAAAGTTAAGGAAAATGAATCTCTTGACAGCGCTCTCAGACGTTTCAAAAGACAAACTTCTCGCGACGGTATTATCCAGGAAGTTAGAAAAAGAGAACACTATGAGAAGCCTTCTGTTGCAAGAAAGAAAAAGTCCGAAGCTGCTCGTAAGCGCAAATTCAAATAATTAACCTTTAAAGCAGGCTTTGTGCCTGCTTTTTAGTTTTTTATATAATCGGAGTGATTAATGTGATAAATCAAATTAAAAATTTTTTAAAGGGCAGAGCAGATTCCGCACTCATTATAAGCAAAGAAAATGTTAAATATTTAACCTCCTTTTCCTCATCAAACGGCTATCTTCTGATAACGCCTGAAAAATCTGTTTTTCTGACGGACAGCAGATATATTGAGGCGGCTGAAAAAACAATAAAAACCTGCGACGAAATCTGTGAGATAAAATCTGTTGAAAAAACACTTTCGCCCATTGTCAAAAAGCTGAAAATCAGAACAATGGCTGTTGAACAAAGCCGAATGACTCTTTCACAGCTGGAAAGTTTTAAAAAATCATTTTCAGAAGTTTCGTTTTTAACAAACAGCCTTCTTGACGATGAAATTGATCTTCTGAGAAGCGTTAAAACAAAAGAAGAAAGCGAAAAAATTGAAAAAGCTCAGCGAATTGCCGAAAAAGCTTTTCTCCATGTTCTTGGATTTATTAAGCCGGGTGTGACCGAAAAAGAAATTGCTCTTGAACTTGATTATTATATGCTTCGAAACGGTGCAGAGGCTCTTTCTTTTGAAACAATTGCTGTTTCGGGAAAAAACAGCTCCATGCCTCACGGTGTTCCCGGTGAAAAAAAGATTGAAAAAGGCGATTTTATAACAATGGATTTCGGTGCGGTTTTTGAGGGTTACCACAGCGATATGACAAGAACTGTTGCCGTCGGTGAGGTTTCAGATAAACAAGCGGAAGTTTATAATATAGTTCTTGAAGCTCAGAAGGCGGGTCTTGAAAAAATCAGAGCAGGTGTTCCTTGCAATCTGATAGACAAAGCCGCAAGAGATTTAATTTCTTCAAAGGGCTATGGAGAATTTTTTGGCCATGGCTACGGTCACGGCGTAGGAATTGAAATTCATGAATATCCCCGGCTTTCTCCTTTTAGCCAAGCGGTTTTAAAAGAAGGTAATGTTGTAACTGCGGAGCCGGGAATCTATCTTCCCGGAGAATTCGGAGTGAGAATTGAAGACATGGTTATTGTTACGGAAAACGGTTATTATAATTACACAAAATCAGACAAAGAACTTATAATATTATAAAGGAATAAATATATGCAGCTTTATGAAAACAAACAAGAAGCGGAAAGAGCGCTGCTTGTCAGTGTTGACACAGGCGATTTTGACGCTGAGGTTTCCATTGATGAACTTGAAGAGCTTGCTCACACAGCAGGAGCAGAAGTTCTTGGAAAAATCATTCAGAAAAAAGAGAGACCCGAAAACGCAACCTTTGTTGGCCTTGGAAAACTTGCTGAAATTGTTGTTTTTTGCGACAGCAATGAAATCGATTTGATTATTGTTGACAGCGAGCTTACTCCATCTCAACAAAGAAACCTGGAGCGACTTACAAAGGTCAGGGTAATCGACAGAACAATGTTGATTCTTGATATTTTTGCCGCTAGAGCAAGAACCAGCGAGGGTAAGATTCAGGTTGAACTTGCTCAGCTTAAATATAGTCTGCCCCGGCTTGCAGGGCAGGGTACATCGCTTTCCCGTCTCGGCGGCGGAATCGGAACAAGAGGTCCCGGAGAAACGAAGCTTGAAAGCGACAAAAGGCATATCAGAAGAAGAATTCAGAAATTGGAAGAAGAGCTTAAGGAGCTTGAAAAACGCCGCGAAATGCAGAGAAAAAGAAGAAAAAAAGACGGCGTTCAAAGTGTTGCCATTGTCGGCTACACCAATGCAGGAAAATCGACCCTGATGAATGCGCTGACAAAGGCAGGCGTTCTTGCTGAGAACAAACTTTTTGCAACACTTGATCCAACTTCAAGAGCTCTGACTCTTCCTGACGGAAGAGAGGTTATGCTTATTGATACCGTCGGACTTATCAGAAGACTTCCCCATAAGCTGGTTGAAGCTTTCAAATCAACTCTTGAGGTCGCAGCCGAGGCAACGGTTATTCTCAATGTTTGTGACGCCTCAGATGAACACGCAAGTGAGCATCTGGAGGTGACCAAAAAGCTTCTTGATGAGCTCAACTGCGCCGCCACTCCCGTAATCTCTGTTATGAATAAATGTGACCTTGTGGGAAATATCTATTCAATGCCAACATTCGGAAAAACCGTAATGATTTCTGCTCTGGAAGAAAAAGGCTTTGATGAGCTTTTAAACGCAATTGTCAAAGAGCTTCCGCAAAGCAGGAGAAGAGCGAAGCTTCTGATTCCCTTCAAATATGGTTCTGTTGCTGCAAGAATCAGAAACGAGGGTGTGGTTCATGAAGAAGAATATCAGGAAAACGGACTTTATATGGAAGCAACATTGGAATTATATTTCCTTGATGAAATTAAAGACTGGATAATCGAAGAATAATCATTTTTTTAAATGGTTATTTCTGAAGGTGCCGTTTTTTATGCAAAATATCCAAGCGGAAGACTTGATTTTTGTTAAAAATATGATATAATATATGGCGTTTGAAAAAAGAAACTAAAATTGGTGTTAGAAGCTGAAATCGGGGTATGCCCTGCGGAAAGAATCGACAGTTTAAGTTAGTTATGGAGGTAAACAATGTCTGAGCTTAAATCTTATTCAAAAGAACAGCTTGAAGCTTTTAAAAATGAGCTTGAAAAGCAATATGCTGAATTCAAGGCAAAGGGCCTTAATCTTGATATGTCAAGAGGAAAGCCTTCTTTAAGGCAGGTTACTCTTTCAAATGCAATGATCGACGTAATAACCTCAGGCCACTATGAATATCAGGCACATGAGGGAACTGAGTGTCGAAATTACGGTATTCTTGATGGAATTCCCGAATGTAAAGAGCTTTTTGCTGAGCTTCTCGAGGTTGAAAAAGAAAATGTTATGGTTTTCGGTAACTCAAGCCTTAACATGATGTTTGACTATATTACTCAATGCATGTTTTCCGGTTCAGGCGGAAAGCCCTGGAAAGATCAGGGAAAAATCAAATTTCTTTGCCCTTGCCCCGGATATGACAGACATTTTGCCATTCTTGAATACTACGGAATTGAGCAGATCAATGTTGATTTAACCGGTAATGGTCCCGATATGGATCAGGTTGAAGAGCTCATCAAAGATGAAACTGTTAAAGGAATGTTCTGCGTTCCCAAGTATTCAAATCCCACAGGTGAAACCTATAGTGCAGAAACAGTTGAAAGAATTGCCAGGATGAAGCCTGCTGCAAAGGATTTCAGAATTCTTTGGGATAACGCTTATGTTATTCATGACCTCTATGATGAAACAGATGAACTTGTAAATATCTTCCCCCGTCTTAAAGAATACGGCAATGAAGATATGGTAATTGAATTTGCTTCAACTTCAAAAATAACTTTCCCCAGCGCAGGTGTTGCAGCTCTTGCAGCTTCAGTAAACAACTGCGAAATGATCAGAAAAAGAATGACCATTCAAACAATCGGTCACGATAAAATGAATATGCTGCGCCACGTTATGTATTTTGAAAACCTTGACGGAATAAAGAAACACATGGCTCTTCACAAGGCAATTCTTGCTCCCAAATTTGACGCAGTTATTGAAGCTTTTGAAAATAGCCTTTCTGAATACGCAATTGCTTCATGGACCAAGCCTCTCGGCGGCTATTTCATCAGCCTTGATGTAATGCCCGGAACAGCCAAAAGAGTTGGTCAGCTTTGCAAGGAGGCCGGTGTAACTCTCACTTCTGTAGGCGCAACCTTCCCTTACGGAATTGACCCTCAGGATCAGAACATCAGAATTGCTCCTTCTTTTCCGCCGGTTGATGAGCTTAAGGTTGCAACTGATATTCTTTGTGTAGCAATTAAGCTTGCCGCTTGTGAAAAGCTTCTCTCTGAAGCAAAATAAAAATTAAATCAAAAAAGTCTGAAAAAGACCAAAAAAATTCAAAAAAGCCCTTGACGAAATCAGTAGATTGTGATAAAATTCTACTACCTCTGACGAGGGCTTTATTTTTGTGCCGTCAAAAGAGGGAGGTCTCACCGGACAAGGCTTTGGTCTTGATCCAAAATAATCCTATAATTGGAGGTGCCGTTCATGAGAGTTAGAGTTACAATGGCTTGCTCAGAGTGTAAGCAGCGCAACTACAACACTATGAAAAACAAAAAGAATAATCCTGACAGGCTGGAGATGAACAAGTACTGCAAATTCTGCAAGAAACATACTCTCCACAAAGAAACCAAATAATTTAGGGAGGTAATCTGATGGCTGATAAAGAAAAAAAGGTTGCCGCTTCAAGCGCAGATGAGACCGTAAGCGCTGAAAAGAAGGCTGCTGAAAAAGTTGCCAAAGCTGCAAAAGGCAGCGGTAAAAAATCAGACAAACCCGGCTTTTTCTCCCGTGCTGGCAAAGGAACAAAGAAATTCTTCAAAGACGTTAAAGGCGAAGCTAAGAAGATTGTTTGGCCCGATGCAAAAACTGTTCTTAAAAATACCGGTATCGTAATTGTTGTTGTTATTTTTGTTACCCTTGTTATCTGGGGAATTGACACAGGAATCGGTGCAGGTATCGCCGGACTCAAAAAACTCGCAACAGGTGAAGAAGAAACAACAGTAGTTGAAACAACAGTTCATGACCATGATCATGATCATGAAGAAGATGAAGGCGAAGAAACAACTGTTTCTGAAGAAAAAGAAACAACTGCCGCCGACAAAGAAGAAACAACTGCTGATGCAGAATAATTTGAGTCTCACGGAGGTGTAATTATGGCAAGAAACGCAAAATGGTTTGTTGTGCACACCTATTCCGGCTACGAAAATAAAGTAGCCTCAAACATCAAAACGGTTGTTGAAAACCGAAATATGCAAGACGAAATTCTTGACGTTTGTGTTCCGACAGAAATGGTTAAGGAAATTAAAGACGGCAAGGAAAAGGAAGTAGAGCGCAAGCTGTTTCCCGGTTACGTTCTTGTAAAAGCTGAAACATATAAGAAAAAAGAAAAGCTTAACGGCAAAGGCGGAAAATCATCAAAAGACGGCGACGATTTTGAAGATTTCGGCGGCTCTTTTGAAGAGGTTGTTTCAATGGGCGATGAAGCTTGGTATGTTATTCGCAATACCCGCGGTGTAACTGGTTTTGTTGGTCCCGACGGAAAGCCCTCACCCTTAAGCGAAAGTGAGCTTGTTGCTCTCGGTCTCGCCGAAAAAGAAGAGGTTGTTGAACTTGACGATCCCTTCGGTGATGACGATTTCCTTGATATTTTCAGCGTTAAAGTTGAAGTTAAGTATTCAGTCGGAAGTACTGTTACTGTTATTGACGGTCAGTTTACAGGCATGAACGGTGTTGTTAAGAGCATTGACCTCGTTAAAGAAGAGGTTGTTGTTAATCTTCCCATCATGAACCGTGAAACACCCACTCATTTCAAGCTTCATCAGGTTGAACTTGCGTAATTTTATGTTGCATATAATTTGCGGATTTCCGTTTAATTATATTGAGGGGGCTTCGGTTCCCTGTGGGAGACTTATAAATTTTCAGTGTAAGTCGCCATCAACCACAATAATTTGGAGGTAAATTAAAATGGCTCAAAAAGTAGTAGGTTTAATTAAGCTTCAGATTCCTGCAGGTAAAGCTACTCCTGCACCCCCTGTTGGTCCGGCTCTCGGTCAGCACGGTGTTAACATCATGGCTTTCACCAAGGAATTCAATGAGCGCACAAAGAACGATATCGGACTTATCATTCCGGTAGTAATCACAGTGTATGCAGACCATACATTCTCATTCATTACCAAAACACCGCCTGCAGCAGTTCTTCTCAAGAAGGCTTGCGGCCTTGAAAGCGGTTCAGGTGTTCCCAACAAGACTAAGGTTGCAACTATCTCCAGCGAACAGCTCAGAAAAATCGCTGAACAGAAGATGCCTGACCTTAACGCAGCTAGCGTAGAAGCAGCTATGAGTATGATTGCCGGCACAGCTCGCAGTATGGGCATTGTTGTTGCCGATTAATGATTCCGGGTGGGAGGAAAATTCCGATTAACCACTCTACAGGAGGATAATTTAATGAAACATGGTAAGAAATATCTTGATAATGTAAAGCTCTACGACAAGGCAGAGCTTTTTGATCCCGCAGCTGCTCTTGATATCGCTATCAAAACTGCAACTGCAAAATTCGATGAAACAGTTGAAGCACACATCCGTCTCGGTGTTGACTCACGTCACGCTGACCAGCAGGTTAGAGGCGCTGTTGTTCTTCCCAACGGAACAGGTAAAAATGTTCGTGTTGCTGTTTTTGCTAAGGGTGACGACGCTAAGGCTGCAGAAGATGCAGGTGCAGACGTTGTTGGTGCAGAAGACCTTGTTGCTAAAATTCAGGGCGGTTGGCTTGAATTCGACGTTGCTGTTGCAACTCCCAACATGATGGGTCTTGTTGGTCGTCTCGGTAAGGTTCTCGGCCCCCGTGGACTTATGCCCTCTCCCAAAGCAGGTACTGTTACTCCCAATGTTGCTCAGGCTGTAACAGACGCTAAAGCCGGTAAGATTGAATACCGTCTTGACAAAACAAACATCATCCATTGCCCCATCGGCAAGGCTTCTTTCGGAACAGAAAAGCTTCTTGAGAACTTTACTGCTCTTCTTGATGCAATCATCAAGGCTAAGCCCGCCGCAGCAAAGGGTCAATACATTCGTTCATGTGTTGTTTCAGCAACAATGGGCCCCGGCGTAAGAATCAATCCTTCAAAGGTTGGTTCATCAGCTCAGGGCTAATGAATTGAATAAAATTATGAGCTGAAAGTTTTCAGCTCATTTTTTTATTTGAAAAACTTGTTTTCTGAATTTTTAGCTTTTGAGTTCTTTATGAACTCTTTTTTTATTTGCAGAACTTGTGGTTTCCGATAACTTTAATTACGGGCCTTGACCACATAAAGCTGTTTGAAGTTTTTGCCGGATTATAATAATAAATCGCGCCTCCGCTGGGGTCCCAACCATTAATGCAATCTCTGGCAGCTTTTAAAGATGTTTCATTTCCGGCAACGCTCCAATTTGAGTCGTTAACGCATGAAAAAGCTCCTCTTTGATAAATTACCCCTGCAATTGTGTCGGGAAAGGAGGAATGAGAAACCCTGTTTAAAACAACGGCTCCCACAGCAACCTGACCGGTGTAGCTTTCTCCTCTGGCTTCAGCAGCAATAAGCTTTGAAAGAAGATAAACATCTCCTTCGCTATATTTTCCTGATGAACCTGAAGATGAGCCTAACCCAAGAAACTTCAAGGTTTTAGGACCGGCAATTCCGTCGGCAGTTATTCCGCAGTTTTTTTGAAAAGCCTTGACTGCGTTTCTCGTTGCAGTGCCGAAAATTCCGTCAACTGAACCTTTGTAATATCCAAGATCTTTAAGCTTCCGTTGAATTTTTCTGACTTCTTCTCCTCTTGAACCTAACTTTGAGAGAACTGAAATCGATTCGCTGCTGAAAGAGGGAAAATAGCTGTGAGTGGTTGATAAAACTGACATGATTAAAACGCAAATAAAAAGGCTTTTAAGAAACCTTTTGATTTTAATTTTCATAAATAACACCTCAAAAAAAGTTTTTCATAAAAAAATAAATATATTCTTATTTTAATTCGACAAAAAACAATCTGATTTTTTGTGTGTTTTTACTATGAAGATTTTTTTAAAAAAGTGTGCAAAGGAATCTGTTTAGTGTTATAATTAATTGATATTATTTATTTGGAGGAATACAATATGAAAGCAATCAAAACAGAATTTACCTTTAAATCAGTTTCGGGTCTTGCCAATATTCATGCTGCAAGCTATGTTCCCGAAAATAAAGCAGACGTCAAGGCTGTTATTCAGGTCGCTCACGGAATGGCAGAGCATCTTGAAAGATACGAAGCTTTTGCCGACGCACTTTGCGAAAACGGAATTGCACTTTATATCAATGACCATTTAGGTCATGGACAAAGCATTTCTTCAAAGAGCGAACTTGGATACTTCGGAAAAAAGGACGGCTGGAAAAACTTTGTTGAAGACTGCCATCAGCTTCTTGAAATCGCCAAAAGCGAGTTCCCCGGAGTTCCTGTTGTTTTCTTCGGTCACTCAATGGGCTCTTTTGTTGCCAGAAGCTTCAGCGCTAAATATGCTTCTGAGCTTGCCGGTGCGGTTTTCTGCGGAACTTCAGGACCTAATCCTGCCGCTTCAATTGCTGTCGGACTGACTAATGCCATTGCCAAAATCAAAGGCGATCATCATAGAAGCAAGTTCATTGATAAATTGGCTTTCGGCGCTTATAACAGTCGTTTTGAAAAAAGAACAGCTTTTGATTGGCTTTCAAGAGATAACGACCAGGTTGATAAATATATTGCCGATGAGCTTTGCGGCTATTTATTTACAGTTTACGGTTATCGTGATTTATTCTCGCTTCTTTCAAGTGTTTCAACAAAAGAGTGGTTTGCTTCTTATCCGAAGGCCCTTCCTGTTTTAATAATTTCCGGCTCTGAAGACCCTGTCGGTGAATATTCAAAGGGCGTTCAGAAGGTTTATGACGGACTTAAAAATTCAGGCAAGAGCAATGTAACAATGAAGCTCTATCAAGGCGCAAGACATGAAATTCTTAATGAAAGCGCTGTGTTTGATGCTGTTTGCTCAGATGTTGTTGAATGGGTAAATAACATTATCAAATAAAAACTTTTAAAAGAGGATTTTATGAAAAACTATGTTCTTGAAAATGGCTTTCTTTCTTTGAATATTTTTCAGGAAAGAGGCCGTCTGAAAAGATTTTATATTATTAACAAAAGAGACGGTAACACCATTGAGGGTCAAGATGGCAGCGAGCTTTTTATTCTTAACATAAAAAGCGGTCTTTTTTCAGAGCAAGTTAAATCAAGCAATCTGAAAATCAGCGACGTCAGAGAAAACAAGGATTTTATGGTTCTTTGCTTTTCACCGATCAAGCTGAAAAAAGGAAAGGTTCAGATCGATCTTGTTTATGAGCTTTCTGAAAACGATTTTTTCCTCAGAAAACAGTTGATTTTCAGACTTGATAATAAAGAAATTTCAACTGTTCTTGACTATATAGATTTTGCTCCGGTTATTATTGAAGATAATGCTTATCGTTGGTGCTTGCCGCCCCAGGAAAATTCCCATATTGACGGAATGGCCCTTTCTTTAGGTCAACCGGTGTTTTTGTCCAGCGCGTTTTATGGCTGCGAATTTCCTGCAACACATAACACAATAGAAAACTCAGCTGTCAGCGTAAAATATTACAGCGGAAAAAGGTTTTCTGAAATATCGGACCAAAACGGAATGTATAAGTCCGTTAAGGCTGTTATAGGTGTTGCGGATAAAGCAAGCGAGGAAAGACTTCGTGCCGCATTTTTTGAATATATTGAAACAATTTCAAAGCCTCTTGTTCTTAGAACTCAATATAATTCATGGTATGACCACATGCTTAATATAACAGACGAAAACATTGAAAAATCTTTTCTTGAAATTGAAAAGGCAATGACGGCTGTGGGAACACCTGCTCTTGACTGCTTTGTAGTTGATGACGGCTGGAATGACTATAAAAAAGATTTCTGGTGCTTCAATAATAAGTTTCCAAATGAATTCTATTGCGCTTCAGAGCTTTCAAAAGCAATGGGCTCAAATTTTGGAATGTGGCTTGGTCCGCGAGGAGGATATACCACTGAAACAATAAAATTTGCCCGAAAAATTGAAAAGGGCGGGAATGGCTATGTTAATAAACGCTCCATTGATATTGATGTGGGAAGCGACAAATACATAAGAAAAACTGCCGATTTTATGCTTGATTTGGAAAAGCGCTTTGATTTAACCTATTGGAAGCTTGACGGTTTTATTCAGAAGCCTTGCAAAAATAAAAAGCATGACCATATTGTCGGCGGAAAAAACAATATGTATTATTATTCTGAGGTCTGGGAAAAGTGGATCAATGTTTTTTCGCGTCTTGAAAGCGAAAGCAAAAACGGAGTCTATATTAATCTGACCTGCTATGCGCCCCCGAGTGCATGGTTTTTGCAGTGGGTAAACAGCATGTGGCTTCAGGTCAGCGATGATATGGGAACGCTGAGCAAAGATGAAAACGGAAAGAAAATCCATGCTTCAAAAAAAGATAAGATGCTCACCTACAGAGATGACAGATACTATGATTTTTCAAAAGTGAGAAATTTCTGTTTCCCATATAGCAATCTCTATAACCATGACCCCATTTATGCCAATGAAGCTGATATAACAATGAGCGACGATGAATTCAGAGACTATCTTTTTGCCATGGCGGCGAGAGGAAGCTCTTTCTGGGAAATGTATTACAGCTTCAATATAATGAATGAGGCTAAATGGAGAATCAATAACAGCGTTTTAAAATTTGTCAGAGATAATCTTTCTTTACTTAAAAACTCTGTTCAGTTCGGCGGAAGACCGGGCATGGCTCAAACTTATGGTTACGGCTGTTTTTCAGGTAATGAAGGACTTGTTATGCTGAGAAATCCTTCGGCTGCTTCTAAGGATTATGTTCTTAATTTCAGCCACGAAATCGGTGCAGACAAAAGCTTTTCTGACGTGGGTGCTATTGACGTTTTGCCCTACAGCAAACACGGACAATATGGTCGCTACAGCTTCGGCGATAATATGAAAATAAGTCTCTCGCCCTTCGAAACAAAGATTATTCACTTCGGAAAGAAAAGGAAGCCGATTGAAGCGGAATATATAAAAGCTCTGAGCGAAAATTCTCTGGAGGTTTCTTTTAATCAAACAATAATTTGTGATGATATTGTTTGTCGTGAGAATCCGATTAAAGAAATCAGGCTTCTTGAAGACCGATTCAGCCTTTTGATAACGTTTGAAAACAGCTTTGAAAATAATCAGACCTATAATCTTTTGTCGGTTAAAGATGTTTTTCTTAACGAGTCGGCTCAGCAGTTGAGTTTTGAATATCATAAAGATAATATCAACGAAAGTGCTGTTATAACCGGCAAGGGTGAATTTTCAATTCAGGTCACAACCGGTGGCGAAATTCACGATGTTCTTTATAAGCAAGGCGACTTTATCAGCCTCTATATTGAAGACGATCGTTTCGTTTTTCGCGTCGGAAACAAGTCAATTTCTTCAAAAGCCTTTGCTCACGAAACAGTTCAGGTAACGGCGGTCAGAGAGCGAAACGGAGTAATCAAGCTTTACACCAACAAAAAGCTTGATGCGGGCTGCAAAACAGATGAAGCCTTCAGCTGTGTTGTTGCCGGTGAGGTTTATCTCTTTGATGAAAACAGAGTTAAGGTTTATTCAAAAGCTCTGGCTTATGATGAGGTTTGATTCGGAGGTTATGATTTGGAAGAAATAATTTGTGTTGATTTTAATGACCGCGAAACAGGCTATATGCAAAAGCTTCAGGCTCATAAAACTCCGGTTCTTCACCGCGCTTTTTCTGTTTTTCTTGTTGATGAAACAAAAATTCTGATTCAGCGGCGAAATAAAAACAAATATCATTCAGGCGGTTTGCTGGCAAATTCCTGCTGTTCTCATCAAAGAAAAGGCGAAGAGCTTTCAGAAAGTGTGAGCCGAAGGCTGAAAGAGGAGTTGGGTGTTTCCTGCGAGGTAAAAGAGGTTTTTGATTTTGTCTATTTTTCAACCTACGCCGAGGATCTTTATGAATATGAATTTGACCATGTTTTCGTGGGAAAATATAATGGCAAAATCAACTTCGATCCTGATGAAATAGAAGCTGTTTTCTGGATTGAAATCAGTGAGCTCAAAGAAATGATGCTTAAAAATCCTGAAAAGTTTTCAACCTGGTTTATGATTTGCGCCCCAAGGGTAATTAAGCTTATTGAAAACGGAAAAATATAAAATCAGTCGGCATTTTTCAACGGATGCCGACTTTTTTCCTTTGCTTCAGTCAGGAATGAAAAAAATTAACAACTATGGAAAATTTTACCGCTATTTTTTGGCAAAATAGTAAAAAATATAAATCAGTCTATTTTTTGTTTAAACTCACTTGAAAACGGTGAATAAAATATGTATAATACTAGAGAATAAAAGTAGTGTGGAGAAATAGGAGCTACTGCTTGATTACAATGTATTAATGAAAGGATGACTCACAATGTTTGCAAATGCACCGACTAAGAACCCCACCGTTCTCGCTTGGCTTGAGGACAAAATCAAACTTGTTAATCCCGATAAGGTTGTTTGGATTGACGGCAGCGAAGAGCAGATTGAAGCTCTCAGAGCTGAAGCTTGCTCAACAGGCGAAATGACAAAGCTTAATCAGGAACTTCTTCCCGATTGCTATCTTCACAGAACAGCTGTTAACGACGTTGCCCGTGTTGAAGGAAGAACCTTCATTTGTTCAGCAACAAAAGAAGAAGCAGGCCCCACAAACAACTGGATGGATCCCAACGAAGCTTATGAAATGCTTTATGACATTGCTAAAGACAGCTACAAGGGAAGAACAGCATATATCATTCCTTATTCAATGGGCCCTGTTGGTTCACCCTTCTCAAAAGCAGGTATTGAGCTCACAGACTCAATTTATGTTGTTCTCAACATGGTAATTATGACAAGAGTTGGCTTCAATGTTCTCGACAATCTCGGCGACAGCGACGACTGGGTAAGAGGTCTTCATTGCCGTTGCCAAATCGACGAAGAGAAGAGATATATCTGCCAGTTCCCCCAGGATAACACAATCATTTCCGTTAACTCAGGTTACGGCGGAAACGTTCTTCTCGGCAAGAAGTGCTTCGCTCTCAGAATCGCTTCTAACCAGGGCCGTAAAGAAGGCTGGATGGCTGAACACATGCTCATCCTCGGAATTGAAAATCCCCAGGGTGAAGTTAAATATATCTGCGCTGCATTCCCCTCAGCTTGCGGAAAAACCAACCTTGCAATGCTTATTCCTCCCGAAGAATATGCAAAGAAGGGCTATAAGGTTTGGTGCGTAGGCGACGATATTTCATGGATCCGTAAGGGTGCAGACGGAAGACTTTATGCAATCAACCCCGAAAACGGTTTCTTTGGAGTTGCTCCCGGAACTAACATGAAGTCTAACCCCAATGCTCTTCTTTCAACAAAGAAGGGAACAATTTTCACAAACGTTGCTCATAACCTTGATGATAACACAGTTTGGTGGGAAGGTCTCGATAAGAATCCTCCCGAAAATGCTGTTGAATGGACAGGTAAGCCCTGGAACGGTAAGGTTGACGAAATTAAAGGCGCTCATCCCAACAGCCGTTTCACAGCTCCTGCTAAAAACTGTCCTTGCCTCAGCCCCGAATTTGAAAATCCCAACGGTGTGCCCATTTCAGCAATCGTATTCGGCGGCCGTCGTGCTAAGCTTGCTCCTCTTGTATATCAATCAAGAGACTGGAACCACGGTGTATTCGTAGGTTCAATCATGGCTTCTGAAACAACTGCAGCAGCTTCAGGTGCTGTTGGTGTTGTTCGTCGTGACCCCATGGCAATGCTTCCCTTCTGCGGCTATGATATGGCTGATTATTGGCAGCATTGGATCGATATCGGTTCAACTCTTGATGCTGATAAGGCTCCCAAAATCTTCAATGTTAACTGGTTCCGTAAGGATGACGAAGGCAACTTCATGTGGCCCGGATTTGGCGACAACCTTCGTGTTCTTGAATGGATTCTCAAGAGATGTGACGGCGAAGTAGGCGCTCAGGAAACAGCAATCGGCTATCTTCCCAACGCTGAAGACATTAACCTTGAAGGTCTTGAAGGCGAAGTTTCTCTTGAATCACTCAACAGCATTCTTGACGTTGATAAGAAACTTTGGGCAGAAGATGCTAAGGGTATCGAAGAGTTCTATTCAAAATTCGGCGGCAAAGTTCCTGCAGAACTTATGGCTGAACTTGAAACTCTCAAGAAAAATACTGCTGAATAATTCAGTTGACAAAAAATCCCGTCGAAAGACGGGATTTTTTATATAATAAAACCACGCACTGAAGCGTGGTTTTAATTGTTAAGTTTAACTCAGTCTTCATAAATCGGAGTAATTATTGGCTTGCCATCTTTGTCGAGAAGGGGAGTCAGACCGCCGGCGTAGCCGGAGCAATGAAACAAATAGTTAACGCCGGTCTTTTTGTCAACCCAGATTTCTGAAACATTAAGTTGACCCTGAGTATATGTTTTAATAAATCTTTCTTCTCTTTTAGCCATAGTTTTTCTCCTTTGATTTCAAATAAATTTCCCTGAGACCGTCAAGAAGAAGGTTTTCATCATAAACAATCTCAGTTTCACAGCAGGGGATAATTCCTTTGCTGTAACCGCCGGTTGAAACAATGGTCGGGCTTTTAAAGCCAAGCTCATCGCTCATTCGCCTTGTCAGACCGTCAATCATGGTTGCCGCGCCGTAAACGCTTCCGGATTGCATACATTCCACCGTGTTTGTTCCAACAACGTTTTTGGGCTTTGTGAAGCTGATTGAAGGAAGGAGTGCAGCGTTTGAGGCAAGAGCATCAAGAGAAACCTTAACACCGGGAGAAATAATGCAGCCGACAAAATATTCATTTTCGTCAATGGCAAGAATTTTTGTGGCTGTTCCCATGTCAACAACAAGGCAGGGAAGCTTATGCTTTTTAACGGCACCCACACAGCCGCATATAAGGTCAGCACCGAGCTGTTCAATGGGAAGAATATCTACCTTGAGATTTCCGTTGTGTTCTTTTCCGACAAGAAGCGGATTTTTTCCAATAGTCAGCTTGATTGCTCTTGAAATAATGTCTGTCAGCTGAGGAACAACAGAGCTTAAAATTGCCCCTGAAAAGTCGTCAGCAGAAACCTTATAAAGCGAAAACATATCAAGAAGCTTAACGGCAAATTCATCTGAGCTTTTTCTTTTTTCGGTGTACATTCTTGAAACAAAAATCAGTTCATCTTCTTTGTAACAACCGAAGGTTATGTTTGTGTTTCCTATATCAACAGCTAAAAGCATATAAAATACCCCCTTGTTTTATATAAAAAGTATATCAGCCTCATTGCCAAAAGTCAATTTTTTGTGATAGAATAGTTGGAAGAAGGCGGTGATATTTTTGAAATGTGATTGTTGCCCGAGAAACTGCAAGACAGAAAGAAATCAGAACCCGGGCTTTTGCTCAGTAAAAGAAAACTTCGTTGTGGCAAGAGCCTCAAAGCATTTTTGGGAAGAACCTTGCATAAGCGGAAAAAACGGCTCAGGAACGGTGTTCTTTTCAGGGTGCAGTCTTCGCTGTGTATATTGCCAGAATTATGAAATAAGCCACGAAGGCTTCGGAAAAGAAATTTCTGATAAGCGGCTGACAGAAATATTTGATGAACTTATCGAGTCGGGCGTTCATAATATTAACCTTGTCAATCCTACTCATTACGCAAAAAGACTTGCAAAAGTGCTGAAAAGCTATAAAGCTTCCGTTCCCGTTATATATAACAGCAGCGGCTACGAAAAGGTTGAAACGCTGAAAGAGCTTGAAGGCCTTGTTGATATATATTTGCCTGATCTGAAATATATAAGTCCGGAAAGGTCAAAAAAATATTCGAAGGCTGAAAATTATTTTTCGGTTGCCGGTGAGGCCATTAAAGAAATGAAACGCCAACAAAAAGAAGATGTTTTTTCTTCAGACGGAATGATGAAAAAAGGTGTTATAATAAGACATTTGATTTTGCCGAAAAATACTAATCAATCAATTGAAATTTTCAGGTGGATAAAAAACAATTTCGGAGAAAAAACCTGTGTCAGTCTGATGGCTCAATACACACCTTATGGAAGGCTCGAAGACTTTCCTGAACTTCAGAGAAAAATTACAAAGCGAGAATATGAAAAGGTTTATTCTTTTCTTAGAGAAGAGGGCTTTGAAAACAGCTTCATTCAGGAGCTTCAGTCAGCAGACGAAGATTTTATTCCACCCTTTGATTTAACGGGAGTATAAAATCAGAAAAAAATCATTCAGGTCTTTAAATTTTGATTTGTTTGTGATAAACTAAAAAGGTAATAAAAACAGGAGGAATTTAAAATGAAAAAGATCAAAGACAAAAGTAAAGGATTTTTAAACGAATTCAAAGCATTCATTTCCAAGGGTAACGCCCTTAATCTTGCTGTCGGTGTTATCATCGGCGGTGCATTCCAATCAATTGTTAACTCAATAGTTAACGACCTTATTTCACCTCTTCTCAGCGTGTTCACCAAAGGTATTAATTTCAGCGATAAATTTATTGTTCTTGGTTTTACGGAGGAAACCTTTAAAACTGCAGAAGCTGCCAAAGAAGCAGGCTTTGCAACCTTTAACTATGGTTCCTTTATTATGGCTGTTATTAATTTCCTGATTATGTCTTTTGTAATTTTTCTTTTAGTTAAGGCAATAAACAAAATTACTTCCATCGGAAATAAAAAGGCTGAAGAAGCTCCGGCTGAACCCACAACAAAGGTTTGTCCGTTCTGCAAAAGCGAAATCAGCATTGAGGCTGTTAAATGTCCTCATTGCACATCAGATATTCCCGAAGCTTAAGCTTGATTTTTAACCTTCAGAAAGGATGCGGTGAAATAGTTGAAAATACACCGCGACTGTTCTATGCTTGGATTTATCGGAGCCGGCAATATGGCGTCGGCAATAATTAAAGGAGTTGTTTCTTCAGGCTTTCTGAAAGGAAACGAAATTGCTGTTTTTGATAAAGACAGCGAAAAAACCAAGGCTCTTTCAAATGAGTTTGGCGTTGTTGTGTGCTCTGGCGGTTTTGAAATTGCCGAAAAATGCGAAAGAATTGTTTTTGCAATAAAGCCCAATGTTTTGCCTTCAGTAATTGATGAAATAAAAGATGTTCTAAAAGAAAAATCCCCGCTGATAATTTCCATTGCAGCAGGGAAAACGCTCGATTTTATTAAGTCTTGCCTTTCTTATGATGATGCGAGAATAATAAGAATAATGCCTAACATTAACGCTGTTGCTCTTGAGGCAATCTGCGCCTGTTGTTCAAATGAAAATGCAACCGACTCCGATAAGGCTTTTGTTTCCGGACTTTGTTGCAGTTTTGGCAAGGTCGTATGTATTGATGAAAGTCTTTTTTCAATTTATAGCGCAATCGGTGGTTGCGGCCCTGCATTTTCCTATATGTTTATTGATTCTCTTGCCAGAGCAGGCGTTGAAAATGGTCTTACAAAAGATGTTGCTTTAAAAGTTGCGGCTCAGACAGTTCTGGGCAGCGCAAAAATGATTCTTGAAAGCAGCGAGCACCCCTGGCAGTTAATAGACAAGGTCTGTTCACCCGGCGGAACAACAATAGAAGGAGTTTTGACTCTTCAGCAAGAGGGCTTTGAAGCTGCCACCGCCAAAGCGGTCAAGGCATCTTTTGAAAAAGACAAAAAAATTTAACTACATTAAGGCAAAAATTACCAGAGCTTCTTCAATTTTTTCATATATTGAGTCAAGCTCACTGACGGGTAGGGGATTTTTGCCTTTTCCTATTTCCAAAGTAAAAGCAGGCTTTGAAAATTCTTCAATGAACCAATCCTTAAAGCCACCGTGAGAGGCAAGGCCGTCGTTGTTAACAAGCTTATAAGAACATGAGTCGGCGAGAATTTTAGCCATCATGTTTGATTGCGGCGGCGTGTTTTCTCCGTATTGCCAATAAAGCTCTTCACCCTGGGAATGAAGCGCAATAGCCTGGCGGAATTTGAAGGTTCGGCAAAGCTTAGTTATGGCTTTTGTCTCTGCCTCACTTTCAGGGTAACTGCCTGCAAATTGCCGTGAAGAAGGTCCGGTTATTCCTTTTTCCTCTTCCATTCTTCTAAGAAGATGCCAGCCGGCGTCAAAATTATGGTTAATGTCAACACCCATAGCGTTGGAATTCCATTGAGAATATTCTTCACAGCCAAGGCTTTCCACAAATTTTCTCATGCTTTTTGCCGAATTACTTCCATGAACGGCAATTTCAACTCCGTCAGGATTAAGACAGGGGATAATTGTAACACCCAGCTGTCCAAAGGCTTTTTTAATGTTTATTCCTTTAATCAGTCGGTTAAACATTAAACATTCCCCAAGCGTTTCAACAAAGCGATAAAGCGCAAGGCTTGTTATCCATTCACAGCCGTGAACGCCGCCGATATATAAAACGCTGTTTTGTCTGTTACCCAAAGACAGAGAAAAAATTCCTCTTGAAAGGCTTGTCCTCGATATTGCTTCAGCTTTTATAAACGGAAATTTTCTGCAGAGCTTTTCAAGATATTCTTTGTTTTTTTCATAGTCAAATATTTCTGAATTAACAATTGAAATAATAATCACCATCCCTTTTAGTTAAATATATTAACAAAACTAAAAATATATTCCAAAGGAGCTATTATGAATTTTACAGAAAAAACATTAAGCGAAAAAGAAATTTTTAAAGGCAAAATAATCACGGTTCATGTTGACGATGTTGAGCTTTCAGACGGAACAAAAAGCTTTCGCGAGGTTGTTGAACATAGCGGCGGAGTATGCGTTGCCGCGCTGACAGAAGAGATGAAGCTGAAATTTGTCAGGCAGTTTCGCTATCCCTATAAAAAGGTTCTGCTCGAGCTTCCGGCAGGAAAGCTTGAAAAAGGCGAAAATCCTCTTGAAGCAGGTATGAGAGAGCTTGAAGAGGAATGTGGAGTAATAGCTGAAAAGGTTGTTTCAATGGGTGAAATATATCCCACAGTTGCTTATTGCAGTGAAATAATCTATCTTTATCTTGCCACAGGTCTTAAAGAAACAAGCCAAAATCTTGATGAGGGTGAATTTATTTCAGTTGAAGAAATTGAACTTTCAAAAGCAGTTGAAATGGTTATGAACGGCGAAATCAAAGATAGCAAAACAGTTGCCTTGATTTTAAAAACAGCAAAACACATGGGGGTTTAAGAAATGAAAAAGCGTTTTATTGTTGCCTCTGCTTCGCCGAGAAGAAAGGAACTTCTTTCTTCTGCAGGCTATGAATTTGAAATAATTGTTTCTGATGTTGACGAAAAAATTGAAGAAGAAATGTCGCCTTCAGATGTTGTTATGGAGCTTGCCGGAAGAAAAGCTCAGGCGGTTTCAAAAGAGAATCCTGACGCTGTTGTTCTGGGCTGTGATACCGTGGTTGTTCTTGATAATATAATTTTAGGAAAGCCGAAAGATGAGTCAGATGCCTTTAAAATTCTTCAGTCTCTTTCGGGAAGAACTCACTGTGTTTACACAGGCGTTTGTTTAACAGACGGAAAACGAACAGAAAGTTTTTCTTCTTGCGTTGAAGTTGAGTTTTATGAGCTCAGCCCTGAAACAATATACTCCTATATTGAAACGGCGGAGCCTATGGATAAAGCCGGTGCTTACGGAATTCAGGGCCTGGGAAGCGTTCTTGTCAGAAAAATCAACGGAGATTATTTTTCTGTTGTCGGCTTGCCTCTTGCAGAAACAGCGAGAGCTCTTGGAAGTTTTGAAATAAACGGAAAGATAAAACTTTAAGATTTAGTCTGCTCACGGTGCTTTAAAAATCACCGTGGGTTGTTTTTTTTATATGTTTTATAAGCTTAAATTTGTATGGTCGGTTTTTTATTTGTCAAAAATAAAAATCGAAATTAATAAAATTAAATATGAATTTTTCCAAATTGTATTGAGTCTTGACTGTTTTTGGGATATAATAAAATATCAAACTATAATGAGTTTTTATGCTCAGATACATAAAATTAAAGATTTTCCGGAAAGGAGCAACTGAAATGTTGTTTTCACAGGATATTGGAATAGACTTAGGAACTGCTAACACACTTGTTTTTGTCAAGGGAAAGGGAATTGTTATCCGAGAACCTTCTGTTGTTGCAATCAATGTTGCCGTAAGACCGGCAAAGGTTGTTGCGGTGGGAACTGAAGCGAAAGAAATGATTGGAAGAACTCCCGGTTCAATTACTGCCATGCGACCGTTGAAGGACGGAGTAATTGCTGATTTTGATATTACCGCTGAAATGCTCAAGCGATTTATTCAAAAAGCAATGAACGGAAACTTTTTTGCCAAGGCAAGAGTTGTTATTTGTATTCCTTCAGGCGTTACTGAAGTTGAAAGAAGAAATGTTCATGATGTTGCTATTGAAGCCGGGGCAAAATATGTCAGCCTGATTGAAGAGCCTATGGCAGCCGCAATTGGTGCCGGTCTTCCCGTAAGCGAAGCCATGGGAAGCATGGTTGTTGATATCGGAGGCGGAACAAGTGAGGTTGCCGTAATTTCTCTTGGAGATATTGTCACTTCGCGCTCTGTCAGAGTGGCAGGTGACACCTTTGACAGCACCATTGTTCAGTATATTAAAAAGAAATATAACCTTCTTATCGGCGACAGAACAGCCGAAGATATTAAAATAAAAATCGGCTCGGCAATGTCTTATGAAGGCGAGGGTAAAATGGAGGTTAAAGGAAGAAATCTGGTTGACGGTCTTCCAAAAAATATTACAGTAACAGCCGAAGAAATCAGAGAGGCTCTTTCTGACTGCGTCAATCAGATTCTTGACGCTGTGAAGGCAACTTTGGAAAAAACACCTCCTGAGCTTTCCTCAGATATCATTGACCAAGGAATAATGCTCACAGGCGGCGGCGCTCTTCTTCGCGGAATAGACCGTCTCATTGCCAAGGAAACGGGAATGCCCGTTAATGTTGCTGATAATCCCCTCGATTGTGTTGTTGACGGAACAGGAATTTATTTAGAGTCAGATGTTTTAGGCAGGGTTGGAAAAAGATTTTAATCGAAAGGAACCGAATTTTCTCGGGTGAAAATCAATGCGAAGATTTTTCAGTAGTGTTCAGTTTAAAATATTGGTGTTTGTTTTGTGCGCCGTTCTTATGGGAACGGTTATTGCCGTTGCAACCGATAATTCTGTTTCGCCGGCGTCAAGCGTTGTGGGAACAGTGTTTGCACCGCTTCAACAGCTTGCCGGAAAAATCGCAGAAAAATTCAGCTGGTTTGATTCTTCTTTTGCTTCAGCAGGATCCTTGAAAATTGAAAATGATAAGCTAAAAGAACAGATAGCCGACTATGAAAAGCAGCTTGCCGATTATAACGAAATGAAAAGAAAAATTACTTCCTATGAAAGAATGCTTGAAATAAAAGAAAAGAATCAGGATTTTGTTTTGGAAAATGCCAATATAATCGGAACTGATTCGGCAAATATTTTTTCCTCGTTAATAATTGATAAAGGCTCTTCTGACGGTGTGAGTGTAAACGACCCCGTAATTTACGGCAACTATCTTGTGGGCGTTGTCAGAAAGGTTAATAAGTCATATAGTGTTGTCGCTTCTGTTCTCAATCCCGATGTTAACATAAGCGCCATTGAAAGCAAAACAAGAGAAACAGCCTATGTAACAACAACTGTTGAATATTCTGAAAGCGGAAGATGTGTTCTTTCCGGGCTTCAGCGAACAACCTCTGTTTCTCCCGGTGGAATTGTTCTCACATCGGGAATTGGCGGAATTTATCCGAAAGGTCTGATTATCGGAACTGTTTCTCAGGTTCTTCAGAGTGAATACGACATTTCAAGCTATGCTGTTATTGAGCCCGGCGCTGAAGTTGATAAAATAGAAGATGTTTTTGTAATAACGTCTTTTAAAGGTCAGGGCGTTGAAGAATTGGCAGATTAAAATAATTTTAAAAAGGAGGACGTTGCGGTGAAATTTGCCGATAATAAAAAAATCTATTTGCGGCGCGCAGCTTTTGTTGTTTTAATAATTGTCACCGCCGTTTTCCAGAACACCAAAGGTGCAGTTCCTTCAATAAATGGGGTTCATGCCTTTTTGCTTGTTCCGCTTGTTGTTGCAATCGGAATGTTTGAAAAAAACATTGCCGCCTTAGCTTTCGGAACTTTTGCAGGAATAATGTGGGACTCAATGAGCATTTCAACTGATGGATATTTTACTGTTATACTTGGTTGTGTATGCTTTTTCAGTTCTGTTTTTATAGTTTTTATAATGCGAAACAATATTTTTTCTTCATTTATTCTCAGTTTGATTTCAATTTTTATTTGTAACACATTATATTGGGTCTTGTTCTTTTTAATTAAAGGCTACGACTCAGCTTTCTATGTTTATTTCAGATATTATTTTTCCTCTGTGATTTATACCTGCGTTTTTTCTTTTGTTTATTACGGCCTTGTAAAGCTTATTTGTGAATTAACAGCTCCGGAGAAAAAGCGTATTACATATTAATAAAAAATAAGAAAGGGTGGCGGCTTTGAGAAAAACAATTTCAAAAAAAAGAAACGCAATAGTTATTGGTGTTATTGCCGCCATTTTTATAGTTTTTCTTTCTAATCTTTTTAACATTCAGATTTTTGAAAGCAACGAACAGAAAAATGCCGCAGCTGTGAGCGTTAATGTTCCTGTTAATGCCCTGAGAGGCGAAATTTTTGATTGTAACGGTTACCCTCTGGCTTATAATAAGCAGGTCAACACCATTGTTTTCAACTATTTAACCTTTCCCTCGGGTAGTGACCCTCAAGGAAGAAATCAGGTTATTCATGCGCTTATTAAGCTTTTTGATAAATATAAAATTGAGTGGAATGATGCTTTGCCGATTAAATATAAAAAAGGCAAGCTGATTTTTGATTCAAAAAAGGAAAACGAGGTTTCCTATCTGAAATCTTCTGCGTTTCTTCATCTTAATTATTACGCCGATGTTGATGATTGCTTCTACGCCTTGGTTTCTCGCTATGAGCTTGAAGATTACAGCGTCAAAGATGCAAGAGACATCGCTTCTGTTTATTATTCCATGAGAAAAAACGGCTTTAATTCGTCAACGCCCTATGTTTTTGCCTCAGATGTTTCAGATGAGGTTGTTGCCGCAGTTATGGAAAACAGCGATATTTTTAAAGGAGTTGTCTCTCAGGTAACAGCCGAAAGAGAATACAGCGACGGAACAATTGCTCCTCATATAATCGGAATTGTGGGAGCAATCAGCTCTGAGGAGTATGAACAGAAAAAAGAAAGCGGCTACACTAAAAATGATGTTATAGGAAAAAGCGGCGTTGAATACACAATGGAAGAATACCTGAGAGGAACCTCGGGAATAAAAAACATAACTGTTGACTCCGCGGGAAAAATGACAGAAACCTATATTGAAGAGCCGATAGCAGGCGACGCAATAATTCTGACTATTGACAAAGATATTCAAAAAGTTGCTCAGGACGCTCTTGAAAAGCTGATAAAGGCTCAGCAGTCTAAAAGAGCAGTAACTTCCGGCGCAGTTGTTGTTATGAAAACAAGCGACAACTCGATTCTTGCCAGCGCAAGCTATCCCAGCTATGATCTTTCAACATATTATGAAAATGCAACTGAGCTTAATGCCGATAAAGCAAAGCCACTTTGGAACAGAGCTTTAAGAAGTACCTATACCCCGGGTTCAACAATCAAGCCGGCTGTTGCAATGGCAGGACTTGAAGAAAAAATAATCAATTCTGAAACTCTTGTTAAATGCACGGGACGTTATACTCATTATGAAGATTATCAGCCGGGTTGTACGGATGTTCACGGAAATCAGGACGTTATTAATGCAATCTTCAACAGCTGCAACATCTTCTTTTATGAAACTTCCCGTCTTCTCGGAATAGAAAAGCTTAACGACTATTTTGCAATGTTTGGTCTTGGACAAAAAACGGGTGTTGAGCTGACTGAAAACGAAGGTATGGTTGACTCTGTTTCTTTGAGAACATCAAAGGGCGAAATCTGGACACCCGGTTTAACAATTCAGGCAGGAATCGGTCATGGTGATAATCAGTTTACGCCAATTCAGCTTTGCTCCTATGTTTCAACCATAGCTAACAACGGTGTCAGATATAATGCCCATTTCATCAAGTCTGTAATGTCTTATGACTATAGTGAAACGAAGCTTGAAACAGAAACACAGATTCTTTCTAAGGCTGATTTTAAAAGTTCAAACTGGAAGCTTGTTCAAAAAGGAATGTTACTTGTTGGAACAAAGAGCTACGCTGATTTTTCAGCTGTACCGGTTAATGTTGCCGCCAAAACCGGAACAACTACTATTGAAAAAATAATAAATGGAAGAAAAACCGAAACCTATAACGGTCTTATTATGACCTATGCCCCCTATGAAAACCCTGAAATTGCAATCGCTGTTGTTATTGAAGGCGCAGGAAGCGGTGGCTCGACCGCACCCGTTGCTTCGGCAATAATGGAGTATTATTTTGAAACTCATGAAAAAGGTGAAACAACTCAGAAAGAGGGCAGTCTTCTTAAATAAGGGAGTGATTAACTTTGGCTAAAAAAATTGTAATTGCCTCAGGCAAAGGCGGAGTCGGAAAAAGCACAGTTACCGTAGGCTTAGGAATGGCTTTGACTCAGTTGGGAAAGAAGGTTCTTCTGATTGATTGCGACACTCTGAGAAGTCTCGATATTCTGACCGGCGCCGCTGAAAAGATCGTTTATGATTGGGGCGATGTCATGCTGGGAAGATGTAAGGCGCAGGAAGCAATTTATAGTGCTATGGGAATGAGCCTTATGACCTGTCCTAAAACCTATAAAGGTGTCAGCCTTAAAAACATGGCTCTTTTAATAAAGCTTGTTGAAAACGATTATGACTACATACTTCTTGATTCACCGGCAGGAATTGAAATTGGTTTTATTCTTGCAAGCTTTGTTGCCGACAGAGGTCTTGTTGTCTCAACTCCGGATAGCGTCTGTGTCAGAAGTGTTTGCACAACTGCTGACGAAATGAGTAAATATAATGTTAAGGATATCCGCCTGATAATTAATCGCGCCGATAAAAAGAACATAAAGAAAAATCTGATGTTGAATATCGACAGCGTTATTGATATGACTCAGGTTCAGCTTATTGGTCTTGTTCCTGAGGATGAAAAAATCCGCCATTCTTCAATGAAAGGAACAATTTATAAAAAAGGTCAGATTTCCTATGATGCTTTTAACAATATTGCTGCCAGAATTGAAGGAAAAAACATACCTCTTGAGGTTTAAAATATAAAAACTGTAGCATTTGTAATATTTTAATGTTAAAATATATCAAAAATACTTGCTTTATTGACATTTTTTTGATATTATTATATATAGAGAAAAGGCAGGTCAGCTGCCACAACCGTTTTATATTAATCAGAAAGGGGAAAACTATGAACATAGCAATAATAGCCCATGACGCGAAAAAAGAACTTATGACTCAGTTTTGCATTGCCTATTGCGGAACTCTCAGCAAGCACTCAATTTGTGCCACAGGAACAACCGGAAAGATCGTTGGTGAAGCAACAGGACTTGATATTGTTAAGTTTCTGGCCGGATATCAGGGTGGCGACGAACAAATTGCTTCAAGAATAGCTTGCAACGAAATTGACTTTGTTCTTTTCTTCAGAGACCCGCTTAATGCAAAGCCCAACGAGCCTAATGAAGCCAATTTAATGCGTCTATGCGATGTTCATAATGTTCCCATAGCAACAAATATTGCAACTGCTGAAGCGCTTATTCATGCTCTCGAAAGAGGCGACCTTGATTGGCGAGATATTGTTAATCCAAAAAAATAAAATTCAATATTACTAAAGGCTAAGACTGAAAAGAGTAAGGCTGTGAGCCGCCCAGAGAGGAACACATTTTGCTGAGAGTGTTCTGCCAAGCAATCAGCCCCAAGACATTCATGAGCCGGCGAAAGCCCGTATAGCTGCGTTAAAGCTTAAAGTGGGGCGCTTATGCGCTCAATTAGGGTGGTACCGTGGAGCGTCGCTTCATCCCTTTGTTTTTTTTGGGGATGGCGGCGTTTTTTTGTTTTATTAAATCAAACTATTATTTTCGGAGGTGCCTTATGGCGTTAATAACAAAATCAATAAAAGGAACTCTTGATGTTCTTCCTGCAGAAAGCCACAAAAGGCAATTTGTTGAGCACACTTGCCTTGAAATTGCCGAGAATTTCGGTTTTCGTGAAATCAGAACTCCTGTTTTTGAACATACAGAGCTTTTCCAAAGAGGCGTTGGCGACACGACTGATGTTGTTCAGAAAGAAATGTACACCTTCAACGATAAGGGCGACCGTTCAATAACTCTTCGTCCCGAAGGAACAGCCGGTGTTGTTCGTTCTTATCTTGAGCATGGCCTTTATAATGAACCCATGCCTCAAAAAATGTGTTATCTCACTTCATGCTATCGCTATGAAAAGCCACAAGCAGGAAGACTTCGTGAATTTCATCAGTTCGGAATTGAGTGTCTTGGTGCGGCTTCACCTGCAGCGGACGCCGAGGTTATTGGTGTTGCTCAGAATATCTTTGATTTCCTTGGAGTTCAGAATATTCAGCTTGAAATCAACTCTATCGGCTGTCCGACTTGCCGAAAAGAATATCATAAAGCCCTGAAGGCTTATTTCGATTCTCATACCGGTGAGCTTTGCGCAACCTGCAACGACAGGCTAAGCCGCAACCCCATGAGAATACTTGATTGCAAGAGTCCGGTTTGCTCTGAAATTGCAAAAGATGCGCCAAAGGTTACTGAGTTTCTTTGCGATGACTGCAAAACGCATTTTGCTTCAGTTCAGAAATATCTCAAGGCAATGGGAATTGATTTCAAGGTTAATCCCACCATTGTCAGAGGTCTTGATTACTATTCAAAAACTGTTTTTGAGTTTGTTTCAACCGATATAGGCTCTCAGGGTACTGTCTGCGGCGGAGGTCGTTATGACGGACTCGTTGAAGAGGTAGGCGGACCGAAAACAGCGGCTCTCGGCTTCGGAATGGGTATCGAGAGATTAATGCTTCTGATGGAAAATCAGGGTCTTGCTTTCCCGTCTCCTGCGCAATGTGAGCTTTATATTGCTTCAATGGGTGAAAATGCTCTTGAAAAAGCAGCTGCTATTGCTCACGCTTTGAGAAAAGAGGGAATGCACACAGAGTTTGATGTTGTTGGAAGAAGCGTTAAGGCTCAGATGAAATATGCCAACAAAATCGGCGCAAAATTCACTGTTGTTCTTGGTGATAGTGAGCTTGAAAGCGGAATTGTTAAGCTTAAAAATATGAACAGCGGAGAAGAAACTGAGCTTCGCCTTGATACTTTTGAAAGTGATGTTCTTAATATTACAATCAGCGAAAGCCTCAAAGAATTTGAAGATATGGATTTCAGCGCCCTCTTAGGCGATTTTAATCAATAAAAAGGAGATTAGTGTTATGGATTTGATGACAGGACTTAAAAGAACAGACTATTGCGGAACCTTTTCTGCAAAAGATATCGGAAGGGAAGTTGTAGTTTGCGGATGGGTGCAGAAGCAGCGTGACCTTGGTGCGCTCATTTTCATCGATTTAAGAGACAGAACCGGAATTGTTCAGCTTGCCTTTGGTGATAACACAGAAAAGGCTGTTTTCGAGAAGGCATTTGCCGTAAGAAGTGAATATGTTCTCATGGCGAAGGGAACAGTTCGTGAGCGTTCATCTAAAAACATGGAAATTCCCACAGGTGAAATTGAAATTGACGTCAGTGACCTTCGTGTTCTCGGCGAAAGTGAAACACCGCCCTTTGAAATTATTGAAAATTGCCCCACAAGCGAGCTGACAAGACTTAAATATCGCTATTTAGATCTTCGTCGCCCTGATTTGCAAAAGAATATTCTCATGCGCCACAAAATAACAAAAATTACCCGTGATTATTTTGATAATAACGGCTTTATTGAAATCGAAACACCCATTCTTATTAAATCAACTCCCGAAGGTGCAAGAGACTTCATTGTTCCCAGCCGAATTCATAAGGGCAGTTTCTATGCTCTTCCTCAGTCTCCTCAGCTTTATAAGCAGCTTTCAATGGTTGCCGGCTTCGACAGATATATGCAAATTGCTCGTTGCTTCAGAGATGAAGACCTTCGAGCAGACCGTCAGCCTGAGTTCACACAGATTGACGTTGAAATGAGCTTTGTTACTCAGGAAGATATTATGGCAATGATTGAAGGCTTTATTAAAAAGCTTTTCAAAGAGGCAATCGGTGTTGATGTTAACGAAAAGTTCCCGCGCTTGACCTATAAAGATGCCATGGAGCGCTACGGTAGCGATAAGCCCGACACAAGATATGGAATGGAAATTTTTGATCTTGGTCAGGAGGTTAAAAATTGCGGCTTCGGTGTTTTCACAGGTGCGCTTGAAAACGGCGGAAGAGTTTGCGGAATTACAGCTAAAAATGCATTCTCTGTTCTCACAAGAAAAGAAATTGATAAGCTTGTTGAGTTTGTAAAGGGAATCGGCGCAAAGGGTATTGCATGGATCAGATTGGGTGAAGACGGTTCAGTAGCTTCTTCATTTGCCAAGTTTATGAGCGAAGAAGAAATGAAGGCAATTCTCAGCAAGGCTGATGCAAAGCCCGGCGATGTTGTTTTGATAATAGCCGATAAAGAGGCAGTAACTCTTTCTGTTCTCGGTGCTCTTCGTCAGAATGTTGCCAAAAAGCTTGATATTATTCCCACCGATAAATTCAATCTTCTTTGGATTGTTGAATTCCCATTCTTTGATTGGGACGAAGAGGCAGGGCAGTTTGTTGCTATGCACCATCCGTTTACTTCACCTCTTGATGAATGCTTTGAATATCTTGAAACAGACAAAGCAAGAGTCAGAGCAAATGCCTATGACCTTGTTCTTAATGGCGTTGAGCTTGCCAGCGGTTCAATCAGAATCACTGACCCTGCGCTTCAAAAAAGAATTTTTGGTCTTCTCGGCCTTTCAGACGAAGAAGCTCATGAAAAGTTTGGCTATCTCACCGATGCTTTCCGTTACGGTGCTCCCCCTCATGGCGGAATCGGTCTTGGTCTTGACAGACTTTGCATGCAGATGCTGAAGCTTGATAATCTTCGCGATGTTGTTGCTTATCCGAAGGTTCAGAACGCAAGCGAGCCCATGACTGAATGTCCTTCAATCGTTGACGCTGTTCAGCTTGAAGAGCTTGGAATTGAGCTTAAAAACGACTGATATTGTTGATATTATAATAAAGGCACCCTTTGTGTAATTGATGATTACAAAGGGTGCCTTTTATAGTCAATCTTAGTTTTTCAAGTGATATTCCGACTCTGTCGGAGTGATATTATTGCCCTATGGCAATAGTGATATTGAAACCTCACGGTTTCAGTGTTATTTTATTCGCCTACAAAACTTGCGAAGCAAATACCACTCGGCGTCAGCCGAATATCACTGCGAAGCAATAGAACTCGCCGCAAGGCGAATAAAACTGCGAGACTTCCTTATAAGAAGTCTCGCAATCGCCGCTTTTATTTTTGTTGATTTTAATTAACCAAGAACGCCGCCAAGAACTTTTTCCATCATTGCAATACCAGCATCTGCATCGCCACGATACATTAAGATACCGATAATGGTTCCGAAGATTTTAATAAGAATGCCCATAACTGTTGCCATGGTGTCTTCTTCGGGTTCTGCGGGGCTGTAGGCTGCTGTGAACTGAAGAACTTCACCTGCGCAACCTGTGGGAAGGGTGAGGTTGGTGTTAGCACCAACAGTAACGCCCTGTAATTCAGTAGCTTTAAGGCTCATGTAGCCTGCGCAATACCAACCGTCAAACTGCCAGCCTTCAGGAGCTGTAACAGTGGGAGTTTTAATTGTCTGAGTGGGCTTCTGAGAAGCGCTGTCCTGAGGAACCATTGCCCAAACGCCTTTGAGAGAACCGGCTTCTGCAACGTCCCAAGCACCTGTTGCAAGATCATAAACATATAATGCCTGCTTGAAAGTGCCGCCTGCTGCGTCAAATGTAACAACACACTGCTCGTATGTAGCGGGTTTACCTGAGCCGGCGTCGCCGTGCCAAGGAGAAGGGTTAGCTGAGCTGGAAGCTGAAGCGCCAACAGCGAGACAACTGAACATCATGAGAACTGCTAAGAATACAGATAATGCTTTTTTCATATAAAGACCTCCTTAAATTTTCGCTATTATCTATGGGACGATTATAACATCTTGGAAAGATAATTGCAAGTACTTTTTATAAACTTTAACACAAAATATTAAAAAATTATGAATTTGTAACACTTTTAATGTTAAGAGGATATTTTCAATTTAAATGCAAATAATTGACTCATTTTTCCAAATAATGTATAATCTTTATAAATGGTAATACTCTTAACTTAAAGCGAGGTTAAATTTGTGAATAAAATCTTTAACTGTTTTTCACCGTGGGGACCATATAGCAAAAAATACGCCGGAATTTCAAAGGTTTGTGAACACAAAGAGCAAGCGGGCTGTAGGTTTGACTTTTCCGTTGCACCGGCAATAATGGGTTTTGATATAAAAGTTCCAAATGTGACCCTTCCTTCTTCCTATCATCCCTGGCTTTCAAGCAATGACTACGGCTTCTATTCTTTTCGCCATGATCTTGAATGGAAAGATGTTATTTATGCTGATGTTTCTTACACCAGGCTTTCAGAAAACAGCGTTCTTGTCAGAACAGAGCTTGTTAACAATTCTTCAATTATCAAAAATTTTGTTGTTAATTATTTTGCTTCAATTGAGCTTCCTTTTGATTCCTATACAAAGGCGAGCTTTCCTGAAAAAGCTCATGTAATCAAGGCTCTTGACTATGAAAGCTATAGCTATTCAATCGGTCGTCCGTGGGATGAGCAAAACGCAGACGGAAGAAAAAAAGGTGAGTTTCTTGATAATCGCTTCACCTTCGGAAAGGGTCTCGGTGACCGCGCTGAAAAGTGGCACATGCCCCACAAGGTCTTTAAGCCTTTTGGCGCTGAAAAAGGCGACAAGGTAACATATAAAACTGTTTTACCCTTTGATTTTGAAAATGCAGTTTTAACCTTGCGCTACAGAACAAGCGACATTAAATATGTTCAGGGAAAACAAGTTGGTGTAACCTATATTAACTCAGAAAAGCCCGCTGTTTTTTTAATTAATGGAAAAACGGTCAGTCTTTCACCTTGCGATGATCCCAAGCTTTGTTTCGTTGAGCTGGGAAAGCTTTCTCAAGGTGAGGTTTCTCTTGAATTTGAAGGTATGGGTGAAGGCGCAGCGGAGTTTGATTTCTTTGCTGTAACAGAAAAAGAAGATTCAGAAAAAATTATTGTTGAAACCCTACCGATAAATTTTGTTCCCGTTACGGAAGAAACAAAAGAGCTTGAAGAAGGTTTTCTGACCTGCCTTGAATATGAGAATGTTGACGAAAAATTCTATCTCAGAGTTTTCGACAACAACACCCGTTTCAGAAAAATTGAAACCGGCGCCCTTGAAGACTGCATGACGGCAAGGCTTTCAAACGCTGATGAAACCTTCGACGATGTAACCGAAAGCTTCACCGGAGCATTTAAAAGAAAACACAGCGACAACGGTTATTTTCACAACGAAATCAGCCACACGATTTTTATTGAGCCAAACAGCAAGACGGTTCGCTATGCCGTAATTTCCGATAAAGAAACTGACTATCTTTCAGCCGAAGAATATGAAAAGCTCTATCTTAAGGCAAGAAAAACCGCTGTTGATATTAAGCTTAACAGCGAGGGCGAAAAATATAAGCTTTCCAATCAGCTTCTTGCGGCGGCTGTTTTGACCAACGTTGTTTATCCGATTTATAAACACGGCGAAAACATTATTCATCACACTCCCGGAAAGCGTTGGGATTGCCTTTATACATGGGACAGCGGCTTTATCGGTCTTGGAATGAATGAATATGCTCCTCGCTTTGCCGAATTTATAATTGATTGCTATTTAAGTGAAGATAGCAATCCCGACTATGCCTTTTTGCATCATGGCTCTCCGGTACCTGTTCAGATATATCAGCTTTTTGAAATGCTTCAGAAAACCAACGAAAAAGAAAAATATCTTGCTCTTTATGACAGAGCAAGACTCTATTATCTTTTCCTTTGCGGAAAAATCAGAAATTCAACCACGGGAAAATTCAAAAGCGGAATTCTCAGTACCTATGATTACTTCTATTCTACAAGCGGAATGGACGATTATCCGGCTCAGGTTGCAATGATGAAAAACAACCTCAGAGACAAAGCGTCACCGGTAATTTCTTCTTCTCAGGTTATCCGTTTTGCAAAAATACTTTCTATTTTTGCCGACAAGCTTAATAAAAAAGACGATCTTAAAGAATACGGCGAAGATATTGAAAGATTAACCGAGGCTCTTAATAAATATTCTTGGGACAGCGAAAGCGGCTATTTTGGCTATGTTCTCCACGATGAAAACTATGAACCGAAAAAGATTTTCACCACAGAAAGCGGCGAAAATCTGAATAAGGGCTTAGACGGAATTTACCCAATTATTGCTGCAGCCTGCAATGAAGAGCAAAATAGAGCAATTCTTTCCCACCTTCAAAGCGAAAAAGAAATGCTTTCTCCTTTTGGAATCAGCGCAGTTGACCAAACAGCCTCATACTTCAAGGTTAACGGATATTGGAACGGAAACATCTGGTTCCCTCACCAATGGTTCATCTGGAAGGCAATGCTCGATTGCGGCGAAAGTGATTTTGCTTTTGAAATTGCTAAAAGAGCCTTGGATATCTGGAAAAGAGAAGTTGAAAGCACTTATTATACTTTTGAAATGGTCAGCGTTGTAACAGGTTGCGGCGGATGGTTCCATAATTTCGGCGGTCTTTCCACTCCGATTAATCTTTGGGCAAAAGCATATTTTTCGCCGGGTACAGTCAATGTCGGCTTTGACACATGGCTTGATTCCTGCCATTTCAACAGCGAAAAAACAGCTCTTTGCTGCAAGTTCAGCTGCTATGGCGAAAATGAATGTTTTACGCTTCTTTCTGTTATGAAAGAAGGCCCCGTTTACAAAGCTTTTGTTGACGGAAAAGAGGTTGCTGTTAACGAAAGAGTAAAGGGACTTTGCGAAATAAAAATTAATAAAAAAGACCTGAGCTCAGAAAAAGTCCATAACCTTGAAATCTTTGCTGAAAAAAACTAAAAAAGAGGATGTGCCTATATGTTTAAAAATCATAGTCCGATTACTGTGAATGTTATTTCAGATATTCACTATTATTCAAAAAAAGTCGGTGTTTCCGGTGAAGCTTTTGAAAAGGTTAATGCTAAAACAGCAAATGACCTTGTTAATACAGAGGAAATTCTTGAAAAATTAATTAACCAGCTGGGAAATGATAGCGAGTCTGATATTGTTCTTGTTTCGGGAGATGTAACAAGAGACGGTGAGCCTGACAGTCACATGGAATGTATAGCTCTTTTAAAGAAGCTTCAGACTATGGGAAAAAAGGTTTATGTAATAACTGCTACCCACGATTACCGCGACGGAAATCAGACCGATAGCTACACCGAAAACGGAGTTGTTAAAATCGAAACATATCCTAGAGAAAAGCTCCTTGAGCTTTATTGGGATTTCGGTCCGTCAGAAGCAATTGCCCTTCACAAAAAAAGCATGTCATACATAGTTCAGCTTCCGGGAAACTATCGTCTTTTTGCCTTAAATGATGACTCCAATTTAAACGGAGCCAGCGGATTCAGCGAAGAACTGTGGGCATGGATTGAAGAGCAGGTGAAGGATGCTGAGAAAAACGGTCAGTTTATTATTCCCATGACTCATCACCCCATGATTTCTCCCTCACCGTTTTATAAAATAATCGGCGGAGGAAACATGATGGGTGAGCACGAAAAAAGAAGAGCGCAGTTTGCCGATTTGGGAATTTCATTCATGCTGACAGGCCACACTCATATTCAGGATATTTCCTATTGCTTCAGCGAAAAGGGCAATGTTTTTTATGATATAACAACAGCGGCTCCCATTGCTTATCCCGGAACCTACAGAAAGCTTGTTATTAACCCTGCAGAAGAAAAAATTGAAGTCAAAGCTGTTGAAATTAACGGCCCGTTCCCCTTTGAAATGAAGGGAAAAACTCTTAAAGAGCATCTTGAAAAGAAATTTTTCGGAATGATAGGAGACGTAATCTCCTGCGCCGCAACCGACACAAATCAGCTTGCAAAAATGGTGTCAGCCTTTAGTATCAAGCCTGAGCTTATATTTAAAATCGGCTGGCTGATAAGACCCTTTGCCAAAATTCTTAATGCTTTGAAAATCAAGCATGTTGCCCGAATTTGCAAAAAAGAATCAGGGCTCAAAAAAGAAGATTGGCAAGACATCGGAAACGAAAGGGTTGTTGATTTTATTATTTCCCTTGTTTCAAATCTCTATGGCGGCGACAGCCCCTATTCGCCTTCAACTGCCTATTATAAAATAACCATGGCGGTTTGCAGTATTTTAGATAGCCTTCTGAAAACAGTCGGTGTTAAAATCGGTAAGCTTGTTAAAGGCTTCAACAGCGTGGGAGAAATTGTTGAGCCTCTTCTTTATAATAACGGAATCTGCGACGAAACGGCTGTTTTGAAGCTATATCCCTTAAAAAAGGAAAAAGGTGAAGCTCCTATTATTGTTCAGCCACAAGAAAAACCTGAAATAAAAAGCAGCAAAAAAGGTCTCGGAATAATTATTCTCGCTGTTTTATTGGTTTTAATTCTTTTAATTCCTATTTTGTTGTGGCTTGGAATCGGTTTTGTCTGTAATCAAATCAAATTCAGAAAAGAGCTGAAAAATGAAAAATAAGCCTATTTCAAGAGATGTTCTTAAGCTTATTGCCATAGTTGCAATGACTTTTGACCATATTGGTTGGTTCTTTGTTGATTTTTATTCTCCCACCGCCCAGATTTTTCATTTTGCGGGAAGAATAACAGCTCCCGTTATGTGCTTTTTTATTGCTGAGGGCTATATTTATACTTCAGACAAAAGAAAATATGCGCTTCGTTTGTTTGCTTTTGCTTTGATTTCTCAGCTTCCGTGGTGGATGGTTCACAGAAATTTTCCTGAGCCGTCTTTTAACATGATGTTTGCTCTTTTTCTTTGTGTTGTTGCAATTGAAGTCTATGAAAAGGTCAAAGAAAAAGCACTCAGGTCTCTTCTAATTGTCTTGATTGTTTTTTTTACTGTCTTTTGTGACTGGCATATTTATGCGGTAATCTGGACTTTGATTTTTCACATATACAGAGAAAACGAAAAGAAGAAGCTTCTTTGGTTTTCAGTTGTTTCGCTCTGCTATTTTGCTGAAACCTGTCTGATGTCCTATTCAACTCTTTTGTCTTTTTCTCTCGCTCTCAAATATTCTCTTTATTCCTTGGGAACCTTTATGGCGTTAATTCTTATTATGTTTTACAGCGGAAAAAAGGGCAGAAGACAAATCAACAAATGGTTCTTTTATTGCTATTATCCGGCTCATATTTTAATAATAGCTCTGATAAACACGCTATAAAGCAATCATATTTTTCTTTGTTTAAATAAAAAAAGCCAACACGAAAATGCAGTTGAATTTCGTGTTGGCTGATTTTTTGTCAGCTGATATAAGGAAGCGGATTAACCTTAACGCCGTTTCTTAAAACCTCAAAATGAAGGTGAGGGCCGGTAACATTACCGGTTCCGCCGAGACGGCCGATTTGTTGCCCCTGATATACTCTTTGTCCGACTCTGACCATAAGAGAGCCTGCCTGCATGTGAGCGTAGCGGGTTCTCAGACCGTTGCCGTGGTCAATAACAACTGTGTGACCATAGCCGCTGTAGCCTGAAATTGCAGTAACAACCGTTCCTGAAGCGCAGGCAACAATCGGGCAACCTGTTGAGCCACCGCCGCTTCTGACAATATCAATTCCTCCGTGGAAGCCCCAGCCTGAAATTGAAGGATTTCTGTAGCCATAATAGGAAGAAATTCTGTAAGCTCCGCGGGTGGGCCAGATAAACTTTGAAGAATAAGAGGGATATCCGCCGCCATTATAATAATCGTTATAATAGCTTATAACCTTCGTTCCCACAAGAACGATTTTGTTAACGGGTGCAACTGTTTGTTTTTTGGAAACAACGGTTGAATAGGTTTCTTTTCCGTCAATATAGGTAACAAGCTCAGTAATAACATATTTTCCGTTTCTGCCTTCCTGGCTTGTTTTGGTTGTTCCCTTTGTGAGAGAAGAGCTGTTCTTTTTGATAGTTTCAAAGGGAATTGTCTGAGTTTTTGTTCGTGTTTTCATAACTTTAACTCTGACATAGTTGCTTTCGGGAGAAACGAGAAGTCTTGTTCCTTTTTTTAGTTTTGAAAAATCAACAGAGCCGTTTAAAGCTTTAAGCTCGCTGACTGAAATTGAAAACTTTTTAGCAATCTGCTTTGCTGTTTCACCCTTTTTAGCTTTATAGTATTCAGCCTTTGATTTCGGCTGAGAAAGTGTTTTCTTAAGTGTGAGCGTATCCCAGATTGAGCTTTCGGGATAGAGCCTTTGTTCATACGTGATTTCTTCAACAAAAGCAACAATTGTTCCTTTGGCTGCCCTTTTTTCATAAGGGGCAAGAATAGCGTCGAAAACGGAAATTGCGTCTGACTCACTTTGAACAGCACAAAGGAATTCTCCGTCAACATAAATTCCACAGGCTCTTAAAAGAGAAGCGTCAGATCTTTCAATAAGCTTTTCGCAAACCATTGCTTCATTTGAAAGCTCAGAAGGCTCAATTCTGCTGATTTTATAAACGGGTTCACTCCCGAGAGTCTGTTTGTAGTCGGTGTCTGATTCAACATCAACAGGAAGAAGCTCAAGGGCTTGAGTCTTTGCGTTTTCAAAAACAGCTTCACTTTCAACGTAGCCTACTGAAATGTTGTTATAAAGAACCTCAAGGGCGATTATCTTGTTGTTATTTGCGTTAAAGAAAACGAGAAGAACAACGGCCGCAACAGCAGGAAAAATGACGTTGAAAACCGATTGCCAAAAAACCTTATGGCGAGAAAAAGAAATAACCAGATATTTCCTCATCGCTTTAATATAGGTAAAGTGACTTTTGTTTTCCATGTTTTTAATCTGTTTTTTGATTGTTCTGATTTCAAATTTTATTCCTTTAATGTCATCTGAAAGGTTTTTGGGCATACCCTTGACAGAAGCTTTTGTGTGGATGAATAGCTTTTTTAACGCTGAAAAAAGAACAACAAAGGGTAGGGCGAGAAGTGCGCCGTATTTTGAAAAAAACGTGCTGACAAGCTTAATGGTGATTTCACCTGTATGCTCAACAAAAGACGGAATCTGACCGATAAAATAAGAGAAAAAGCCCTGAAGGTCAAGCTCTTTCTTTTGGCGGTGAGCTTTTTTAGAAACGGATTTTTCCTTCGGCTCAAAAGTTTCTTCCGCTTCCGACGGAAAAAGAATTTTTACCGCTTCCTTTCCGTCATATCGGGCGTATTGAACATAGTCTTCTTCGTCATATAATGAAGAGCCGTATTCGTCTCCGGCTTCATTTTTTTGAATAACGGCTTCATTTGTCTCCGTTTCGGCTGAGGCTGTTTTATCTTCAATTTCGTTTGTTTCGTTTAACTGAGAAACATTTTCGGTAATTATTCCGCCTGAAGTGTTTTCGGTCATTAATTCACCCACCTTTCTTTTGAAACTCTTTTAATTATAACATAATTCTTGCCTTTTTGCAAATTTCTTATTTTGAGGGGTAGATAAGCTTCTCTTCAGTCCAGTCTTTTAAGATTTCGACCATTGCGGCGGCTTCTTTTTTTGCGCCTTCAAGATTATGGTCGCGATAGTTTCCGCACTCCTCTTCGCTGACACCGGGAACGTCACCTTCGAAATCTGAACAGAATGAAAGAGCAGCTTTAGTTAACTCAATGGCATCTTTTTTTGAAACGCTGTCTCTTGTTATGAAATAAAAGCCCGTTCTGCAGCCCATAGGGCCGAAATAAATAATGTCTTTTGAAAATTCGCTGTTTCTGACATAGGTGGCGAAAAGATGCTCAAGGGTATGAATAGCGCCGTTTTCCATAACTTCTTCTCTGTTGGGAAGACGGGTTCTGATATCATAGGTGATGCAGTCGCCGTCAACTCTTGAAGTATAAAGCCCTTTGGGCAAAATTGTGTGGTCGATCGTGAAGCTTGCAATTTTTTTCATGTCATTTACCTTTCTTTAATTGAGTATAGTCGAAGCAGTTTTGTCAAAAAGTCTTTTAACTGCCTTTCGCAATCCCTTGTTTTCGCTAAGAGAAAGAGAAGAATCTTTTTTGAAAATTTCTTTGGCTGCCTGCTGAGTGTTTTTTAAAGTAACCATGTCTGAAATCAGGTCTGCAATTCTCAGATTGGGAAGTCCATGCTGCTTTGAACCGAAAAAGTCACCGGGACCTCTTAAACGAAGGTCTTCGTCAGCAATAAGAAAGCCGTCGTTGTTTTTGCACATGATATCCATTCTTTTCTTTGCGGTTTCACCTTTTGTGTCGCTTATTAAAACGCAATAGGATTTTTCGGTTCCTCTTCCGACTCTTCCTCTCAGCTGATGAAGCTGAGAGAGACCGAACATATCGGCGTTTTCAATCACCATTAAAACAGCGTTTGGAACGTCAATTCCAACCTCAATAACCGTTGTTGAAACAAGAAGCGAAATTTTTCCGGAAACAAAATCTTCCATTACCTGTTTTTTGTCTTTCGGTTTCATTTTTCCGTGAAGCAGCCCGACATTATAGCCTGAAAATTCATTTTCAGAAAGCTCTTCGGCATATTTCGCGGCGGCTGTTAACTCGTTTTCTCCCTCTTCAACAAGAGGGCAGACAATATATGCCTGAAGACCTTTGTCAAGATGCTTTTTAATAAAGGAATATATTCTTGGCTTATATGAAGAATCAACGGCATAAGTACTGATTTTTTGTCGTCCTCTTGGAAGCTCATCAATAACAGAAATATCAAGATCACCATAGATAATCAGAGAAAGTGTTCTGGGAATCGGTGTTGCCGACATAACAAGAACGTGGGGTGATTTTCCTTTTTCAGAAAGACTTCCTCTTTGTCTGACTCCGAATCTGTGCTGTTCGTCAGTAACAACAAGCCCTAAGGAAGAAAACTCAACGTCTTCGGTAATAAGGGCGTGGGTTCCCACAACAACATCAGCTTCGCCGCTTTTAAGAAGATTTTTGATTTTATTTTTAACAGAGGCTGTAACGGCACCGGTGAGAAGAACGGTTTTAATTTCGTTTCCCAAAAGTTTTGAAAGCGTTTCGCAATGCTGACGGGCAAGAAGCTCTGTGGGTGCCATCATGGCGCATTGATAGCCGTTTTTTACCATCGAATGAATCAGCGCTGCAGCAACAACTGTTTTACCTGAACCAACGTCACCTTGAACAAGTCTGTTCATTGGAACACATTTTTTCATGTCTGAAACACATTCATCAATTGTTCTTTGTTGAGCTGAGGTCAGAGTGAAGGGAAGGGAGGCGACAAAATTTTTTGTAAAATCTTTTTCTAAAAGCATTTCTGTTTTTTCGCTTTTCCCTTGTCTCATACTCAATAAACCGCATTGCAACAAAAAAAGCTCTTCAAAAATCAGTCGATTTTTTGCAATTTCAATATCCTGTTGACTCTTTGGAAAATGAATTGCATTGAGAGCGTAGCTTTCGTGGCAAAGCTTATATTTTTTTCTGACAGAGTCGGGAATCGGGTCTTCTTCTCTGCTTTCTCTGAGGGCAAGAAGTCCATTGGAAACAACCTTTTCAATGGTTTTTGAACGAAGCGAAGCCGTTTGAGAATAAACCGGCTTCATAGCGGTGAGCTCGCTATAGGGCTCAATAAGAGGTGAACTCATGGCAAGATGACCGTTTTCCAGAATAACCTTTCCCATGAAAAAATATTCTTCACCGGTTTTCAGCGCCTGAGCGAGATATTTGTTGTTGAAAATAGTAATATAAAAAATACCCGTTTCGTCTGCTGCCATGGTTTTATAAATGACCATGTTTTTTCTGATAATGTGTTCTGAAACGTCACAGCCAAGAATTGCTCTGACGCAGGCTGTCTGGCCAACCTGTAATTTTGAAACAGAAGTACATTGAGTGAAATCAAGATATGAACGGGGATAGAAATGAACAAGGTCATAAAGCGTTTCGATTTCAAGCTTTTTAAAAAGTTTGGCGCGAACTTCTCCAACGCCTTTAATAAATTTAATGTCTGTTGAATAATCAGCGTTCAAAGCTGCGCACCTCCTTAAATCAAAAAATCAAAAGCTCCATGAATAAATATTTTCGAAAACGTCGCTTTCTCCGGCTGCGCCTTCATATTTAAGCTGTCTCGAATAATAAATCAGCCCGGTTCTGTAGCAAATCGGAATAAAGGGTTTGTCCTCATCAAAAACCTTAATGAAGGTTGAAAGATCAATCTTTCCTTCAAGAAAATCGCTGTATGCTCCGTGAACGGTTGAAGAAAGGTCAATTCCGTAGTTTGCGTTTCCGCCGGAGGAGAAAAAGGGAGAAAGACTCATGTTGGCGGAAAGCTTGATTTCACCGATATACATATCAAATTCACCGCTTTCAACACGGCTTTTATATTCTTCAAAATCCAGTTTTTCAAGCTTAATGTCAATTCCCATGGTTCTCAGTGATGAGGCAATTTCTTTAGCGAGGCTTAGTTTTGCAGGGTTTTCTTTGTTAACAATCATGTTAAGCTCTAAAAATTCAAAATCCTTTGAGCGATATTTATTGTTCTTGTATTGATAGATATATCCGCTTTCCTCAAGAAGTCGGTCAGCTTCAATAATGTCTTGAGAAATGTCCTTTTGCTCAAGAGAAGAAACTTCACTCCATGCAGGGTTAAAAGGAGACGTGCAGGCAGTAGCCATAGAGTTATAGCAAGTTCCGCAAAGAGCGTTTAAATCCAAAGCCTTTGAAATTGCTTTTTTAATGTTCTTGTCTGAAAAAATTTCATTATTGCTGTTGAAGGAAAGAAAAACAAGATTGTTCAGATTGACCTTTGAGGTGTTGGCGTTAATTTTATATTCTTCTTCACCGTCAGAAAAATCGTTATAAACAAAGGAAAGCTCACCGATCTGAAGAAGATAAAGCGGCGTATGGGTTTCATTGATGTCATAGAGAAAAAGCTGTTCCTGCTCCAGCTCTTCATTGAGAGAATAGTTGTCGTTCCTTTTGAGAATATAGGAATCGTTATGTTTTTTCGGAATATATCTTCCGCTTCCCGTTGGAATGGAATTGTCGCCGCTTCCTGCTTTAACAATGGGAAAATCAAGGCAGTTTGCCGCAAAGGGATCTTGAGTGGCTAAAGTAAAAACGACCTTTCCGTTCTGACTTGAAGCTGATGTTATATTTGAAAGACGCTCTTTATAAAGGGGACTGTCTGATGCAAAATTATAGGAATAAACAACGTCATCTGTGTCCAAAAGACTGCCGTCCGAGAAGGTAACATCTTCTTTGATTTCAACGCTGAGAACTCTTCCTTCAAGGTTAAAGCTTTCGGCAATGGAATATTCAAGCCTGAAGTTGTTGTCAAGCTTGAATAGCGGGTCAAAAATAAGCTTTGTAATGTTATTGTTGGCAACGCTGTTTGTTTTGAAGGGGTTTAAAGATTTGTGGCTGTAATAGCCCAGAACAACGTCATGTTTAATTTCTTTTTGTTCTTTTTCGTTTGAGGGAAGCTCAGCGGAAGAAGCGGTAGTTTCTTCGGTCTGAGAAACATTTTCTCTTTTGCAAGAACTGAAACAGAAAAAAACAGTTGCTGCGCAAAGCAATAAACAGATAATTTTTTTCATAAAGTCACCTGTGTCTAAAATAAATTAATTCTTTCAACATCAATGCATTTTCCGCTTTTTTCGTCAACAGAAAAAATGCAGCCGTTTATAAAACATTCATTCCGGTCTGCCGTTTCAAAGCGCTGAGGCATTAAGCTGGTGAATTTTTTAATAACAATTTCTTTTTTAACGCCCAGAACGCTGTCGCCGGGGCCACACATTCCAAGGTCGGTGATATAGCCCGTTCCGCCGGATAAAATACATTCGTCAGCCGTCTGAACGTGGGTATGTGTTCCGAAAACAGCCGAAACCTTTGAGTCAAGATAATGCCCCATAGCTTTTTTTTCAGAGGTTGCCTCAGCGTGAAAATCAACAAGAATAATTTTGCAACCGTCAGTCTCTCTGAGAGCTTTGTCTGCGGCAAAAAACGGATTTTCAAGATTTTCCATATACATTGTTCCCATAAGGTTAATAATCGCCAGACGATATTTCCCCGTGTCCACAACGCTGACTCCCTTTCCCGGTGTGCTTGCGGGAAAATTATAAGGTCTGATAATGTCGTCTCTGCTGTCTAAAAAGTCATAGATTTCGCTTCTTCTGAAAGCGTGGTTTCCGGTGGTTAAAAAATCAACTCCGCTTGTGAAAAGATGTTCTGCTGAAAGCGGAGTAACACCGTTGCCTTTTGCTGAATTTTCGGCGTTGGCAATGGTGAAATCAATATTTTTAAGCTTTTTCAAAGCAGGAAGCTTTTTTCTGATAAGGTCGCAACCGCTTTGAGAAACAACATCTCCTAAAACAAGAATATTCATCTTTTTGTTCAGAGCGGAAAGCTCTGCCTTTCTTAAATATATTCGCTGATGTCGAAATCATCGTCATCGGGATAATAATCCCAGCCGTCATAATAGTTTCTCGGCTCAGAGGGAACAATGGGAATTTCTTCAACCGCTTCAAGCTTTCTTCCCGAAAGCCAGAGAGATGGGGTAATTCTCAGCGTGTAGCCGCAACCCGAGGGTGTGAGCCATTCATGAGTCATTGCTTCAGGAAGGGCACAGTTTGCCATAATAGTCATGATAACACCGCCGTGAGTAACAATGCAGGTGTTGTCTGCGTCAGCCTTGATAATTCCGTCAACAATTTTAACAAAGCAGTTGCAAACTCTTCTGGCAAATTCCTCGTTGCTTTCTCCAAAGGGCGGTTTAACGTCGGGCTTTCCGGCGAGCCATTGGTCAAAAAGAGCCTGCTTTTCATGAAGCTCAGCGGCTGAGCGTCCTTCAAACTGACCGAAGTCATATTCAATAAGGTCTTCAATAATAATCGGCTTAATATTGGGATAAATCAATTTGGCTGTTGAAACACACCTTTTAAGCGGACTTGAAAAAACATAGTCAGCCGCAGGGTAGGTGTAGTCCTTTTTCATCTTTTTAATTTGTTCAATTCCCTGAGGGCAAAGGGGCATATCTGTATGACCGATATAGAGGCCGTCAAGGTTGCCTTTTGTAAGGCCGTGGCGAATCAAATGAAGCTTATATGTTTTCATGCTAAAATCAAGGCGAACGCCTTTATCCTTTCAAAAATAATCTACTAAAGAGTCGTTATTTGGACATTATACAATATCTGAGGTCAAATTTCAATAAAAAAGCATTTTGAGATTGAAAAAAACAAAGCAAAATATTATAATATTTCTGAAAAATAAGGCGGAGGAAAAAACAATGCTTCATTTTATAATAGGAAAGGTCGGCGCGGGAAAAACAACCGCGCTTCACAAGTTAATAGCGAAACGCGTTAAAGAAGAGAACGCTCAGGTTATTTTAATTGTTCCTAAACAGTTTACCTTTGACACCGATTCATCTGTTTTAGATATTCTTGGCCCGAAGGATGCTTGCAATGTTCAGGTTCTGAGCTTCTCCCGTCTTGCCGATACTGTTTTAAAAACCTGCAGAGGAATAAAAAAGCCTCCGCTTTCAGACGGTGCAAACGCAATAATAATGTCACTTGCACTTGAAAGCCTTCAGGAAAAGCTTGAGTTTTTCTCCAAACATTCGGGAAATATTTCTTTTGTGAAAAAAATTCTTTCTGAAATCAAGTCCTTCAAACAAAGCGCAGTTCTTCCCGAAGAGCTTCTTGCTGCTTCGGTTAAACTTCCTGACGGAATTCTCAAAAAAAAGCTTCAGGAAACAGCCTTGATTTATGAAACCTATAACGCCCTTGTTGAAACTTCGTTTTATGATGACGGAGACCTTCTGACGATTATTTATGAAATTTTAAAAGACAGCCGATTTTTTGAAAACAAAATTGTTGCTCTGGATGATTTCAGCAATTTTTCCGTTCAGGAGCTTAAAATAATAAGTCTGATGCTTAAAGAGGCAGAGGATGTTTATGTAACAGCTTGCTGCGACAGCATTTTTTCAGTTCCTCTCTCCAGTCCTTTTGCAAGAAGCGTAACAACGGTGAACCGTCTTCGCACTCTTGCTGCCAAAGAGGGTGTTGCTGTTTCTTCGCCTGTTATAATAACCGATGAGGGCGAAGGCTTTTCAACCTATTCCCATAAAGCTCTTTATCATCTTGAAAATAATCTTTATAAATCTGACTACAGCGTGTTTAAGGAAGATTGCGACTGCATAACTCTTTGCGCTGCAGCGACTGCCGCTGATGAATGTAATACTGTTGCCTGCGAAATAAAAAGACTGCTGAGAGAAGGTCGATATCGTTGCCGCGATATTGCCGTTGTTTACAGAAATGCTCAGCCCTATGAAAAAGAAATAAGATTCAGCCTTAAAAAATATGGTGTTCCCGTTTTTGAAGACCGCCGCCAACCCATTGAAAATGAGCCGCTGGTTGTTTTTGTCCGCGCTCTTCTTGAAATCTGTGCTCAGGGCTTTTCAGATGAAAGTGTTCTTCGCCTGATGAAAACGGGGCTTATGGGTGTAACTGCTGAAGAAACGGCAGATGTTGAAAACTACGCTTTAATGTGGTCAATAAACGGAAAAGACTGGCTCAAAGAGTGGAAGGATGACCCCGAGGGCTTCGGAACGGAAATGACCGATGAAAAAAGAGAAGAGCTTAAAAGAATCAACGAAATAAGAAACAAAGTGACCTCGGCGGTTTCGTTTTTTGCCGAAAAAATTAAAACGGCCAACGGAAAAGAAAGCATGACTCTTCTTTATCGTTTCTTAACAGATAACTGTGTTAACGATCATCTTCGTGACTACGCCTTGTTTCTTGAAGAAAGCGGAAACTTAGACCTTGCCAAAGAGCAAGAGCAGGTCTGGGATCTTGTTATTGAGGCTATTGACAAAATAGCCTGCGTTCTTGACGAAAAAACAATCAGCCCCAAAAGACTGTGTGAGGTTTTTGAGCTGATTATTTCAACAATGAGCCTCGGAAAGCTTCCCGATGGATTTGATGAAGTTTATATTTGCGGCTGCGACAGAATTGCCACAATAATGCCCAAGGTGATTTTTGTTGTGGGTGCAAACAGCGGAGTTTTTCCTCAGACTGTTTCTTCAACGGGAATTTTCGGTGAATTTGAAAAGGAAAGGCTTAAGGAAGATTTTCCCGATTTGTTCGACAGCGTAAAAAAAGACATTATGGCTGAAAGATTTATGGTTTATAACAGCCTTTGCTCAGCCAGAGAAAAGCTTTATGTTTCCTGGGCTCAGACAGGTTCTTCAGGGGAAAAAATTTCTGAGTCTGAAATTGTAACTGATTTAAGAAAGCTGTTTTTGAAAATAAAAACAGTCAATACTGCCATGCGCTCGGCTGAAGAAAAAATTGAAGGCGAAATTCCTGCTTTTGAGCTTGCGGTTAAATTGTGGAACGAAAAAACACCGGTTTCTCAGAGTTTAAAAGAATATTTTCTTTCAAAACCTGAATATGAGGGAAAAATCAAAGCTATTGAAAGGGCAACCGAAATAAAACCCTTTGAAATCAAAAATCCTCAAAGGGCAAAGGAGCTTTTCGGAAAGAATATTTATTTGTCTGCAACGCGGCTTGAAGACTATAGTCTTTGTCCTTTCAAGTATTTTTGCCGTCATGAGCTTAAAGCAAAGCCGAGAAAAATTGCAAAGCTCGATCCGGCTCAAAGCGGAACGTTGGTGCATTTTGTTCTTGAAAATCTTCTTTCGGAACACAAAGGAAAAAACTTTTTGTCTGTTTCAAAAGAAGAGCTTGACAAAGAAATGCAGAGCTTGCTTTTAAAATATGTTGAAACCTATATGGGCGGCTTAAAAGAAAAATCAAGCCGTTTTGAATATCTTTATCTCAGAACGCTGAAAATTCTCAGGGTAATTGTTTCAAGGCTTCTGTGTGAGTTTGAAAACAGCGATTTTGAGCCTTGTGATTTTGAACTGAAAGTCGGAAGCGACGGAAAAATCAAGCCTTTCAGAGTTGCTTTGGAGGAAGGCTATATTGAGCTTGGCGGAATAATTGACAGAGTTGACAAAATGGATCTTGAGGGAAAACGTTATATTCGCGTTGTTGACTATAAAACAGGAAAGAAGGAGTTCGCTCTCTCTGATGTTCTTGGCGGACTTAACATGCAAATGCTTCTTTATCTTGTGAGCATCTGGCGAAACGGAAAAGAATATTACGGCGAAAATATTGTTCCTGCCGGTGTTTTATATCTTCCGGCGAAGTTTGATGCTTATTCGGTTTCAAGAGACGACAGCGAGGAGCAAAAAGAAAAAAAGCGCTTGTCGGCTGGGAAAATGAACGGAATGATTCTCGACAGCGAAGAGGTTATCAAGGGAATGGATAACGACCTCAGCGGAACGGTAATTCCAATCAGGGTTAACCGTTCCGGCAGCATAAGCGGTAATTTTATAAGTCTTGCTCAGTTGGGAAGGCTGGCAGGGAAAATGGATGAAATAATGGCTCAGATGGGCAATGAACTTCACAAGGGAAAGATTCCTGCAAAACCGGCTTTCGGAAAAAATCATTCAACAACTTGCCAATGGTGCGATTTCAGCAGCGTTTGCTTAAGATATGAAGACAGCCCCAAAAGATATATTGAAAGCCTGAAACACTCTGAGTGTCTGGGCAAACTTTCAGGAGGTGAAGAAGATGGCGAGAAATTGGACTGAAAAACAGCTTGACGCAATAAAAGCCAGAGACGGAAGTGTTCTTGTTTCTGCGGCGGCAGGCTCGGGAAAAACGGCAGTTTTGGTCGAAAGAGTAATTGAGCGTCTTTGCGACAAAGAAAAGCCATCAAGCGCCGACAGACTCCTGATTGTAACTTTCACAAGGGCGGCAGCCAATGAAATGCGTCAGAGAATTTCCAAAGCGATTGAAGATGAACTTAAAAAGAATCCTGATGATTCAAATCTGATTAATCAACAGATTCTTCTTCAAAGCGCAAAAATATGCACTATCGACAGCTTCTGTAACAGCCTTGTCAGAGATAATTTTCAGCTTCTTGATATTTCTCCCGACTTTAAAAATGCTGATGAAGGCCAGCTTTCTCTTCTTAAGGCTCAGGCTATGCAGCTGACTCTTGAAGAGCTATACAGTCAGCAGGATTCCGACTTTTTTAATCTGGTTGAGTTGCTTTTTAAAGGAAGAGATGACGGCGAGCTTTCTCAGATGATTTATCAGCTCTATAACACTTCAGTTTCCTATCCCTTTCCTGAAAAATGGCTCAAAGAAATTTCAGAAAGCTTCAGTTGCGGCTGCGAGGTCAGCGAAAGCAACTATGGCTCAATAATTCTTTCTTACATCTGCGACGCTCTTGAGTTTTGTCTTGAGCTTTGTAACATGAGTCTTGAAGCTATTGAAGGCTGCGAAGAATTGGAAAAAATCTTTTTAAATGCAGTTTCAAGCGATAAAAGAAAGGTAATTGAAATTCTTGAAAATGCAAGAGCAAAAAATTGGGATGAAACACGTCAGTCAATTTATAGCTATGAGCCTGAAAAAAGAGGCAGAGTTTCAGGAGAGCTGAAAGACGACAGCACCTGTTTAAGACTGATTGCCTCAAGAGACAAGGTTAAAGATATAATCAGAAAAAACATCGGCGATCTGATGTGTTGCGACAGCTATCAGTTTAAGGAAGATATGAAATATCTTTCTCCCATGGTTGCCAAGCTTTGTCAGGCAACAAAGCTTTTTGCCGAAAACTTCAGTCTTTTGAAAAGGTCAAAAAATCTTGCCGATTTCAGCGATATTTCCCAAATGGCAATCTCTCTTCTTGTTAAAGAAAGTGACAACGAAAGCGGCTATGAAAAAACGGCTCTTGCCACAGAGCTTTCAAAGAATTTTGATGAAATTCTTATTGATGAATATCAGGATACAAACAAAGCTCAGGATATGCTTTTTGAGTCTGTTTCAAACAACAACCTTTTCAGAGTAGGCGATGTTAAGCAAAGCATTTATCGCTTCAGAAGAGCCATGCCTGAAATATTTATATCTTTAAAAAACGCCTATGATGAATATAAAAGAGAAGAAAAAAACTATCCTTGCAAAATCATTTTAGGAAACAACTTCAGAAGCCGGAAAAGTGTAACAGAAACGGTCAATTTTGTTTTTTCTCAGCTGATGAGTGAAAGCTGCGGCGATATTGATTACTCAGAAGAAGAAAAACTTGTTTGTTCAGCTTCCTACAGCGAAAAGGAAGACGAGTGTTCAGAGCTCCATCTTCTCGATATTTCTGAGATTGACAAATACGAAGAAAGCTCAGATGATTTTCAGGCTAAGTTTATTGCTCAGAAAATCAATGAGATGATAAACAGCGGTTTCACCGTAAAGGACGGAGAAACCGACAGAAAAGCAACCTACAAAGATTTTTGTATTCTTCTTCGCGGCTTAAACGGCGGAAGAGGAGCGATTTATGCAAAACAGCTTCGTCAGGCAGGAATACCTTGCTTTACAGAGGTTGCCACAGACTTTTTTTCTGCGTATGAAGTAAGTCTCGTTCTCAGTCTTCTCAGAATAATAGACAATCCGAGGCAGGATATTGCTCTTTTGACGGTAATGCTTTCCGTAATTTTCGGTTTTGATGCCGACGACCTTGCCGCCTTAAGAATAGAGAACCGAAAGGGCGATTTGTATTCCTGCCTTGTTAAAGCAAAAGCCAACAAAAAGGTCAGCGATTTTCTTTCAAAAATCAATACTTGGAGAAATCTCAGCGTTTCAATGGGCGTTGAAGATTTTATCAGAATGATTTATGAAGAAACTGCAATAGATATCATTGTTACCGCCATGAAGGGTGCCCGGACGAAAAGCGCAAATCTCCGTCTTCTTCTTGACTATGCTTCCAACTATGAAAAAAACGGTTTTATCGGTCTTTCGGGATTTATTGGCTTTGTTGACCGTCTTGAAAGAGAAAATCAGGACCTTGCGGGCTCAGTAGGTGTTTCGTCAGATGCCGATGTTGTTAAAATTATGTCTATTCATAAGTCAAAGGGTCTTGAGTTCCCTGTTTGTATTGTTGCCAATTGCGCAGGAAAATTTAACCGGAGCGACGAGAAAAACAATCTGATTGTTTCTTCAAAAGACGGTATTGGACTTATTCTTCGCCAGACCGAAACTATGGCGCAATATCCCACAGTAAGTCACGACGCAGTAAAGCTTTCCGTTAAAAAAGACACTCTTTCTGAAGAAATGAGAATTCTCTATGTTGCCATGACAAGAGCCAAAGAAAAGCTTATTATGGTCAGCGCCATAAAAAATGCTGAAGAAACTCTTTCAAAATACGCTTCAAACATTAATCCTTTTAGCAAAAGGACTGCACCTTTTGCCGTTTCAATGGCTTCAAGCTACGGTGAATGGTTAATAACTGCCCTCATGCGTCATAAAGATGCTTCTGTTTTAAGAAATTACGGCGGTCTTTCTTCAGAGGCTGTTATTGAGAGTAATTTCCGCTTCAGAGCCGAGATTCATCCGTGGAGTCCGGAAGAAAAAAATCTTCAGAAGGAAGAAGAAGCTCCGGAAATTGATTTGCAGTTTTTAAAGCTTATTAAAGAAAGGGCAGAATATAAATATAAATATGAGCCATTAACCTATGCTGTCAGCAAACGCGCAGCGTCGGAGGTTGATAAGGGTAGTGTTAACAGAGAATATTTTGCTTCGTCAAGACCGGCATTTTTAAGCAAAGACGGATTAACTGCAGCTCAAAGAGGAACTGCAACTCATAATTTCATGCAGTTTGCCGATTATGAAAAAGCGTGTCAGAGTGTTGAAGAGGAAATCAAAAGACTGACAGAAAAAGGCTTTATCAGCGAAACTGAGTCAAAGGCTATTGATGCCGGGGCGATAACTGAGTTTTTCAAAAGCAGCCTTGCCAAAAGAATTCTCAGAAGTGAAACAGTTATGAGAGAAAAAAAGTTTACCGTCAGAGTGCCTATTACTCAGATTTATCCTGAGCTTCAAGAGTTTTCTGATGAAACGGTTGTAATTCAGGGTATTGCTGACTGTGCCTTTGTGGAAAACGGAAAGCTGGTTGTTGTTGACTATAAAACCGACCATCTTTATGAAGAAAAACAGTTCATAGAAAAATATAAGTCTCAGGTGGAAGTGTATAAAGAGGCTTTGACTCTTTGCACAGATTATGAGGTTGAAGAAACCTATCTTTATTCCTTCAGTCTGGGAAAAGAAATTAAAGTTGAATAACCATTTTTTTCTTGACAAAAAATCTAACTTGTGTTAACATGAAATTACGCCACAAGATAAACAGGGGTGCTGATGAAATTCGGCTGAGATTAAGACTTGCTCGTCTTTAACCCTTAACCTGATTCGGATAATGCCGACGTAGGAAGTTTAAAAGCTTTTTCCGCCATGGATGTTTATCCGTGGCGTTTATTTTTTCAGAAAGAAGAGCACTTTCACTGCAGAAAGCTTTCGAAAGGCAACGGAGCTTTTTGCTTTTGCCTTGTGATTTCGTGCTTTTCCTTCTGCAAATATCAAAGGAGTGTTTTTATGACAGCTAGTGTTGCTATTCAGGTTCTTCCCGAAGTAAACAGCGAAGAAGAGCTTATCAGAATTGTTGATGAGGTAATTGCCTATATTAAAAGCACAGGTCTTAACTGCTATGTGGGACCTTTTGAAACAACCATTGAGGGAGAAAGCTACGATCAACTGATGGAAATTGTTTCAAACTGTCAGAAGGTGGCAATTAAAGCGGGTTGCCCTTCAGTTTCATCTTATGTAAAAATAGTTTATAAACCCGAAGGCGGTGTTTTGACAATTGATAAAAAAGTTTCAAAACATCACGAGTAAATCGGCGCCGCTGATTTCCGTTGCAGTAATCTGCCTTCTCTGGCTTTTCGTTAGCGAGGGTGAGCTCATTGCTGCCTATATGTTGCCGTCTCCCCTCAGCGTAATCAAGGCTTTTGTTTCAGATTTTTCAATTTTGATGAAGCATGCCGCCGTAACTCTTCAGGAGGCAATATATGGTCTTTTAATCGGAATTCTTGCCGCTTTTGTTATTGCAACCGTTATGGACAGATTCCCTTTTTTATATAAGGCTTTTTATCCTGTTCTTATCGTTACTCAAACAGTTCCCACCATTGCAATCGCCCCTCTTCTTGTTTTGTGGATGGGCTTTTCAATGGCGCCAAAAATAACCCTTGTGGTAATAACAACCTTTTTTCCCGTAACAGTTTCTCTTCTTGACGGCTATAAAAGTGCTGATAAAGATGCGATTGATCTGATAAGAAGCATGGGAGGCTCAAAACTTACGGTATTTCGCCATATTAAGCTTCCGTCGGCTTTGCCTTCGTTCTTTTCAGGCTTGAAGGTGTCTGCTTCTTATGCGGTAGTGGGCGGAGTTATTGCCGAATGGTTAGGCGGATTTGAAGGTCTGGGGGTTTATATGACCAGAGTTAAAAAAGCCTATGCTTTTGATAAAATGTTTGCGGTAATTATTTTTATTTCAATAATAAGTCTTCTTTTAATGCTTTTAATTTCAGTTCTTGAAAAGCGCGTCATAAAATGGAAAAACACCGATCAATGAATTTAGGAGACATTAATTATGAAAAAGTTTTTAGTTTTAATTCTGGCGCTTTGCCTTATTCTTTCTTTTTCTGCTTGTGGCGGAAAAGAAAACGATAACGAAAAAAAAGAAATAACGCTCTGTCTTGACTGGACCCCCAACACAAATCATACGGGCTTTTATGTTGCCGCTGAAAAAGGCTATTATGAAGAAGCCGGACTCAGCGTAAAAATCGTTCAACCGCCCGAAAACGGTGCGGCTTTGATGTGTGCTTCCGGTCAGGCTCAGTTTGCCGTTGATGCTCAGGACACAATTGCTCCTTCCTTTGCTTCTGATTCTCCCCTTGAAATAACTGCTGTTGCGTCAATTCTTCAGCATAACACTTCAGGAATTATTTCCCGAAAAGGCGAGGGGATGAATTCTCCCAAGGGCATGGAAGGAAAAACCTATTCAACATGGGATAGCCCCACAGAAAAAGCCATAATAAAATATGTTGTTGAAAAAGACGGCGGAGATTTTTCAAAAATTAACCTTATTCCCAATGTAATAACAGATGAAGCCGGAGCGCTTAAAAATCACGATACTGACTGTGTGTGGGTGTTTTACGGCTGGAGCGCAATAAATGCAAAGCTCAGCGGTCTGGAGTTTGATTATTTCAGCTTCAGAGAAATTGATCCGGTTTTTGATTACTATACCCCTGTTATTGTTGCAAACAATGCTTTTCTTGAAAACAGCGGCGAAACAGCAAAAGCCTTTTTGTCTGCTACTGCAAAGGGATATGAATATGCTGCTGAAAATCCTGAAGAAGCGGCTGAAATTCTGATAAGAGGCGATGAAACCGGTTCTCTTCTCGGAAGCGAAGAGCTGGTCAAAGAAAGCCAGAAATGGATTTCTCAGCAATATATCGCTGACGGCGAAAAATGGGGAATTATTGACGAAACCAGGTGGAACGGCTTTTATTCCTGGCTTTACAATAACGGCTTGGTTGAAAAAGACCTGACAGAAAAAAATTATTTTACAAATAACTATTTAGGTTAAGATATGAAATATTTAGAGACAAAAAACATCACTAAAAGCTTCGACGGAAAAGAGATTATCCGGGATATATCAATTTATCTTGAAAAGGGTGAAATAGTCAGCCTTTTAGGAGTCAGCGGAAGCGGAAAAACAACTCTTTTTAACATAATAAGCGGTTTGAGTGCAGCAGACAGCGGAGAAGTTTTTCTCGAGGGTGAAAGCATTATCCAAAAGCCCGGAGTGGTCAGCTATATGCTTCAGAAAGACCTTTTGTTGCCTTATTACAGCATTTTGGAAAACGTAAGTCTTCCTCTTGTTATAAAAGGCAAACTTTCCAAAAAAGAAGCAAAAGAAAAAGCTTCTGCTCTTTTTTCTCAGTTTGGTCTTGAGGGAACTGAAAATAAATTTCCCCATCAGCTTTCCGGCGGAATGAGACAAAGAGCAGCCTTTTTAAGAACCTATCTCGCTTCTGATAAGGTTGCACTTTTAGACGAACCCTTCAGCGCGTTAGACACAATAACCAAAAACGCTGTTCACCGTTGGTATCTTGATATAATGGAAAAAATCAGGCTTTCAACTTTGTTTGTTACTCACGATATTGACGAAGCAATTCTTCTTTCAGACAGGATATATATTCTGTCGGGAAATCCGGGAAGAATCAGCCATGAAATAACAGTCAAGGCAAAGAAGCCGAGAAGTGATGATTTTGTTGTCAGCGAAGAGTTTATTTCATATAAGAAACAGATATTTGAAGCTCTTAAAGGTTAATAAAAAGCGAGGTTCCCGGAATTATTTCTGAGAACCTCATCTTTATGAAATTAATAAGAAAAATTTACATTTCAACAGAAAAATGCTTCATATAGCAAAATATAGCGAAAAATAAAAGAAAAAATCAAGGCGAAATCAAACAACATGTAACAAATCTTCAAATTTGTTCATATTTTTTATTAAATTAATTAAAAATATTTTAATAATTTAATATCCACATTATTGACATAGATACAGCCGTCAGGTATAATAATTTAAAATATTAATGCAAAGAAGGAGAACAGCGATGGCAAAATATAAGTATAAATACAGATACCCTTGGGTAGAGGTTCCCGATCTCAAAACGGTTCGCGAGCTTATTGAAAACGGTCACAACCATCCCGACGGTGGTGACAATGTTCAATATGTTTTTTCTGAAAAGAAGAAAGAAAAGAAAAAGACCTTCAACGAGGTCTGGCATGACACAGTGGGTCTTGGTCAGTATCTCTATAAAAACGGAATGCACGAAAAGAAGGTTGCCATTCTCAGTGAAAACAGCTATTATTGGATTGCTTGCTTCTATGCAATAATGAGTGGTCGCTATATAACAATTCCCCTTGACGCAAAGCTTATGGATGATGACCTTGTTGAAATTATGAAAAGAAGCAGATGCGATGCAATTTTCTACACCAGGGAATTTGAAAGTGCCATTGAAAAAATGAAGGCTGACGAAGATGTAACTCTTTCTCTTTATATCAAAATCGAAGATTTTGACAAGGTTGTTGAAGAGGGTCACGCTGACCTTGCCGCAGGCAATAAGTGCTATCTTGATTTCAAGCCCGAACCTGAAGATCTTGCAACAATAGTTTTCACTTCCGGAACGACAGGAAAATCTAAGGGCGTAATGCTTACCCATAAAAACATTATGGCAAGCTGCCTTGCTTCTGCAAAGGTTATTCAGGGTCAGCACGCAATCGGCTTCCTTCCCATGAACCACCTTTTTGCCTGGGCCAGCGCGCTTCTTCTCAGTAACGTTTATCACGTTTGGGGATATATTTGTCCCAGCCTTAAAACGATCGCTGACGACATTAAAAACTATAATCCCGAAAATATTGCCGGTGTACCCCTTTTGGTTGAAACAATTTATAAATCAATCTGGAGAAAAGCAGAGCAAAGCGGAAGAGCTGATAAGCTTCGCAAGGGTCTGAAGATAAGCAATGCTCTTCTTAAAGTTGGTATTGATGTCAGAAGAAAGCTTTTCAAACAGGTTATTGACGGTCTTGGCGGCGAGCTTGATTATATCGTTATCGGCGGCGCATATCTTGACCCGAAATATGAAAAGGGAATGGAAGATTTCGGAATTCCCATTTTCGGAGCATACGGAACTACTGAGTGCTCTCCCGGTGTAACCATTTCCACCTTTGAAGATCATAAGCTCGGCTCCTGCGGAAAGCCCATGCTCTGTTGTGAAGTAAAAATTAACAATCCCGATGAAGACGGTGTTGGTGAAATTTTTGTCAGAGGCGAAAACGTTTTCAAGGGCTATTTCGAAGATCCCGAAGCAACTGCTTCTGTTTTCGACGGTGATTGGTTCATGACCGGTGACTACGGATATTTTGATGAAGACGGCTTCCTTTTCTTTGTCGGAAGAAAGAAGAATCTTATTGTTCTTTCCAACGGTAAGAATGTTGCACCTGAAGAAATTGAAGATAAGCTTGTTACAAAAATTGAATATATTAAGGAAGTTGTTGTTTATGAAGACGACACTGACCTTATCGGCGCTGAGTTTTATCTTAACACAGAGGAATATCCCGACGCTAAGGAAAGAATTGAAGCTGATGTTGCTGAGGTTAACAAAGAGCTTCCCGTTTATAAGAGAATCAGAGTTGTTAAAACAAGAGACAGCGAATTCCCCAAAACAACAACTCTTAAAATCAAGAGAAACTATAAAAACACTCAGAAAGCATAAATTTAATTTCTTTTATAAATCCCTGTCTGAAAAAGGGCAAGGTTGCTAAGGACAGATAAAATTATTGGGAGACACTTTGTGATGAAGTGCTCCCAATTTTTTATATAAAAAGTGACACTTTCGGCTTGAAAGTGTCATAGTGGGTTATATACTCTAAAGGCAATTACGCCAAAGT
>JAFUHX010000087.1 GCA_017474045.1 Clostridia bacterium | reverse complement strand
TTTCAGTTTTACAATTTCTTGTTCATACTCTTTTATGTGTCTGTAGCTTCTGGGCATAAAAATTCCTCCTATGGTAGTTTCTTTAATTCTACCATAGGAGGCTCTTTTTTTCTATTGTCCGTTTTTACTGGACTTGTTCATTGCAAGGTGACTTCTTTTAATGTTATTGCTGATTTTATTTAAGTGAAGCAATATACTGAGCCATTTCACCAACGGTTTTGTTTTTAACAAAATCTGTGGGCTTCAACTCAACGCCAATAGCTCCCTTAATGTCTGTAATGATACACATTGTGTCAAAGGAGCTGAGTCCTAAATCAAACTTAAAGGTGCTTTCAGCTGTAATTTCATCAACTTCAACATAGTTTTCAAGAATTTCAACAAGCTTTTCCATTAGTTTTTGCCGTTCCTTTCTTCTTCGGTAATAGCTATTTTTTCAAGAATTTCGCCAACTGTCATGTCAGGATTTTCAGCTCCCAAAACAAGAGTATCGCGAACCTTCTTGTAAAATACATTAAGGTCATAAATTGAGTCAGGTTCTTTTCTGACTTCAAAGATGAACTCAAAGCCGTTGTCTTCAGCTCTGTGTCTTGCTGTAATATAAAGAGGAAGCATGCAGGCTCCGTTGTTATACCAAACACTTTTCGCAGTTTTAGCCATTTCTTCGTTGAAGGCGGGCATTGACATAAGAGGCTGATAAGAGAAGCCTAAGCTGTCATAGGTGGAGTCAGCCTTAGCATCAGCAGGCATTGACTTGTGACGAAGCATGAGCATTTCCATAAAGCTGAGAGAACAATGCTGATACATTTCGTTCTGAACCTCTGAAACTGTGTTAACAGCTTCAACAAAGGTCTGCTCAGGCAAAATAATGCTTCTCATGGGAAGATAGTTAATTCTGATTCCGCCGGATTTCTTTTCAGCAATTGTTCCGCGGCGGTTAACAATTGTTTTGAAAGAAACGTCAGTCTGGTTGTCGTTGAAAACAGAAAGAGCAGTTCTCATTGCCATTGAAACTGTTCCGAAAAGAGAAATTCCCTTTTCTTCACACATTTTAATAACCTTTGCGCTGTCTTCTGCACTCATTTCAAACTTAAGAACGGCGGCTTCAGGTGAGCCTGAGTGAATATCGGCAAAACGGTGTTCGGGGAATTCAACCTGCTGCTTTTTAAGTCTGTTGTCAAGCATGAAGTCTGTGAAAATAGGTTCTGTGGTTTTTGCCAAAGAATCAAACCAATATTGCTGGTCAGCCTTGTGCTTTTCAGAGTTTATGTAGGCAAGCTCAGTTAAAAGAACGGGAATATAAGGTCTCATGGGCTTGGGGTAGGCTGAGCCTGTTGTTTTGTGAAGATATATTTCAAGAACGTCCTGAAGAAAAACTTTAACAGCATAGGCGTCCATTGCAAGATGCTGAAGCTTCATGAAGATTCCGTTGTAGCCTTCTGAAAGCTTAACAAGAATGATTTTGTGAAGCTCGCAATCAAACATGGGAATGGGACCGCGTGAAATCTCAGTCAGCTTTTCGTCAGCTTCTTCAAGGCTCAGAGCGCTTAAATCAAGGGTTTCAATTTCAAGCTCGCTGTTTTCATTAACATACTGCAAAACCTTGTATTGCTCATCAGGAATAAAACGAAGTCTCATCGTGTCGCAGCGGCCAATGGCTTCATAAATTGACTCCTTCATAACCTCGAAGTCAAATCCGCCTTTCCAATAGTAGCCGGAACCGATGTTGTTAATGGGATATCCTTTACCATATTGAATGTTCATAAAAAACATCAACTGCTGAGGATAAGACATGGGGAAAGCAGTAACTTTCTGTCCGTTGGGTAAAACCTTTTCAATCATTTTTTGGCACCTTCCTTATAATAAAATTCAGTTCTTTTGATTTTTCCTGTAGAGGTTCTTAAGAAGGGAACATTTCTCAGTCTGAAGGAATGAATCTGTCTGTCGGAGTGAAGAGACATGTTAACTCTGTCAACTATTTTCGAAACTTCAGCTTCAATATCGTTAACTTCCAGAGCCTCTGCAAGCGCAAGGTCAGGAAAAATCTCAGCAATAATTCTGTCGTTTTCAGCGAAAACAACAATTTCTTTAACAAGACCATCATCAACAAAACAGTTTTCAATTTCTTCGGGTGAAATATTTTCTCCGTTTGAAAGAATGATGAGATTCTTTTTTCTTCCCACAAGATAAATGTGGTCACCGTCAACATAGCCAAGGTCACCGGTGTGAAGAAATCCGTCTTCAGTAAAGGCTTCTGCGGTTTGCTCGGGCTTTTTATAGTAGCCAAGCATAACAGAGGGACCTTTAACCTGAATTTCTCCGTCCTGAACTCTGACCTCGTCAACACCTAAAAGCTTTCCGTTGGAATATTTGCAGACATCTGAAAAGTCTGATGTTGAAATTCTGGGGCTGCATTCGCTCATACCGTATCCCTGACGGGCAATGATTCCGTATTTTTCAAATTCATCAATAAGAGCACCGCTTAAAAAGGCGCTTCCTGCAATCATTCTTCTGAAATTCTTTCCAACAACAAGCTCTGCAGCTTCTCTTTTGGAAAGCTCAGGGTTTTGTCTTTCGGCAATTTTGATTTTTGTAAGCATTGACTTGCAGATTGAAGGAACGATTCTCATAATCGTCGGTTCAAAGCGAAGAATGTTTTTATAAAGATTAATAAGCTCGCCGTTGAGACAAAGTGTTCCGCCGTCATAGAGGGTTTTCAGAACGTCGCAGGCATAGCAGAAAACGTGGTGCATTGGCAAAATAGAAAAACTAACATCGTCGTTATCCATGCTGTATGCCTTGTAGCAGGAGTTTGCGGCAAGATTTCTGTTTGAGAGCATAACGCCCTTTCTGCTTCCTGTGGTTCCTGAAGTGTAAATAATTAAAGAGCAGGAGTCCGGTCTTTCTGTAAGCTGAGAAAGGGGAGCATATTGTGATGTAGAGGAATACTCATCAAAAATCTTTTCAAACCATTTCCAGTCACCGAGGGAAATTATTTGTTCAAGTCCGCCATATTTGCTTTTGATGACCTCAGCCTTATCGCAAAACTCTTCTTCACAAAAAAGCATGTCGATATCTGCATCGTTAAAAAGCTCGCAGGCTTCTTTAACGCTGATGTCGGGAGCGAAGGGAACAACAACATTTCCGCTGAAAATCATTCCGGTAAGGCAGGCTATGTATTCATAGCTTGTTTTTCCGATAAAAGCAATATGAATGTTTTCTTTGCCTACAGCTCTTATGTAGCGGCAAATTGCAAGGCTGTCTTCATAAAATTCAAGAAAGCTTTTGGCAATCATTTTGTCTTCTCTGAAGAAACGGCAAAAGTCTTTTTCACCATAGTTGCTTGCCGCAAATTCGGCAAGAGCCCTGACTGTTGAAGGTTGGCTGTCTATTTTAATCACTTCCTATTTTTTTGTCGGGAATTAATTCAAACCTCAGCTATTATAATAGCTAATTATCTAATTAATTTTACATAATTATAAAATCAATATCAACTAAGGTGAAAATTCTGTAACTTTTTATTCATAATATCAAATTGCAATGTTTAAATAAAGGAAAAATCAGGCTAAAAAAACAAATTTTCTTCTTTACAAAAAGGCTTTTTTGTGTATTATAAAAATAACAGAAATAACGGCAGGTGAAAAAATGAAGAATTCAAGCGAAAAAATCTCAAGAGATGTAGTTGCCGCGCTGATATGGAAGGGCGAAAAATTTATGATTTGTCAGCGTCCGAAGCATAAGACCCGTGCACTTCAATGGGAGTTCGTTGGCGGAAAAACCGAAAAAGGCGAAACAAAAGAAGAAGCCTTGATAAGAGAATGTTTTGAAGAGCTGAATGTTAATGTTTCTGTGGGCGATGTTTTTATGGAGGTTGATCACGAATACCCCGATATTTTCGTTCACCTGACTTTATTCAACGCTGTTATTGAAAGTGGCGAAATAAAAATGCTTGAACATAACGATATCCGTTGGATAACAGCCGAAGAAATTCCTGAGTATGAATTCTGTCCTGCTGACAAAGAAATTCTTGAGAAGATTATCAGGGAAAGCCGATGAAATTAATATTAATTAACGACTGAAACAAGGAGACTCAAAATGGAAATCAGAAAACTCAGTATCAAGGAGCTTAAATATTTTTCGCGAATGGCGGCAGAGGCTTATGTCAATGACCCTGTTCATTCCTATGTTACCAAAAACGAAAAGCTTAGAAAGAAATTTGTTTATCATTTTATGATTGAAAGACTTGCAACCTCAAACAGAGAAGATATTATTTATGTTGACGACGAAAAAAGAGGAATTTGTGTTTGGCGAAAGGCTCATAATGAATATGATGTATTTGATTTTCTCATGTATCCCAACTGGGTCTTTTTGTGGCTTTATTTCCCGAAGACAATAAAAACCCTGATGGCATACGGCCATCTTGACGTCAAGGTTTTTCCTGAAAACTGCTACATAATTTCTCCTGTTTTTGTTTCTCCTGAGCATCAGGGAAAAGGAATTGCCACTGAGCTTATAAAACAAGGAATTGCTGATTTAACAGCCAAGGGCTTTAAATTGGGTCTGGAGGCTCAGAATCCTAAGAATGTTCCGTTTTATGAGAAGCTGGGCTTTAAGGTTATCAGACATGACCACTGGAAAAGAGAAAACATCGATAACTACTATATGCTTTATGAAGCACCCGAAGAATAAGATAAAAAACCGTCCGAAAAGCTGATTCCTGCTTTTCAGACGGTTTTTTCTTTCAATTTTAGTTTCTGAAATGAAAAATAATTTAAAAGCTATTGAGTTTGATTTTATGCAATGTTATAATTAATCAAGCTTTGTTTATAGGAGAACTCTGATGAAAAAGAAACATTTTTTAGTATCTTTGAGAAATTTTTTAATCGTTTTGCTGGTGATAACGCTTGCTCTTTTTGGTTGTGAGCTTATTTTTTCACTGAATAATAAAAAGGACGAAAAATTTTTTGCCGTGTCAAAAGAAAATCAGAATGTATTATATCTTCAGATTGAAAAAACACCCATCAGTAAGCTTTTGGCTTCTGCAACAAATGTCTATAACTCAAAAAATGTTTTAGACTTAGATCTTGATTTCGTTGAAACTGAAAAAACCTATCCCCTTATAGATGATCTGACGAAAGAAACAAGGCTTAAAGATGCTCTCGACATTGTGGTTATCGGAGATTCTTTTGTTTGGGGTGCCTATAGCTTAAACAGAAATGAATTGTTCTGGCGTGTTTTGGAAAATGACCTGAGAAAATCAGGAATCCGCGCCAATGTTCATGCTGTTGCGGCAACAGGAGCTAATGCTTATGAAGAGCTTTCGTGGCTGACTGAAACGAAATTGGTTGAAGAACTGAATCCTGATTTGGTAATTTTCGGATATGTATATAATGATTCAGATCCTTCTGTTGATATTGACGGAGAATCTGTTGACTGGAATGAAGAACTGCCCTTTTTGTCTTCAATAGGAAAAATTTTCCCGAATTTGTTTAATGCGTTAATTCAAAGAATCACTTCAAAAACAATGTATAACAACAAATATTCAAACAGCAACTATGTAAATTTAGATGGTGCTCCACCTGTGTTAAAGGGCGAGTTTTATGAAAAATATAAAGCTGATTTTGTTAAAAAGCTTGATTTATTTGCTGAAAAGGTTGATTTTCCCGTTGTGGTAATGACTTTGCCGACATTACCGAATAACATGATGATTGAAGCACTTTTTTCTCCGTTGAATGAGCTTTATCAAAACTGTACAAATATCGGTTTTTATAATTGCATTGATGAATTTAACAAATTCGCTTCTTCTGCTCATAAAAATAACTACAGCGTCAATGTTGCCGATTTTCACCCGGGAAGCGCAACAAATAAGTTTTATTCAGATTATATTAAAAAAGTTCTTTCACACGATTATTCTCAGATAATCAAAGAAGAATATAAAAAGTATGTTCCTGACAAAGCCATTTCCATCAATGAATATCTCCCTTATAACATCAGCCTGAGGAAGCTTCAGGAAAACAAAGCACTTCATAAATACTCCTTGACTTATCCGTCGCAGGAAGAAGAATATTCTGTTTACGGAATTGATGTTTCGCAATATTATCTTGTTGAGCCTTTGGGTAAGCCTCATATTAAGCTTTCTTTTTCAAACAGCTTAAGATTAAGCGAAGTTAACGTTGAGGGAGATTATGAAAGCCTGGATTTATATTATACAGCAATAAATGAAAAATTAGGCTATGACGATCACTCTGTTTATGAGTTTGAAAAAAAGAGTAGCGCTTCTTTTTCTGATTCTTCAGATAAAAGAATAACTTCAGTTCTTATCAGCGCTGAATTCAAAGAGGGCTCAGACAGAAATCTGATTCTGAGTTTTAAAGAAGCGGAGGGTCAGACAAATGAATGATGTTTATATTTTGGGAATATCGGCCTTTTATCATAATTCTGCCGCCGCTTTAATAAAAAACGGAAAAATTGTTGCCGCTTCGGAAGAGGAGCGCTTTACAAGAATTAAGGGAGATTCATCTTTCCCGATTAATTCAATAATGTTTTGTTTGGAAAAAGAAAACATAGATTTTTCTTCGGTTGAAAAGGTTGTTTATTACGAAGACAGCTCTCGAAAATTCGGACGAATTTTAACAACAATAATGCTGAATTCGCCTTTTAGCGTGACGCAGTTTTTTGAAAGCATGCCTGTTTGGCTCGGTGAAAAGCTCTGGATAAGAAGAAAAATTCTGAAAGAGCTGAACATAGAAAGCCGAAAGCTTGTGTTTTTGCCTCATCATCTCAGTCATGCAGCCTCGGCTTATTATCCTTCGCCCTTTAACGAAGCGGCTGTTTTAACTGTTGACGGAGTCGGAGAATGGACAACCGCCTCATACGGAATTTGCAAGGAAAGCAATATAACTCTTCTTAAAGAAATGCAATTTCCAAACTCAATCGGACTTTTATATTCCGCCTTTACATTATATACCGGATTTAAAATAAATAACGGTGAATATAAAATGATGGGACTTGCGCCCTATGGTGAACCAAAATATGCTCAGTTGATAAAAACGAAGCTTATAAAAATCGGTGAAGACGGAAGCGTTGTTCTTAACCAGAAATACTTTGGCTATACGCGCTCTCTTAACACGATTAACTCAAAGTTTGAAGAGCTTTTCGGAAAACCGAAAAGAAAACCCGAAAGTGAAATTGAACCGTTTTATGCTGACATTGCGGCAAGTATTCAGGTTGTTACAGACGAAATAATTTTAAAAATTGCGAAGCATATCCAAGTTGAGACCAAGATGAAAAACATTGTTCTTGCCGGTGGTGTTGCCTTAAACATAACAGCCATGGGAAAGCTTCGCGCAAGCGGAATTTTTGAAAACATCTGGATTCAACCTGCTGCCGGTGATTCAGGTGCGTCGGTTGGTGCGGCACTCTATGTCTATTATCAAGAGAAAAAGGCTGAAAAGAAGATTAACAGCGAAGATATAATGAAAAATTCCTTCCTTGGTTATAATATTGAAGACAGCAACGCTCAGGACGATAAAGAGCTTGAGGCTTTAGGCGGTGTGTGGACTAAGCTAAGCAGTAAAGAGCTTCCTGAAAAAATAGCGCAGCTAATAAGTGAAGGGAAGGTTGTTGCCGTAGCCAGAAAAAGAGCAGAATTCGGTCCCCGAGCCTTAGGCAACCGTTCAATTCTTGCTGACGCAAGAAGAGAAGATATGCTCAGACATTTGAATCTTTCAATCAAGTTCAGAGAAGGCTTCAGACCCTTTGCGCCTGCTGTTATTGAAGAGGACTGCCAAAAATATTTTGATTTTTCAGGTAAATCACCCTATATGCTTTTTGCTGTTCCTGTTAAAGAGGAAAGAAGGGTTCCTTCAGAAAAAACGGAAAACATTCTGAAAAATGCTGTTGCAGTAAGGTCAGATATTCCTGCTGTAACACACATAGACTATTCGGCGAGAGTTCAGACAGTTAACAAAAATGATTGTCCGTTTTTCTATGATATTTTAAAAAGTTTCAAGGAAAAAACAGGTTGCAGTGTTGTAATTAACACATCTTTCAATGTTCGTTCAGAGCCAATAGTCAATACGGCGGTTGATGCTTATAAATGCTTCATGAAATCGGGAATTGATTTCGCCGTAATAGGAAACAGACTATTTGAAAAAAGCAAACAGAAAGGTGATGAGAAAAATGCGTAACCGGAAAACAAAAAGCTTCAGAGAAGCTTATTACAACAAAAAAGAGATTTCTATTGTTAATGAAGCAAGCTTTTTCGGAATAATTTTTGGAATAGCAGTTTTCGCCTTTAGTGGTTATAATTCTCTTTGTACTGTAGGGCTTGTGAATATTTTATTTAAAACAATGTCTGTTTGCGCGATAGTGCTTGTAATTGTAACAGTTGCTTTTCCAATGCTGATTTCAAAGCCGGTAGCTGTTTTAAAAAAGCTTTTTCAGCGGATAGGAAAAATAATTCTTATTGTTTTGCTTTCTCCGGTCTATATTTTAATATGCCTTGCCAATCTTTTAATGAATAAGCCATATTCTGAAAAGTTTCAGTTTGCAAGATGGGATAACGAAGCAAAATTTGTGCCGGGCTTTAGCGACTATGAAGAAGTTGAATATAAGGAGCATAAATTTATAACGCTTGGAATTTTAGATGAGGTTTTCTCCTTCTTTTCTAAGAAAAAGATGTTCATTTTAATTCCCATAGCAACGCTGCTGTTTATTTTAGGGATTATAATGTTCTTTGCTTCTTCCAATGCAGTTTTTTCTTTTATCTATACATTGTTTTAATCATGATAATAAAGCGTCTGTAAAAAAGTTCAGACCGAATAAAGCAAACAAAAGGGGTTTCTTTGGTAGTTTAAGACCAAAAGAAGCCCCTTTAAAGCCATAAAAAAACAGCTGTAAAAACTTTTGTTTTTACAGCTGTTTTTATTACGATCTGATTATTTTTCTAAATCCAAGATATTAAAAACACTGTTAACTGCTCTGTTTGCAACCTTAGCAAAAGAGGTGAAAACCTTATCAAGCTGAGAGGGCTTGCTGCTTTCAACAATACCTGCACCTGAAAGAGCATCTTCAAGAGCATCTTCAGCGGCTGTCCAGGCTTCAATATCAACAATGGTTTCTTCTTCCAAAGCCTTAACATCGGCAATGGCGGCTTCAATTTCAGCCTTGTCTTTTGCTGATACTTTTGACTGGTCAGCTTCGTTCCATGCTTTGATCATAGCGTTTGTGTCGCGGGTAATTCTTCCGTTGTTAAACTGAGGATAAGCAGGGTTAGAATAAACATCCTTGATGTTGCTGTCAGTCATGGCATGAATTGCAAGCTCGAGGGCAACATCGTTATGGGGAAGAAGCTCATGAGCCTGACCCTTGAAATACCATGTTGTGCAGGGAAGAAGACCGGTAGTTGCGTCAACTATGCCGTCAGGTGAAAGATGGTTGTGGGTCGGGTCGCTGCAGTATGTTCCGGCGGCAACATAGTCTTCGCCAAGTGTTGTTCCAAGGTCAGCAAAGGTTGCGCCCATTGAGGGAGAAGCAGCGTGGATAACGCGGTCGGCGTTGGTTTTCTGATAGTCTTTGCAAAGAGGGAAGAGGGGAACATCATAGCAAGCAACGTCAAAAAGCTCTGCGCCGCTGTCTCTGAGTTCAAAAAGGTTTTCTTCAAAGTTTGCTCTTGCCTTCATGAAAGAGTCAACCTTGCTTCTGACTAAAGCGTATTCGTCACCTTCAAGCCAGATTGCTTTTGCTTCTTCATAATATTCAGTGGGACAAAGTGCCCAGAGCATTGTTGATGTTCTGGCGGCAACATTAACAACACCGCCGGCGAGCCCTTCAAGAGCGCTCTTTAAAACATCTGAGGGCAGAATACGAAGAGCCATGTTGAGAATATAGGCGAGGGGAGTTTCACCTAAAAGAGAAACGAGAAGGTTCTCATAAAGAACGGAATCATCATAAACGCTGAGGTTATTTATAAGAAGGTCACCGATAATGTTTGAGCCGTCGATAGCGGGAACAACAAAAACAATCTTTTTAATAAGCTCATAGTCTTCGGGATAGTTTTCAAGATAGTTAACTGCAATTGTTCCGCCAAGACTGATGTGGCAAAGCTTAACCTGACTTGCGCCTGTTTGAGGAAGAACAACGTCGTGGATATAGTGGTGAAGCTTTTCTGTTTCATAAATGACGTCGCCGATTGAGTCATAGCCGAAATAATAAACCATGTCTTCGCCAACGATTTGGCTAAGCTCCTGAATGGGAAGGAAGCCGTAATATTCAGCTTTGACTTCTTCGCTGAGCTCGCTCATAGGACATTCATAGCAAGGAACCTCAACATCGTGAATGTAGTTTCCTTCGTTGTCTTTCTGAATAACATAAAGAGCGTCGTATGCGGCCTGATAAAGAGCATCTGAAAGTCCGGCGTCTTTTCTTAAGAAGATTGACTTGATAAGAGGAGCAAGAGCTGTTTCAAGAAGGGCGGGAATTTCAATGTGAAGAGGCCAACCGGTAATATATTTACCGTCGTCGTTGGTTGCCCATTCGCCGTTTTCGTCAAGAAGATAGGTGTTGTTCTGGCTCATTCCGTGAACGATGATAACAGGCGTTTCGGTGTCAAAGTTTTCAACATAAGCGCTGTTTTCGTCAGCGGCAAAAGAAAAAATAACACACGAAGAAAAAATCATCAATACTGCCAGGAAAGCAGCCAGAGTTTTCTTAAATGTTTTCATATAAAATCTCTCCTTTAGTTTGATGAATTGATTGTATTACAAAGCTGTCAATTTTGCAATACCGATTTAACATTTTTAACAAAAAAATACCAATTATTTTTGAAATGAGAAAATTTGCGGAAATAACTCATAAGATAAAACAGCCGGGTGTCAGAATAACACGCGGCTGAAAAAGGCTTTTAATTAAGCGAAAAGGGTAATTTCGTTTTTAAGAAGCTTACTGATAAGATTGAAAAACGCAGTAATAAATCTCATTAAAGTTGCAAGGGGATGCTTAGTTGAAACAACGTTATCTGCGTTGTCAGCTTCAAGAGGAACGATTTTTCCGTCAACATAATCTGCAAAACGGGGAAATACGTTGTCGCTGACAGAAACATCTAAGTTCATGACGTCCATTGCAAGTCTGTTGAGTTCGTTAGGGAAAATGTCATGATGAATGTTTTTAACAAACCAGGTGTTGTTCGGTAAAAGACAGCTTGAAGCGTCAATAACTTTGTCGGGTGAAAGATAGTTTTTGTTTTCGATTGTTTCAATGTATTTATTTGAAAGAACTTCACCGAAGTCAGCATAGACTCCGCCGAAAGCTTGTCTGACAGCAGCCGTTGTTCCGTCACCCTGGCATGTTGCGCCTTCATAAATCGGATAATCCGGGAAGTTATATTTAACAAAAATGTTGAATTTAACACCCTTTTGCTCAAGTCTCTTAATTGTGCTTTCAATTTTGAGCTGAACATTGTAGTGATAATCGTCAGTTTTGGCAATAAGGTTTTTGTATTCTTCCTTGCAATCACCGAAAACAAATTCAATGGCTTCTTCATAGCTTTCAGGAGTTGTCATTGACCAATAAGCCGGCATCGAGCCAAAGGTATCGCGAAGAATGGGAGGAATAAGGTCATCTTTAACCTTATCAACAAGATCTTCAAGCAATTCTCCGGTAATTCCCAGAACCTTGATTTCGTTGAAAAGCTCAACAAGAGTCAAAACAAAAACGCTGACTGTTTCATCTTCAATAATATTTTCTTTGTTCATGAAGAAATTAACGAAGTTGTTTATTGCGTTATCTTCGAATTTCATGTTTCCTGAGAAGAGTGCACTCATCATGTCAATGCCTATAATTGAAGAAGAGAGGAATGAAATGTCATCAACATATTTAACGGCGTGGTCCTCATACTTGGTGAAATAAGCGGCAATAACGTTTGCGCCGTAGCAGCGGCCCATAAGGTTAACCTTTTCTTCACCTGTTGCATCAACAACCATTTCAATGTATTCTTTCAACTGGTCGGCGGCAACCATGGGTGAAATTCGCCAGTCGTACCAGAAACGGTAGTCCCAGATACCGTAGTCCTCAGTTTTCTGAGGAATCTCAACGTCATAAATATTGTTTCTCGGGTGACTGCCATTACTTGCTTCGCCGTTTTTGTCAAGAGCAATGTCCTCATAAATGGGAACAAAGGCGTTATAAAACTCTTTGGCATAAGGCTCATAGTTATCAGTCAGCAAACCGAGAATGAGCTTTTTCATGCAAGGCTTGAGATTGTTTTTAATAACTTCCATTGCGTCAATATCGTCGCTGATTGGATATATTCTTTCGCCCTCTGCGTTATAAAGATCGTTGGTCTGCGCTCCGGTAACATAAATAGTGGGGCGCTCGTCTTTTGCCGCAAAGGCAGGAATGCCAAAAGAAAAAATCATTAAAAAAGAAAGTAAAACAGAAATAAGCTTTTTCATTGTAATGAAACCTCCGTTTTTAAATGTTGCAATCATGATATCACATGGAAGTGCCGGATTAAAAGAATTGTTAAAAAGTTGTTAACTTTTTGTTTTGAATAATTTAAAAAATTAAAAGCTTCAGGACCGGAATACCAAATTTCAGACAGAAACATCCCGTGTTATATAGAATTTAATCAAATTTTAATAGATGAAATATTGTTTTAATAAAAAATGGCGACATTTTTTGATTTTTTGTCTAAAAAAGACATAAATCTTTGAATTTGAAGTTTTTTTCTTGGTCTTTTCGATGAAAAATGAACAAAATATAAATCACTTTTTTGTTTGAATTGCCGATAGTAACAAAAACCAAATTTTGCTATAATTTTAATGAGTTATTAAAACTAAATTTGGCTTTGTCTGCCCTCGGCTCGTCTGTTGGCAAAACAAGGCCTAAAAAGGAGGATTTTTCTTTATGAAAAAGGCAACACACATTGCAAGAAAAGCGTTATCAGTATTTCTTTCTTTGCTGATGATTCTTACGACCTGGACCGTTGCTGTTCCGGGGCTCGTTCTTGCAGCAGACGGCAATAAGTATTACGTAAAAGTTTACGTTAATATTTATGACGGTTCAGACGGTTATGCCGGTGCTTACACGGTTGACACAGCAACAGGTAAGCCTGCTAACTATTCCTGGGCAACTAGTGACGGTTGGTACGGTCGAATCAATATGACCGGCTTTACTGTTTTCGGTGAAGACGGAGATTATGATGCTCAGGATGTTTCAGCTAAACTTATTGAAGCTGAAAGTCTCGGCACTTATTATGCAATGGACGGTCTCAGCGCTGATAATGCTAACGGCGATTGGGACAGCAAAGCTATTGCAAAAGCTGAGTACACCTTCACACTTGACAGCTTCCCCGTTGAAATTTTCTGGATCAATGACGAAAACAACTGGGACGGCGGTAACACAGGCTTTGCAATCCGCAAGCTTACTGTTGCAACCTCAGAGGGCGGCACAGAGCATACCATGTGGGAAGGTCTTGCAGGATCCGATTCGGAAACCTACAACTACTACGGCTCAATTACTCCCACAGGTATTCGCACCTGCTTTGAAGACGGCGGTAGTGAAAATATCAGCGATTATGCTTTCTATAAGGCTATCACAACATCCTCACAGCGCGCATGGTCTGACCCTTATTCAGCAGGCTCATACGGCACATATTATGTAAATGACTACCAGAGTGGCGGTGTTTCCGCAACCTTCTCAGAAGGTGTTGAATCAATCGCTTACAATGTTGATTACATCAACACAGGCAGTACAGATACATATCATATGAACTTCATCAACCACTCAAAGACTCAGTCTGCAACAATCGTTGGTGTCAATAACAGCGATAAGTTTGTAAGTAATCCTGCAGGCACAGTTCTTGCTCCGGGTGCAAAGCAGTCATTTGAATTGAAGAACATCAGCAGTCTCGGCGGTGACGGCGGTATCGCTAACTTCTGCTTCAATTACACACTTGACAATGTTTATGCAAGCGATGCCCTTGATGCTTCTCTTGCACAGTTCTATCAGCCCTGCTATATCGGCACATGGAATGCAAGCGATGATTCAAAGTCAGCAAGTGAATTCCATATGAGATATGATGCAAATCTTAGCCGTGGCGTACAGATGTATGACACATTCCAGACTACTGAGGGTATACTTGAAAAAGTATCAACCACAAACAGTGGTGTCAATAATACAACAGTTGAATTTGTATATAATTATTGGATTAATACTGCAGGTATGTCTACTTGGGAAGAAACCGGCCTCAGAATTTACGGTAATAAGACATCATATCTGAGAGTTAATTTTCAGCCGTATGAATATCCTACAGAGTGTGGTAATATGGTTCTTGGCGGTGATATTGCAAATACTGCTGCTGCATCATTGACACTTACAGATATTGCATTCAATAGTATTAGTGAAACAATGCAGTATAACCATACTCAGGCATCAGGTTACAGTACTTATGCACATTACGGTTCCGCTGGTACTCCTATGTGGAAAGATACTTCTTCACAGAGTTTAGCTACATATTATAATCAGCCTAGTACAGGTTGGTTAAGATTTGCCGGTACTTTATTTGAAGGTAGCACCACATCAACCAATCCCGGTACAATTACTTTTAACAAAATGTGCTATAGAAACTCTTATGGTAACAAAGGTTACTTCTCCGGTACAATTAATGTCTATGCATTTGATAAGTCAGCTTTAAGCACTTATGTTCGCGAAAATCTTCTTGACTTCGCTCCCATGAAAGAGCGCTACGATGCAACTGCATTCTCTGCATACGAAACAGCTCTTTCAAACGCAATGAAAGTTCTTGCAAATCAGAAGACAACTCAGGTTGCAGTTAACGAGGCTTACACAAACCTCAAATCAGCAGTTGAGGCTCTTCAGACAACTGACAACCTTATCAATCAGATTGATACCCTTTCACATGTTCAGTATGTTGACGATGTAGGCTCAGCAGAAGCTGCATCAATTGCTGAAAGATATGTTCTTATTCCTCTTGGTGAACACACCGTTCCTCAGAACACTGCTTATATCGGTAACGGCACATATAAGGATTTAACAAATAAGAACTCAAACCTTACAACAAACTACACAAAGGACGACACTGCAATCGATGTTCTTAATTACTATTATTGGAACATTGACTACTCAGAGGTTAACGGTGCAATCACTGACGTTCAGACAGCTATTGATACTGTTAAGGATGACAGCAATTACAGCGATGATTTCAAGCAGGCTCTTGAAGATGCAAAGGCTGAGCTTGAAGCAATCGATCAGACAACAACAGGCGATAGCACTCCTTTATCACAGGAAGAAATTGACAATGTGATTAACGAAGCCAAGGAGCTTGTTAACCATGTTTCAGACAGCCATGATAACTGCGATTTTGATGCAGACGATGACGGTGAGAATGAGCTGAAAACAAAGGATTCAACCTGTTCTGAAGTGGGCTACACTTATTATCAGTGTAATGTTTGCGGTAAGGTACAGAAGGTAGAAGACCTTGAGCTTGCAGAGCACTCTTGGGATGCCGGAACAGAAACCACAGCTCCCGAGTGCGGTAACGCAGGTGTTATAACCTACACATGTTTAGTTTGCGGTGTAACAAAAACAGAACCTACAACAGAAATTGGCACACACGATTTCCAAATTTCTGACAACGGTGACGGCACTCACATCAGCAAGTGTTCAAAGTGCGGTGCAAATGAAGCTGACGCTGTAGCTGAAGCACACACATTCACCTATGTTGACAATAATGACGGCACACATACTGCTACATGTGAAGTTTGCGGTGCAACCGAAACAGCTGACCACGTCTTCACAAATCCCGTTCTTGTTCGTCCCACACTCGTTGACGGTGCATGGGTTAACGGTTCTTACACCTACACCTGCACCTGCGGTGCAACAAAGACAGAACCTGCTGTAAGAGCAGACTACTCCGAGCTTGAAGATGCAGTTACTGCACTTGAAGAACTCAACAAGAATGAAAACCTCACAGACGATGCTAAGGCTGAAATTGCTGAAGCACTCGAAAAGGCTGAAGACCTTGCTGACGACCTTGTAACAGCAGAGCAGAATCAGATTAATGATCTTGTTGAAGAGCTCAAGGACGTTAAGGCTGATGTTGAAAAGGCTATTGAAGAATCAAAGACAACAAGCCCCATCACAGAAGCAACCTCAGGTATCGGCGTTCAGTTCCTCAAGAAGACAGGCGTTGACACTGTTGAAAGCGTACAGCTTGCTTCAGCGGGTGGCTTTGAAACTGTCAGAATGAGACTCTCCAATCACAACAGAGATCTTCCCATAACAGTTACAAAGGTAACAGCCGATAAGGCTTATATCGGTGCTGACGACACAGCCGCTTCAGCAGTGTTTGACACAGCAACCGTAATTGATGAAGCCGGCTCAACCGATCTTTACATCGTTGCTCCCGCTGACTTCAAGGAAGCAGGCAACATCACCTATACTATTAATTATATGGTAGGTAATGACGCTGACGGTTACCTTAAGGATGCCGACGGCAATCCCATCATCTTCACAACCAAGGCTTACCTCTATGTTAAGGCAGCAGCGTTCACTCCTTATCATCTTATGGATGAAAGAGCTGCATGGCCTCGTACTGCAACGAGCAAATGGCAGCACTATGTTGAAGCAACAAACTACGGTGACTTCGGTCTCGTAAGTAACACCTCAGCAAGTAAATTCAATGATAATCTTGAATCCGGCACATCATGGATCAGCCTGGGTTATGCTCATACTACCTATGACTATGATGAAGACAGTTGTCAGGCAGGCTGTACAGACGGAAATTATACAACCGGTGACGGACACGTAGCAACCTACAGATACTATGTTGATACAAGCCTTGCACCCACATGGGAAGCAGCAGGCTTCAGAGTAAGAGTTACCGAATCTGCTGAATCTATTTATGAAAATGCTCCTCTTAAATACATGAGAGTTGCAACTGACCAAGCTTTCCTTGACGGTATTTCAGGCGATGATAAAACCTTTACCGTAACATTTGTTCCTTCTTCAACATCCAATGTTCCCGAAAAGAGATGGTCTGTTACATCAACCGGTACACTCGAAGTCGGTGCAATGAGTAATCCCAATGAAGACGAGTATCTCTTTGGTGAACATAAGAATAATGATGAGTTTGATGAAACATCCGCCTATGCAAATTTCACAGGTACAATTCCTGCCGGTGTAACAGATGCTAAGTTTATGTTCTCACCGAGAATTGAGTTCAACGGTGCTTATTCAGCTGAATCCGTTACTATGACTTCACACATCTGGCTCACCTCTTACGACAAGGCAGCTCTTCGTGAAGCAGTTTCCAACGCAGAAAATGCAGGCTACAACCCCGGTTACTTTGATGCTGATAAGTATGCCGCTTACGAAGAAGCTCTTGAAAACGCTAAGGAAGTTCTCGGTAAGGCTGAAACAAGTCAGACAGAAGTTGACGCAGCTACAGAAGCACTCAACAATGCAATCGCTGACCTCACAGCAAGCGATAGCGAAGCTAAATTCGTTCTCACAGTAACCCACAGCATCCACGAAAATGCTGACAAGAACAGCGAAGCAACAGCAACAGAGTATGATTACTACCTTGTTAACGGTGACGTAACTCCTGCTCTTAAGGCTGATGTAATTGCAAAGGATACAATCAATAAGTATGACAGCGTTGTAACTCTCAACGTAACAGCTGACAGCGCTCATACCTATAACTACTGGTACATCGATTATTCAGGTGTTCAGGGTGCAATTGATGCCGCTGATGCTATCATCAATGACACAACCTCCGGCTATTCAGACGAATACAAGGCTGAGGTTGAAGAAGCTAAGAATGCACTTCAGGATATCCTTGACGGCAAAGATTCAACAACAACTCCCGTATCACAGGATGATGTTGATAATGCAATCGGTGCTGTAACAGATCTCACAGGCCACACCTGTAACGAAGCTGTTGTAATTCCTGCAGAAGCTCCCACTTGTGAAGACAATGGTCTCACAGCCGGTGCAAAATGCTCAGTCTGCGGAAAGATTACAAAGGCTCAGGAAGTTGACCCTGCAACAAACCACAATTACGATATCGCAAATGCTGTGCTTATCGCACGTCCCGAGCTTGTTGACGGACAGTGGACAACAGGTAAGTACGAAGCAACCTGTCTCAATGATGAAAGCCACAAGCTTCCTCTTGAAGGTGTTCAGAGAGCTGACTACACAGCCTTTGACAAAGCAGTAGCAGAGCTTAAGGAGCTTGCAACCTACGAAAACTTCACAGATAAAATTAAGGCTGAAATCCTTGAGATTGCAACACAGCTTGAAAACGGAACCTACGATCCCGATAAGGACGGCACACCTAACGTTCCCCTTAACTATGTTGGTGAATATACCTATAATGGTGTAACAATTCCCGGCGAGCAGGTAACCCTTAATGATATCGTTACAGATATTAATAATCTTGTTAAAGAAATTGAAGACAACAAGACAAATGAAAACTTCATTAAGCCTGACTTTACAGATGCTCTTGTTGAATGGGAAGAATATCTCTCACTCGTTGAACAGTATGGCGGTGAAGTTGAATACGCTACAGAAGGCGACAGCACAACAGCTACCGTAACAAAGGACGGCTACATCAAGGATGCAACCAACACAGAGGTTACAAACGGCTTCGGTTACCTTCTTGAAAATGCTTATAACTCAGAAAGCGCAACAGCAGCTGATTGGAAAGATACGATTGACCAAATGACAGCTGAACTTGCCGCTATCAACGAAGGCATTATTGACGGTACACTCCGTGATCCTAACTTCGAAGCTTATGATGCAGAGGTTGAGACCTATAACGAAAAAACCTCAACAGTAAATGTTTCCGCTGAAGATAAGGCCGCAGTTGAAGCTGCAATGGCAACCGTTAACGCTATCAAGGCAAATCCCGATGCAACAGCCGCTGGCAGCGATGCAACAATCGCTGATCAGACAGCTATCATCAAGGATATCAATAATAAGTATGCTCCTTGTGTAGCAGGAACTCACGATTATGCTGACGCAACCTGCACAGAGGCTAAGACCTGTAAGCTTTGCGGCGCAACAGAGGGCGAAGCAAACGGTCACTCATGGAGCAAAGATCCTACTTCAGAAACTCCTCCCGTATATGATGAAGAAACTGCAAAATGGTCACAGGGCGAATTTACCTACGAATGTGAAAACTGCAACGAAACAGTTACAATTTATGCTGACCGCGCAGATTACAGTGAATATGATGCACTCGTTAAGGCTTATGAAGACATCGTAAACGATGAGAGCCTTTGGGCATCACTTACTGATGAAACAATTGAAGCTCTTAGCGAATACAAAGCAAAGCTTGATGGAATTGCTCTGGATTACACCAAGGCAACAACTGATGCTGAAACCGGTATCACTACTCCTGACGGTCAGGCAGAGCTTAATGCACTTCTTGAAGGTCTCGACCTTGAAATTGCAGCAATTCAGGAGTCAATCGAAGACGGCTCAGGTCGTGTGTTAGACTTCTCAAAATTTGAAGAAGCTGTAACTGAATATGAAGGCGATCCCGATGATGGCATCGATGCAACAGAAGACATTGCTTCTGCTGAAGACAGAGAAACAATCACAAACCTCATCAATGAGATAAGAGAACTTGCTGATATTAACCCCCTTCCCAATGCCGCATCCGAAGAACAGAAGCAGATTGATGAAGCTACTGAAGAAATCAGAGCAATCATCGATAAGTATGCTGGCTGTCTTGAAAACGGTCACACATGGGGCGCTTGGGCAGAAAATGTTACCGTTGACGCTGACGGCAACTTCGAAACAGCAACCTACACAAGAATCTGCGAAAAGTGCGGTAAGACCGAGTCTTACGAAGCAGAACGCGAAAACTACGATGCATACGACGAGGCAGTAGCAAAAGCAGAAGAGCTTCTCACAAATGAAGATCTCACAGACGCTGCTAAAGAAACAATTCAGAATGCACTTGACGAAGCAAATGCACTTGACCAGAACCTTCCTGCTGATATCGTTATCACAGACGATGAAGGCAACGAGGTTGAAATCGATGTTAACGAAAATGCAGAAGCCATCGAGGATACAACTGATGATCTTAACGGAGTAATCGATTCACTCTATGATGAAAACGGCAAGCTTAAGGATGAATTCAAGAAGGTTGACTACTCTGAGTATGAAGAAGCAGTTAACGCTTATGAAGCCATTAAAGATGTAGTACCTAATGCCGACCAGGATGCTGTTGAAGCAATTAAGGCTGTGATTGAAGCAATCCCCGAAAACGGTACTGCAGCTCAGTATCAGACTCAGGTTGACAAGGCAGCAGCTGATATCGCAGCTATCACCGCTAAGTACGCTGACTGTGCAGACGGCGACCACACATGGAGCGAAGGCGTTCTTACCCGTCCTTCTGAAATCAACGGAACATGGGAAGACGGCTACTACACCTACACTTGTGAAGTTTGCGGAACAACAAGAACAGAAGAAGCAAAGAGAGCAGATTACACTTCTTATGATAAAGCTGTAACCGACCTCAATAATCTTCTTGCTGATGAAAGTCTCACAGATGCTGCTAAGGCTAAAATTGAAAAGGTTCTTACTGATAACGCAATCGCTAGCGACCTTATCACAACAGAACAAGACATTGTTGATGATGCAGCAGCAGCTCTCAAGGTTGTTCTCGATGAGATTAATAATGACGAGACCGGCAAATATGAAAAGGTTGACTACACTAATTATAACAATGCAGTTAGCGCTTATGAAACTCTCAAAGATACAATGACAGATGCCGACAAGGCTGCTGTTGAAGCAATCAAAGCAGAAATAGCTATGATTCCTGCTGATGGCTCAAAGGCTGATTATCAGGAACAGGTTGAAAAGGCAGCTACTGATATCGCAGCTATCAACGCTAAGTATGCTGACTGTGCAAACGGAAATCACGTTTGGGGTGACCCCGTTCTCACAAAGGCTCCCACAGCTGATGCAAATGGTGAATACACAGAAACCTGCGGCGTTTGCGGTGCAACTCAGATCACAGAGGTTAAACGTGCTGATTACGATGCATTTGACGATGTAGTTAAGACTCTCGAAGACCTTGCAAAGACTGAAAACCTCACTGATGAAGCTAAGTCAGCAATCGAAGAAGCACTTGAAAAGGCAGAAGCACTTGACAAGAACCTTCCCGATAATGCAACAACAGCTGACGGTAAGTACATCGAGGGCGGTCAGGATAAGATTGACGCTCTTGTAGAAGAACTTAACGATGTAGTTGCTGATGTAACCGGTGACATCGATGACGGTTCAGCTCTCAAGCCCGACTACAGTGCTTGGGAAGCAGCAGAAGGCGCTTACGATGCACTTGACAAGACAAACGTTAAACCTGAAATCATTGCTGAAGCAAACGGCCTTAAGGCTACAATCGCTGAAAAACAGGCTGATGATACTCTCACTCAGGCAACTGCAACTCAGAAAGAAATCAACGATTCAACAGCAAGACTTAACGAAATCATCGCCGGCATCAACGACGGCTCACTCAGAGATCCCGACTACTCAAAGGTAGAAGACAAGATTGACGAAGCAAACGCTAACGATAATCTTAACAAGGATACTCAGGATAAGATCAAGGATATCGAAGAAGCTCTTGAAGCAATCAAGACTAAGACTGATCCCGAAGCAAACGCTAAGGACGATCAGGACGATGTAGATGCACTTGAAACACAGCTTGATGAAATCCTTAAGGATATTGCTGACGGTAAGGTAACAGCTCCCGATTATACAGCTTGGAATGCTGCAGAAGGCACATACGATGCACTTGATAAGACAAATGCTCCTGCAGAGCTTGTAACAGAAGCAACAGGACTTAAGGCAACAATCGATGCTCTTAAGGCTGACGACACAGC
>JAFUHX010000007.1 GCA_017474045.1 Clostridia bacterium | reverse complement strand
TACTTCGAGTCCCATCTCTTTTTGTTGAAAAAAGCAACAACTTTCGTTGTTGCCTTTCTTTTTGGAGCTGAAGATGGGACTCGACTCTCGCCGCGCTGCGCGGCTCGGTCATTCGCGGCTCTGAAGCTCCACCGGAGCTTAATTCACTACCGCTCCTACTTCGAGTCCCATCTCTTTTTGTTGAAAAAAGCAACAACTTTCGTTGTTGCCTTTCTTTTTGGAGCTGAAGATGGGACTCGAACCCACGACCTGCTGATTACGAATCAGCTGCTCTACCAACTGAGCCACTCCAGCGTATTGTTGCGGAAGCTTTTCCGCAACATAATATAACATAAATTTTTCTTTTTGTAAAGGAAAAACTTTCAGGAATTAATAATCTGTCTAACATCTTTTCCGCAAAAATAAAGAGGCATGGTGTTTCCGATTATTCTTGAAGCTATTCGCTGAGAATATTTATCTTCAATTTCTTTCATTGAAAGATTTGTACTGATAATTATGGGAAGACCCTTTATCATTCTTGTGTTAATTATGTTATAAAGCTGAGAAACCGTAAATTGAGTAATAAACTCTGCGCCTAAGTCGTCAAGAATAAGAAGGTCGCTTTCATAAAGATCTTCATCAATGCTCTCTTCGCCCTTTGATCTTCCGAAATGCTCTTTTTCAAGACTGTTCATAATATTCTGAACGCTGTTGTAATAAACATTATAGCCCTTATCAACAACAACGCCCGCTATAGCAAGGGAAAGGTGAGTCTTTCCGAGACCTGTTTGACCAAGCATTATTATTCCGCCTGAAGAACGGGAAAAATCCTTTGCCCATTCCTTGCAATATTCAACAATTGAAGCCATGTGATCCTTTTGGTTAACACCTAAAATCGGGTCGGTAAGATCGGGATAATAGAACCTGTTGAAGTTTTTGAAGCTGCATTCTTCAAGCCTGTGGCCGAAAGGAAGCTGTTTCTTTGCTGTTTCTTTTATCAGGGTTTTATAGCATTCGCAGTAGTAGCCGTCATGAAAACCTGTGTCGCGGCAAACAGAACAGCTGAACTTTGCATCAAGATAATCTTCCGGAAAGCCTGAGTTTTTTAAAAGCTCTTTTCTTTTTCTCTGAGCTTCAAGGCTTTTTTCAGAAAGCATTAAAACAAACTCTTCAGCATCTGAACCCAGAGCAACTGCTTTAACCGCCGCCGCACCGTAGGAAGCCATTTCTTTTTCTATTTCAGCAATTTCAGGGCATTTGAGTAAAACAGCGCTATGGCGCATTTCTTGCGCTTTGAGAGCATTATTTCGCCTTTCATCAAGCTTGTTTTTTGCGTCAACATATACCTGAGCCTTATACGCCATAAAGCTACCTTCTTTCTGATAATTAAGATTTTTTATATTTTATTCCGATTCCTTTTTTTGCAAAAGCATCAAGGTCATAAGACGAAGATGTCTTAGTTTCGCTCTTTCCCTCTTTGGAAGCTTTTGAAGAAGACTTTGCCTTCTGACCTTCGCGCCATTTTTCCTGCTCTTTTTCAACATCAACAGGAGTTTTAATTGAATTTTCGCTCCATGATTTTAAAACCTTATCCATATATCCAAGACTCATTTTCTCAGTTCTTTCAATGCTGATTTCATAAGCCAGATAAATCATTTCCGCGTTGAAGCCATAGGCCTTGCTCCACAAAGAAAAATAGTTTCTTTGTTTAGTAGTGGGGTTTGCGTTTTTTACTCCCGTAAGCTGCTGAAACTCTCTCCAGAGTCCGTCAACCTCGCTTTGCTCCATAATGTATGCCTCAGCCGCTTCAAGAGTGTCGATATCTTTTTCGCACCATTGCTTTGCAATGCTTGCAAGGCTTTTGTAGCCGGTTTTTCCCTTTGAAACAGCATATTCAAGCAGCATCAGAATTACTTCAATGGGAAGGCCGTAGCTGTCGTGAATCATAATTAAGGTTGATTGACCGTCGTAGCCTATGGTCTTTCCCAATTTTTGCTGAGCTTCAGCAAAAAGCATTCTGAATTGATCACATTCGCTGCATCTTTTGGCAACTTGCTCATGGCTGGGCTTTGAAACGGGAATTTCGCTGACCGTTTTTTCTTTTATTTCTTCTTTTTTTGCTTCGCTCTTCACCTCGGCAATTTTTTCAGCCGGTTTAAGCTGTTCGCCAAGGTCATCTTCGACCTTTGAAACAATTCCTCTTTCAAGCCAGAACATCATTGCGTCTTCAACAAGATCAACATCATAGCCGATTGCTTTTGAAATTTCTTCAAGGCTCGGATTTTTTCCTGAATAAAAGTGGCGGAACATATATAAAACTGACTTGAGCTGAACAGCTCCCGCCATTTTTAAGTTTTCATCAACAATAGCCGCAGGTATGGCAAACATATTGCCAAAAGCTGAAGGGCTGATTTTAAATTCCATTTTGGTTTTCTCCTGAATTATTTTTGACTGACCATTTCTTTGTAAAGCTTGCAGATATCGTCTGCTTCTCCGTTGGCAACAAGCTGACCTTTTGTTAAAATTATTGCCTTGTTGCAAATTCGTCTGACTCTGTCGGTGCTGTGTGAAACATATAAAACAGTAACACCGTCTCCCATCATGTTTTCAATTCGTCTTTCGCTCTTTTCTCTGAAGGCTGCGTCACCAACGCTGAGAACCTCGTCTAAAATCAGAACATCGGGCTTAACAGAGGTGGCAATGGCAAAGCCAAGGCGCGACTTCATTCCCGAAGAATAGCTTTTAAGCGGAGCGTTAATAAACTGACCAAGCTCTGAAAATTCAACTATTTCGTCATATTTTTCTTCAATAAAAGACCTTGGAAAGCCCATTGTTGCCGCATAGAGAAAAATGTTTTCCTTGCCGCTGTAGTTTGAGTCAAAGCCGGCGCCAAGCTCAAGCATAGGCGCAATAACCCCTGAAACATTAACTGAACCAAAGGTTGGTTTCAGAACACCTGCAATAACCTTTAAAAGAGTACTTTTTCCGGCGCCGTTAAAGCCCATAACGCCCATTCTGTCCCCTTTTTTGACCTTGAAGCTGACATCCTTCAGTGCCCAGAAATTTGTGTAGCGCAGCTCTTTTTTTGCCGCCTTGACAAGATATTCCTTCGCGCTGTCAACGCCGTCGCTGTTGAGGTTAAACATCATGCTGACATGGTCAACATCAATTGCGTAATTCGCCATAGTTTTTCTCCCGAATTCAAATTAAATATGAAGAATAAATTTATCTTGATTTTTATAAAACAAAACAAAGCCTATTATGAGTGTAACAACGGAAAAGCCTATGCAATAATACATCTGACCGAAATCCCAATACTGAATAAAGTCATTGCCCCAGATAACGCAGGCTCTGAACATTCCAACAATTCCTCCCAATGGGTTAAGCTTTATAACATAGCTCATAAAGCTGCCCTCAGCAAAGCCGAGTCTGTCGGGATGATAAACAATCGGAGTGAGATAGAAAAGAAGGGTTGTGAAAACATCATAGATATTTTCAACGTCCTTGAAGAAAACGTCTGCTGTTGCAAGAATCATGCTTACGCCCAAAGACAAAACAAAAACAATTAAAATGGGAACGAGAACAAAAATTACTCTCCATGTTATATCTATAGGGTTGATTTTTGCAATATTGAAAAAGGCAACAACGAAAACCAGAACCAGAAGAGAAACCATTGATGTAACAAAGGTTGAAAGAACCGACGATACAGGATAAATATATTTCGGAACATAAACCTTTTTGATTATACCGGCGTGACTTCTGATTGATTTCATCGCCTTTTTGGTTGACTTGGTAAAAAATTCAAACATCAGTCTTCCGCAAAGAAGATAAACCGGATAGTTAACGACCTTGCTGTTATCTTTTCCGAAAAGATTGTTGAAAACAAGAGAGAGAACAATCATGTTAAGAAGGGGCTGAAGAAAAGTCCAGAAAACCCCCAGAACAGAGTCTCTGTATTGAAGCTTTATGTTTTTATTGACTAACTCTTTAAGAAGATAGCGATATTTCATGAAGTTGCTTGTGTGGTTACCTAAGGTATTTTTGTTTTTCAAAAACATTCTCCTTTCAAGGCAGCTTATGTTTACGCGCATTTTTAGACAGTAATTATAACATAAAAAAATAATTTTTACAATAGCGAGTTTTGCATAAAAAGATTTCTTAAAGCAAACAATAGATAAAAATAAACAAAGGTTGTGTTTTTTATGACAGAAGACAGTATTCATCTTTTAAAAGAATGTGACAGCGGAACAAAAACTGCCGTCAACTCAATAAGAGAGGTTCTCGACAACGTTAAAAGCGAAAAGCTTCTTGATATTCTCACCGCTTCGCTTCAGGCTCACGAAGCTTTGGGCGACGAAGCTAATGAGCTTCTTGAAAAAGAGGGTGAAAGCGGAAAGGAGCCTAACCCAATGGCAAGAGCAATGTCGTGGCTCAAAATCAACACTCATCTTATGGGCGACAACTCAGACCAAACAATAGCCCATCTTATGACAGACGGCTGCAACATGGGAATTAAACAGATTTCAATTTATAAAAATAAATATCCCACCGCCGACAAAGCTGCAGAAAGACTGGCAGACAGACTTATTAAAGAAGAACAGAAGCTTATAAAAGACCTTATGGAATTTATGTAAAATCTTTTATTTCTGTAATCACAATATTTTGGAGCTGTAAAAAGTTGTTTTTTAAAGCTCCTTTTATATTTGAAATTGAATTATGGAAAAAAGTATGTTATACTTAAAAAAATATGGATTAAAACAACAAAACTTATTCAAGGAGTTTTTTCTATGCATAAAATTCGAAGGTTACTTTGTTTGATTTTTGTGTTGGCTATTGTTTTCAGTCTTTCAGCCTGTTCAGGAACAAAGTCAGATTCTTATAAAATTTCTTCTGAGGGAATTTCATTTTCCGAAAGCAAGGAGTCTGAAAATAAAAAGCTTTTTTATCAGCCGCTTGAAAGAGAAAAGCTCATCAGAGTTTCCAGAAACGACCTTAATGTTTTATATTTTGACAAAGCCACAATGAGCATTTCAGTCTATGACGCTTCAGCAAAAAGACTTTGGAACTCTCTGCCCGATAGCTACATCGACTCTCAGCCTGCTGTTTTGAAAATTGACATTCTGGCAGGCAACCAGGCAATTACTCTCAACTCACAGTCAGACAGCGTTGAAAAGGGTCTTGCTGAATATAAAATTGAAAAAGGAAGAGTAACTGTTACATATCGCTTTGAAGAAAAGCTTTCAGACGGAAGCGTAATTAATTTTGTTGTTCCCGCTGTTTTCGGCTTTGAAGGTCAGGCAGTTACGGCAAAAATTAACTGCAGCGAAATAGACACCTCTCTTTGCAGCGATAATGTTGTTTTAAAAGGAATTCATTTTCTTGAATATTTCGGCTCTTGCGAAAGCGCTTCAGACGGAGACTATATTTTCCTTCCCGAAGGTTGCGGCGTAACCTTAGATATTTCTGAAAAAGAAGAAAGTTTCTCACCGGTAAAGCTTTCTGTTTATGGCTCAGACCCTTCTGTTAAATCAGCGCAAACAAAGGAAAGCTGCTATGTTGCCGCTTTCGGAATGAAAAAAGAAAACAGCGCTTTTGTCGCTCTCATTCAGGAAGGCGACAGCCTTGCAACAATCACCGCTGATAAGGCTTTGAAAAATTCAGGCAGCAACCGCGTGGGTGCAAGCTTTGAGCTGACTTCCTATTGCACTAATGAAGACGGATCTGAAATCTTTGTTTCAAACAACCGCTACAGCGGAAACATTAACATTGCTTATCGTTTTCTTTCCGGCAGTAATGCCTCTTATTGCGGAATGGCGGGAGCTTGCCGAGAGCTTCTTATTCGAAACGGAGCTTTCTCTTTAAGCAAAAAAGAAGAAACCAAAGAAAGTCTTCCCTTTGTTCTTAATCTTATTGCTTCGGCAAACATCGGCGAAAAGAATTCAGTTAAAGCTCTGACCACCTTTGAGCAGGCAGAAGACGTTTTGTCTATTCTCAGAAGCAAGGGGCTTGGAAACATTGTTTTAAGATATTCCGGTCTTTTCAGCGGCTCATTGAAACAGCGTTCAGCTTCATCTGTCTCGCTTCTTTCATCCTTGGGAACCGAAGAGGAATATCAGGAATTTTTGTCTTTTGTCAATTCTCAGAACATTGATTTCTTTGCCGATGCAAAACTGATTTCCGGCGAAAAAGGTGCTTTTAAAAATCCTGCTGTTTCTCTTAGCGGAAAAAAGACGGCGGCAGAAATTGTTGACTTCAAAAATTCAGTTATTTCTTCAGGCGGCGAAACAGCTTTGGCTTCAACCGATGAAATTTCAGAAAACGCCAACACCTTAATAAATAAGTTCAATAGCTTTAATATTTCGGGAATCTGCCTTTCAGACGCAGGAAAGCTTCTTTTCAGCGACTTCAACCAAAAGAATTATTCTGACCGAATTAAGCTTCAGAACACCGTCAGAACTCAGACTCAGGCCCTTTCAGCTTCAAAAAGCTTAATGGTTGACCAATGCAACATCTATACGGTCAAATACGCCGACTACATAACAAATCTTCCCACAAGCTCCGTTTATGCTTCGAAGTCAGGCTATTCATCGGTACCCTTTATGCAAATTCTTCTTCGAAGCGTTTCAGAATATTCCTCTTCTTCAATCAATCTTTCTTCGAACACAGAAAACGCTGTTCTGAAAGCGGCAGAATATGGCTGCATTCCCTCTTTTACCCTTTATTACAGCGACCTTTCTTCAGAAGACAAGGCTGACAATTGCTATTATCTCAATCAGATGTCTCTGGCTCAAAGTGCCTATGAAAGACTGAGCAACACCCTTTCATCTCTTCGCAACAAAAGAATAACTGACCACTACAAAGTTAAAAAGGGTGTCTGGTGCACTGAATATGAAGGCGGAATTAATGTTTACGTTAACTATAACAACAAGGATGTTGTTGTTAACGGAATTACTCTTGAAGAAAAATCCTTCCTCAAGGTTGGATAAAGGAGAATTGCCATGAAATCTATTATTGCATTTTTAATTTCAATCATCATGCTTCTGGAGGCACTTCCTGTTTCCTGGGTTCCTACGCTGGAAATTGACGCTTCAAAAACAAAGGGCGAGGTTTCAACCAAAGCAACGGGCTTTCTTTATGGTCTTGCCGAAGAAGGCGTTCCCTCAGAGGCTATGACAAACAGTCTCGATATTTCTTCGGTTTCTCAAAAGGTTATCGGCGGTCTTCAGCACCCCACCGGAGATATTGACAACGTTTCTTCTCAGCTTGAAGAGTGTGACTACAGAGTGGTTTATCTTCAGGATACTTTCGACACCTGGTATTATTGCTATGATGAAATCATGGAAATGAGAAAAAACGGAACTTATGACTGGAAGAGCTTCCTCTATGACCGCTATCTTCCCATTGTTGAAGAAAAGGTCAGACTTCTTTCTGAAAAAGACTATGCTGAAGACATTGTTTATTGCATTTTTAATGAGTGTGACAACGCTGTCTGGTTCGGAAATTATGTTGACGGAAACCTTTATTATGACGAAATCGGAAAAGCTAACTTCTATGAAGCCTGGAAAATCACCTTTGACCTTGTTAAATCAATTAACAGTCAGGCAAAAATCGGCGGACCCGGCTTTTGCGATTATGTTACTGAAAAGCAAGAAGGCTTTATGACCTATTGCAAAGAAAACAACTGCGTTCCTGAAATCATGATTTATCATGAGCTCGCTTTCTGGTCAATTTATGATTGGGAAAACCATGTTTCAGACTACAGACGAATTGAAAAAGAATTAAACATTTCTCCTCTTCCGATAATCGTTACGGAATACGGCTCAATGGAAGACTGCGGCGACCCCTCAAAAATGATTCATTATATTACTGCCATTGAAAACACGGGAACATGGGCAAACATGGCGTTCTGGCGTCTCGCAAACAACCTTAATGACACCTGCGCCGATGATAACTCACCTAACTCAAACTGGTGGCTTTACAGAAAATACGCCGAAATGGAAGGTCAGCTTCTTGAAACCAATGTTTCAGCCCTTAAAGAAAGCCACAAGCATGACGGCGACTGGAGACTTACCTACAAGGGAATTGCTTCCATTACCGACGAAAAAGACGAAATTAAAATTATTTGCGCAGGAAGCGAAAACAAGCGCGCTGTTGAAATCAAAAATCTTGACAAAACCAACTTAGGAAGCAAGGTTGACATTAAAATCGAGTGCGTTTATTATAAGGGTCTTTCAGGAATTGTTTCTGAGCCCATTGTTTTAAGACAATACAGCGCCAACTCTGACGAAAAGCTCAACATCAACATTCCCGCAACTGACTCAAACGCAGTTTATTTCATCAGCGTAACACCCCACGATGAAAACAGCGAAGTAATCAGAAACACCAACATTCCCAAAAGATATGAGTTTGAAAACGGAGTTCTTCTCGGTAACGCTTATACATACGACAGCGCTTACGCAACAACAGGCGAAACCTCGGGCATGGTTGGCGGAATGGAAAACCACGGCGACGGTGTCAGAATCAACATCAGCGTTGCCTCAAGCGGAATTTATAATCTTGACGTTATTTTCGGAAAGCATAACGATTCAGGTGTTCCCCACGGAAGAGACAATGCAACCGTTAACTTCACTCTTGACGGAAAAACTCAGGAGCTTTCTCTTCCCAACACAATTAAAAGTGAATATACCGACTGCAAAACCCTTCAGGTCTTTCTTTCAGCCGGTATCCACACGCTTCAATTCACAAACAACAGCGGAACCTTTGTTCTTGACAGCGTTCTTGTTTCAAAAGATGTTTATTCCTCTGAAATTGAAGTTCTTGAAGACAGCGAAAACAACACCGCGTTCCTTGCCGTTGCTCCTTCTGACAGCTACTATAAATTTAACGGTTCCTACAGCGGAAAAGCTTATATTGACAACTGCGAAACAAACCTTGAAAACGGTTCTGTTATTTATCTGAGAAGAGGGCTTAACGAAATTCGATTTGAAGAAAGCGTTAATGACTTTACCGTTGAAAAAACAGGAGAAAGCCAATATTCAAAAACAGTTTCAGCAAAGGATTTTTCTCTCTCCGGCTCAGCTACACTTGAAACCGATAAATATGGAAGAAGCTATATTTCAAATATTTCTTCCGAAGGCGGAAGTGCTTCAGCAACATTCAAGCTTCCGAAAAGCGGCTTCTATCGCGTAACCTTAAGCTACGCCAACAACAACGAAGGCGGCGTTCATTCCTATAACGTTGACCTGATTGAAAGCTATTTAACCGTTACCTGCGGCGAAGAAAGCAAAAATATTTTTGCAAGAAACACCTACAGCAAGTTTACCTATAAAACCCTGACCTTTGACCTTTATCTTGAAAAAGGCGAAAATGAAATTGTTTTTTCAAATAACGGTAAGCATAGCTTTAACGGAAAAGTTTCTTTTGCTCCCCAGATTGAATATATAACAATCAACTCTCTCCCTTAAGTTTAAGGGCTGTAAAAAAAGTGCAGACCGCATAAACCTGAAATAACAAAGGGTTTCTATAGATTGCAAAATCTGTAGAAACCTCTTTTTACATTTATAAATCCAAAACTTTCAGAAAGTAAAAAAACATCGGTTTTTGCTATAAACAAACATCGCCTCTCGGCGTACCTTTGTACGCCTTCGGGTTACCCAAAATTAAGCTTTCTGCTTAATTTTGGTTCTGTTTGTTCATTCTGCCCATTTTTTCCTAGCCCTTAAACAACACTCTGTAAAAAAAGTGCAGACCGCATAAACCGTAATAACACAAAGGGTTTCTATAGATTGCAAAATCGAAGAAGCCCTTTAACATTTATGAGTCGAAAACATTCAGAAAGTAAAAAACATCGGTTTTTGCTATAAACAAACATCGCCTCTCGGCGTACCTTTGTACGCCTTCGGGTTACCCAAAATTAAGCTTTCTGCTTAATTTTGGCTCTGTTTGTTCATTCTGCCCATTTTTTCCTAGCCCTTAAACAACGCTCTGTAAAAAAAGTGCAGACCGCATAAACCGTAATAACACAAAGGGTTTCTATAGATTGCAAAATCTGTAGAAACCTCTTTTTACATTTATAAATCCAAAACTTTCAGAAAGTAAAAAACAGCGTTTTATCCTTCCCATGGAAGCTTTTCTTCTTCTTTTTTAGTCTTTTTCTTTCTGAGAAAAACAGCAAGGCAAATAATAATTATTATTCCTAACACAAGAGCAACAAACAGCCCTATTGTTCCGAAAGAAACCGAACCTTCAACAACTATTTCCTCTTCTTCAGGCAGGTTTTCTTCCGAAGTAATAATTTCTTCTTCATAGCCGAAAACCTTTTCTGCCGAATCAATCACCAACACACAGGAAATTCCCGTCTGTTTGCTAAAATCTTCAAGGGCTTGATTTAACTTTTCTTCATTCAAATCAAGAGAGCTATAGTTTTTAACAAAAGAAATTGTTTCTCCTGAAAAAATCTGTTCATCCTCAAAGGGCGTTGAAAAGCTCCGGTCAGTTATGTGGTTTTCCATATCTTTTATAACAGCCGTCAGGTCGCTGTCAAGAGAATAGGCGTAGTATTCGTTGTTAATATTTTCGAAAAGAGCCTCTCCGTATTCTGTGTCTTCGCCGAACATAAGGCTGATTTCTCTTTTTATGTTGTCTCCCACCCAGGCAATTGTGTAGTAGCCGTCGGCTTCTTCATTAGTCAGAAAAACCAGAAGAAGATTGTTTTCCATCGTTTTTTCCTCGGTAAAAAACTCAAGGTATTTTTCGTTGGCGTATTCTTGCATTGTAGCTTCGCTGTAGTAAATACCGTCTTGGTCATAGTTTTCTTCTATATCAACAGCAGGCTCACCGATAAAATAAAAGACCCCGAAAAGCAAAAATAATAATACAGCAATCAATCCGCCGCAACCGCCGGAAACACGAACCCTCGGACCTCTTCCCCAACCGAATGAGCCATGATTATGGTGATGGTGATGATGGTGATGCCCTGAACCGAAGGAACCGCCAAAAGAGCCTCCAAACGAACCTCCGAATGAACCTCCTGATGAACCTCCTCCGCCGCCAAAGGAGCCGCCGCCAAATCCGCCTGAGCTTCCGCCCGGTCCTGCCATAGAAATCAACATCCTTTCTTTTGAAATATTTTCAATTAAATTATATAACTATTTTTATTTTTCTGTCAACATATCAAAGAAAACTTAACAGTACCCAAAAATTAACCACTCTTTTCCAAAAATCTTTTTTCTTGAATTTTCAGCTGTTCTCTGCTATACTTAAAAATGCTTATTGTTAAAAAGGGGATGCTGAAATCAAATGAGCAGATTTATTGCTTTTGATATTGAAATGCCGGGTCAAAAAGATATGCGAATAAGCGCTATCGGCATTACCGTTGTTGAAGACGGCGAAATTGTTGACAAGCGGTTTTATCTTGTGAACCCCGAATGCAGATTTGACCCTTATGTAATAAAGCTTATCGGTATTACGCCTGAAATGGTTAAAGATAAGCCCACCTTTCCTTTTGTCTGGAAAGAAATTGAAGAAATTATGAGCAGCGGAATTCTGGTTGCTCACGGTGCCGCTGGAGATATGAAAACGCTTTGCGAATGTCTTCGCCACTATTCAATTAGATGGAAAGACACCGCCGAATTTATTTGCACCTGTGATATGGGGCTTGCCTGCTATCCACACCTTAATGGCCACGGTCTTGACACTCTTTGCGAGCATATCGGCTTCAAGCTCAACCACCATAATGCTCTCAGCGACAGCGAGGGCTGCGCAAGAATTCTTCTTGACTTCCTAAACAACGGAGCCGATATTGAAAAATTCAAATATACCTTCGACTGTGTTTCTTGCAAAAAAATTCGATCTGACAATTCCAAGAAAAGAAAAAGCGTTGCTGAAAAAATTCAGAAAGAGCTTTTTTCGCTTCAGTCTGTTTCAGAAAAAAAGCTTCTTTCAAAGAAACTGAAAGGCTACGACTCAAACAAAATTATCGGTGTTAAAAAAGAGCAGCTGTTTAATCTTTCAAGAAAGCTTTTAAGAAACGGAAAATACAGCGAATTTTTGAAAACTCTTCCCCATAAATACTTTGAAGAAAACCTTCTTCACGCTATTCTTATTTCAAACGTAAAAAAATTCGGCAGAGTCCTTTTTTTAACCAAGCGCCTTTTACCTCATGTTGACTGTTTAGAAATTTGCGACTATATCAGACCCGGAATTTTTAATAATTGCCAAAATGAGCTTTCTGTTTTTGTTTTTGATCTTCTGACAAGCGGGGACGAAAAAGAAACCTATCTGGGAATGAATCTTGCTGAAAGATATCTTTTTAAAAGCGAATATATCAACCAATGGTTGACTCTTGTTTCTGAAATTAAAACCGAAAATTTTAAGATAAGAAAAAAACGAGCTGACTTTCTTTCAGCCTCGCTTTTAAAGCTTGAAGATGAAACTCTTTCTTTTCTTTCTGAGAATGAAATTGATAAATGGACATTTAACATGGCTCTGCAGAAAGCCGCCTTCAGCAAAGGTATTTCTCCTGAAAAGAAAGAGGCTTTTGTCTCTTTGAGAAAATAAGTTTTTTATTTGTTAAACTTGACTTAGAAGTCATTTGTGATAAAATAAAATTAATGGTTAAACTAATAACAAAAAGGAGTATTTTTATGAGTAAAAGAATTATTACATTCGGAGAGATTATGCTCAGACTCGCTCCCGAAGGATATTATCGCTTTGTTCAGGCTGAAAATTACGGAGCAACCTTTGGCGGCGGCGAGGCAAATGTTGCTGTTTCTCTTTCAAACTACGGAATGGACGCCGCTTTTGTAACGAAGCTTCCGAAGCACGAAATCGGTCAGGCTGCTGTTAATTCTCTTCGCAGATTTGGCGTTGACACAACAAAAATCACCCGCGGCGGCGAACGCGTTGGAATTTATTACCTTGAAAAAGGTGCTTCTCAGCGTCCTTCTAAGGTAATTTATGACAGAGCATATTCTGCAATCGCAATGGCTGAAAAAGAAGATTTTAACTGGGACGAAATTTTTGACGGCGCCGATTGGTTCCACTTTACAGGAATTACTCCGGCTTTAGGCGATAACGTTGCTGAAATCTGTCTTGAAGCCTGCAAAGCAGCCAAGGAAAGAAATATTACAATTAGCTGCGACCTTAACTATCGTAAAAAGCTTTGGTCAAAAGAAAAAGCCGGCAAAGTTATGGCTGAACTTTGCAAATATATTGATGTTTGCATTGCAAACGAAGAAGACGCTTCAGATGTTTTCGGAATTTGCGCCGCTGACACTGATGTTACAAAAGGCGAAGTTAACCACGAAGGCTACAAAGACGTTGCAAAACAGCTTAAAGACCGTTTTGGCTTTAAATATGTTGCAATCACCTTAAGAACTTCTCTTTCAGCAAACGACAATCTTTGGGCAGCAATGCTCTATAACGGAGAAGATTACTTCTTCAGCAAGCAATATAAAATGCATATTGTTGACCGCGTTGGCGGCGGAGACAGCTTCGGAGGCGGACTGATTTATTCAATTCTCAGCGGCTTCGAGCCTCAGCAGACCATTGAATTTGCTGTTGCAGCAAGCTGCCTGAAACATTCAGTTGAAGGCGACTTCAACCAGGTTTCTGTTTCAGAAGTTCTCGCTCTTGCAGGCGGAGATGCATCAGGAAGAGTTCAGAGATAACAATTTTTATTTATAAATCAACAAGGGTTTCTTCAGATATCTGAGGAAACCCTTTAAATGTTCAAGACAACAGCAATCAAACCAAAAAGTTAAATTCACCTTAAGGTAATAAAGCTTATGAAAACAAAAATTAAGCCTTTCTGCTAATATATTTTTCTCGTTTCAGGAATATAATTTTCTGAGGTGATAAAATGGATTGTTGCAGTATTACCGACCTTAGAAACAAAGAGGTTATCAGCGCAAAAAGCGGCTGCCGTTTAGGTCATGTTTCCGATGTTGAAATCAATACCTGCGACGGAAAGCTGGTTGCTGTTATTGTTTGGGGAAGGAGCCGCTGTTTCGGGCTTTTAGGAAGAGACGACGACATTCGGATTTGTTGGGAAGATATTGAGGTTATTGGTGCAGACACAATTCTTGTCTGCAAAGAGCCTGAAAAACGCCCATCTTCAAGAAAAGGACTTTTTTAAAATCTGTTTCACATATAAAAAAGGCCTCCGCATTAAAGCGGAAGCCTTTTATTGTTAGTTAATACTCTTGTATTATCTCAATTATACAAGCTCGATGATGCACATCTCAGCTGCGTCACCACGACGGGGACCTGTTTTGATAATACGGCAGTATCCACCGTTTACATCCTTATACTTGGGGCTGATTTCGTCAAAGAGCTTCTTAACAACATCTTCTTTTGTGATGTATGCAAGAGCCTGACGCTTATTGTGAAGGTTGTTTTCTTTGCCGAGAGTAATCATTTTCTCAGCCATAGATCTTACCTCTTTTGCCCTTGTAACGGTGGTTTCAATGCTGCCCTTTTCCAAGAGATAAGTAACCATACCTCTGAGCATAGCTTTGCGATGGTCGCTGGCTCTGCCAAGTTTTCTGGTACCTGCCATTTGAAATCACTCCTTTAGCATTTTCGTTAAATTTTATTCATCTTCAGATCTGAGACTGAGACCGAATGAATGAAGCTTATTGATAACTTCGTCAAGAGACTTCTTTCCGAGGTTTCTGACCTTCATCATTTCATCTTCAGTCTTTTTCGTCAAATCTTCAACCGTATTGATCTGTGCGCGCTTCAAGCAGTTGAATGAGCGAACAGTCAACTCAAGTTCCTCAATGGTCATCTCAAGGATTTTTTCTTTTGAATCCTCTGCTTTATCGACCATAATCTCTGTGTCATACGCTTCTCCTGACAAATCGCTGAAGAGAACGAGATGTTCATTGAGAAACTTGGCCGCAAGAGAAACAGCTTCTGTTGCTGAAATTGTTTTATCAGTCCAAACTTCAATGGTGAGTTTGTCGAGAGCTGTGTTCTGGCCAACACGGGTGTTTTCAACCGTGTAATTTACCTTGAGCACCGGTGTATAGATTGAATCGATAGCAATAACGCCAATGGGCTGTTGCTTAAAAGCTGCTTTATTTTGCTCGGCCGAAACATATCCGCGACCGCAGTCACATGTGAGTTCCATGTTTACCTGAGCGTCTTTATCTAAGGTGCAAATTAATTCTTCAGGGTTAAGAATTTCAACCTCTGCAGGACATTTGATGTCACCGGCATAAACAACGCCTTCGCCGTTCGCTTCAATGTATAACGTTTTCGGACCTTCTCCGTGAATTTTGAGAATTACTCTTTTAAGATTGAGCACAATTTCAGTAACATCTTCTTTTACGCCGGGAATTGTTGAAAACTCATGAAGAATTCCGTCAATTTTAACGCTTGTAATAGCGTAGCCGGGAAGAGAAGAAAGAAGGGTTCTTCTGAGACTGTTACCGAGTGTAATGCCGTAACCGCTTTCAAGGGGTTCAACTACAATCTTGCCATAAGTACCGTCAGCTGAAAGTTCAGCTGTCTCAATCTTCGGCTTTTCGATTCCTATCATGCCAAGCCTCCTTATATACTCTAAAAAAATGTTTGTTGCTTATCTATTATTTAGAATAGAACTCAACGATAAGGTGTTCTTCAACCGGAACAGTGATCTGATCACGCTGGGGAAGAGCAACAACCTTTGCCACAAGGTTCTGAGCGTCAAGGTCAAGCCAAGCAGGAACAGGTCTTGATGCGTTTGCTTCGAGAACTGTTTTGAATTTTACGCTGTCGCGGCTCTTTGACTTGATTGAAACTGTGTCGCCAGCCTTAAGAAGATAGCTGGGAATGTCAACCTTGCTTGAGTTAACTTCAAAATGACCGTGGTTAATGAGCTGTCTTGCTTCTGTTCTTGAAGATGCCCAACCGAGGGTATAAACAACATTATCAAGACGGCTTTCGCAAATTCTGAGAAGGTTTTCACCTGTCATACCTGTTTTGCGTTCAGCCATAAGGAAGTATTTGTGGAACTGACCTTCCTGAATACCATAGTAACGTCTTGCCTGCTGCTTTGCGCGAAGCTGAAGACCGTATTCAGAATTCTTACTGCGGTTCTGTCCATGCTGACCGGGGGCATATGAACGACGCTCAAAAGCACACTTGCCTGTGTAGCATCTGTCACCCTTTAAAAAGAGCTTTTTGCCTTCACGGCGACACATTTTGCATACCGCACCTGTGTATCTACTCATTAATTCGTACCTCCGTTATACACGTCTTCTCTTGGGGGGACGGCAACCGTTGTGAGGAATCGGTGTAACGTCTTTAATCATTGTTACATCAAGACCTGCTGTCTGTAAAGCTCTGATTGCAGCTTCACGACCTGCGCCGGGTCCCTTAACATATACTTCAACAGTTTTCATGCCGTGGTCCTTAGCAGCCTTAGCAGCTGTTTCTGCAGCTGTCTGAGCAGCGAAGGGAGTTGATTTTCTTGAGCCTCTGAAGCCCATTTCGCCGGCACTTGCCCATGATACTACATTTCCCTGAGTGTCAGAGATAGTAACGATGGTGTTGTTGAAGGTGGATTGAATATGGGCCGCACCGCGTTCGATATTTTTCTTCTCACGGCGGCGGCGAATGGTAGCATTTTTCTTGCTAACCTTAGCAGCCATAGTAGTATCCTCCTATTATTTCTTCTTGTTTGCAATAGTCTTCTTAGGACCTTTGCGTGTACGTGCGTTTGTCTTAGAACGTTGTCCTCTTACGGGAAGACCCTTTCTGTGACGAACACCTCTGTAGCATCCGATTTCCTGAAGTCTCTTGATGTCGAATGCAACTGCTCTTCTGAGATCACCTTCAACCTGAAGGTTGTTTGTGATATATTCATTGAGCTTTGAAACATCATCATCGCTGAGGTCTTTAACTCTGATGTCGGGGTTAACACCTGTTGCAGCGATAACGTCTTTAGCTGTTTTTTGACCGATTCCGTGAATGTAGGTAAGAGCGATTTCGATTCTCTTATCTCTGGGAAGGTCAACACCTTGAATACGAGCCATTTGTCAGTTTCACCTCCAAATTTGGTTTACGTCAATTAACCTTGACGCTGCTTGTGTTTGGGATTTTCACAGATAACCATGATCTTTCCCTTACGCTTGATTACTTTGCACTTCTCGCAAATTTTCTTTACAGAAGGTCTGACTTTCATAGATTATACCTCCTTCAAAATTTAAACCGTTTTTATAGGGATTATTTAGATCTCCATGTGATACGGCCCTTTGTTAGATCGTATGGAGACATTTCGACCTTAACTTTATCACCGGGAAGAATTCTGATGTAGTTCATTCTTAATTTTCCGGAAATGTGAGCCAGAATTTTGTGTCCGTTTTCGAGTTCGACCTGGAAGGTTGCATTGGGTAATGCCTCAACAACCGTACCGTCGATTTCGATCATATCCTGCTTTGACATAACAATTACCTCCCTTAACTGCTCAGGCTTCTGAGCGTTTTTCTTAAGCGTGGATTACTTGCCATTGACTCTTCGTCAATTATTGTTGCTGTTTTCCTGAGATGGCGAGGATTTTTTTTCTTCGCTCTCTCAATGGGACGTTCCTTTCCGTCGCAAACCAGAACAAAGCCACCTTCTTCACCGAAAACAACAAGGAGACACCCCTTGTCTCTTCCGGAAAGAGAAATTACAACCTGACCTCTTTTAAAACTCATGGCTCTCACTCCTGTGTGAGAATCACCGGTCCGCCGGGGGTGATTGCAATTGTATGCTCAAAATGAGCAGAAAGCTTTGAATCTCTTGTTTTAACGGTCCATCCGTCCGGCAACACTTTGATTGCTGCCGTGCCCAGATTAATCATGGGCTCAATGGCAAGGGTCATGCCTGCAACAAGTCGAACGCCGCGACCGGCCTTGCCGTAATTCGGAACACTTGGATCTTCATGCAGCTCTTTGCCTACGCCGTGGCCAGTGTATTCGCGCACGACGCTGTAACCCCTCGTTTCGCAATAATTCTGAACCGTGCTTGCAATATCGCCGATTTTGTTGCCGACAACTGCAACCTTGATTGCCTCATAAAGACTTTCTTTTGTTGCGTCTATCAGCCGCTGTGCCTCATCGGAAATCTTTCCGCAGGCAAAAGTGGCAGCATTATCGCCGTTGAAGCCGTTGATTTTTGCGCCCAGATCAATGCTGACTATGTCGCCTTCTCTGAGAATTCTTTTCTTTGAGGGAATACCATGAATAACCTCATCGTTTATGGAAATACATGCGGTAGCGGGAAAACCATAGAGATTAAGGAAGTTTGGCTCAGCGCCTTGCTTCTTAATATACTCATAGGCGATTTTGTCAATTTCCCAGGTTGAAATACCCGGTCTGACTGCCTCCCCCGCTACTCTCAGTGCCCCTGCAGAGATTCTGCAGGCTTCTCGCATGAGCGCAAGCTCACGGGCGGTTTTGAGCACTATCATGTTAATCCTCCAATGTTTTAAGGGTGAGAGCAGTTGTGTCTGCAACTTCTTCCTGACCCTCAACAACACAAAGCTTGCCTTTTGAGCGATAGTATTCGATAAGAGGCTCTGTCTGGTCATGATAGATATTCAATCTTTCCAAAACAGTTTCTTCTTTATCGTCAGCTCTTTGAACAAGCTGTGAGCCGCAGCTGTTGCAAACGCCTTCCTTTTCAGGCTTCTTATAAAGAAGGTGATAGGAAGCGCCGCAGTTGCCGCAAACTCTTCTTCCGGACATTCTTGCAACGATTTTTTCGTCGGCAACTTCAATGTCGATAACCTTATCGATTTCAACACCCATTTCATCAAGTGCCTCAGCCTGAGGAACTGTTCTGGGGAAGCCGTCGAGAATAAAGCCGTTTTTGCAATCATCCTGAGCGAGTCTTTCCTTGATGATTCCGATAACGACATCATCAGGAACGAGCAAGCCTTTTTCTATATAGTCTTTTGCTTTAATACCCATTTCGGTCTGTTCTTTAAGAGCAGCACGAATGATGTTGCCGGTTGAAATAGCAGGAATTGAAAGCTTTTCACTAACGATTTCTGCCTGAGTTCCTTTTCCTGCACCTGGGGCGCCTAGAAAAATCAATTTCATACTTGTCACCTCTGAGTATTAATCAAGGAAGCCTTTATAGTGTCTCATCATCATCTGGCTTTCAAGAGACTTAACTGTTTCAAGAGCAACACCAACAACGATGATGATTGATGTTCCACCCAATGAAATATACATGGGGTGCTGAATAAGCTGAGAGAACAATGTGAGAAGATTGGGGAACAGCGCAACAACGCTGAGAAGAAGAGCACCTAAAAGGGTGATTCTGTTGAGAATCTTCTGAATGTAATCAGCTGTTGATTTACCCGGACGAATACCGGGAATCATTCCGCTGTTTTTACGGATATTATTTGCCATTTCAACCGCATTGTACTGAATGCTTGCATAGAAGTAAGCGAAGAAGAGAATGAGGAAGAAATACATAATAGCGTATGCCCAGTGTGTTGACTGGAAGATTGCAAAGAAAGCCTTTGTGCTGTCTTTCATTTTTGTTGCATCCATGAACATCTGAACTGTGGGCGGAATTGAAAGAATTGATGAAGCGAAGATAACGGGAAGAACGCCTGACATATTAACCTTAATGGGAATATGAGTGCTCTGGCCGCCATACATCTTTCTGCCAACAACTCTCTTAGCGTATTGAACGGGAATTCTTCTTTCTGCGTTATCCATCCAGACAACGAAAGCAACCATTGCAAGAAGAAGAATTACAACAATGGGAACAAGTGCGTAGTATGCGCCCTTACCTATATCCATGTATTCATAAAGAACTTTGCAGATATCAGGAAGACGAGCTACGATACCGGCAAAAAGAATCATTGAAATACCGTTTCCGATTCCTTTTTCGTTGATTTGTTCGCCGAGCCACATAATCAAGCTTGAACCTGCTGTGAGCACTAAGATTATAACGAGTGCCTGAAGAACAGCCGAGAAGCCTGTGAACAGCTCACCGTTTGCGTCTGTTACGATATAATATTTTCCGTCATCTGTTTGGAGAGATCTCAGATAGATGAAATACGCTGTACTCTGAAGAAGAGCAAGAGCGATTGTTGTGTAACGAGTGATTGTTGCAATTTTCTTTCTGCCTTCTTCACCCTCTTTTGAGAGCTTCTCAAGAGCAGGGATTGCAACAGTTAAAAGTTGAATGATAATTGAACTGTTGATGTAGGGTGTTACTGACAATGCGAAAAGAGTTCCGTAGTTGAAAGCGTCACCTGACATCATGTTTAAAAAGCTCATGAAAGATTCTGTGTTTTCAGGAACAATTCCTTGGGTAATGTCTGTGAAAGGAACGGGAATCTTTGCACCAATTCTGAAAATCAGTATTATAAGTGCTGTGAAAAGCATCTTCTTACGAAGATCTGCAATTTTCCATGCATTTATAAATGTACTAATCATTCTCAGATCACCTCAACCTTTCCGCCTGCAGCTTCAATCTTAGCCTTAGCTGATTCACTGAAAGCGTTAGCCTGAACTGTGAGAGATTTAGTAATTTCGCCGTTTCCAAGAACCTTTACACCGTCAAGTACCTTTTTCACAAGACCTTTTTCAACAAGAGCTTCAACTGTTACTGTTTCACCGGCGTTGAAAGCCTTTTCAAGTGAAGCAACATTAACAATTGCCATTTCAGTTCTGAAAATGTTAACGAAACCTCTTTTGGGGATTCGTCTCTGAAGAGGCATCTGGCCGCCTTCAAAACCGGGGCGCATACCTCTACCTGCGCGGGCCTTTTGACCCTTATGACCTTTACCGGCAGTTTTACCCTGACCGGAACCTGCACCACGACCGATACGCTTGCGCTCTTTTGTTGAGCCGTTTGCAGGTGAAAGTTCGTGCAATTTCATTATTCGCACCTCCTTGCTTAAGCTTCGGTTACCTCGATAAGATGAGCAATTTTCTTCACCTTACCCTGAGTCTGGGGGTTGTTCGGCTGAACTTTTTCGTCGCCGATTTTACGAAGACCAAGTGCATGGGCGGTGGCAATCTGATCTTTCTTTGAGCCAATAAGACTTCTTACAAGCTTAACTTTAACATCTGCCATAATTCACGCCCTCCTTAACCTATAATTTCCTTAGCGGTCTTGCCACGGATTGCAGCAACTTCTTCAACATTGCGAAGCTTTGAAAGACCGTCCATTGTTGCTCTTACTACGTTGCAGGGGTTGTTTGAACGAAGAGCCTTTGTACGAATATCTTTAATACCAACGATTTCAACAACGGCACGAACGGGGCCGCCAGCGATAACGCCGGTACCGGGAGCAGCAGGCTTAAGAAGAACAACGCCTGCGCCGAACTTACCAATGATTTCGTGGGGGATTGTTGAACCCTTGAGAGCAACCTTGATAAGGTTTTTCTTTGCGTCTTCAATACCCTTACGGATAGCGTCGGGAACTTCGCCTGATTTGCCGAGACCGAAGCCAACGGTTCCGTTACCATCACCGACAACCACAAGAGCAGAGAATTTCATAATACGGCCGCCCTTAACGGTTTTTGAAACACGGTTGATAGCCACAACACGTTCTGTAAGTTCATAAGCTGATGCATCAATCTTTGTCATGATTTAATTTCCTCCTTGCTTAGAACTTCAGGCCGGCAGCACGAGCGCCTTCTGCAAGTGCCTCAACACGACCGTGATAAATGTAACCGCCTCTGTCGAAAACACATTCTTCAATGCCTTTCTCAAGAGCGCGCTTTGCAACAAGCTCACCAACGAGCTTAGCTGCTTCTTTGTTTCCACCGTTCTCAAACTCCTTCTCTGTTGATGAAGCTGCAACGAGTGTAACACCCTTTACGTCATCGATTAACTGAGCGTAGATATGGTTGAGTGAACGGTAAACGCTAAGACGGGGGCAAGCACCAGTACCGCTGATTTTTGCGCGTACTCTTGCATGTCTCTTCTGTCTTGCTTTATTGCTGTCTTGTTTGCTGACCATGTTAATTTCACTCCTTTACCATTATTTACCCTTACCGGCTTTACCCTCTTTACGGCGAACGTATTCATCAACATATCTGATGCCCTTGCCTTTGTAGGGTTCCGGCGGACGAGTTTCGCGGATTTCCGCTGCTAACTGACCAACCTTCTGTTTGTCTGCACCGCTAACGATGATTTTGTTGGGAGCAGGAACTTCGATTGAAAGGTCGTCTGTTTCACTGAAGATAACGTCATGTGAATAGCCGATTTTCATAACGAGATCCTTGCCCTTTTTCTCAGCACGGTAGCCGATACCGTTGATTTCAAGCTCTTTCTTGTAACCATTGGCAACGCCTTCAACCATGTTTGCGATGAGAGTGCGGGTAAGACCATGGAGTGATCTGTTTTCTTTTGAGTCATTGGGACGGGTAACAACGATTGTTTCGCCGTCTTTAACAATAGACATATTGCTGTTGAAAGTCTTGCTAAGAGTTCCCTTGGGACCCTTAACGGTTACGGTGCTGCCGTCAACAACAACTTCAACACCGGCGGGAATAGCAACCGGTAATCTTCCTATACGTGACATTTCAGCACCTCCCTTACCATACGAAAGCAAGAACTTCGCCGCCAACATTAGCTTTGCGTGCGTCCTTGTCTGTCATAATGCCCTTAGAAGTTGAAAGGATTGCGATTCCGAGACCTTTCATTACTTTGGGCATATCTTCGCAGCTTGTGTAAATTCTCAGACCGGGCTTTGAAACTCTTCTGAGACCTGTGATAACCTGTGATTTGTTAGGACCGTATTTAAGGTTAACGGTCATAACACCCTGCTTTCCGTCTTCTTCAACGGTAAAGCTTTTGATATAACCTTCATCCACAAGAATCTGAGCAATTGCCTTCTTCGTGTTGGATGCAGGAATTTTAACTGAATCGTGTTTTGCTGAGCTTGCGTTACGAATTCTTGTAAGCATATCAGCGATTGCGTCTGTTACTTGCATTATTCCTTTACCTCCTGAATTAATTGCAATTGCTTACCAGCTTGCTTTTTTCACGCCGGGAATCTGACCTGCGTGTGCAAGTTCTCTGAAGCAGATACGGCAAACTCCGTATTTACGAAGATAAGCGTGAGGTCTGCCACAGATTTTGCATCTGTTATATTGTCTTGTGGAATACTTAGCAGCTCTTTTCTGCTTTTCTTTCATTGCAGTCTTTGCCATTAGTTATTCCTCCTCTTATTGTCTTTCAAACGGAGCACCCATAAGAGTGAGCAGCTCTCTTGCTTCTTCGTCTGTGTTCGCAGTTGTTACGAAACAAATGTCCATGCCGCGAACCTTGTCGATCTTATCATAGTCGATTTCAGGGAAAATAAGCTGTTCCTTGACACCAACTGAATAGTTTCCTCTGCCGTCGAAGGCATTGGGGTTGATTCCTCTGAAGTCACGAACTCTGGGGAGTGCGAGGTTGAAGAATCTGTCGATGAATTCATACATCTTTTCTCCGCGAAGAGTAACCTTAGCGCCGATTACCATTCCTTCACGAAGCTTGAAGTTAGCAACTGACTTCTTAGCCTTGCAGAGAACAGGCTGCTGGCCTGTGATCTGACGAAGGTCTGAAACAATTGCTTCAAGAACCTTTGAGTTAGTGCTTGCTTCACCGCAGGCAACGTTGATAACTACCTTATCAACCTTGGGGATTTGCATAACACTCTTGTAGCCAAACTTTTTCATGAGTGCAGGTGCAACTTCATTAGTGTAGGCTGTTTTTAATCTTGCCATTGTCATGTTCCTCCCTTTAATTATTCAAACTGTGCGCCGCAGCCGTCTTTTTTGCAAACACGCATTTTCTTTGTTTTGCCTTTTGACTCAACAAATACGTGACCAACTCTGGTGGGCTTGCCACACTTGGGGCAGATGAGCTGAACTTTTGAAGCATAGAGAGCAGCCTCAGCCTCAACGATTCCGCCTGCTTCGCCCATTTTACGAGGTTTAACGTGTTTTTTAACAACGTTGATTCCTTCAACGATAACTTTGCCTTCTGAGGGGCTTACCTGAAGAACCTTGCCTCTTGCGCCACGATCTTTGCCGTTGATAACAACTACCTGGTCGCCTGTTTTAACATGAACCTTACTCATCGTGACACCTCCTTAAAGTACTTCGGGAGCGAGAGAAAGGATTTTGAGATAATCCTTATCACGAAGTTCTCTTGCTACCGGTCCAAAGATACGGGTACCTTTGGGGTTTTTGTCTTCTTTGATGATAACTGCTGCGTTTTCATCGAAACGGATATATGTTCCGTCATTACGGCGAACGCCTGTTGCAGTTCTAACGACAACTGCCTTAACAACGTCACCTTTCTTTACGACGCCACCCGGTGCTGCCTTCTTAACTGAAGCAACAATGACGTCTCCGATATTAGCATATCTTCTTCCGGTGCCGCCAAGAACACGGATGCACATGAGTTCCTTAGCGCCTGTGTTGTCGGCAACCTTAAGTAAAGTCTGCTGTTGGATCATTGTAATTAGCCTCCTTTAGCTGCACCAATTATTTGGCTTTTTCTATAATTCTAACAACACGCCATCTCTTATCTTTTGAAAGAGGACGAGTTTCCATAATAAGCACACGGTCACCAACACCGCATTCATTGTTTTCGTCGTGAGCCTTTACCTTAACGGTACGGTTAACGATTTTCTTATAAAGCGGATGTCTAACCTTATCTTTGATAGTAACAACGCAAGTTTTTTCCATCTTGTCGCTTGTTACGATACCAACCTGTGTTTTACGAAGGTTTCTTTCACTCATTTAATTCATCCTCCCTTTCCTTAAGAATTTGCGCCGTGAAGTTCGATATCACGCTGAACAGTTTTGATTCTTGCAATATCTTTCTTAACAGCACTGATTCTCATGGGGTTATCAAGCTGATTAACAGCCTGCTGGAAACGAAGATTGAAGAGCTCTTTCTTGAGCTCAGCGAGCTTTGCGTCCATCTCTTCGGCGGACAGTTTTCTGATTTCACTAGCTTTCATTACTGTTCACCATCCTTTTCCTGCTCTGCTTTTGTAACAAATTTACATTTGATGGGAAGCTTGTTTGCTGCAAGGCGCATAGCTTCACGAGCGAGAGCTTCATCAACGCCGGCGATTTCAAACATAACTCTGCCGGGCTTAACAACAGCTACCCAATATTCAGGTGAGCCTTTACCTGAACCCATTCGGGTTTCAGCGGGCTTCTCTGTGATAGGCTTGTCAGGGAAGATTTTGATCCAAACCTGACCGCCACGCTTGATGCATCTTGTCATAGCAATACGGGCTGCTTCGATTTGTCTTGATGTGATCCATGCAGGTTCGAGAGCCTGGAGACCAAATTCACCGTATGTTACTTTGTTGCCCTTATGAGCTGAGCCCTTAAGGCGACCACGCTGAACTTTACGGCGTTTTACACGCTTAGGTAATAACATTATTTAGCTCCTCCTTCTCTGCGATTGTTTCTGCGGCGGCGTTCGGGTCTCTGACGTTCTGTGTTGTTAGAAACCTGAAGAACTTCGCCTGAATAGATCCATACTTTTACGCCGATTCGACCGTAGGTGGTTTTTGCTTCAGCAAAACCGTAGTCGATGTCTGCGCGAATTGTCTGAAGAGGAATTGTTCCCTCTTTGTAAGTTTCGCTTCTTGCAATTTCAGCACCGCCAAGACGGCCTGATGCCTGACACTTGATACCTTTTGCACCGAGCTTCATTGCGCGGCCGATTGAAGATTTAAGTGCACGGCGGAAAGAAATTCTTCTTTCGAGCTGATTTGCAATGCTTTCAGCAACAAGCTGAGCATTAACATCGGGGTTTTTGATTTCAACGATGTTAAGAGAAACGCTTTTGCCGAGTCTTGCTTCAAGCTCAGCCTTAAGCTTTTCGATTTCTGCGCCGCCACGGCCGATTACCATGCCGGGCTTTGCAACGTGAATATTGATTCGAACACGCTTTGCGTCACGTTCGATTTCAACCTTGGGTACTCCTGCGGGAGCAAGCTTTTCAAGGAGATATTCACGAAGATTATAGTCTTCAACAAGCTGATTGCCGAAGTCTTTCTTATCTGCATACCAACGAGATTCCCAATCCTTGATAACGCCTACTCTTAAGCCGGTAGGATTAACTTTCTGGCCCATTGTGTTTAACCTCCTCCTTGATTATTCTGCTTCCTTGAGAACAAGGGTGATATGTGATGTTTTTTTGTTGATACGGAAGGCTCTGCCCTGAGCTCTGGGTCTGATTCTCTTAAGAGTGGGACCCTGGTTAACATAGCACTCAGCAACATAAAGTCTTGTTGTGTCCATATCTTTGTTTTCGGCATTTGCGATTGCAGATGCGAGAAGCTTTTCAACAACCTCACACGCAGCTTTGGGCGTGTATTTGAGAATTGCCATTGCTTTTTCAGTATCCTGATTGCGAATAAGGTCAAGAACGATCTTTACCTTGCGAGGAGCAATACGGATATAAGTTGCTTTTGCAGTTGCTTGCATTGGTAATACACTCCTTTTGCTGATTATTTACCGTTGTTTGATGTTTTGGAACCGGCATGACCTCTGAAGGTACGTGTCGGAGCGAATTCGCCGAGCTTGTGGCCGATCATGTCTTCTGTTACATAAACGGGAACATGTTTGCGTCCGTCATGAACTGCGAAGGTGTGACCAACGAACTCAGGGAAGATTGTGGAGCTTCTGCTCCATGTTTTAAGAACGATTTTTTCGCCCTTTTCGTTCATTTTAACAACTCTATCGTATAACTTAGGCTGTACGTAGAATCCTTTTTTAGTACTTCTGCTCATTATTCTTAGCTCCTTTCTCGACCATTATCTGTCGTTGCGACGCTTAACAATAAGCTTGTCTGAACGATTCTTCTTAGCACGAGTCTTGTAACCGAGAGCAGGTTTGCCCCAAGGTGTAACAGGGCCGGGACGACCGATGGGAGATTTACCTTCACCACCACCGTGAGGATGGTCGCAGGGGTTCATTACTGAACCGCGGACTGTAGGTCTGATACCCATGTGACGAGTACGGCCTGCTTTACCGATTTTAACGTTCTCGTGATCGCCGTTGCCAACAACACCAACTGTTGCCATGCAAAGCTCAGATACTTTTCTAAGTTCGCTTGAGGGAAGTCTGAGAAGAGCGTAGCCGCCTTCTTTAGCCATGAGCTGAGCTGCGTTACCTGCTGCTCTTGCAAGCTGGCCGCCTCTGCCGGGATAAAGCTCAACGTTGTGAACCATTGTACCGGTGGGGATGTTCTTAAGGGGAAGAGCGTTACCGGGCTTGATGTCTGCATCAGGGCCTGCAACGATTGTGTAGCCAACCTTAAGTCCTTCGGGAGCGATGATGTATCTCTTTTCGCCGTCTTCATACTGAAGAAGAGCGATGTGAGCTGATCTGTTGGGGTCGTATTCAATTGAAACAACAGTTGCCTTTACGTCAAACTTGTCTCTCTTGAAATCGATGATACGATATTTTCTTCTGTTTCCGCCGCCTCTGTGGCGAACAGTGATTCGTCCGTAGCTGTTACGGCCGCTTTTTTTGTTGAGAGGAGCAAGAAGGCTTCTCTCGGGGCCCTTCTTTGAAAGGCCTGAGTAGTCTGTGTATGACATGTTACGAGTGCCGTTAGTCACAGACTTCAAAACACGAATTGACATTTTTGTTCACTCCTTATAATGGTTTAGCGGAGGGTATGTCAACCTCCATACATTACCATCGGATTTTTATGTTATCGGCTGAGCCGATTTTTGTTGTTTGAAAACCGCCCCGGGCGTTTTTCGATTAAAGCAAAGAGGCTTGAAGCTCTCTTTTTCCTTTCAGGCTTTCTATTAAAGAAGACCGTCGAAGAATTCGATTGTTTTTGAATCTTCTGTAAGAGTTACGATTGCTTTCTTCCAAGAGGGAGTGTAGCCTTCGTAGCGGCCGTATCTTCTGAGATGGCCCTTGCAGTTCATTGTGTTAACTTTCTGAACCTTAACACCAAAAACTTCTTCAACAGCGGCTTTGATTTCAGCCTTGTTTGCTTTCTTGTCAACCTTGAAGGTATATTTTTTGAAAGCAGTGCCCATCATTGATTCTTCAGTGATAATGGGCTTGAGGATGATGTCATGTGCTAACTTACTCATTATGCATAAACCTCCTCGATTTTTGCAACTGCGTCTTTGAGAACAACAACGCTGTTGCAGTTAAGAATATCATAAACATTGAGGGTGTTTACGAGTGTTACGTTAACGCCGGCAATGTTTCTTGCGCTTCTGTAAATTACATCGTTCTTTTCGGGGAGAACAAGAAGAACCTTCTTGCCTGTTTCAAGGTTTGAAAGAACCTTAGCAACTTCCTTGGTCTTGATTGCGTCAAGCTCAAGTGAGTCAAGAACGATCATTTCGTCTGCTGCAACTTTTGAAGAAAGAGCTGACTTCATAGCAAGTCTTCTTACCTTCTTATTGATTGCGAAGCCATAGCTTCTGGGCTTGGGGCCGTGTGCGATACCGCCGTGGTACCACTGGGGAGCTCTTGTTGAGCCCTGTCTTGCACGACCTGTTCCCTTCTGACGCCAAGGCTTCTTGCCGCCGCCGGAAACTTCTGAGCGTGTCAGGGTTGACTGTGTGCCCTGGCGCTGATTTGCGAGATAGTTAACAACAACGAGGTGCATAGCTGAGGTATTGGGTTCGATACCGAAGATACCGTCGGCAAGTTCAAGGTCTGAAACCTTCTTACCTGTTGTGTCGAATACTGATACGTTAGGCATTTCGTGAGCTCCTTTCTTTATGCTTTAACGCTGTTAACAACCATAACAATTCCCTTTTTGGGACCGGGGATTGCACCCTTGATTGCGATGAGGTTGTTTTCTGCGTCAACCTTAACAACGTCAAGGTTCTGAATTGTAACGCGTTCTGCGCCGAGATGACCGGCAAGCTTCTTTCCCTTGAAAACTCTTGAGGGATCTGAACAAGCACCGAGTGAGCCTGCGTGTCTTGCAACGGGGCCGGTACCGTGTGATTCCTTGAGTCTTGAGAAGTTCCATCTCTTAATTGAACCGGCTGTTCCCTTACCCTTGCTGGTGCCGACTACGTCAACTTTTTCGCCTGCTGCGAAAACATCAGCTTTAAGGATGTCGCCTACATTAAGAGCGCTTGTGTCTTCGAGTCTGAACTCACGAAGAACCTTCTTGTAAGCAACCTTTGCTTTGTCGAAGTGACCCTTCATGGGTTTGTTAACTCTTGTTACCTTTTTGTCGTCAAAACCGAGCTGAACAGCTTCGTAGCCGTCGTTTTCAACGGTTTTTTTCTGAACGACTGCGCAAGGACCGAGTTCAACTACTGTTACGGGAACTACGTTTCCGTTTTCGTCGAAAACTTGAGTCATGCCAATTTTTCTTCCGATAAGACCTTTTTTCATAAATTTGTTCCTCCTTTGGTTATTGGTTGACATTTGCGCCAACTTGACCTGTGGTTCCGTTTGGTTGAGCGGGTATAAAAAATCAGGTTACTTAAGCCTTGATTTCGATTTCAACACTTGCCGGAATTTCAAGATTTGTCAGAGCCTCCACGGTCTTCTGTGTCGGTCTGATGATGTCGATGAGTCTTTTGTGAGTTCTCTGTTCAAACTGTTCACGGCTGTCTTTATATTTATGAACAGCGCGAAGGATTGTTACGATCTCTTTTTCTGTGGGGAGAGGGATGGGACCTGAAACAGTTGCGTTAGTGCGCTTTGCGGTTTCAACGATCATCTCTGCTGCCTTGTCAACAAGGTTGTGATCATAACCCTTGAGTCTGATACGAATCTTCTCATTTGCCATGTTTTACGCCTCCTAATTGAATTTGGCGGGCAATGTGATTTACCTATCTGCTTTTCAACAACTTCACCGGGTGTTTACGCTCCCTCCCTTTAAAAAAGCGGGAACATAATTCCCGGTCGAAAAGCGCAATTCACCATAATGCCGTTTCGCAAGAAGACAGAGTCTGCCCTTTGAGCAGACTGCGCCAAGACGGCATAGCAGTTGCGTGAATATAGGTTCGCCCGGTTTAAGAATCGGACATACTCCGCGGAAATTCCCTGCCTCTGAGGACAGCCACCTCCCGCATCATCGCATATCGAAATATGTATTCGGGCGCAGTTATACCCTTCTGAGCCCAATACATGCTCGATAATAATAGCATATCATCATAAAATTGTCAATCTTTTTAGCAAATTTTTTTTGAAATTTTTGAAAGTTTTTTTGAAACAAAAAAGCGCCACAAAATGTAGTATTTTCGGGGGTTTTTCGACTAAATATAGGTTCTGAAATTCAGCGTTTTAACCCTTTAAAGCAGCCGCAAACACTCGGAAAAGTGGTTTTTTAGTGTTGCAGTTGGAAAGAAGAGAGAAAAAATGAGAAATCAGAAATGAGAAATGAGAAATTATATGTAATATATCGATATATGTAAAAGCTCCGCGGCGAATTTGCGCCCAGAGCAACCGAAGAAGAAATGAACTTATCGGAATGATGCTCAATTGGGCAATTCAGAACTCCGAAATACATGAAGAATAATTTCATATAAAAAGCTCTCACCGCCATTTTGGCTTAGTGAGAGCTTTTATACTATATATAAATAGTATAGCAAATTCAATTTATGAAACATTTCACATATCAAAGAGACGGCAGGAACATTCCCACCGTCTCTTTTGATTAATTTTATCAATAATGTGCTACTCCGCAATCGCAAACCGGATTAATTCCGAAGATGCTCCAGAAGAATACTATAATCTTATAAATGATTGAAAAAATTCCTGTTTTGTGGCAGTTGCATGAGCAGTCGTCTTTAATTCTGAAGCCGCAATCATCACAAAGATTGTCGCCGTTATCATCAGCGTGACCGGTTACACCGATTTCTCTTTCTTCATAGAAGCCGCAGCCGGTGTCGCAATAAAATCTTGCAAGGCCCATATCTGTGCAGGTGGGTTCTCTCATAATAACACCGCCGGTTCTCAAAGAGTGGTCGGCCAGTTCTTTCGGCTCAGATTCAAATGCTTCACAGTTTTTATTTGTGCAATATCTTCTGTTTTCGCCTTGCTTCTGACAGGTAGATTCCCTATAGGTCTCCCACTCGCCATAGCTATGACCGATTGCTGCGCTGACAGTTAAGAAGTTGGCTCCGCACTTGCTGCAAACGCCGCTTCTTTTTCCGGCTTTGTCACAGGTCGGATCAATTTCTGTTACTATGAAATTATGAGCACAGTCATTGTCGCAATCAAGATAAACGTCGGCATTTTTAAGATATCTGTTTCCGTCGGCAATCGTAATCTTTGACCATTGAGCGCCTGTTCCGGAATAATAAACCTCTGAAAAACGAACACATTCAGCAAAAGCATTTTCTTTAATTTCAGTAACGCTTTCGGGAACGGTTATGCTAAAGAGAGCAGAGCAACCGCTGAATGTGTTTTTCTCAATAGCAGATACGCCGTCGGGAATTGCAATATTTGAAAGAAGAGTACAGTTTTCAAAAGCTCTTTCGCCAATTACACTCACGCTTGCGGGAATAACAATTTTTTCAAGGCCGTTGCAGTTGAGGAAGGCTTCGGGAGAAATCATTGTTGTTCCTGCGTTGAGATAAACTGTTGTGTAGTTATCCATTATGCCGTTATATTTATAAGCAACAGAACCGATATAAACAACACCTGTTCCCTGGTTGGAAAGCCACTTTGTTGAGGCGAAGGCATTTGCACCCACACTTGTAAATCTTGCCTGATTACCAAAATCAACGGTTTCAAGATTTTTGCATCCTCTGAAAATTCCGGTTTCAAGTGTGGTTACTCCTGCAGGAATCTTCACTTCTTCAAGACTTACGCAATCAAAGAAAGCATAAGCTCCGATTTCCTTAACGCTGTCGGGCATTTCGATTGTTTTAAGCTTAGAACAGCCGTGGAAAGCATAGCTGGGGATTCTTTCAACACCGTCGCCCACTTTGAAGCTTACAAGATTTGTGTTAAGAAGAGTTACGGGAATTTCTTTCAGTCCGTTACCCATAACAACAGCTTCGAGAGGACAATAGAGGAAAGCATCCTGACCGATTGCAGTTACGCTGTTGGGAATTGTTACATCTTTAATTAAGCTGCAGCCTTCAAATGCGCTGTTGAAAATCGAAACAAGTCCTTCACTAAGATTAAGAGAAGAAATTGAATTGCAGCCGGCAAAAGCCTTTTCGCCGATTACTTCAACACTTGAAGGAACGCTAAGAGTACTGAGACCTGAGCATTTTTCAAACGCATTCTTTCCTATGATCTTTACATTTGAAAGATCAACGCTCTTAAGCTCAGAGCAATTATAGAAAACATAGGGATTGAGGGTTTCAACAGCTTCGTCAATAACCAATGAATCTGTTTTTCCGTCAATAACAAGAGCGCCTGTATAATAAGCAGGGTTTGACTTTTCGTTTTCAAGAGAAACTCCGCACCATGAAGCGTTATCTTCAATAACAGCCTTTTCAAGAGAAACGCAACCGTCAAAAGCATCTTTCTGAATTGTTTTAACTGCTTTAGGAATGTTGATTTCTTTAAGAGCTGATGCATTCTTAAATGCATTTTCGCCAATGGCTTCTATTTTTGAAGGAAGATTGATTTTTTCAATCAGGTTGCTGTTTTCAAAGGCAGATTTCTTGATTGCCTCAACATTTTCGCCGATTTCAATTGACTTGATATAGTCGCTGATAAGACCGTCGGGAATTTCGGTAAGGCCGCTGCCCATAATAACATTTTCAATAGCTGTTGCAAAGAAAGCCGTATTTGAACAGGTTGTTACGCTGTCGGGAATGGTGATTTCTTTAATTTTTCCGCAACCCATAAAGGCGCAGTCGCCAATAGCTTCAACGCTGTCTGAAATAGTAATATTTTCAAGAAGTGAGAAACCGTAGAAGGTATTCTCTTTAATTTCAGCAACACCTTCACCGATTACAAAAGACTTAAGCTGATCTTTCAGAAGTCCGCCCGGAATAGTTTTCATTGAGTCGCCCATAACGAAGCTTTCAACGCCGCAGTTTGTGAAGCTGTTTTCGCTGAAGGAAACAACGCTGTCAGCAACAGTAATTGACTTAAAGCCGGAAACATTTCTCAATGCGCTGGGACAAATACAAACCGTTCCTTCCTTTATAACAAGCTCTTCGCCGTTGGGCTCGCCCAGATATTTATAGGCAGCCTTGTCAACATAAAGAAGTCCGTCGCTCTGAGCATCATACCAGGGTGTTTTGTCAAAAGCACCTTCGCCAACAAATTCAACATTTCCGCCAAAATTGATTTCGCTGAGCTTTATACAATAATAGAAAGCGTTTGAGCCGATTTTCTTGACGCTTGCGGGAAGAGTAATAGACTCAATAGCCATACAGTGAGCAAAAGCGTTGTCTGCAATTTCTTCAACGTTCTCAGAAATCTTGATGTTTTTGAGTCCGCCTGAAATAAGGGTTGAAGGAATAGAGGTAAGTCCATTACCCATTGTTATGTTTTCAATTCGGCATCCGCTAAAAGCGCCGCTTCCGATATATGTAACGCTGTCGGGAATTACAAGAGTCTTAAGGGCAACACAATCTTTAAATGCTTCGCCGCCGATTGAAACAAGACCTTCTGAAAGATTGAGAGTTTCCAGGGCTGAGCAGTTTTTGAATGCGCTTTCACCGATTTTCAATGTGCTTGAAGGAATGTTGATTCCGGTGAGCCATGTGCAATTATAAAAAGCGCCGTTAACAACAGAAGCCGTTCCGTCTTTCAAGGTTATGGCTGTTTCTGCAGGAGCTTCGCCCTTGAATTTATAGGCATGGTTTCCAACATAAACAACACCGTCAGGCTGAGAAGAATACCACTTTGTTCCGCCGAAAGCACTTTCTCCAACGCTTTCGATACCTTCCGGAATATTAACGCCATATTCAACGCCGCCGCCTAAATCTTCATATATATCAAGTTCATTACAGCTTTGGAAAACACCTTCACCCAAGGTTCTGAGGCTTTCAGGAAGTTTAACAGCTTCAAGAGTTGTGCAGAAAGCGAAAGCATAGTTACCAATTCCGGTAACGCCTTCGGGAACAACTATTCCTGCAAGCTTATCGCAATTTCTGAATGCATAGGCAGTAATATAGGTTGTTCCTTCTTTAATTTCAATTCTTGTAATATCGCTCATGGTTCCTTTATAAATATAAGCAACCTTTCCGAGATAGATCAGACCGTCGCTCTGAGCGTCAAGCCACGGTGTTCCCTTGAAGGCTTCGTCGCCAACAAATTCAACAGTTGCAGGAACAGAAACGGTTTCAAGAGAAGCGCAGTTTCTGAAAGCGGTTCTTCCGATTGAAGCTGTTCCTACAGGAATATTTACACTTGTTATTGCAGTTGCTTCAAAAGCTCCTTCGCCGATTTCTTTAAGGCTTGACGGAAGCTTTATTCCCTCAAGAGCTGAACAACCCTCAAAAGCGCTTTCACCGATTGAAACAACTCCGTTGGGAATTTCAACGCTGATTATCTCTTTATTATTTACAAAAGCAGTCGCGGAAATCGCAGTTACGCCATAGTTTTCTTCTCCCACGTGGGCAGGAATACTGACATGGCCGCTGAGCGTTCCCTCATAGCCTGTTATAGTAGCTTCTGTTCCCTCTTCGTTAACTGTGTAGGTAAAGCCGTCTGAAGCTTCCTGAGCAGAAGCTTTCAAGGACACATCTGCGCCAAAAGCAAAAACAGATATGCACACAGCAAAAACCATAAGCAAGGAAATTAAAGCCTTTTGAAACTTTTTATTCATTTCGTTTCCTCCTTTAAATAGCGTTAAAGAACTTGAGATAGTTACACAGATACATTTTACTACCAGACAGAAAAAAAGTCAATATTTCTGCTGTTGTCTGTTACAAAATTGTCAAATGAAAAATCAAAAAATTTCACTCCTACACAAATCGCCCCGTGGAAACAAATCGCCCCGGGCATCATCAGATGCCCGGGGCGAAAATCAGTTTTTTCTTATTTAAGCTCTATGCCGACAACATAGATTTTATAAATGTTAAATACGATTTTGAAGATTTTGAAGATATATTCAAGAAGAGTGATAAGGAAGGATGTTGCTTCCTGTGTTTCAACCTCTTCCTCTGCTGCTTCATAATCTTCAGCAACGTCGCCTTGTGTAACGTCTTTCTGAATAGCGAATCTGTCAACAACAACCGCACCTTCATCATCAACAACATAGGCGTCGAAATAAAGAACACCGTCTTCAATCTTTATTGCCGAGAACATGGGAGCTTCAAAGCTGAGCGCCTTTTCAGCTCTGGGGAAATATTCGTCAGTTACGCTGACATCGTTTTGAATATAGTTCTTAACGCCTGCGCAGCCGCTGATTACATAAGAGGTTCCCTCAGGAAGAACCTGAGTTTTATAAACATCGGCACCTTTTTCAAGATAGGTTATCTCTGTTGCAATTTTTTCATTGGCAACGATTGAGCCTGTTCTCATATAAACATGGTCGTGACCCTGGAATACCATATCAATATCAAGCTCAGGCATGAGAGCTGAAAGCTGAGTTCTCATTGCGCAAACATCATCATCTTTATAATGTGAGCCCTGGGAATAAATTGCTTTATGAAGAGCAACGAATTTCCACTGTGCATCGCTGGCAGCCATGTCTTTTTTAAGCCACTGAATCTGTTCATCTGAAAGGCTTTCGTCTTCATTGAGAGCTTCTGTGTTAAGAACAGCGATGTGAACGTTGTTATAGTCAAATGAATAGTAAACACCGGTTGCTGTGTCCTGCTCGGGCATTCCCGGAAGAACAAAATAGTTTGCTGTGGCGTTAGTGCCGTAGCCCTCATGGTTACCGGTTACAGGCATCATAAAGGTGTTCATAATCTGCTCTGAGCCGCAGTCAAACATATATTGCCAGAGCTTGTTGTTATCGCCGTGGTCAACAAGGTCGCCTGTGTTAAGAATGAAATCTGCATCAGGATAGGTTTCAAAGGCCGTTTCAAGAACCTTTGCCCATGCTCTGTCATATTGTCTTACGTTTTGTGACTGAGGGTCAGTCATGTGGAAGAAGGTAACATCATCACCGCCATCAGCAGTTGTTATTTTTCCTGTTTCGCTCCACCAGCCGTATTCAGCGTTACCCACTCTGTAATAATAGGTTGCACCGGGCTCAAGGTCTGAAAGAGTGACTGTATGCTGAGCCATATCAAATTTATACCAAAGAATTCCGGCAATACCGATATCAATTCCGGGGAACTGTCTTTCAACAATTTTAGACTCGGTTTCGATTTCAAAATCAGCTTCGGTTGTGGCAACGCCCTTGAAATCAGGCTCTGAATCTGCTTTATAAATTTCAATGTCGGTTGCTTCAAGTGTTGATTTTGAGAACCAGTTAACAAAAGCCTCTGTTTCGCTGTCTTCGCCCATTGTTACGCTGACCATGGTGGGAAGACGGTAGTTTTTCTGTGTTGCTTCAACCTCAACGGTTTCTGATGTATAGCTGACATCGCTGTCACCGAGGAAAATGGGATTTTCATCGGTGGTGAAATCTCTGAGAACATAAGCTATAAAAATACCCAATGATTCAAACTGGCTGTCTGTGAGGTATTTTTTCATAAGAAGCTGGTCGAGAGCATCATAAATACTTGTGTAAGGAAGAATTTCAAGAGCAAAAATGATGTTGACAAGATTCATGTAGGTAAAATCATCACGGAGAACATAGCTGATAAGATAATTGATTCCTTCGCCCATTTTGCTTTGGAGCTGATCGTCGCCCAGAAGCTTATCAACTCTGATTTCAAGCTTTGCAAGAATTCCGTCTTCAACAATATCTTCAAGAAGAATATCGACTAAAAGATAGAAGAAATCTTTAACAGTGTTTCCGTTTTCAAATTTATCAAGAGCGTCCTGCATGAAAGCATCGTCTGAAATATCTTCGTCACCGGTGGTCCAATAAGCGAGAACAGAAAGAACTGCATCGCCTAATGTTCCGGGCTTTGAAGGATCGCCGAAGCCAAGAGACTCAATAAACTTGGTGCAAGGAACTTCTGAAATCTCAAAAGCGGTCAGTTCAGTAATTGCCTTTGAAAGAATTTCATAGAGGGCTTCGGGATTTTCAACATAAAGGTCGGCTACCTGCTGAAGAAGGTCTTCAACAAACCACATAATGTTATCGGTTGAGAAAACTTTATAAGAGCCGATTTTTATTCCGTCACCAATATAGGGTGCAAGAAAATCTGAAATTATTTTTTCAAGGTCAATATTAAGTGTTTTAAGATAGGGAAGAATTCCGCCCTGAGCCTTAATATCTTTAAGAATGGGTCCTAAATAAGACTTAACAATTGCCATAAGGAAGGCGTCGGTGCTTGCCTTTCCGTCTTCGGTCATAACGCCGCCGTAAGCGCGGTCAAAGGCATGATATTTATAGCTGTTTTTGTCATAGGTAACACCGTCGTATGTAAACTGAGCTCTGTCGTCAAAATCAACAGTAAAGGTTGACATAACAGATTCGCCGTTTGCCTTGAGGCTGATTGTGTTTTCTCTGTAGGTGTTAGGATAGCTTGTTACAGAAGCGGTTTCAAGGTCATAAATTGCTTCGCCGTCGTCGTTAACGGTTACTGCAATGTCGTTTGTGTGAAGGTGACCTGTGAAAGCATAGTTGATTCCCCAGGAAGCAAACGCTTCAGCAACATCCATATAGTCATCAAGAACAAAGGCAAAGGAAATTGAAGGCTCAGTTTCCATGTGAGCTGCAAGGCTGTGGTGAATCATAACAAAAGGCTCTTTGCCGTTAGCCGTTGCGTCATCAGCCCATTTTTTAACCCATTGCATAAACTCTTCGGAAACAGTTCCGTTTGTAATATCCTTCTGAGGCTCGCCAAAGGAATAGTTGTTGCTGTCAACAACTATAAGTCGGAAGTTTTCGTCAAGGTCAACAACATAAGAAAGAGCGTTGAGAACCTCTTCTCCGTTTTCGGGATATGCAAAACGGTCAATAGCAAGGTCGTAGCCGAGATTTTTATAAACCTCAGGGAATTCAGCCGGTGTAATGGCTCTTGCCATTTCTTTTTTGCCGTTAACAAAGGTGTCTGCCTTTGTTGTGTTTATGTCGTGGTTACCGTTGATAACAATAAACTCAAGACCGAATTTTTCTTCGTATTCTTCAAAAATTTTAGCAAGTCCAACGTGAGCTTCATATTCGCTGTCTTTTGTAAGGTCGCCGGGAACAAGAACATATTTTGCTCCGTTTTCTTTTGCTCTTTCAGAAATTGTGTCAAGAGCAGTTCTTATTATAGCGTCAGACTCAGGAAACATTTTAGCGCTGAGAGCCATGTGTTCAAGCCAGGCAGCGTTGTCGTTTCCGTTTTCGTCTTTACCCATAAGACTTTCAGGATAATAGTGTGTGTCTGAAATAGAAACAAAAGGAAGAGAGGCAACTATTCTTTCCTTGCCCATTTCAGCAAAGGTTGACATCGGCGCAACGCTCAGAACCATTAAGACTGCAAGCGCCACGGCAAGAAGTTTTTTGAATTTCTTCATAAACGTTCCTCCTAAAAAACATTTTTTAGCGCAGATATTATAACATAAAACACCTGCGTTTTAAACAAAAAAATTTTTAAAAAATGATTTTGTTGAAACGATACAATATATAACTGCCTTATTTATTGATTTTGACCAAGGCACCTCGGAAAATTTGCACAAAACTGTTTGTCTGTTTATGTTTAAAATCTATAATATTTTTATTGAAATATCACACATTATAATGCTATAATTTCTGAGTAATTTTCAAGCAAAGGAGTTCAAAATGAAACAAGAAAACAAAATGGGCGTTATGCCTATAGGAAAACTCATTTTAACAATGTCTCTTCCCATGATGCTTTCAATGCTTGTTCAGGCACTTTATAATATTATTGACAGCATTTGGGTTGCCAAGGTCAGCGAAGACGCATTAACTGCTGTTTCTCTCGCCTTCCCTGTTCAGAACCTTATGATCGGTGTTGCTACCGGAACCGGCGTGGGTATTAATGCCCTTCTTTCAAGGAATCTGGGAGCAAGAAATTTTGAAAAGGTAAACAAGGTTGCTTCAAACGGTCTTTTTCTTGCCGCTTTAAGCTCTGTTCTCTTTCTTTTTGTCGGTCTTTTTGCCGTGAAGCCGTTTTTCACCACTCAGGTTGACACTTCTTCACCCATTTTCAGCTATGGTGTTGATTATCTTTCGGTTTGCTGCGCTCTTTCTTTCGGCGTTTTCGGCCAGGTGACCGTTGAAAGACTTATGCAGGCAACGGGAAAAACAACTCTTTCAATGGTAACTCAGCTTTCAGGCGCAATAATCAACATAATTTTCGACCCGCTTTTCATTCTTGGCGTCGGACCGTTTCCACGACTTGAAGCTAAGGGTGCTGCCGTTGCAACAGTTCTCGGACAGATAGTTGCCTTCATCATAGGACTCATTCTCAACAAAAAATTCAACAAAGAAATTCATGTTTCTTTCAAAAAATTCAAGCCCGACAAAGATATCATCGGTGAAATTTATAAAATCGGTGTTCCCTCAATCGTTATGGTGGGAATCGGCTCTCTTATGACCTATCTTATGAACAAGATTCTTCTTTCCTTCACTGAAACTGCCGCCGCAGTATTCGGAGTTTATTTCAAGCTTCAAAGCTTTGTCTTTATGCCGGTATTCGGGCTTAACAACGGTGTTATTCCCATTGTTGCCTTCAACTACGGAGCAAAGAAAAAAGACCGAATGATTAAAGCTGTTAAAATCAGCGTTACCATGGCCTGCGTTATCATGACTTTAGGAATGGCGCTTATGTGGATTATACCCGAAACAATGCTTCAGCTTTTCGAGGCTTCAGAAAACATGCTTTCAATCGGCGTTCCCGCCCTTCGCTCAATAAGTCTTTCTTTCCCCGTGGCAGGCTTCTGCATCTGCATAGGCTCAGTTTTTCAGGCTCTCGGAAAAAGCCACTATTCAATGTTTACCTCAATAGCCCGTCAGCTTGTTGTTCTCATTCCTGCCGCTTATCTTCTTTCGTTAACAGGTAACGTTAACAACGTCTGGCTTGCCTTCCCCATTGCCGAAGTTGCTTCCGCAATAACATCTTCTTTCTTCTTTGCCAAAGTTTACAAAAACATTATTTTAAAGATTGAAGAAGATAAATAATTTTATTTCAAAAAAAGCGAATACCTCATTAAAAAAAGCAAAGAGTTTCTGCAGGATTTATACCTGCCCCTTGAAACCTGAAAAGCAGCTGTAGAAAAAATGTTTTCTGCAGCTGCTTTTTATATTCGGTTTTGAATTATTCTTTTTCTTCCTTTTCAGCGGATTCTTCTTTCTCTTTTTTCGGAGATTTCCAAATTTTAATTATTCCTTCGTCATTGAGAAGCTTCAGCATAATTATTGCAATAGGACAAACAAACATTCCCAAAACGCCGAAGAATCTCAGACCGAGATAAAGAGCAGAGATTGTTACAACAGGGGAAAGTCCCAGCTGTCCGGCAACAAGCTTAGGTTCAATAACCTGCCTTACAACAGAAATAACCGCGTAAATCACAAGAAGACCCACACTCATTCCGATATCTCCCACAATGAGAGAATAAACTGCCCAAGGCAGAAGAATAGTTCCCGTTCCTAAAATGGGAATAATATCAACAATAGCAGTTATCAGGGCAATGATTACAATATAGTTTGATTCAAAAATCCCGATAAGCTTCAGCGCTGTCAGACCCAGACTCATTTCAGCGAAGGTAACAAGAATAATCAGAAGATATGCCTTTATCATCTTTGAAAGAGAATCTTTCAGAAGAACCGTTCCTCTTGAAAAGTCTTTTCTCTTGCTTTCAGGAATCTGACAGACAAAGAACTCAATCATTTTGGGATATTCCTTCGTCATAAAACAGCTTGCAACGATTGTTACAACAAAGGCAATCAGGAAAGAAGGAACCTGCCTTGCTGTTGAAATCACTCCGCTTAAAGGCCCTGAAAGCCAGGAGAGCTGAAATTTATTTCCGATTCCTTCAGTTACATGGCTGACAGTTTCGGTGTCTTTTCCGGCAATTATTTCCCGAAGCTTTGAAAACAGCTCTGAAGTGTTTTCAGAAAGAGTATCTTTGATAAAAGAAGGAAAAGAAGCAATAATATTAAGAAGCCACGCTTCAATATTATCGATTATTCCGTCTATATCGCGAAGCTGAATGGAAACATAGTCAATAAAGCCTTTAATTTCGTCAACAATTCTGACACCGATAAGCGCAATTAAAGAAAGAAAAATAAAAAGCGCCGCAAAAACACAAAGGGTTGAAGCTAAGCCTTCTTTTAAAAAAGTTTTTTTACTGAGATAGTTTTTCGGTTTTTGAAGAATTGCGGCAACAAAAAAAGCAATAATCAGCGGCATACACACGCCGAAGGCATATCTGAAAAACAAAAAGCCCAAAGCAACAAAAATTGAAAAATAGACAGTATTTATTATGGCTTTTCGCCTTTTTTCAACAACATTCAAATTCTTTTCCTCCCTCTTTTTTTGTTATATTTCTATATTATACTAACCCATATTATAAATAAAATCAATGGATTTAACAAAATAAATATTTTTTGATTTTTTTGCTTTAAATTGTTGACAAAATGTGATAATATACTAAAGTGTTTATAATAACCTTATTATATATAAAAAGAGGTGCAGAAAATGTATGTTGCAATTTTAGGCTTTGGTGTAGTCGGCTCAGGTGTTGCCGAAGTTCTTGAAAAGAACGCCGCTTCCATCAAAGAAAACAGCAATGTTGAACTCAAGCTCAAAAAAATTCTTGACATCAGAGATTTTGAAAACAACCCCTTTGAAAAATACATGACAAAAAATTTCGAAGAAATTTTAAACGACGACGAAATTTCTGTTGTTGTTGAAACCATGGGCGGAATTAATCCGGCTTATGACTTTGTTTCAAAATGTCTTGAAAAAGGCAAGCACGTTGTTACCTCAAACAAAGAGCTTGTTGCCAAAAAAGGCTTTGAGCTTCTTTCTGTTGCAAGAGAAAAAGGTGTCAATTTCATGTTTGAAGCCAGCGTCGGAGGCGGTATTCCTATTATCCGTCCTATCAGCCGTTGCCTTGCAGGAAACAAAATTTATGAAATAGCCGGAATTCTCAACGGAACCACCAACTTCATTTTAAATAAAATGATAGTAGATAAAATGAGCTTTCCCGATGCTCTCAAGCTGGCTCAGGATAACGGCTACGCCGAAAAAGACCCCACAGCTGACATTGAAGGTCACGACGCTTGCCGAAAAATCTGTATTCTTGCCTCGCTCGCCTTCGGAAGCCACGTTTATCCCGACGGTGTTTATACCGAAGGAATTACCAAAATTACCCTTGACGATGTTCAGTCAGCCGGCGAAATGGGCTATGTTATCAAGCTTCTTGCCAGAACAAAATTGCTCGACAGCGGAAAAATCAACATTATGGTTTCACCTGCCCTCGTTTCAAAAGACAGCATGCTCGCAGGAGTTAACGGAGTTTATAACGCCTGCCTTGTGAGAGGCGACATGACCGGCGATGTTCTCATGTATGGCAAGGGAGCAGGAAAGCTTGCCACAGCCAGCGCCGTTGTGGGAGACATTATCGACTGCGCTTCAAACAGCGAAAAACGAAAATTCTTTGGCTGGGGTCAGGAAAAGAAAGATTTTGTTGCAGACTACAAAGAAGCTTCAACAGCGCTTTTCATAAGAGCAAAGGCCGCAGACAAAGCCGCAGTTCACAAAATTGCCCTTGAAGCCTTCGGAGCCTCAAACATTCTCTGGTCCGACGGTGAGGTTGCTTTCATCACAGAAGAAGGAAAAGAAAAAGAGCTTCTTTCAAAGCTTGAAAAATCAAATCTTGAAACACTTTCAGTAATCAGAGTTACTGACTATTAAAATTAAAAGCGGATTTTTCCGTTTTCATAAAGGAGGACCATTTATGTCACTTATCGTTCAAAAATTCGGTGGATCTTCCGTTGCAAACGCTCAAAGAGTTATGAATGTTGCAAAAATCGTAACAGACACATATAAAGAAGGCAACGATGTTATTGTTGTTGTTTCTGCTCAGGGTGACACAACGGACGACCTTATCGAAAAAGCAAACGAAATTAACCCCAAGGCTTCAAAAAGAGAAATGGATATGCTTCTTACCGCAGGTGAGCAGATTTCAATTTCACTTCTTGCCATGGCTATTGAAAAGTTAGGCTACCCCGTTGTTTCTCTTCTCGGTTGGCAGGCCGGCTTTAACACAAACAAAGCCTATGGCTCAGCAAGAATTGAAAACATTAAAACCGAAAGACTTCAGAGTGAGCTGGACAAAAAGAAAATTATTATCGTTGCCGGCTTCCAGGGCGTTAACAAATCTGACGACCTGACCACTCTCGGAAGAGGCGGAAGCGACACAAGTGCTGTTGCCATTGCTGCTGCACTTCACGCAGACCGCTGCCAGATTTTCACAGATGTTACAGGCGTTTACACCGCAGACCCGAGAAAAATTGAAAACGCTCAGAAGCTTTCAGACATTACTTATGACGAAATGCTTGAACTTGCCACACTCGGCGCACAGGTGCTCAACAACCGTTCTGTTGAAATGGCTAAAAAATACAGTGTAGAACTTGAGGTTCTTTCAAGTCTTGTTAAAGAACCCGGAACAATCGTTAGGGAGGTTGCTAAAATGGAGAAAATGTTAATCAGAGGCGTAACTAAAGACACAGATGTTGCCAGAATTTCAGTTGTGGGAATGAAAGATATTCCCGGTAATGCTTTTAAAATGTTCTCAAAGCTTGCCGCAAAGAAAATCAACATCGACGTAATTCTTCAGTCTGTTGGCCGCGACGGAACAAAGGATATTTCATTCACCTGCGCAAGCAGTCACGCTGCTGAAGCAGTTGAAATTCTTGAAGATCTTTTCGGTCTTGAAGGTGCTGTTGTTTCCAGCGACACAAGCGTTGCCAAAATTTCAATCGTCGGTGCAGGAATGCAGTCACATTCAGGAACAGCTTCAAAAATGTTTGGTGCTCTTTATGAAGCAGGAATCAACATTTCAATGATTTCTACCAGCGAAATTACCATTTCTGTTCTTATTGAAAAAGAGCTTGCTGACAAGGCTGTTGCCGCTGTTCACAAAGCATTCTTCGGTTAATTTTTAAAAAGCGATAAAGCTCAGGCAGAAATGTCTGAGCTTTGTTTTTTTGCTTTACATAAAAAACTGCCGTAGAGGCAACCGCGTGTTTTTCCTTGCTTGCGGTGTAGCTTTCACATTGCGGCTCGGCAACGCTAAAAATTTTCTCCGCAGTCTAAAGCGGCCATTGGTGTCGCCTTGCGACCGCTTTTGCTCGGCAACGCTGAAAATTTTGTCCGCAGTCTTAAACGGGAGTAGTGTGGCTATGCCACCGGCATTACTTTTCTTTGGAGAAAATTCCCCTGGGGGGAAATGTCTTTAAAGCAATTAGCTTTCAAGACAAAAGGGGGGGAGAGTCCCCTCTCATCTCTATGTTTTTGGGTAGAACCTTATCTTTTTGTTTTACATAAAAGACTGCCGTAGAGGTAAACTGTACGTCTGTCCTTGCGGACGGCATTACTTTTCTTTGAAGAAAAGTAACAAAAGAACTTTTGCTGACGTTCGCAAAAAAATCAAACCTTCGTCAAAAGCGCAGACAAAGTCTGCGTTGACTACGGGTGATTTTTTTGCTCTAAAAACCGTAGTGGAAATAGT
>JAFUHX010000086.1 GCA_017474045.1 Clostridia bacterium | reverse complement strand
CCTAATATCCTTATGAAGTGGCGCCCTTTTGGCTCGGTTTGTTCATTCTGCGCATTTTTTCCTAGCCACTAAAAAGGGGATGTAAAAAAACGAGTTTTTTACATCCCCTGGTTTTCATTCAATTTATTATTTAAGAAGGCAGACGGCATGAGCTGCAATACCCTCGCCGTTCCCCGTAAAGCCAAGACCTTCTTCAGTTGTTGCTTTAACGCTGACACAGTTAAGCTCTATTGAGCAAGCAGACGAAATTCTCTTTCTCATTTCGTCAATATAAGGTCTGAGCTTCGGACGCTGACACAAAATTGTTGCATCAATATTTTCAATTTCAAAGCCGCTGTTTCTGACTCTTTCGCAAACTATTTTTAAAAGCTCCAGGCTGTCGGCACCTTTGAATTTTTCGTCATTATCAGGAAAAAGAAGCCCGATATCACCCAAAGCCGAAGCACCAAGAAGAGCATCGGATATTGCATGAAGAAGAACATCGGCATCGCTGTGGCCGAGAAGTCCCTTTTCAAAAGGAATTTCTACACCACCGATAATCAACTTTCGGTTTTCGGTTAATCTGTGAACATCATAGCCATGACCTATTCTCATAAATTCAACTCCTTCAGAACATTTTCGAATTCATCATAAGTAATAAAGCTGTTTAAAATCTTTATAAGAGAGGATGTGGAAAGCCTTTCAGGAAGCTCCAGTCTTTCAAAAAGGCGTTTTCGGTTTTCCTTGCTGTTTGGTCTTCCTGAAAGACCGTGTTCAAAAAGGTCTATATTAGTAATAAGTCTCTTTTTTTCTGACGATTTTTCAGCGGTAACACCTGCTTTTTCAAGAGCTTTCAGAATAATATCTTCGCTGACACCTTCAACTCCCAGCTTTCCCTCTGCTGAGGGCTTTTCTTTTCGCTTTTCTTTTCCGTAGATATCAGGAATATAAACGTTGACAATCTGCTCTCCGGGTATAAGCGAAGAAATAAAGTTTCTGATTAAAAACCCGGCACTGTCGCTGTCAGTTAAAACGATAATACCTTTTTCTTTGGCAAGGCGTCGCAAAAATTTTTGTTTTTCTTTATTTTTGAAAAGAGAAAAACCTTCGGTAGTTACAATCAGTGCATCTAAAACACCCGAAAGCCTGATCTGATCATATTTTCCTTCAACAATAACAGCCTGACTAAGTTTAATCATACTCTTTCACCGTTGGAAATTAAAAGCAGCTTAACAATAACCTGCTCAATGACCATTCTTCCTTTTCCCGCGTCTCTTCCGGTTTTAAGCTTCATATCTGCTTCGTTTAAAACATCAAGACATTTTCGAAGCTTTGAAATATCTAAATTCCGGCTGTCTCTTGCGGCGTTTTGCAAAACGAATTCACGGTTTTTATAGTTAAAAACATCTTTAAGCTCCAAAGGCTGAGCGCCACTACTCAACGCAACCTTCACCCGATATAAATCAACATAAGTTCCGACAATGGCGCCAAGAATATATTCAGGCTCTGTTTTTATTCTCAAAAGAGAATCAAGAACATCATAAGCCTTTTCAAAATCATTTGAAAGAAGAGCTTTTGTTAAAAAATATACCTTTGCATCAACCGTTTTTATTGCAACGGCATCTATAGCCTCTTTGGTGATTTTTCCTTCGCCGACAAAATTGCACACCTTGCTTAGTTCGTTTATTAAAACGTTAAAATCGTCTCCCACGCACGAAACAAGATATTGCGCGCAGATATTATCAAGCTCACAGCCTTGCTTCTTTGCGGAAGAAATCAGAGGTTTATAAAGCTCAGCTCCTTTTCTTTTATTCAGTTCGCAAACTGCTCCGAATTTGTTAAAAAGCTCAAAAACCTTTTTTCCGCTTTTTTTGGAAAATCCGGCACTGCCCTGTCTGAAAATTAAAAGAGTGGTTTCCGGAAGCTCTTCAAAAACCTCTTCCATGGTTCTGACTTCTTTATCATTAAGAGAATCAATTTTGAAATCATCAACCAAAATGCAGCGTTTATCGCTCATCATCGGCAGCATTATTGCTTTTTCATAAACATCTCTTAAATCGAGACCTTTTCCTTCGAAAAAGCTATAGTTAAAGCTCTCAAAGGCAGGATTCAGATTTTTTTCAACCAACTGATTTGAATAAAGCTGTTTCAGATAGCTTTCATCGCCTATTACTAAATAAACAGAGAAAAACTCTTTAGCCTTAATATGCTGTTTCAGTTCTTTCTCATCAAAAATTGCCAACTGTTTTCACCTTTTACGCAATAGCTTGCGCCTTTCGAAATTGTTACTGTTGTTGAGCCGTTTTCAGCTACAGACAAACAGTTTTCTTTGTTTTCGCCTGATAATATTATAACTGATTTTTCATTAATATCAAGAGAAGACGAATTATTTGTTAATATTATATCTGCTTCAAAAGTCTCGGCTTCCGGAGAAATAACTGCCGTTACTCCAAAGGCCTTAACAGTTACGCCTTTTTCACCCTTTTTTATTTCCATCGAATCGAAAGAAAGCTTTTCTTCAGCACTAACTTTATTTCTGAGAGAAGAAGAAAGAAGGTTTTTGTTTCCGTTATAAAGAAGAAAATCGGGCAAAGTTTCACTTATCAGCCTGATATTCTCCTTTTCACCGTCAAACAAAAATGCATAGTCGGTTTTTCCGATTTCTTCCGTTAAAAAGGATGAATAATAGTCATCCGCCTCAGCAAAAGCCAGAATCCGCTTTCCGTCATGCTCTATGGTTACACAAAGTCCGCTGTCTGCGTTATGCGAGGTTATTATTACATTTTTTCTTTCATAGCTACTGATTGCAAATGATAAAGAAGCAAAAGCTAAAACGCCAAGACAAAAAGAGCAGATTACCATTCGTTTGCTTTTATATTTAAAACAAAGAAAGCCCAAAGTGCTGAGTAAAAGCCAGACAATCATCAGCGGAACAACAGAATAAAACGGCGTTGTGATACTGCTTAAAGGTAAAGAAGAAACCGAAGAAACAACCATTAGCAAATATTCGGTTGCAGCTTCAATATAAAGCTTTATCAAAAGATTTAAACCGGGAAGAAAATAAAACATTACATAAACGCCAAAAGCAATTACCAGCCATGAGGCAACCGGCAAAACCAAAAGATTAGTCAGAAAAGACAAGGTTGCAACTCTTCTGAAAAAGAAAACAACAAGCGGCAACGTAATCCATGAAACGCTCAAGCTTATTATTAAACAGCTTAAAACGGCAAGAACGATTTTTTTGACCCTTTGATTCAGCGAGACTATTAAAGGAAGCTTTTCAGCCCTGGATATAAGTGCAGAAGCAACGGTTATTATGGCTAAGGTTGACGTCAAGGAAAGAAGAAAGCTGACATTGTTTGCGTTATACGGATTTATCAGCAGAATAATAATTGCAGAAAAGCCAAGTGAATTCAGCGGGTCCGGCCTTTTTCTTATCAGGAGCCCAAACAGATAAAGAAACATCATCATGCCTGCGCGAACCACAGATCCGCTGAAAGAAGCAAAAAACATTATCAGAAAATTAAAGGACAGAAGAAGGCTTATCCATTTTTTCTTATCAAGTCCGAAAACTTCAACAATTTTCAAAACAGACATCAGCCAGACCGAAAGATGAAGTCCTGAAACGGCCATCAGATGAGATACTCCGCTTTTTTGAAATTCATTATAGATTTCATCGCTTAAATAAGTTTTTTCTCCCATTAAAAGACTCATTCCTATTGACGCAGTTTCACCTTCAAAGCTCAAAAGAAGCTGATTTATAGTTTTTCTTTTTTCATTCATCAAATAATAAACCAACGTTTTTTTCTCAGCCTTTTTAACGGTTATTTCACCCTTCGGATAAGCACCTAAAAAGATTTTTCGACTCATATAGCTATTATGAATTTCCTTTTTGTTTTCAGCAATTTTATAAAGCTTTCCGCTGAAAATTACAGAGTCTCCGACCTGAAGATTTTTAATTTTTTCTTCAGTTTCAAGGCTATCTGAATACGCAGGAAGTGAAAGTCTGACTTTATAGCTTCTTTTTGTTTCCGGATTTTTAATTTTAGCCATACAGTAGCAGCGCGAACCTGAAAATTCGGGATAATCAGTTATTACTGCTTCAATCTTCATGTTATCTGAGGTCATTTTAATCGCAGGAAGATAATAATAACCATGAGAGAACAGAAAAAGAAAACAGGCTACCGCTACCGACATAAACAAAGTCGGTAAAAAGGCAGTCTGTTTTGTTTTTTTGATTAAAATTGAAGAAAGAAAGGCGAAAAGAGCCGCAACACCAACAGCAACAACAAACCATATTTTCTCTGTCTGACAAAAAACAAAGAGAGAAACAAGCATTGTGAATCCAACTGTGGAAAGCGGTCTTTTCATCTTTTTCAGTCCTTAGTTTTATTTAAAGAAAAGCGGCAATTTTTCAAGATAAATAATATCTTTTCTGTCTGCTGCATCGCCCTCGGCAAGAATTGCTGCCTGTCCAACAATTTCTCCTTCAAATTCACTGACAAGTTTCTTAACGGCAAGAAGAGATTCACCTGTGCTTATTACGTCATCAAGAATAAGAACTCTTTTTCCTCTGAACTGCTCGCCTTCAAGGGCGTCAATATAAAGAGTCTGAACGGCATCGGTTGTTATTGAGCGAACATGAACGCTCACCGGCTCTTTCATATAAAGCTTTGCACCCTTTCGGCAAACAAAATATTTCTTTCCGCTTTGACGTGACATTTCATGAGCCAAAGGAATAGCCTTGGCTTCAGGTGAAACGATAAAATCAAACTCGGGACAAACTTTAATAAGCTCGCTTGCTGCAGCAACGGTAAGCTCTGCGTCACCGAAAATTACAAAAGCTGCAATATCAAGATTTTCATTGACAGGACAAATCGGAAGCTCTCTTTCCAATCCGGCAATAGTCATTTTATAGGTTTTCATATTAACACTTCTTTCTTTTAATTATTAAAATCAGCCTGCAGGCCATCCAAACTGTCTTCCGCCCATGAAATGAAAATGAAGATGTTTCACAGTCTGACCGCCGTCTTCACCGCAGTTATTTACAATTCGATAGCCATTTTCAAGACCAAGGTCTTTACCCAATTTAGCTGCAACTTCAAAAATATGGGCAATTACTGCGCTGTTATCAGCAGTAACATCTGCCGCAGAAGCAATATGCTCTTTAGGAATGATTAAAATGTGAATCGGAGCCTGAGGCGACAGATCGTTGAAAGCAATTACGCTGTCATCTTCATAAACCTTTGTTGTTGGTATTTCTCCGTTAGCAATTTTGCAAAAAATACAATCCATAAAAAATCTCCTTATTTATTTCTGTTTCTTCTCTTCTTGTTTTCAGCGCCGACGATAATTAATGCAACAGCAAATAAAACAAGAAAGCTGATAGCGTTTTTCCATGAAAGGAATGAATTTTGTTTTTTGATATTGAAGCTGTTGACAATTTCATCAACTAAGTTTTCATATTTTTCATCATGAACATAAAAGGTAAGATGATAAACTTCGTCATCTTTGGCAAAAGAATAGTGATGATATATAAAATCAATATTATCGTCGCCGTCAACCTCAACCGAATGAGTGTTATATTCACCGTTGAGATCATTTACTATTACACTCTCACCACCTAAACCGCCCGTGAAGAAATTATATTCTTCGTTTCGCATTTCATCAAAATGGCGGCAGTCATCCTTTTCTTCGCCAAGAATGGGGCCGAAATGACCGTAATACTGCACAGTTCCTATCATAAACTCAAACTTTTCATCTTCAGTTTTCCACGAATCAATATAGCCATGTTCCTCAGCCCAACTTGTATCCTGAACAAGCTCTGAATTCAACTGAAAGTTGAAGCCTTTTTTATTATAGCTCACCATATCGTTGGCAGAATGAAGTTTAAAGCTATTGATAATTTCATCAATATAATGCTTATAGTCAGAATCGCGAAGGAAAAAGCTGATATTATAGTGCTTTCCATCTTTTTCAAAAAGATATCGGTGATAATCAACCGAAACATCTTCATATTTTAACGTTCCGCTGATGTAGGTTCCTTTTAACAAGTTGATTTCAACATCTTTGTTTTCGTTTTTAGAGAATTTGATTTGTCCGTTTGGAATATCATAACATATTTTTTCACCGGCAACCGGTCCAACCGCTATTGGATTTTCGCTATTCCAAAGAGCCACTTCAATTTCATATTTATCGCTATGCCAATAATCAACATAGCCGTTTTCGAAAGCAAAGGTTTTATCTTGTTTAAGCTCCTCCGGAATTTCAAGAGAAAAACCCTGATTTTCATATCCTTTCACAGCAAAAACAATCGTTGAAAAAGAAGAAAGAAGAAATGCAAAGATTAATAACAACGAAAAAAACTTTTTCATAATTCCTCCTTTTTTGGCAGATTCTTATTAAGGCATCTGCCCTGTTATTTATTTAAGCATTGAAGAAACAATTTCTTCAGCCTTTTTAAGTGCTTCGGCAAGAAAATCAACTGACTTAACACCTGCCATTGCACTATCAGGCTTTCCGCCGCCGTTACCGCCGGCAAGCTTTGCAACCTCGCGGGCAATGTTTCCGCTATGAGCACCAAGGCTGATTGCTTCTTTTCCGCAACAAACGCAGATATTGCCTGTTCCCTTTGCTTTCTGAACGCCGGCAACAACACCAACATAGTTTTCACCCTTGCTCTTTATCAGATCACACATTTTTCTCAGTTCATCAACAGTTGTGTCTTCAAGGAAAGCAGTTACAAGCTTAACACCTCCAACATCTGTTGAATTTTCAAGCATGGACTGGGTTTTGATGTTTGCAATTATTCCTGAAAGCTTTTCAATTTCTTTTTCTTTTGCCTTGATGTCTGCCATTATGCTTGCGCTTCTTGCAACAACCTCTTTTGCGTTGGCAATTTTAAGATTTGAAGCAACAGCAGAAACTGTTTCAAGATTTGCATTTAAGAAAGAAAGAGAATTAAGACCTGTTACGCCTTCAATTCTTCTGACACCTGCAGCGACAGATGATTCGGAAACAATTTTGAAAAGGCCGATGTTACCGCTGTTTTCAACATGGGTACCGCCACAAAGCTCTATTGAAAAATCACCAACCTTAACAACTCGGACAACATCGCCGTATTTTTCTCCGAAAAGAGCCATTGCTCCCATTTGTTTGGCTTCTTCAATAGGCATTTCTTTTGATTCAACAGCAATTGCCGAAAGAACGGTTTCATTAACCATTTTTTCAACTGCCTTGATTTCTTCAGTTGTCATAGCGGCAAAATGAACGAAGTCAAAACGAACAACATCTTTGTCAACAAGCTGACCGGCCTGCTCAACGTGTGAACCGAGAACCTTTCTTAAGGCAGCCTGGAGAAGATGGGCCGTTGTGTGGTTTCGGGCTGTTGCTTTTCGGCTTTCTTCATCATAAGAAGCAACGGCTTTGTCGCCGATTTTAATGCCTTCGCCTGAAAGAATTCCGTGGTGAAGAATTACACCGTCTGCATCTTTTGTGGTTTTATAAACGCTGAATTCGCTGTTTCCAAAGCTGATAACACCGCCGTCTCCAACCTGTCCGCCGCTTTCAGCATAGAAAGAAGTTTTGTTGAGAACCAGAACGGCTTCTTCGCCGTCTTCAAGAAATTCTTTTCTTTCTGAATCAGATATAATTGCAACAACATTTGCTTCAACATTATTTTCTGAATAACCGAGAAACTGAGTTTTTTCAATATCTTTAAGTGAAACTCCGCTGTTTCTCCAGTCGGAATCTGCGGCATCTCTTTTGGCGCTTTTGGCTTTAAGTCTTGCTTCTTCAACAAGCTCTTTGAACCTTTCTTCGTCAACTGTCATGCTTTTTTCTTCAGCAATTTCTTTTGTTAAATCAATTGGGAAACCATAGGTATCCTGAAGTTTGAAAGCGGCTTCACCTGAAATAACACCGTTTTCTGCCTTTTCCATCATTTCGCTGAGAAGACCTAAGCCTGAATCAATTGTTTTATAGAAGCTTTCTTCTTCCATTGCAATAACCTTTTTGATGTATTCACTTTTTTCAACAAGGTTAGGATATGCATTTTTGTTTTCGGCAATTACTGTATCGCAAACTTCAGCAAGGAAAGGACGGGTTATTCCGATAAGTCTTCCGTGTCTTGCGGCGCGGCGGAGAAGTCTTCTGAGAACATAGCCTCTTCCGCTGTTTGAAGGAACAACACCGTCGCCTACCATGAAGGTTGTGCTTCTGATATGGTCGGTAATAACACGAAGAGAAACGTCTTTTTTAGCATCATCGTGGTAATTTATTCCGGCAATATCAATAATATGCTTCATAATATTCTTAACAGTATCAACCTCGAAAAGATTGTCAACATTCTGCATTACGCAGGCAAGTCTTTCAAGACCCATACCTGTGTCGATATTGGGATTTGCAAGACGGGTATAGTTATTATTTCCGTCGTTTTCAAACTGAGTGAAAACAAGATTCCAGACTTCAATAAATCTGTCGCATTCGCAACCGACCTTGCAATCAGGACTTCCGCAGCCCTTTGAAGCGCCTCTGTCGAAATAAATTTCTGAGCAAGGACCGCAGGGACCTGCGCCATGTTCCCAGAAGTTATCTTCTTTTCCGAAGCGAACCATGTGTGAAGGGTCAACACCCACTTCCTTGGTCCAGATATCATAAGCTTCGTCATCTTCAAGATAAACGCTGACATAAAGAAGCTCAGCAGGAATTTCAAGAACCTTTGTGAAAAACTCCCATGCCCAAGCTGTTGCTTCACGCTTAAAATAATCGCCAAATGAGAAATTTCCAAGCATTTCGAAATAAGTTCCGTGTCTTGCTGTTTTTCCAACATTTTCGATATCGGGAGTTCTGATGCATTTCTGGCAGGTGGTTACTCTTTTTGAGGGAGGAGTAACCTCACCGGTGAAATATTTTTTCATCGGCGTCATTCCTGCATTGATTAAAAGAATACTTTTATCTCCCTGAGGAACAAGGGAGAAGCTGGGCAGACGCATATGACCCTTTGACTCAAAAAAAGAAAGATATTTTTCTCTGATTTCGTTAAGACCCATCCACTGCATTGTTATCATTTCCTTTCAAAATAAAGTTTACACAAATAAAAAAAGATGCCGAAAAACACATCGGGGTGAAGAAAAATCTCCACGGTACCACCCGAATTGCGCAATCTGCACCACTCAACGCATTTAACGCATAGCTTACGTCTTTCTTTTCAGAAAGCGACTCAGAAGCAGCACGCAAAAGCCGCATATATTCAGGAAATCTCTCAGCCGCGGACTTCCCTCTCTTTGAACAGCAGAAAAAGCGATTCTTCGTCACAGTCTTTTGAATATTCAATTCGTTTTGATTTTACTCAATTTTAATGAATTTGTCAAGAAAAAAGGGAAAGTTAGAAAAAATTTCTGAGAAGAAAAAAACATCAGCCGCGAGATTAACCCCGCGACTGAAAACTGCTTTATTTAAGCTTAGTGGCTCAAAAGCCATTCATCTGCTTTTGCAGCAGACATTCTCTTAATGTTTTCGGCAGGATAAACTGACTCAGCGCCACCGTTTACATAAAGAAAATATTTTCCGTCATTGGTTTTGTAAAGGCTTTCTTCATAGCCTGCAGCATCACCGAATTCGCCGCTTGTAAATTTCTTTACAAGTTCTGCATTTTCGGTATCATATTCAACCTTGCATATTACTTTTTTCATAACAGAATACATACTCCTTTTTTTATTTTTTATTTTTT
>JAFUHX010000085.1 GCA_017474045.1 Clostridia bacterium | reverse complement strand
TTTTTTATTTTTATTTTTAGTTTTAGATATTTTCAAATCGTACTGTTTAAACTAAACGGTACATTGGGAACACCCCTTTCTTTATCTTGTGGCTTTATTATACACAATGATATTGAATATGTCAAGAGTTTTTAACATATTAAAATAATTTTGTCAACGTTGCACAAATTGTTATATTTCAAATATTATTTTAAAGGCGGTTCATTGTTTGATTTGGTTAAAAAATCAATATCCCCAATCAACAACCTCCCAGTTTTCGCCTTCTGAGCTTCTTGTTAATATCCAGAGCCAGTTGTCATAGGTTGTTCCCCCGTTAAAGCCTCCGGCTGCAGCTGCGCTGCTGTTATCAACATCAAATCGGGAAACAAGAATCATTACATTTGTGTTTTCAATTTTTCTGTCTGATCCGCCCCCGGTTGTTAAATAAGCTTCGGCTTCCCGATGTCTGATCTCTTCATCATATCTCAATTCTTTCAGATCGCAGCCTTCAAAATCTTTGAATTTCTTTTTGACTTCTTTTATAGCGGCATTGATTTCTTCATCAGTAAATGTTGCAGATTTATGGCTTGTTTCGCAGTTACAGTTGAAGGTTATTCCCGGGTTAGCCGCCGAATCATAAGCCAGATATACACCGAAAAGAACTACTGCAACCAAAGCCAGAACCAAAGCTGTTTTTTTCATAAGCACTACCCTCTTTTTACTTTTTTTAAATTATAGCAATATTATTTTTTCAGTCAATTGATATTATGCTATTGTCAGTTTATCTTAAGAATCTCTCTCTTTTTTTAAGAAAATCTTAAGAAAAAAGCGACACCCTCTTTTCAGAAGATATCGCGAAAAATATTAAACCAACTTTCTTCCCATAAGAACGCCCATTACAGAGGCCATCATCAAGCCCCTTGTCCAGCCTGAAGAGTCTCCGAGGCAATGAAGACCCTTAACATTTGTGTTAAAGTTTTCATCCATTTTAACTCTGTTTGAATAAAACTTGAGTTCAGGAGAATACAGAAGGGTTTCATAAGAGGCGAAGCCTTCAACAACATGGTCCATAGCTTTAATGAAATTAATAATGTTTGTCATTGCTCTATATGGCATGGCAGCTGTTATGTCGCCTGCAACTGCATCGGGAAGAGTCGGACGGACATTTGACTGAGCAAGCTCTTTTTCCCATGTTCTTTTTCCGTCAAGAATATCGCCGAAGCGCTGAACGAGAATGTTTCCTGTTGCAAGCATATTGGTCAGCTCGCCCACCTTCTGAGCATAAGCAATGGGCTGATTGAAGGGATAGCTGAAATTATGGGAGCAAAGAATTGAAAGGTTTGTGTTGTTTGATTTGATTTCCTTATAGGAATGGCCGTTAACAACGGCAAGGTTATTGTCGTAATTTTCCTGACTTACGAAGCCACCGGGATTCTGACAGAAGGTTCTGACCTTGTTTTTGAAGGGAGCAGGATAACCGATGAGCTTAGACTCATAAAGAACCTCATTGACCTTTTCCATAATTTCGTTTCTGACTTCAACTCGAACACCGATATCAACAGTACCGGGCTGATGAGCAATGTTATATTCAGCGCAGATTTTTTCAAGCCAATCAGCACCTCTTCTGCCCGTGGCAACAACTGTGTTCTGAGCATAAACAACACTTTCTTCTCCGGTTTTTGAGTCTCTGAGAATAACGCCCTTACATTCGCCGTCTTCAAGAATGAGGTCGGTACATTCACTTCCGAACAAAATTTCAACACCGTTTTCAAGAAGATATTTTTCAATAGCAAGATATATTTCCTGAGCCTTTTCGGTTCCCATGTGGCGAATCGGGCAATCAACAAGCTTCAAGCCGGCCTGAATGGCTTTAATTCTGATTTTTTTAACCTCTTCACTGTTGCCGATTCCTTCAATATGCTCATCTGCACCGAATTCAAGATAGATACTGTCGGCGTAATTAATAGTCTCCTGAGCAAGCTCGGCACCAATCAGCATCGGAAGATCACCGCCGACCTCATAGCAAAGAGAAAGCTTTCCGTCGGAAAAAGCACCTGCACCGGAAAATCCTGTTGTTATGTGGCAATAAGGCTTACATGAAACGCATTTTTTTGTTTTATCTTTAGGGCAATGGCGTTTTTCAACCGATTGACCCTTTTCAACAAGAAGAATTTTTTTCTTTGAACCTTTTTTTAACATTTCAATTGCAGTAAAAATACCCGCAGGGCCTGCACCGATTATAACAACATCTTTTTTCATTTTCTTTTGAACCTGCCAGCTAAGCGGCAGTCCTTTCTTTTTTTCTCAGTCAAAAGACCAAAAATCAATTTATCATATTATTACCTATTTGTCAATGAGTAAAAGGTTACAAAAACTCAATCAATCAATTATTACTATTGGCTTAATGAGATCCTTGGGCTTATCTTTCATCAGCATTAAGGCTTCTTCTACACCTGAAAGACCCTTGAAGCGATGAGTAATCAGCCTTTCAGGATGAATACGGTTTGTCTGAATCAGATTTAAAAGCCTTTGACTTCTCAAGCTTCCCCCGGGCATCAATCCGCCGTTTATTTGTTTATGACCCATTCCGCAGCCCCAGGCTTCACGAGGAATTTTTATATAGTCACCGTCTCCGAGATAGTTAACATTGCCGATTTTTCCGCCCGGACGAAGCATTTTGACCGCAGCGTCAAAAGTATCGCAGTCTCCGCCGGCAATTACAACTCTGTCAACACCTTTTCCGTCGGTCAAATCCATTATCTGAGACAGAATATCGCCTTTTTTATAGTTAATTATTTGTGTCGCTCCGAAATCACGGGCAAGATTGCAACATATCTCACGAGAGCCTACAGCAAAAATTTCTCCGGCCCCTCTGAGACTGCACGCCGCTACAGACATTAAGCCAACAGGTCCGATTCCGATTACTGCAACGCTGTTTCCAAACTCAATTTCAGCAAGTTCGGCTCCATGAAAGCCCGTGGGTACCATATCGCTGAGCATACATGCCGCTTCAAGACTTACGCCCTCAGGAAGATGAGTCAGATTTCCGTCAGCATCGTTAACATGGAAAAACTCGGCGAAAACACCGTCTTTAAAATTAGAAAACTTCCAGCCGGACAACATTCCGCCTGAATGCATGGCATAACCGCTTTGAGCTTCTTCGCTGTTCCAATCGGGTGTTATTGCAGTAATAATTACCTTGTCGCCGACTTTAAAGTTTTTCACAAGACTTCCGACTTCAACAATTTCACCAACAGCTTCATGACCCAAAACCATGTTTTCTCTTTCACCCAAAGCACCCGACCAAACAGTATGAATATCTGACGTGCAGGGTGCTATAGCAAGGGGGCGACATATTGCGTCAGACGGACCGCAAGCTGCAACCTCTTTTTCAATCCACCCCACACTGCCTATTTTTTTCATTGCAAAACACTTCGTAATTATCATCTCCTTGGTTTCATTATTCTCTCAATGGAAATTTTTATTCAACCATATAAAAATCTCCCTTAATTTTCGTCAATTTCTTCAATTGACATTACCACACTTGAAAATTATAATTATATTGTAGAAACCATAGGAGGTGCTTTTTTATGAAAATTATTACTATCAGCAGAGAATTTGGAAGCGGCGGCCGTGAATTAGGTAAACGCCTTGCAGATGCTCTCGGTTTTGCATACTACGACAGAGAAATTATTACTGCCGTGGCTCAGAAAATCAGCCTTGATGAAGACTATGTTGAAAAAACCTTGGAAAACGGTATTCCCAGAAGCTTTTCTTTTTCATTCGGAAGAACCTTTTCTTTTCCTGATGTTGCTCAACAAAACTACACAAAGCTTTTGATTGCTCAGCAACAATTTATTTCAGACATTGCTAAAAAAGGCGAAAACTTTGTTATTGTCGGAAGAGGCGCTGATGTTATTCTTGAAGACTATGAACCTCTTAACATTTTTATTTATGCTCAGATGGAGTCAAAAATCAAGCGTTGCAGAGAAAGAGCTCCCGAGGAAGAAAGCCTGACCGACCGCGAATTATCAAGAAAAATCAAGCAAGTTGATTCAGGCCGAGCCGTTCACCGTCAGCTTCTTACCAAAGACGGTTGGGGCGAAAAAGAAAGCTATCATCTTTGCATCAACACTACCGACACATCAATTAAATCTTTAATTCCTTCTGTTGCCGCTTTTGCAAATTCATGGTTTGATAAAAAATAAAAAAATTTCCCTTGCCATCCGCAAGGGAAATTTTTATTTCTTTAAGGCATCTTTATAATATAAAACTTCGCCCGTTGGTGAAAAAACAATTCCTGAAACGCCTTTTCCCGTGGCATAAAAAACTTCGGATTCATAAAGAGGAATTATTGCGCCTTTGGCAAACAGATATTCTTCAGCAGTTCTGATAGCTAAAGCTCTTTTTTCGGCTCTTCCCTCTTTTGTTATGTTTTTAATAATTGAATCGAATTTTTTATCAGAAAAGTTTATGAAGTTATCTCTTGAATATGAAGCAAAACGACTGATTGAGCTTTCGGAAAAAAGGTCAACGCTTTCAATATCGGTAAAAGCGACAGAATAGCTTCCCGAATTGATTTTGCTTTTTAAGGCGTTTTCTTCAACAGTTTCAACAGTAACGGTAAAAATTACACCAAAAGCCGACTGCCATTGTTGCATTACGCTTCTGACCATATTTTCGTTTTCTTCAGAGCAAAGAACCTTAAGCTCAACCGTATTCAATTCAAGCTCATCAAGTCCTGCTTTTAAGCTTTTGATTGCTTTTCTTACATTATATTCAGGCATCTGAGCTGATTTGGCAGCAGTTCTGTAGCCTACATTGCATACCATGCAGTCTGAAGGGATTATTCCCAAGGCAGCCGATTTATTGCTGTTTTTCAGAATCTGTTTTTTGTCTGTTGCCTGCGCAATTGCTTTTCTGATGTTTTCGTTTTGAACAATACTGTCGTTACAGTTAAAAATTATACCGGTAACAGCGCTGTTAAAGCTATAGACTGAAAGATTTTTGTTTTCTTTGGCATCTTCAGCCTGACTCAACGTCAGTCTTGCCGCCTGATATGTTCCGTCTTTGACCTTTCTTCCGCGACTTGACTGTTCATTATTGAAAGAAAAATAAATTGAAGATGGCTTAACAAGTGTTTCTTTTTCGCTGTATGAGGTGTGATACCGGTCGTTTTTCTTGGCAGTTATTGCTGTTTTTTCAGACCAAGAGCTAATATAAAACGGGCCGTTAAAAATAAGATATTCTGAAGAAAGCCCATAATGACCTCTTGTGTATTCAAAATATTCTTCATTGCAGGGAACGCAGGCAGGCGAAGTAAGAACGCTTAAAAAGCCGTCGTCCCTTCTTTCAAGCTCAATTACAAGCGTAAAATCGTCTTTAGCGTAAACACCAAGCTTACTGCTTGATTTTTTTCCGCTGTTGACAGAAGAAGCATTTTTAATATTCATAAGACTCCAGGCATACGGAGATTTCGTTTCGGGCTGAAGAACTCTTCTTAACGCAAAAACATAGTTCTGAGCTGTTACTCTTGTGTCAATATAATCACTTATTTCAGCAGTTGTTGTTTCTTCCTCAGACTTATCTGAAACGGCTTGATCCGTTACTATTTTTGAAGCAGCCCTTGTAATCTTCCAGAAGCAGTCTTGCCTTAAATTAAATGTATAGGTTAAACCATTGGAAGAAACAGAATATTTTTCACAGCCTGCAGGAACAATTTCACCGCTATTATTATATCTGACAAGACCTTCAAAGCAGTTAGCTATTATGTTTCTTGAGCCTTTTTCAGAAACAATCTGGGGATCAAGATATTGAGGTGCCTCATCAATGGAAACAACCATTTGTTCCCCCTCACCCGCTTTTGAGCATCCGCTGAAAACTGACAGAATCAAAAAAACAGAAAAAATCAAGCAAAGTACCTTTTTTGTCATTTTATCTTTCATCCTTTGTGTGCATAGGCTTAAATTTCTAAATTGTAATTAATATTAACACATTCATTGTTATAATTCAAGAGAAAAAAATTAAGGAGTGGAAAAATGGAAAACAAACTTTTGATTATTGTTCTCATAACATGCCTTGTTTCTGTTATTATAAACGCCGCAATGTTATTTTTAATTTCAAAACAGAAGAAAGAGCAAGATTATTCGTCTATTTTGGAAAAACAAAACGAATTTGAAAAAAGAATTACCGCCTTGCTTGACAGACACAGCAAGTTTATAAGTGAAGAATTCAGCCGCAGCCGAATTGAGAATTCTCAGGCGCAATCGTCTCAGAGACGAGAAATCAGCGCTTCCCTTTCTGAAATGAGCCAACAGATTGAAAAAAGCGCAAAAGAAAACTATGACTTTAATATGAAAGCCATTTCAGCAATTTCAAAAAGCCTTTCTGAAATCAGAGTTTCAAATGAACAGCATCTTGAACAAATCAGAAACACCGTTGATGAAAAGCTCTCTGATACTCTCTCAAAGCGTCTTGACAGCTCTTTTCAAGCGGTCAGCGTTCAGCTTGAAAATGTTTATAAATCTTTGGGTGAAATGAAAATTCTTTCAGGCGGTGTTACAGAAAATGTTACTGCGCTTAACAGAATTCTCACTAATGTAAAATCTCGCGGAACATGGGCTGAAATTCAACTTGAGGCAATTCTTGACCAGACAATTCCGGAAATGTATGTTAAAAACGCAATGCCCGATCCGCTTTCAAAGCAAATTGTTGAGTTTGCCGTTAAAATTCCTTCAAGCGATGAAAAAGACAAATTCACTCTTTTGCCCATAGACTCAAAATTTCCCATTGAAGATTATCTTCGTCTTTGCGCCGCAGCAGACGAAGGTGATAACCTTGGTGTTGATTCCGCACGCAAGGCTCTTGAAACGAGAGTTATTCAGCAAGCAAAAGATGTTTCAAAATATATTAAAGAACCCATAACAACGCCTTTTGCTATTTTATATCTTGCTACAGAAGGACTTTACAGCGAAATCATCAGCTCAAAAAACGGTGTTGTCGAAAGATGCCAAAGAGAGTTCGGCATTATGATTGCAGGACCTTCAACAATAACAGCCCTTCTCAATTCTCTTTCTGTCGGCTTCAAAGCAATGGCTATTAACGAAAAAGCAAAGGAAGTCAGAATTCTTCTCGCGGCGGCTAAGAGTCAATATGAAAAGTTCGGCGCCATGCTGGAAAAAGCCAAGAAAAAAATTGAAGAAGCCGGAAAAAGCCTTGACGACGCCCAGAGCAGAAACGAAATCATTCAGAAAAAACTCAAAGGCGTTGAAGACCTGAGCGAAGGAAAAGCGATTGAAATTTTAGGGCTTTCAGACAGCAATTTATCAGATTAAAACAAAATAAATGTATTTTTACATAAAAAGCGGCTGTAAAAAACGCAGACCGCGTAAAACAAACAGGGTTTCATTGGCTGTTAAAAAGCCGAAAGAAACCCTTTAAAACTATAACAATTACTAAAAGAAGACAAAAGCATTTGTTTTCTGAATATAGCAAAGGGATGTAAAAACGAGTTTTACATCCCCTTAGTTTTATTGATTATTCTGCGCTCTCTTCTTCAGCAGCTTCAGGAGCTTCAGGAGCTTCAGCTTCTTCTTCAGCTTCTTCTGCAACTTCGGAAACTGCAACATCTTCTGTGAGAAGAGCACGGATTGAAAGGCTTACGCGCTTTTTATCGTAGTCGATATCAGTAATCTTAGCAGCAACAACCTGACCCATTGAAAGAACTTCTTTGGGGCTTTCGATTCTGCGGTCAGCAATCTGTGAAATGTGAATAAGACCGTCGATTCCTTCAATAACATTAGCGAAAGCACCGATTTTGGTTAAGCCAACAACTGTTACGTCAACAACGTCACCAACGTTATAGGTCTTCTTAAGAATTTCCCAAGGATTGTCTTCGCTTCTTCTGTAGCCGAGAGAAATTTTCTTTGTTTCTGTGTTAAGGTCTTTAATGTAAACGCTGATTGTGTCGCCAACGTTAACAACCTCTGAGGGATGCTTGATTCTCTTCCATGAAAGCTCTGAGATATGTATCATACCGTCAACGCCGCCAAGGTTTACGAATGCACCATAGTTAGTGAGAGATCTGACAACGCCTGTATATTCCTGACCAACCTCTGCCTGACTCCAGAAAGCTTCTGTTGCAGCCTTGCGAGCTTCGTCAGCAACTGACTTGATTGAACCGATTACGCGTCTTCTGGGCTTTTCTTCAACGCGGATAATGCGGAACTGAACTGTTTTCTTAACAAGCTCTGAAAGGTCACCATCTCTGGGAACACCTGTTTGTGAGCCGGGAATGAAAACTCTTACGCCTTCGGGATAAACAAGAACGCCGCCCTTAACTGCTTCTGCAACAACAGTTTCAAGAACTTTGCCTTCTTCCTTTGCGGCAACAATGTTGCTCCATGCAGCACCCTTGTCAAAGCGACGCTTTGAGAGCATAACTGTTCCTTCAAGATCATTTGTTTTCATGATGATAAGATTAATCTTGTCACCGATCTTGAGCTCTTTTGTGTGGTCGGCAGTGGGATCGTAGCTATATTCCTCAGCAGGAACAAAGCCGGCGTATTTTCTGCCGATATCGACCTGTATTTCATTAGGTGCAATACCTACAACAACACCAACAACCTGAGGCTCAGTGCTCATTGAAGTTTCAAGATTTTCTTCGAGAGCCTCAGCAAAATTAAACTCTGAAGAAGTTTTGTCGTTTAAAATTTCGGACATGGTAAAAAGTACCTCCTTTATAATACCTGCAGGAGTTGAAGCTCCCGCTGTTACCCCAATTAAATTGCAAGAGCCAAAATCAATTTCATAAAGCTCCTGCGCCCTTTCAATAAGAAACGTTGGGCAATTAGTTTCACACACCGCTTTCAGTTTTTCGGTGTTTGAACTGTTTCTTCCACCCACAACAACCATTTTGCAACAGCGCTGAGACATTTCAGCCGCTTCTTGCTGTCTGTTTCGGGTAGCTCTGCATATTGTATCAAATAAAATCGAATTTGTACAGACTTTTTTCAAAAAAATTGAACATTTTTTCCATTCTTCCAAAGAAAAAGTTGTCTGAGCAACAAAAATCATTTCTTTTTGAGAAATTTCGCTCTCAGTCTCAAGAATTTTTTCCAGTTCTTCAAGATTTTTGAAAACAAAAGACCTTCCTTTGCATTGACTTCTGAAGCCGCAGACCTCCGGATGATTTTCATCGCCGGCAATCATTACAACGTTATTTTCGTTTGAATTTTCTTCAATAAGACGATGAATTTTAGTTACATAGGGACAAGTTGCATCAACAAAAGAAACTTTGTTTTCTCTGAGTGTCTGAACGGTTTCTTTTGTTACTCCGTGGGCACGAATCACAACGGTGTGTTCGCCGTCGGCTTCTTCAGCAGAATTAATTATTCCGACGCCTTTTTTTTCAAGATCTTCAATCACCTGGGGATTATGAATAATAGGGCCGAGAGTCTGAACATTTTCGCCCTTTTCAACAAGCTCATAAAGCATTTTGACTGCTCTGTTCACTCCGAAACAAAAGCCTGCTGTTTTTGCAAGTTCAATTTTTGCCACTTTTTCACCGCCTTTAAAAAAGATGTCCTTTTTCAAAAAGTTCTGTTATTCTTTCCATAATCAATCCGGAGGCTTTTTTAATTTCAGCCTGATTATTATCCTTTCCGAAAGAAAACTCTTCATTTCTGATTACTTTTCCGAAACGAAGGGTAATTTTTTTACGGATTCCTCTGTTCGATTTTTCTTTATAAATACAAACGGGCAAAACATCGGCTCCTGTTTTTCTTGCAAGATATGAAACACCGTTTTTGGCCCTTCTGATAACGAGATCTTTCTGTAGGCCACCCTCAGGAAAAATTCCGAGAATGTTTCCGTCTGTTATTACCTTAGCGGCGTAATCCAAAGCCTTGGTGTCTGACTTTCCTCTTTCAACGGGAAAAGCATTAAGGCTTCGAAGAAACGCAGCTATAAGCCGATTTTTAAAAATTTCGCTCTTCGCCATAAAATGACACTGCCTTCTGACATAGCATCCAATCATCACCGGATCTAACGCGGCAACATGATTTGAAGCAAGAATCAAGCCACCCCTTTCGGAAACATTTTCCAGCCCTTCAACTTTTATTCTGTAGGCAAACTTCAAAAGAAATTTTCCCACGGGCTTTAAAATTCTGTAGCTTTCTCTGTCGCAAACACAGTTATTATGGCGCATTTAATCACATCACTATATAAATTTACCTTTCGGTATAGTTATATATTTTCCTTAATGATGTTGATTATTAATTCAATTGATTCTTCAAGACCGATATTGCTTGTGTCACACAAAACAGCATCTTCAGCCTGTTTCAAGGGGGCAATGGCTCTGTGGGAATCGTCATAGTCTCGCTTGTTGATATCAGCAAGAACATCTTCAAAATCAACGCTCATGCCCTTTTCGCAAAGCTCCTTATAGCGTCTTTCAGCTCTGGCTTCGGGAGAAGCAGTCAGGAAGATTTTAACCTTTGCGTCAGGAAGAACAACGGTACCGATATCTCTGCCGTCCATAATACAATTATTCTCTCTGGCAAGCTTTTTCTGAAGATCAAAAAGATAGGCTCTGACAGCAGGTACGGCCGAAACTGCAGAAGCAGCCATTGAAGCCTCGGGAGTTCTGATTTTTTCTGAAACATCTTCACCGTTTAAATACATTCTTTGTTCGCCGTTTTCAAATCTCAGCTCAACACAAAGCTCATCAGTCAGAACACTTTCAACCTCTGCGGGAGATTTTATGTCTTTTCCTGCTCTGAGAGCTGCAAGTCCCACTGTTCTGTAAAGGGCACCGGTATCAATATAAATAAAGCCGAGTTCCGCCGCAGCCTTTCTTGCAATTGTACTTTTTCCTGCCCCTGCAGGACCGTCGATAGCAACATTAATCATAGCATTTTCTCCTTAAACATTATTTCCGGCAAGACGGCCGGTTGAAAAAGCAATCTGAAGGTTAAATCCGCCGGTATATGCATCAACATCTATTACTTCGCCGGCAAAATATAAGCCGCGGCAAAGCTTTGACTGCATTGTTTTCGGATCTATTTCTTTGGTGTTGACTCCGCCTGAGGTAACAATCGCCTCTTCAATGGGTCTGAAATCAAGAACAGTTATTTTAACATCTTTTAAGACACTAACAAGCTTTGAACGCATTTCTCTTGTTATCTGGTTAACTCTTATTGAAGGCTTGATTCCGGTCAATCTGACAATTACGGGAACAAGCTTTTTCGGAAGAAGCTTATCAAGAGCGTTGATAAAATTCCGACAAGAATTCTCCTGAAAATCGCGAAGCACTCGGGCATCAAGCTGTTCATAGCTAAGACCCGGTTTAAGATCAATATGAATTTCATATTTTCTCGGCTTCATATCTTTCATGTGGGTGCTTGCACTTAAAATCATCGGGCCGGAAACTCCGAAATGAGTAAAGAGCATTTCACCGAGATCGCTATAAATTTCTTTATATTTTTCAGTGTCATAGACGCTGATTGAAACATTTCGAAGAGAAAGACCCTGAAGATCCATACAAAAGCCTTCGTGGCAGACAAGAGGAACCAACGACGGCTTAGGTTCAACAACTGTGTGTCCGACCTGTTTGGCAAGGTCATATCCGTCACCGGTTGAACCTGTTGAAGAATAAGAAACACCGCCCGTTGCCACAATCACGCTGTCAGCATAAACTTCTTCTCCGCTTTCAAGAACAACACCCTTAACGGCGTTGTTTTCAGTTATAAGCTTCAAGGCTCTCCCCTTGATTCGCTTCACACCGCTTCTCTTGCAGAAGCTATCAAGAGAATCAACAATGTCTGATGCCTTATCGGAAACAGGGAAAATTCTGTCGCCTCTTTCCATTTTAAGCTCCACTCCGCTGTTTTCAAAAAACTCCATTGTGTCATAAGGCATAAAAGAGGAAAAAGCACTATGGAGAAACCTTCCGTTTGTGGGAACGTTTTCAACAAGCTCATTAATCATTGTGCAGTTATTTGTTACATTGCACCTTCCCTTGCCTGTTATCATAATTTTTCTTCCGGGACGGTCATTTCGCTCTATAAGCGTTACATTAACCCCATTTTCAGCAGCAGTTCCCGCAGCCATCATTCCTGCGGCACCTGCGCCGATTACAATACAGCTTTTTTTCATTTTTCTTTATACCCTGCAAAAACGCAGAGACCTTTCTTTAATGACATATCTTTTTTCATTTTACAATATAAAAAAAGAAAAAGCAATATTTTTTCTTCTTCAATTATCCGACATCAAAAAAACTTTTTTGTCTTTTAAGTCCTTATTTTTGTATTTTGCTGAAGAGCCTGCGGAAAACATATTGAATGTTTAAAAAAACTATGCTAAGATTAAATCACCATAAACAATGTGCTTAATCACACATGAGCACACTAATATGGATACTCTTTCCTTTCTTTTTGCCTGCTTTGAACACACACGCAAAGCAGGCATTAATTTTTTTAAGACCGGTAAAAACTGCTTTAAAATTTCAAATCGCATCAAGCAAGAAAAATAAAGGGTTTCTTTCCGGTTAGAAAAAGCTGAAAGAAATCCTTTAAAGCTATAAAAATTATTAAAATCAAACACGTGTTTCCAAAACAGTTACTGCGCCGAGAATTTCAACCTCACCTATTCCCGCCGGAAGAAAAACACTTTCGCCCTTATAAAGCGTTACGCAAGTGTCGCCATGGGTAACAACTCCATTGCCTTCAAGAGCAACCAGAGAAACAAAGGATTTGTTATCAACCTTTATTACGGCGCTTTCTTCAACATCGAGGCGCTTGAAATTAAACAGCTCGCAAGAAGAAAGAAGAGTTTCGCTGAAGCCTTCTTTCTTTTCTGTTTCGCCAAGAGGGCTTCCGTCACAGGAAACAGCCTTAAGATTTATTACATCAACTGCCTTTTCAACATGAAGCTCGCGCGGTTTTCCGTTCTGCAATCTTCCGTAGTCATAAACACGGTAGGTCACATTTGAATTCTGCTGAACTTCTGCAAGAAGAATACCCTTGCAGATTGCATGAATTGTTCCGCTGGGAATAAAAAACAAATCGCCTTTCTTAACCTTGATTCTGTTAACATTTTCAAGAAGAGTGTTGTTCTCAATGCTGTTTTTCAGCTCTTCTTTTGTCATATCTCGGCAAAGACCATAAATAATTTCTGCGCCCTCATCACAGTCGATTATATACCAGGCTTCTGTTTTTCCGAACTGATTTTCATTTTTAAGTGCATACTCATCGTCGGGATGAACCTGAATTGAAAGATTATCCTTGGCATCTATAAGCTTAATCAGAATCGGAAAAAAATCGAATTTATTGCAGTTTGTTCCGAGATAGTCTTTTCCTTCATTTTCAAGAACATCTTTAAGGCTTCTTCCGTCAAAGGCACCGCCGCAGATTATGTTTTCACCGTCATCGTGACAGGAAAGCACCCACGCTTCAGCTTGTTTGTCGGTAAAAGAAACAATATCAAACTCTTTTGAAAGCCTTGTTCCGCCCCAGATATAATCTTTAACGGCAGGTCTGAGTTTTAAAATATTCATAGAAATCACCTTTTTGTAATAATTTTTTATTCAGCGAATATATTTTAACATAGATTTAAAGAAAGGATATCGGTTTTCTCCGATTTATGATTAAAGCATGGAGATTAAATCAACAGCCATTATAATCGTCGCAATCTGCTTCGGTGTTATTATACTCACGGCTATGCTTCGAAGCAAGCACTTTTTTAAATGTTTTGTTCTGTCTGCCCTTTCGGGCTTTGCTGCTCTTTTTTCAATAAATCTTCTTTCCGGCTACATCGGCTTTTCTCTTGCCGTTAATCCGATTACTCTTTCAGCCTCGGCAATCGGCGGTGTTCCGGCAGTAATTCTTTTATTGATTTCAAGAGTTTTTCTTTTATAAACTAACGAAGATAGCCTTCAATTCCGTTGGCGATTGCAACAGCCAGTTGCTGAGCAACCTGAGTATCAATCAGCTTCCGACATTCTTCGTCGTTGGTTACATAGCCAAGCTCAATCAGAACCGAAGGACAATCTTCGATTCTGGTTACGCTGAAGGGATGATATTTGCAACCTCTTGAAGCGTTTGAAAGCTTTTGGGAATTACCGGGATAAACAAAGGAAGAATATGCAGACAGCATATTTGAATAAATATTTTCAGCAAGCTCTTTTGACATTGGTCTGAAATAATAGGCTGAGGTTCCGAAAACGCTTTTGTTTTCAGAGCCGTCAGAATGAATACTGACGAAAACATCGGGCTTTACTGCTCTTGCCATTGATTTTCGCTCCTCAAGAGTAACCTTTTTGTCGGTTGTTCTTGTTAAATATACTGTTGCGCCTCTTCGCTGAAGCTCTTGGGTAAGATAGGAGCAAAGAGCAAGATTAACGTTGGATTCATATACCCCGCCGGAAAATCCCACAGCTCCGCTATCTGTTCCGCCATGGCCGGCATCAAGCATTATTACGCTTGAGCTGAGACTCTGAGGAGGTTTGTTTCTTATTGTTATTATCAGGTTTCCGCTTGAATCATATTCGGCGCTGTAGCCGTAATATTCACCTGCAGTTTTTAAAGAAAGCGTCAACATTGCAGTTTTTGAAGCCTGATTTAAGCTCCATGATGCCGAAGAAACAACATCGCTCCCGGAAACATCAAGATTACCCACAGCAGAAACAGTATGATAAAAGCTGAAGGTTATTGCTGTTGCAGAAAAAGAAGAAACATTATAGCTTTTTCCGTGAGCTTTATAATAATCAACGGGGGTTGCGCTGAAGCTATAGGGAACCTTCCACTTTTCGTTTAAAAATATTTTCAGTTCACCGTTCTGACAAACTGATGAAGCAGTTATTGTGTTGTCGCCAAAATCAGTTTTCGGAAAAACTGAAACTGATTTTTTCTGAATTTTTCTTGAGCTTGAAAGAATATAAAACTCTCTCGTTTCATCTTCTTCGCTGTCATAAAGCGAAATTTCACCGGTTATATAGTCGGTTGTTCCCTTTATAAGCGGAGTGTAAAAAGGAACATAGTCACAGCTGTTGCCCAAAGGCCAGACATCTGCACATTCATCTGTTACAACACACATCTGGTTGCCCGTATATTCAACATATTGAGTAACTGAATGCGGAGCTGTTGTTGAATAGTTAAAAGAAGGAGCCTGAATCGTTCCGACAGTAAACTCAACAACCTCAGAGGCATTATTCTCAGCCGGCAAGGTTTCAAAACGTGTAGTTTTTTCTTCTTTTTCTTTTGAATAAACCACCTGAGCGCCCTCCAAAGAATAAGAAGCTGAATCATAAACAGCAATGGCAAAAATTCTTCCTATAGTATCTATTTCTATTTTGCTTTTAGGCATTTTTACGCTGACTTTATATTCACAATAGCCGCCCTGCTCTTTTCCTTTTTTCATTTCATATTTTTTTGCGCCCATTTTCAGCTGAACCTTTGAGCCGCTTTTCGCAACGACTTCAAAGGTTATTTTTTCGTTCTCTGAAGCTAAAATTACATCTGAGGGCTCAATGCTCTTTATAATTCCACCGGAGACTTCTGTTCCTGCCGACTGAAGCATTGTTTGCTGAGAACTGTATTTTATTAAAAAGGCTGCAAGAACCGAGGCAACAACAACCAACGCTGCAACAGCCGCAGTTATTAATCTTTTTTTCATTTAAATTTCCTCAAACTAAAAATCATTTGTTTTTATATAATAACACATCTGAAAGATTTTGTGTCTCTTTTCCTTGTGAATTTTCATTAAATTTTATAAATGAGGCGCTATAAATTCCCACCGCATCAAAGCCGTTTTCCGTAAGAAAAACATATTGGCGCTTAATTATATCGCTGTTATTTATCCATTCGTTCTTGCCCTCACCGGCATAAACATCTTCAAGACCTGCTTTATAAAGAGCAAGACCTGCACCGAGTTTGGTTTTTTCACCCATAAGCTGTTTCCAGCTTAAAGCACATTTTTCAAAGGGTAATTTAGAATTTTCAAAGCCGAAATATATCTGAGGGATTATTAAATCGCAATAGCCTTCTTCCTTACACCACAGCTTTACATCAGCGTAAAGCTCATTTATATTTTTTTCAATATCTCCGGAGGGACTGACAGAAAAAATCTTTTCTTCACTAAAAGACTTCACGGCGCAATAAATTCCGCTTAAAAGAGAAGAAACATTTGCCCTTCGCCAATCGCCTAAAGAAAGTTTTCCTCCGTCTTGGCAATATTTTGAATATTCCTCTTTGTCAAAAGACTCCTCCGTAGTCGGATAAAAATAATCATCTATATGTATTCCTGAGAGCTTATAGTTTTCCATAAGCTCCCTGACGCCTTCAATAATCAGCTCTTGCACCTTTACACTTGAAGGAGAAAAATAAAGGCCGCCTGCTGCTTTTTTAATGTCCGGTTCACCTTGAGAAAACCATTTATAATAAACGCTTTCAGAAAAAAGCTTGTTTTCATCAAAGGCGCTTTGAATTCTATAGGGATTTATCCAGCCGTGAACCCTGAGATTTTTCTTTTCCGCCTCTTGAATTATCAGTTCAAGAAAATCAAAAGGTAAAGCGTCACCCTGACTTTCAACAACGCAGGATGAAGAAGGAAAAAGCTTTGACGGATATATTGCATCGGCAAAAGGTCTGACCTGAACAAAGACATCGCTGACACCAAGCTTCGAAAGATTTCCCATTACTGAAGAAACCTTATTTCTGTATTCTTCTTTGCTTTGATTCAAGGGATAGGGCTTGATTTCAGGATAGGAAAACCAGGAAAAGAGCATTATGTCATCATCTGCATCGCCCACTATTCCGGGATTATTATCATTTTCGTCAAGACTGTCATGAAAATCATACATATCCTTATCCAGCTGAGAAACTGTTCCCGAACAGCCGCACAAAACAAAAACCAGAATCAAAACTAAAACAAATATTTTTTTCATAATCACTCTCCTTCTTGACATTCAACTAAAAAAATAATAGGATATAGTTATTAATAAATCAATAGCTTTAACAAAAATTTAATTTACTGAAAGGAAGTCACTTTTCGCTGACTTTGGTTTTAAATTATGAGTATTCCTTCTTTTGAAAAGCTTTTTACAAAAGATTGCGGTGTTTCAAATATCGTTCGCTGTCCTGTATGTCAAAAAAATGTTTTTCACAGACTTTTTGAAAATACAGACACCGGTCTTCCTGCTGTATTTCTGAAAAAAGAGCCTGTTTCTTATTTTGCCGTTTGCCCCGAATGTGCTTCTGTTTTTAGTGTTAACAAAAACTTTATGACAGAGCTTCTTGCCGGAACATCCTGCATTATGACAGAAAGCGACCTTGATATTATTGTTAAAGGCGGAAAAAAGGATGAATAAGCCTCTTTTGTTTTTCCTTATTTCGTATTTTTCTGTTATTTCCTTTGTAACGGTAGTTATCACACTTATTGACAAAACAAATGCTAAGAAAAACCGTAGAAGAGTTCCTGAAAAAACGCTTATGACCTTTGCTCTTCTCGGTGGAAGCATTGCAGAATATGTTACAATGAAGGTTATCAGACACAAAACTCTTCACAAAAAATTTATGATAGGACTTCCTTTGATTATTCTTTTGCAAGCAGGCGGCTGTGTTTTTCTTTATCTTTATTTCTTTACAAACATTTTTTCTCAGATCAGTTAAGTTTCTTAAAACACAGTCTTTACCTTTTCCGGAAGAACAGGCTTTTCTTCAAATACAAGCCAAGCACACAACAAAGTGTTAAAAATCACCGATATGCCCAAGCATTATCGGTGATTTTTTCTTTTCTTCCGCCGGCGCTACACCGTGTTTTGATTTTTATATTACACACAAGGAATGAGCAACATTCTTTCTTTATCAGCAAGCTCCCCTTCTGTTTCGTTTTCCTCTTGAATCTTTTTTTCCGCTGTGTTATACCTTTTTGCAATTTCCCAATAGCTTTCTCCTTTTGAGCAATAATAAACTATTATTGCCGCTTCATTAGCTTCTTTCGGCGCGTTTTCATCAACCTTCAGAGACTTAAGAAGTCTTATTTGGTTTAAAGAAAAAATTTCAATTTCTGCTGAAACGTTAAAGCTCAAATTAACCTTGTCACCTGACGGAGTTGCTGAATTATTTTCAAAAACAAAGCTGATATTCGGTTTGATTTTTGAGCAGGCATTTTTCATTTCACAATCCAAAGAAAAATCAACACTTCTTTCTGAGTATTGATATTTTCCCTTACTGTCAGCAAACAGCAAAGAAAAAACAACTGTTGCAGTTATAATTGCCTTCTTTTCTTCTGTCCTTGAAGCATACGAACAAGAAAGAGGTCTTACATCTATTATTTCTTTAACATTCTGGCCTGACAAATCAACGGAACTGCTAACCGCTTTTTTCTTCTTTTCAATACATTCTACTGCTGAGAACTCAAAATTATCATAAGCAAACTCGCCTTCATAGTCAGTACAGTAGCAATCAGTTACATATTTTATGCTTTTTTCTTTTGTTGCCGAAACAAAAACTGAAGCTCTTGCAGTAATTTCAAGAAATCTGTTTTTGCCTGAAGAATCTGTTTTCGTGTTAACAATCAACGAATGAATTTTTGGCTCAAGGCTGATTTTATATTTGTCGTTGATTTCAGAAATTTCAACGATCTGGCTTATAGGCATTGTGTGAAGAAGATGAACAAAATCACCTTCTTTGCTGTCAGCGCAATAAAGAATATTTACGCTCATATTTCCTTTAACAAGAATTTTTCCGTTAACGCTTTTTGAAGTCTCAACGGTGATATTTCCGTCGCTCCTTAAAATTTTTCCAACAGCTTTTTTGTTTTCTTCAAGCGCAACGGTTTCTGAAAGATCAAAGGTTTTTTCTCCGACAATACTGCTTTCTATGGCCGAAATTGAGCCTCCTTTTGTTTGAATCATGTCATTACCGCAACTTCTGACAATTTCTTTTTGGTTCCTTGACCAAAGAGAAAAATTGACACAAACGCTTGCATTAACGCTGAAACGCCTTTGGCTCAGCGCTCTGCAATTTACATATTGCGTTTCACCAAAAGCTGAAACACAGGGATTTTCGGGCATATCTTTTGTCTGGCAAAACACATTAAGAGCAGCGCTTTGTTCGTAGCAATCAATCTTTTCATTTTCATCAACATAAAGAAGCCGAACCAAAACATCGCCCTTTGCAGTTATTCTGTCCCCCGCTGTTTGAACACTGCTCAGACCCGGTGTTACAAAGCATTTCAGAATTCTCTTTATATCGCTGCAATAATCGGGAAGATTAATTTCCAAATCAACCGTCTGTTCTGATTTTTGTTGAAACAGACATTCAGACAAGTTCAGTTTTTGTTTTTTAATATCAAGCTCCATTTTCTAAAACTCCTTCCATAAGGCTACGGTGCCTTTGCTATTAATATATTGATTATTTTCTTGATTTATGACCTTAGCCCAAAAAGAAAAATTAGAAAAAAAATGCTTGACAACACCCGACACTCAATGTATAATATATGAGCCGTGCCGGTGTGGCGGAATAGGCAGACGCAAGGGACTTAAAATCCCTCGGTGGCAACACCGTACCGGTTCAAGTCCGGTCACCGGCACCAATACCAAGTACTCACCAAATGGTGGGTACTATTTTTTTAAATTTCTGCAACCGACGGGTGTAACCGGGGTACACAGAGCACAACCGCCGCCTGCGGCAGATAAATATATTTCGTGGTCCCCGAAAAGTAAAACTTTGGAGAGAGAAAGCACAACAAAGCACTTAAACTGTAATATAAGAATATGCACTCAAGTTGATTTGTCAATAAGTTTTGAAAAAAAGCGCCTGCTACTTTTAGGAGAACTGGTGTGTAAACGGATTGAATTATGTGATGTTGGTGTGGTATAATGAGCACAGAAACATAAAAGAAGGTTTTACAATGAGTATTGAAGATTTAATTATAACCTCAATAAATAAAAATCTTGGTTTTTCAGTTGAAAACATTTCTCGGGTAGGCAAAGGTGCAAGTGGTTCTGTTTATCGTGTAAAATGCAACAGCGGTACTACAGAAATTGCAGTAAAAATCAGTCAACACCCTGAACTTATGAAACAGGAATTTGAAATGTTATCTTTTCTGAAAAATAACACATCAAGTAAAATCCCCGAAGTATATTTTTTTGATAAAACAGATGATAATGCTATAATTGCAATGGAATATATAGACGGTATCAGCGGCACTGACAAAACCTTAAAATTCAGTTTTAAGAAGAAACATTTGGCAGAAAGTATTGTTGACAATCTTTTAGTTATACAGCAAACTAAAAATGATAAGTTTGGACCATACGATAGTGCAGATTATGATTCATGGCAAGAATATTATAAATCCTTTGCTATGAAAATTTATGAGTTTTCATTACTTATGCATTCAGAACACAAGCTCGATGATATAGTCATGAAAGCTGTTGCTTTATCTTTTGAAAATTACGATAAAATATTCTGTGAAAAAATATTTCCACCGACGCTGATTCACGGGGATTATTGGATGCCAAATTTTATAATTGATAAAAAGTCAATGGAATTACTTTCTGTTGTTGACCCGTTTAATATTATGTGGGCTGACCCTGAATATGAGCTTTTTGCTATGACTGTTGGTTACGGTAAAAAACTTAGATTATATGAAATTTACAAAAGCAAGGTCAATGTTTCAAAACATTGTGATATAAAGCTCGAAATGTATGCACTCTATTCTGAATTGTTGTGGTATAAAAAATTAGGAAAGGTTACTCATTCATATTTGAAATTCAGAGCTAATAGACTGCTGAAAGAAATGAAAAAATATAAAATCATTTAAATAAAAATCACAGCTATCCTTCAAAGGTAGCTGTGAAATCTTTTATGCTAAATATTCATTTAAATCATCTGCCTGCTTTTTTATGAGCTTTTGTATTACGGGATAGCCTGAATTGTAATAATGCTCATTTTCAGTAAACAATTCGTAAAAATCCATTTTCTGACAGCAATTTTCAGATAAGGGTTTCTTATTCGCATAAGGCTCAAACATCTTTATATGCTTTCCGTTTGCGTTGTTAAGTTGATATAAGTCGTATTCGCTATCTGCCCACATACAGCCACAAGGGGCAATACTTGCCATTTTTCTTTTAGCGGTATTATATTCGAAAGCAGTATTAGAGGTTGAAATAATGACCGCGTGACCGTTTTCTTTTATATCAAAGTCGGGTTTATCAAAATTTCTGTTTATAGCGGACTGTGTAGGTTCGTCGGTAAAGCTACCGTTTTTGTTATATTCGACTCTCAGGAGTCTTGATATAAGAACAGAAAATCTTATGTTGTTTTTAATAAAAACAAATCTTTCGTCAGTTTTACTGTACGACTTCCATCCGAATGTTTTTAAAAAGTACTCTCACTTCTTCCCCCTTTTCTTATAATCCTCATCAATATTATCTCTCCAGCTGTTATCAAGCGGTGCACACTTTCTCACGCTGCTAACTGCACATGCAACCGACTCATAAAGTATTCCCGTACCCTTAGCATCGGCGTTGTAGTTAACGGCTCTGTCCTCGTTAATGCCGTAGCGTCTTGCAGTTTCGACCGCATCAATATTTGCACCGATGAAAAGAAACTCCCAACCGTATTTTTCTTTCTGTCGCTCAATCATTCTTTTGACCTCATCGCTTGAGTATCGTTGACTTGCGTTCTCCATACCGTCGGTGGTGATGATGAACATTGTGTGCTCGGGTACATCCTCAGGACGAGCGTACTTGTGGATGTTACCGATGTGATGAATCGCTCCGCCAAGAGCATCGATAAGAGCTGTACAGCCTCTGACGGTGTATTCCTTGTCGGTCATAGGTCTGATGTCAGCGAGCTTAACTCTGTCGTGAAGTACTTCGCTTACATTGTCAAAAAGTACAGTAGAGATGTAGCACTCACCGTCTTCCTTCTTCTGCTTTTCAATCATTGCATTGAAGCCGCCGATTGTGTCACTCTCAAGACCTGCCATTGAGCCGCTTCTGTCAAGGATAAATACTAATTCTGTGATGTTGTTTTTCATTTTACTTTACCTCCGTTTTGTTGTTGAATTCGTTATAAATTTTCAGCAGTCTTTCATCGAGATAGGACACTGCTGTTTCTTTTAATTTGTTTCCTACGCCATAGAATGCTTCTGCCACCGAGCCCGTTATTGCGGCTATGGTGTCACTGTCGCCACCGATAGAGATTGCATTTCTTATTGCATCCTCAAAGCTCACCGATTCAAAGAATGCTTCAAATGCCTGAGGAACGGAATCCTGACAGGTTTCGTGAAAGCCATAGGTCGGTCTTATCTGATTAAGAGTGAAGTCAATTTTATAAAACCTGCTGACATATTTCCTGAGCTCATTCATCGTGCTACCCGTACGGGCAAGATAAATTGCGCCTGCCACACTTACCGCACCCTTTATTCCTTCGGGGTGATTGTGTGTTACAACCGCAGTTGCTTTGGCTAATCTTTCAGCTTCATCAAGCGATTTAGCGTACCAACCAACAGGTGAAACTCTCATAGCTGAGCCGTTGCCGTAGCTGTTATAAGGAGTTGTTCTTTTGTTTCTTATCCAGCCGTAAAATCTTCCGCCGTAACCGCAGTCGGGATAGTGATTTCCGATTTCGTGCATAGATTTTATGAGAGTCAGTTTAAAATTCTCGTAGTCGGTTACGGTTTGGTATTCGTTCAGAGCTTTTGCCACCGCAAGAGTCATAACCGTGTCATCTGTGAAAAAACAACGGGGAGTAAAGAGGGTGAACTCTTTACTTTTATGGTTGTGAAATTCAAATCTTGAACCGACAATATCGCCGATAATTGCACCTGTCATAGTATTTACCTCCAAAAAAAGTATGGTTGCAAGGTCTTTCTTAACCTTACAACCATAGTATAAAATATTTGATTTTTCTTTTGGTCAATCGGCAATTGACTTTTAAATTGTGGAGAACAGCGTCTCCTGGTCATACTTGAAAAGTGCCGAGTCAATCTCAAAAACATCGTAGATTTCATTCTCAAGACAGTACTTGATAATTACATCAAAAAGACTGCTGTCTGACAAAATAAATCCAACGGATGAGAGAAGATTCTGCGTTTCGTCAAGGCTGAGTTCAAGAGCAACTGCAAATGAGATTGCCGTTTTCTTATTGGGTTTATAGTGCTTGTCTGTCATCAGCTTGTGCCAGGTCTGCTTGCTGACATTGGCTTTTTTGTAGCACTCAACATCGCTGATGCCTTTAGCATCAATAAGCTTTATGAGCTTCAGAGCAAAGCTTTCATCGATCTTTATAAAATCCTCAAGGCTCTGTTTCGGTGCATTGCCGACGGTGCAAGGCGCAGGTGCATAATTTTCCTCAATGCAGGGAGCAGACATACATTCATCTGACATAGCACAATTATACTGAATCTCGGTGTCAAATCTCTTTTCACGGGAAAATGAAGCGTTAAAGAAACCACCCGAATAACGCTCGGCATAGTTGTCGTCAATATAGCTCTCTATGCCTGAAAAGAGCTTTTCTGAAAGCTCATAGGATTTCTCGTCATAGACAAGGAGATAAACCGTCATTTCATTATCGAAGAGAAATGTACTTATGGTGTTAATTGCAATTTTCAGCACCTTATCCTTTGGATAGCCGTAAGTCCCCGACGAGATAAGAGGAAAGGCAACAGTTTCACATTTGTTTTCTTTTGCAAGCTTCAGACACTCGTTATAGCAGGAAATAAGAAGCTCGGTTTCTCCGCTATTTCCCCCTTCCCATACGGGACCTGAGGTATGAATAATATATTTACAAGGCAGATTAAAAGCAGGAGTTATTTTTGCTTTGCCGAGACTGAGAGGCGTGAGTTCTCTGCAGAACTCATCAAGTTCGGGACCTGCGGCAGTATGTACGGCAAGGTCAACACCGCTGTAGCCTATCATTTCTTCGTTGGTTGTGTTGACAATAGCATCAACCTGCATTTTTGTTATATCCTGACGGATTATCTGAAGGGGCATTTATTTCACCTCAAATCGTTACTTTTATGGTTTAATTATATGGTTGAGTGGCATTGTTGTCAATGATAGAAAAAAAATTCGGCTTTGAGTACATATATTAGGACTTGACGTGGTGGACGGGCGGTTTGATATTGCAATTGCAGTGGAGATAAGAGTATAATATGAGCGAATTTAAATGCTCGAGGGTGGATATATTTTATGCCTGATCTTAATGATTTTTATGCTTTTAAAATGACCTCTTCCGGCGGTGGTTCGGGCGGAGAGAGAAATAACAGCTCAAATAACAGCGGAGGCAATGGAGGTTCAGGCTGTGCTACTGCATTGATTGTATTGGCAGTCATAGGTTGGGCGCTTTGTCTGATAGGTAAATAAATCGAGTAATGACAGAAGGTGTACGATATGAGTTTTAACATTAACAAAGATGTAAAAGTTAATATAATACGCAGTGATCGCAAGACACTCTCTATTCAACTCAAGACAGGAGAAATCATCGCTCGTGCACCTTTACATATGAAGGACGAAGAGATTTATAGTTTTATCGAATCAAAAAAGTCGTGGGTTGAAAAAAATCTTGCCAAAATAGAGGAGCGTGAAAAAGCAATCAGCGATGTGCAACCTTTCACGCAGGAAGAAATAAACGCTCTTGCAGAAAAAGCAAAGACAATCATCCCTGAGCGAGTGAAATATTACGCGCCAAAAATTGGCGTAACTTATAACAGAATCACTATACGTTGTCAGCGTACCCGTTGGGGCAGTTGCTCGTCAAAGGGTAATCTTAACTTTAACTGTCTGTTGGTTCTGTTTCCGATTGAGGTTATTGACAGTGTTGTTGTCCACGAGCTTTGCCATAGGAAACATATGAATCACTCGCTACAGTTTTATGCTGAGATTGAAAGGGTGTTCCCAGAGTATAAGAGGTGGCATAAGTGGCTTAATGATAACGGTGGGGTGTATATGGGGAGATTGCCCAAGTAATCTAGCAATTAATAATATACAAAACCAATTTAATTACTCAATAATTATACCATACATCGCAAAATAAATCCATGTTTTATAAGTAATTAGTTTGGTTGTTGTCGGTAGTTTATTATGAGAATGGCAAATGTATTTATTATTTATATTTGTATCTGTATTTGTGCAATAATAATTTTTGCTTTATACATCAGAAAAATTATAAAACCATATAAACAAAAAGAAAAAAACTGAATCAAATTCATCGCCTTCGGAGATAAAAACTGAATTTGAAACTGTTAAATTTAAGGCTCAAATAGTTGATTTGCGCTGTCGTGTTGATATGGTAGGAATTAAAACGCAAAAAGCCGTTACAATTTATACCGTTGAATTTAAAACCGATGAAAAGATAATTAAGCTTGATATTCCTCAGGAAATGTATGACGGTCTTGAAATAGGACAAAGCGGTGAAGTAACATTGGTTGAGGGAGAACTGTATAGTTTTATCATTTAATCCGGTTATAAAGGAGTATATTTTATTACAGTTTTCAGATTTTGTATGATAAAACAGATTCTGAAATGAGACGTGCTTCCAAAAAATCCCGTTCGTGTCAGCGAATGGGATTTTTAAAATATATTTGTATATTTGCAACAAAAAATAATGTTAATGTTTAGTTTTTTGTATTCTATTGACAAAGCCCTACATTTGTCGTATTATGGTGTATATGGCTATTATACAAATTACATATAACATCTCATTGTATAAAGGGGTCTGATTCTGTTGAATATCGATAAAATCAATAAAAAGCTACAGAAACAGTTCGGTTCAGCGGTAAAGGCTGAGCTCAGTGATAATATAATCACGGTAAAAGGTAAGCTTTCAAAATGGTCTGATGTTGTTGCCGCCTGTCAGACAGCGGCAACAAAGTACAGTGAAATTCACGTAGTAAACGATATTATCTGCGAGGAAGTGCAGAATAAACCGATGCGCGTACCGAAGCTTAAGGATAATGCTCTTGATGGAAGAAAAGTTGATGTGCTCATCATCGGCGGCGGTATCTCCGGCGTTTCAATTGCAAGAGAGCTTTCAAAATGGAAGCTCAGTATTCTTCTTGTTGAAAAGGAGGCAGACCTGGCACTTCAGGCTTCAGGCAGAAACGACGGTGAGGTTCATCCCGGCGTTGACCTTTCAAAGGGGTCAAAAAAGCATTATTACATAAGAAAAGGCAACGAGATGTACGGACAAATATGCAAGGAGCTTGACGTACCCTTTGAGCGTGTAGGTCAGTATGTATGCTTTGATAAGGCGTGGATGAAGGGCATTATATATCTGTATGCTCTCTGGAGAAAAAAGCACGACGGCATCAGCGACACGGAAATTATTTCAGGCGAAGAGCTGAAACGAAGAGAGCCCAACCTGAGAGAGGATTTCAAATTCGCAATTTCCAACCCCTCAACGGGCTGTGTATGTCCTTACGGGCTGACAATCGCCTACGCGGAAAATGCGGCAATGAACGGAGCGGAGATTTTTCTTAACACGGCTGTTACGGATATGCAGGTAGAAGGCGGAGAAATTAAAAGCGTTGAAACCAACAGAGGTACGGTTTACCCCGCAATTGTTATCAATGCGGCAGGCGTTTTCTCCGAGGATATTGCGGCTATGGCTCAGGACAGATTTTTCTCAATTCATCCCCGAAGAGGCACAAACTCAATTCTCGATAAAAAAGCGGGCGCCTTTATGCACTCGGTTGCTTCTACCGTAAGCCTCAACTTCGGCAAAAGCCATACTAAGGGCGGCGGCACAATCCACACGGTGCACCATAATCTGCTTTTAGGCCCCGATGCTGTAGAAACCTACGAAAAGGAAAATACCGAAACAAGAAAAGAGAGCATTAAAACTGTTTTTGATAAGCAGAAAAAAACCATGCCCTCTGTTTCGGAGAGAGATATCATCACCTATTTCACGGGTGTCCGCGCCCCCACCTTTGAAGAAGACTTTATTATTGAAAAGGGAAGAAAAACAAAAAATATTATTCACTGCGCAGGTATTCAGTCACCCGGTCTTACAACTGCTCCCGCAGTGGCTCTTGATATTGAAAAAATGGCAGTTGAAGAGCTGAAGAAAATCAGAGCGGTTGAAAAAAATCCTGATTATTCACCGATACGAAAGGGCGTTCCCGTGCTCAACGAAATGAGTGACGAAGAAAGAAATGAGCTTATAAAGCAGAATCCCGACTACGGAGTAATCGTATGCCGATGCGAGGAAATCAGCAAGGGCGAAATTCTTGATGCACTCAGGTCGCCTATCTGCGTTCCCACCGTTGACGGCATCAAAAAGCGTATCCGTCCCGGAATGGGCAGATGTCAGGGAGGCTTTTGTTCTCCTCTGGTAACTCAGATAATTGCGGAATTTCTCGGTGTTCCTCTGAGCGAGGTTAAAAAGTCATCGGAAACTTCTGTTATTACATACGGAAAAACAAAGTAAGGAGGGATTGATATGAAAAGCTATGATGTTGTTGTAATCGGCGGCGGCCCTGCAGGCCTCGCGGCAGCCATCAGCGCAAAGCAAAACGGCGCTTCGGTTCTTCTTGTTGAACGAGAAGCAAGGCTCGGCGGTATTCTTAAGCAGTGTATTCACGACGGCTTCGGCCTTGTAAGATTTAAAGAAAAGCTTTCCGGCCCCGAATACGCCGAAAGATTCACCGAGCTTTTTGAAGAAGAAAAAATCGACTCTCTCACCCTCACCTTTGTTACAAGAATTGAAAAGGAAAAAGACGGCTTCAGAGTAGTGCTCGTAAACCGTAACGGTGTTGAGGCTGTTTTTACAAAAGCGCTTGTTCTTGCAACCGGCTGCCGTGAAAGAACGGCTAAGCAGGTTATGATTCACGGAACGAGGCCCTCGGGTGTTTTCACCGCGGGCACCGCACAGCACTTCACCAATCTTTTAGGTGTTATGCCCGCTAAAAAATGTGTAATTCTCGGCAGCGGTGACATCGGTCTGATTATGGCAAGACGCCTCACCCTCGAAGGCGCCGAGGTTCTCGGTGTATACGAAGCAAAAAGCACTCCCTCCGGTCTTACAAGAAACATTCATCAGTGCCTTAACGACTATAATATTCCCCTTCACCTCTCCCACACGGTTACAAGGGTTTTCGGCGAGGACAGACTCACAGCCGTAGAAATTTCAAGGGTTGACGAAAGAATGACCCCCATTGAGGGCACCGAAACAATTATCGAATGTGACGCTCTCATCCTTTCGGTAGGTCTTATCCCCGAAAACGAGCTTGCCGAAGCTCTTTCGGTAAAGCTTGACCCCCGAACAAAGGGTCCTGCCGTAAACGGTCAGCTGATGACAAGCATTGACGGAATTTTCTCCTGCGGTAATGCTCTTCATGTAAATGACCTTGTTGACTATGTTTCCGAAAGCGGTGAAATCGCAGGTAAAAATGCGGCACTTTACTGTAAAGCACAGCGAAAGGAAATTGACATCAGCATTTCGGATAAGCTTCTTTATGCCGTACCCCAGAAGCTCGACCTGAATAAAGATAACAGCAAAACCACTCTTTACTTCCGCAGCCGCGATGTGCTGAACGGTTGCACCTTCACAATCAAAAAAGACGGTGAACCCGTATTTTCAAAGAAATATGCTTTTCTGAGACCTCCCGAAATGGAAAATCTGCTTATAGATTTTTCCTCAATGAGTCTCAACGAAAATTCAAAAATAGAACTTGATATCGAGGTGAAGAACAATGCGTGAACTTGTATGCATAGTCTGTCCCAGAGGCTGCAGTCTCACAATTGAAGGTGAAGGCGAAGGCATAAGCGTCAGCGGTAATTTCTGTAAAAAAGGCAAGGACTTTGCCGTTTCCGAAATGACCGAGCCCAAGCGCACAATCTGCACCACCGTAAAAACCGCCTACCCCCAATGCCCCGTTCTTCCCGTAAAGGTTTCTGCCGATATACCCAAGGACAAAATATTTGAAGTAATGGCAGAAATAAACAAAATCACGGTTAACAAGAAAATTGCAAGAGGCGATGCTGTAATTGAAAATGTTCTCGGTCTGAACGTTGATGTTATTGCAACAAGCTCTATGCTGCTGAAGCTTGATTAACGGGAAGGAGTGAGCTCTTTGGATAATCCTCTTATTCTTACCTTTGATGTCGGCACTCAGAGTGCCCGTTGTCTGCTTGTTAAAACGGATGGCAGCTTTGAAGACATTCATCAGGTAAAATACGAAACGCCCTATTACTCTCCCAACCCCGGCTGGGCAGAGCAGAAGGCCGACTTTTACTACGAGCAGATCTGCGAGGCAGGAAAGATTATAGCGGAAAGAAACAAGGATAAGCTGGACAGGGTTATTGCCGTAACTCTTACGGTCATCAGAGATACCGTTCTCTGTCTCGATAAGGACAACAAGCCGCTGAGAGATATTATTCTGTGGCTTGACAAGCGTCAGGCAGATTTCAACGATCCCTTCCCCTTATACAAGAAGGCCCTTTTCAAGCTTGTAGGCATGGGAGAAGCCACAAAAATTATTTATCAGGCCTCTGTATGCAACTGGATTATGCAGTATCAGCCTGAAATCTGGGAAAAAACCGCAAAATATGTTATGCTTCCGACTTATCTTAACTACAGAATAACGGGTAATCTTGTTGACAGCGAAGCAAATATGATAGGTCACATTCCCTTTGACTATCAGAAGCGTGTATGGAGAAGTAAAAACAATCTTAACCGCTGTATCTGCGATGTACCCTCAGATAAATGCTGTGACCTGGTTAAGTCCGGAGAGGAGCTCGGAAAGATTTCAAAGGAATTTTCGGAAAAAACGGGCATCCCCGAGGGACTTCCTTTAATCGCCACCGGCTCTGACAAGGGGTGCGAAACCGTAGGTCTTTCCGTTGTACATAAAAATCAGGCCGCAATTTCTCTGGGCACAACCGCCACCGTTCAGCTTGCGCTCAAAAAGTACGTTGAGCCTCAGAGATTTATGCCCGCCTATCCCGCGGTACCCAATGATATGTTCAACCCCGAAATAGAGATTTACAGAGGCTTCTGGCTTATATCCTGGTTTATAAACGAATTCGGTGCCAAGGACGAGATGGAGGCTAAGGAGCTCGGCATTCACACGGAAAAGCTTCTTGACGAAAAAATCAAAGAGCTTCCGCCGGGCTGTGACGGACTTCTTCTTCAGCCCTATTGGACTCCGGGTGTAATCAACCCGACCTCAAAGGGAGCCGTAATAGGCTTTTCCGACCATCATACAAGGTACCACCTCTACAGAGCTATTATTGAAGGTCTCGGCTTTGAGCTTTATCACTCCCTTAAAAATATGGAAAAGCGTGCAAAGCTCAACATTGATGAGGTTTATATAGCCGGCGGCGGTGCAAGAAGTGACATTGTCTGTCAGATTTTTGCAGACATTATCGGTCTTCCCGTGAAAACAATTCAGACACACGAGGCCTGCTCAATAGGTGCTTCAATGGTTGCCTTTATCTCAAAGGGCGTTTTCAAGGACTACGATGATGCCATCGCAAGTATGGTTCACAACAAAAAGGTGTTTATGCCTAATGAAGAAAACCACAAGGCCTATATGGTAATTTACAAGAGTGCCTACAGCAAAATTTTCGGCAGTCTTGAGCATATTTATAAAAAGACAATCAAACTCACCAAAAGATTCGAAAGGAGACAAAAAATATGAGTACAAAGCCTTACAAAGGATTCGAGCCCAAATGGCTTCTTACACCCGCCCCCGAGGGCAGCTACCGTTCAATTTTCCGTTGGGGTGACCCTAACTTCTTCAAGTATCCCAAGGAATCGCTCTACAAGCTTATGAAGGAAACCTTCAAAATGACCGACGAGGATTTCAAGGAATATACCGACGATATCGGCTTTGACCAGGTTGACCTTTCAAGCGTTCCCTCAAAAATCGACGAAAAGCACATCGCGGCTCTCAAGAAAATTGTAGGCGACGACTTTGTTACTACCGGAGACTATCAGCGTCTTTCCGTTGCCTACGGTGCAACAGCCTACGACCTTCTCAGGCTCCGCCATAAAATTTTCGAAAACATCCCCGACGTTGTTGTTTATCCCGATACAACAGAGCACGTTGAAAAAATTGTAAAGTATGCGGTAGAAAATAAAATCCCTCTTTATGTTTACGGCGGCGGCAGCTCCGTTACAAGAGGTATGGAAGCAGTCAAGGGCGGCATCACTCTTGATATGAGAAAGCGCTTCAACAAGCTTATCTCCTTCAACGAAACCGACCAGACCGTCACCGTTCAGGCAGGTATGTCAGGCCCCGATCTTGAAAATATGCTTCAGAATGCCCCGACGACCCTCGGTGCAAAGCGTGCATACACCTGCGGCCACTTCCCCCAGTCATTTGAATACAGCTCGGTAGGCGGCTGGACAGTTACAAGAGGCGCAGGCCAGAACAGTACATATTACGGCACAATTGCAGACATCGTGCTTTCTCAGAAATATGCAACTCCTATCGGCACAATCAGAACTCCTCACTACCCGAGAGAAGCAACGGGACCCGACCTTAATCAGATTATGATGGGCTCAGAGGGTACCTTCGGTGTTCTTACAGAGGTTACTCTCAAGGTCTGCCGTTGGATGCCCGAAAACCGCAAGCGTTTCTCGTATATGTTCAAGAACTGGGAAATCGCCATGGATGCCGCAAGAGAAATGATGCAGTGCGAAAGCGGTTATTCTTCCGTATTCCGCCTTTCAGACCCCGAAGAGACCCACCTTATGCTGAAGCTTTACAACGTTGACGAAACGCCTCTGCAGCCGATTCTCGACAAATTAGGCTATAAGGATATGGAACGCTGTCTCTTCCTCGGCTTTACAGACGGCGAAAAGGGATTTTCAAAGAATGTTGCAAAGAACATCAACAAAATCGCTCTCAAGCACGGCGGTATGCCTATGACGGGCTTTGTATGCAAGAGCTGGGAAAAGGGCCGCTTCAACGACCCCTATCTGCGCGATTCAATGATGGACTTCAGCGTTGTAACCGATACTCTTGAATGTACCGTTACATGGTCAAATATGGCTCAGGTGCACCGCGACGTTAGAAAGGTTTGCCACGCACTTCCCAACACGGTTGTAACAACACATATGTCACACTGCTATCCTCAGGGAGCCAACCTCTATTTCATCTTCATCACAAAGATGAACGACGAAAAAGCATTCAAGGCGTATCACACAACAATTCTCGATGCAATTCAGAAATCAGGTGCGGCAATTTCCCATCATCACGGCATCGGTAAAATGTTTGCACCGTGGCTTGAGGGCTACATCGGCGAAAAGGAATACGGTGTATTCAAGGTGCTCAAGGACTACTTTGACCCCGATTACCTTATGAATCCCGGCGGAACAATCGGCCTTGACCTTGAGCCCGAGGAAAAGAAGTTCCTCAACGAACGCAAGGATTACAGATAAGTTTTAAATTAAGGGAGCTGCAAAAAACGAAAGTTTTTTGCAGCTCATTTGTATTTGCGGTGCACCATATTGAGTATTCATAAGGGATTTGACCTGTGAATACTCAATTTTTTTGCTTAAAATAGAGTTTTATATATAGTTTGATATAATTTTATGTATCGTCGCATTCCTTTCGGAGTGCGACTTTTGTTTGTCATTATACGGGTTTTAGGGCTGTCCCTAACAAGTAGAATTTGTATGCACAAATTCAATGCTTGTTAAGACTTATCCCGCACTTTTTACTGTTTTTTAGTTGGTTTGCTAAAGCATTTTTTCATCTCCGTTGTTTTGTTTTTTTGCATAAGAAAATCCTCACACTTAAACTTAAAGCGCATGGACATGTATTCAGGTTGATTTGTGTTATAAATTTGTGTTATAATCATCTTAATAAACTAACTTATCGAACATTAAAAAACAAGAAGATAACAATTTATAATAAAAACACAAAAATTATGGGGAGGGAGAACATGATGAACAAGGAAAACAAAAAATATCTAATACCCACACTTGTTGCCGTAATGCTTATGTTTGTGTGGATTTTTGTCACCGTAGCTCTTACAGGTGGGCGTGAGATTTCGGATTTTACCGATAAAGATAAAATGTTTTTTACAGGTTTTATAATCGTTGAAATATTAACATTGGCTTCTATTATAATTTTTATCATTAAAGCACAAAAGCTTGTTAACAAAAATATTACCAATATTCAAAGCAATATAAAAATGCCCGTTGATAAACGCAGAGTTGCACTTACTGTTGCATCATTTATAGCAATAATTGCAACTATGTTTGGTGGCATTTTTGCAAAAAAATTAATAGACACTTTCCCAGAAAATATTATCGGTATTATTGCTATCTCCACATTACTTTTACCGATTTTATTTTTAATAATAAATATTACCGCAAATCGCATTTATGTCAAAAAATTAAAGCAAAAATCTATTGCCGAAAACCAACAATACTGGCTTGCACACCGTGATAATCCCGAAAAAACCATAGCAAAAAAACTATCTTTATTGAAAATGCTTATAAGAATTAATGATTTTTATAGTGTGCTTTTGGCTGTTTGTGCTTTTGTTTCGGCGTTTTTCTTAGGTGTTATCAGTGATGGTGGTGATTCTGTTGCCCCGTTGTTCGTATGTTATATGGTTCTGTCAGGTGCCACAATAAGAATACGACTGAAGCCCTCTGACAAAATTTTTGAAGACGATAAGACTTATGTTCTCGAAAAAGATTACCCTGTTCTTTATGATTTAGCCAGAAAAGCTGCAACTGCAACAGGATGTATCGAAACAATAAAAATCGCCATACTTGACGATTTTAACGCAGGAGCAGCCATAATAAATAATACAATTTCAATTCAGCTTGGTGCCCTTTTGCTAAATGGGTTATCAGAAGATGAAGTATATTGTGTTTTATTGCACGAATTCTCCCACATAAAAGATGAGGTCAGACAAGGAAGAATAGGTAAGTACAATCAGTATATATGTGACATACACAACAATAACATAGCAAATATTTATTCAAACATCACCAAGCACCTGTTCACTTTTATTGATACTTATTTCAATATGCAGTACAACCTATATTTATATTCGGTTTCGCTCACCCGTGAAACTGCTGCAGATAAAGCTATGGCAATTTATGGTAACAGCAAAACAGCCGCATCTTCTTTAATTAAAATCAAATATTATGAGCTTTATGACTGGGAAAAAGGAACTTATGACACAACCTGCAATATGGAGTCCGAGGAATACGATACCAATTCTTTAAATAACGAGTTGCAAAAATTCAAGGAAGCTATACAGCTGAATGCTGAAAAATGGAACGGGCTTATAAACAAAGAAATACTTTCACGCAGTGCATCACATCCCACTTTAAAAATGAGACTGGAAAGTTTGGGGATAAATGAAATTGAAACATTGCATATCGAAAGTTCGAAGGAATATATTGCAGATTGTGAAAAAGCCATTAAATATGTAAGTTCTTTAATTGCAGAACAAAGCAAAGATTCTTACACAGAATATCGCAAGTACTATTACGTTGAGTCGAAAGAATTGATTGAAAAGTGGGAAAGCAATGGCAGATACATAATTGCGGAAGAATATGGTGATATATGCGATGCTCTGCGTCGTTTGGGGCGAAACACAGACGCTCTCGAATTATGTGAAAACGCTATCAAACTTCTTGATGATACAGGCGCATGCTACGCTTACTTTATAAAAGGATGTTTTTTGCTACATTCATTTAATGAAGCAGGTATTGAATATATTTATAAAGCTATTGAGAATAACCACAACTATGTTGATGAAGGTCTTGCTGTAATAGGTCATTTCTGTTGCCTTACAGGACAAGAGGACCAATTGGAAATTTATCGCGAAAGAGCAATTGCTTTAACCGAAGATAATAAAATCCAATCGGAAGCTTCTATCCTCAATAAAAAAGACAAGCTTTCAACTGAAAGTCTTCCCGAGGGTATGCTTGAAGATATACTTGAACATATCATATTTGAGTGTAGCGACAACATAGAAAAAATTTATCTTGTTAGAAAAACAATAACCGACAACTTTTTCACAAGTGCATTTGTTATAAAAATGACTCCTGATACAGATGATGATACCCGATACAAAATTTTACATAAAGCCTTTAATTATCTTGATACTTGTAGTGATTGGCAGTTTTCCTTATTTGATTACGAGGATGTGAAAAATGTTAAAATAGAGGATATTGCCGGCAGTTGTGTTTATTCAAAGTAACGCTCCCCATTTCCTTGCATATTTTCTGACAGTTTAGAATACCTTCTTTGTTGTTTTAAACAAATCCCTTATGAACACTCGGACCAATACCAAGTACTCACCAAATGGTGGGTACTATTTTTTTAAATTTCTGCAACCGACGGGTATAACCCGGGGTACACAGAGCACAACCGCCGCCTGCGGCAGATAAATATATTTCGGGGTCCCCGAAAAGTAAAACTTTGGAGAGAGAAAGCACAACAAAGCACTTAAACTGTAATATAAGAATATGCACTCAAGTTGATTTGTCAATAAGTTTTGAAAAAAATAAGCGCCTGCTACTTTTAGTAGAACAGGTGTGTAAACGGATTGAATTTTGTGATGTTGATGTGGTATAATCATCTCGAAAAACAAGAAAATCTGAGGTGAGAATATGGCAATGTGGAATCCATGGAGAGGCTGTAAAAAGTGTAGCGACGGGTGCCTTCATTGCTATATTCACAAAGGTGACGCCAAACGCGGTGTTGATACAAGCGAAATTATTAAAACTAAAGATTTTTATAAGCCGATTGAAAAGCTGAAAAACGGCAACTATAAAATGAAAAGCGGCATTGTTTATATGTGCTTTTCAACGGATTTTCTTATTGAGGAAGCAGATGAATGGCGTGACGAATGTTGGAAAATGATAAAAGAGCGTCAGGACTGTACTTTTCTTTTTCTTACAAAACGAATTGAAAGATTTTCAGACTGCATGCCTGATGATTGGGGCGACGGCTATGAAAATGTTGTCCTGTGCTGTACTGTTGAAAATCAGAAGAACGCAGACAAAAAGCTGTCGGTGTTTAAAAACTTGCCCATAAAGCACAAATGTATCACTGCTCAGCCCTTGCTTGAAGGAATTGATTTTGAAAAATATCTTGACGGCGTGGAGCTTGTGGTCGTTGGCGGAGAATCGGATAAAGCTGCAAGACCTCTTGATTATTCCTGGGTGCTTAATATCCGAGAGCAATGCATCAGAAAAAATGTCAGCTTTGAATTCAGACAGTGCGGAACACATTTCATAAAAGACGGCAAGAGGTACACCCTACAGACAAAAGACCTTTGCAAGCAGGCGAAAAAAGCAGGTATTGATTATAAGAAATATTGACAACAGGGAATTTCTGAAAGAGCTGTTTAACGCTATGTATGATGAGCTTCCTGCACCGAAGAAAAGGAAGTGAAAATTCCGCAACAGACAGTTGCTTGTTTCGTAAAACTCACAGTGATATAATGGTTTCAGAGGTGATTATAATGGATACAAAAGATATTATTTTTGAACTCAGAACTAAAAAGGGGTTATCTCAGGAAGAGCTTGCCGAAAAGGTTTTTGTTACCCGTCAGGCAGTATCCCGTTGGGAAAACGGCGAAACTACGCCGAACACAGAAACCTTGAAGCTGCTGTCAAAGCTGTTTGATGTTTCTATCAATACACTTCTCGGCTCTCCGAGACAGCTTATCTGTCAATGCTGTGGTATGCCCCTTGAGGATTCAACCATCAGCAAGGAAAAAGACGGCATTTTCAATGAAGAATACTGCAAATGGTGCTATGCCGATGGTGAATATATGTATCACGATATGGACGACCTGATTGATGTCTGTGTCGGGCACATGGCAAATGAACAGTTTACACCCGAACAGGTACGGGCGTATATGAAGGATATGCTTCCGAAACTGGATTATTGGAAGAAATATAAAAACCTCGGTGGAGCAGAAAAGTTTGACGAATTCAAAAAGCAGCTTATTGATGAAATAAACGCTTTAAATATAGAAGGAATGCCCAAGGTTGAAAAGCTCAATGCCCTTGTGGGAGGATATATCAATCTTGAATACCGTCTGCCAAATGGTAAAACAGCTAAATTTTTGGATGACGGGGCAACCTATCTCGGAAATCAGCTTGAATGTGAATTCGGCGGTGAAAGATGCTTCGGCATTGCCGCTAATATGGATTTTATCCTTGTGTGTACTTATGAGGAAAACGGCGAAAATCCTGAGCTGGTTATTTATAAAAAGAGATAATCCTGCTCAATTCAATTATCGGCTTCCCTTCCCTTTCCGCCAATGTCTTAAAACGCCATGCACCGCCAAAGTTATGAGCAACATAAGTTACAACAATGTCAGACTGACTAAGCATCCACTTATTGCGCCAAGAGATTGCAAAGCGTTTGGGTACAGCTTCAATACCTTCAGGAAAGATAGTATTTTTATAGTCATCATACTCATTTTTCTTGCCGGGAAGATAAGCTAAAACCACGCTATAAGTTATTGGGTAGGTTTGGGATAAATTTTCGAGCTGACATCGTACCATAGTGTCGAAGCTTCCGTTGTTGCCTACATAAAATACAGTTGCATTTTTATTTTCAATCAAATCTATCAGAGTCGATCGTAAGGTCGGCTCTATTTCTTTTGGTGTGTCCTTGTTGCCGAAGAAGGTTACCGTCATAAATATTCCTCCAATTTATAAAACCCACCGAAGCCAAAATCGGTGGGCTATCTTATGACCTCGCTATCTCTGTTGACTCATTTAAGAGTACGAAGACCGGCCCGCCGTTGGCATGAGGCATCTTCAAATAACAATTGTGTGTATAGCGGTCATTAAGATTTAGGTGAATCATATCTTGAACCAAACAGAATGGATATAATTAATAATTATATCTAAATCAATTAGATATGTCAATGTATATTGATGATTTGTTCAGATAATAATACCACTTGTATTTAGTATAATCATATACAGGTGGGTGACGAATATGGAAAGAGAAGAATTCATCAAAAGATTAACTGAACTTAGAATGAACAAAGGTGTTTCTGCCCGTGAAATGAGTTTGTCTATCGGTCAGAGTGAAGGCTACATCAATAATATTGAAAATGGTGTAAACTTTCCTTCTATGGCTGTGTTCTTTTATATCTGTGACTATCTTGACATTACACCTATGGAATTTTTTGATGTATCTGTAAAGAATCCGACAAAATCAAAGGAGCTTCTTGATGCTACGAAGAATTTAAGCAGTGAGCAATTGGAACATCTTATTGCGATTGCTAAAGGCTTGAAATAAAAAAGCTTAACCCCTGACTGAAAAGTCAGGGGTGTTTTGTTGTCACCGGTTGAAAAGATAAACGCGACTGTGATATAATCAGTTCAATAATCAGGATTTATGACACACAGATATATTGCGACACAACGGAGAATGACATGAATAAAATTATTGAAATTACAGATTTTCTCGCTCCTGAGCTGGACATATATGCAAGGCTTACCGAGGGACAGCTTTTAAACAGAGAGTTTCCGGAAAGAGCCTTGTTTATTGCTGAAAGCCCAAAGGTTATAAATCGGGCTCTTGACGCAGGATATGAGCCGGTTTCGTGTCTTATGGAGAAAAAGCATATTCAGGGCGAAGGCAAGCAAATTCTTGCCAGAATGAAAGATGTTTCTGTTTTTAGTGCTGAATTTGATATTCTTACACAGCTGACCGGCTTCAAGCTTACAAGAGGTATGCTTTGCGCTATGAAGCGAAAGCCCTTGCCTGACGTCAGAGAAATCTGCAAAAACAAAAGAAGAATTGTTATTCTTGATAAGGTTATGAATCCGACCAATGTGGGTGCCATAATCCGTTCAGCTGCAGCACTCGGAATGGATGCAGTCCTTCTCACTCCGGGGTGTTCTGACCCTCTTTACAGACGCGCCGCAAGAGTCAGCATGGGTACCGTTTTTCAGATTGATTGGACATTTTTACAAGGCGACAGTCTTGATGAAATAAAGTCTCTCGGCTTCAAAACCGTAGCTATGGCGCTTAAGGATAATTCTCTTTCTATTGATGATCCAAAACTGACAGAGGAAAAGAAGCTCGCCATAATTTTGGGAACCGAAGGCGACGGACTTTCCGACGAAACCATAGACGAATGTGATTTTACAGTAAAAATACCAATGTTTCACGGTGTTGATTCGCTGAATGTTGCCGCCGCTTCTGCAGTAGCATTCTATCAGCTTGGCAATAAAGGAAATAACTTCTGAACAGGGAAAACATCAAAAAAACTTTTTACTGACCAAAAATCATATTTTTTAAATCACCCTTCCCTCTTTCCGATTCTTGCCACAAGAATTTCCTTTTTGAAACTAACAGTTCAATATTACTGATGAAAAATATTTCAAGCTTTTTTCTTTCTTATCAGAAATCATTATTGAATTCTCTTTGATTCTAATATATAATGCTTTTATATCAGGTGAAAGGAACGAAGAAAATGATTAAAGAAAAACTTTCTAAAAAGACCTGGTTCACGATGTGTCTTTTCAGTTTTATGGGTGGTATTGCGTGGAATATTGAAAACATGTATTTCAACACCTTCCTCTATAACTCCGTTTATTCAAGCGCATCTGAAGAAGCAATGGCCGGCTCAATGGCTCCTACAACCGCTATCAGCCGCATGGTTGCTCTTTCAGCCATTGCCGCTGTTCTTACGACTTTTGTAATGGGAACTCTCAGCGACAAAATGAAAAACCGCAAGCTTTTTATATCCGTCGGTTATATACTTTGGGGTCTTGTTACTGCTATTTTCGGCTTCATTACAAAAGATAATGTTGCAGCGATTTTAGGCCTTACTGATGAAGCTAAGATTCTCACAAGCACTGTTTGGGTCATAATTTTAATGGATATTATTATGACTTTTATGGGATCAACAAGTAACGACGCCGCCTTCAATGCATGGGTAACTGATATTTCTACACCAAAAATCAGACCTACTATTGAAACTGCTTTTACATTCGTAGGCTTTCTTTCAATGGTTGCAGTTATGGGGATTGGCAGCCTCGCTCAGTCCGGAGCTGTTTCCTATCGGAATTTCTTCCTTTATCTCGGTCTTATCGTTACTGCTTGCGGTATTGCAGGCCTGTTCCTTATTAAAAATCCCGATAAAACAGCTGATAAAAATGAAGTCTCTGCAAGCTATTGGGCAGACCTTTTCTATGGCTTCAGGCCCTCAGTTATCAAGAATAACACCAGGCTTTATCTCACGCTTTTAGCTGTTGGCTTTTCCAGCGTTTCTTATCAGGTGTTTTTCCCCTATCTTCTCGTTTATCTTCAGTATGTTGTTATTCCCGACAACGGCGACAACCTTATTACACCGAGTGTTATTGCTACCTTTGTTATTATGGTTGCTATTCTTATAGGCAGTATGGTATTACTCCTCAAGCTTTCGGGAAAAAGCAAAGCAAAAGGACTTATTCCCAGCGCAATTCTTGCAACAGCCGGTCTTGTTATTCTTTCAACCTCAACCAATATACATATTATTCTTATAGGCATTGTTCCTGCTGTGGTTGGAAATCTTGTTATGGGTATTCAGCTTAACGCCTCTATAAAAGATTTCATACCCGAGGGAAAAGCAGGTCTTTTCCAGGGCATCAGAATGATTTTTACCGTACTTATTCCCATGGTACTCGGTCCTGCACTCGGCGATATGGCTTGCCGTAATTCAGCAGTTACATATATAAATGAATTCGGTGTTGAAACAATTGTACCTTCAGCAAGTATGTTTGTTTACGCGGCAATTGTTTCTGTTTTCGTGCTTGTTCCCCTTTATTTCCTTATCAAAAAAGGTTTCAGCGTTGAAGAAAAATAATCACTAAGAGTTTTTTAATATGAAAAGTTCATCCCCCTGACTTTTAGAAGTCAGGGGGATATTTTACTCTAAGTATTAATCAGAAAAGCTCTTGTAAAAAAAACAAACTCAATTAAAGAATTTTTAGTTCATAATCGCTCAAGAGAATTTTCGCTTGGATTTATCCTAAGGCTTTTTCAACAATCTCCACCGGGCTGTTTTTATCATCGTTTATATATTCGCCGTCTTTATAATAAGGCTTAGAATTGATATTAACAACAGCTTTGGCAGGGACATATAAAACCGCCTTCATGCTTTCCGGAAGAGAAAGATTTACAACATAAGCTTCCGAGGATTTTTCATAATTCACCGTGATTAATCCTTTCACGCTGGGAACAGTACAGCTCAGGCTGTTTTGCAAATCATATTGAGGTTCAATTTTTACCTTTTCATAGCCTGCTTCAACAGGAGCAATTCCTGCAAAATACTTGCTCATTATAACAAGCGGTCCGCCACTCCATGCATGATTCATGGTTCCGCGCCAGGAGTCCCAGAATTCCCAGAGGGTTGAATAATCCTCACAAACCATTCCATCATATCTGTCTTTTATTCGCTCTTTTGCTGCTTCGTATTTTTCCATTTTGCAAAGCGCTTCAAGAACATAATATTCCATATAGGGACTTGAATTTTTAGTGGTCAAAAGCACATTGGTTATGGTTTCATATTGCTCTTTTTCTGCAAGTCCTGATAAAACAGCAAGGGCGTTGGCTCTGTCGTCGCATTTTTTCACTTCTTCGCTTTTGAAGCCCTCAGCTGTCCAGAGAGCCTTATAGCCTTTTGAAATGGCGGCCTTCCTTTCGGCAATAAAAGAGATATCCTCTTCTTTTTCCAATATAGCTGCCATTTTCTCTGTGGCAGAAAGAGCATAGTAAACCCAAGCATTTTCAATGGCTGTCATATCTGCTTTTGAGCCCCAATCAGCCCAATCCCATGAGCCGCTGCGATGAACAACAAGATTGTTTTCGCCAATTTCCCAAAGCTTCAGATAGTCAAGAGAAGCACTATAAACCTTTTCAATAAAGGCCTTGTCGCCGGTATATTCATAATAGGTTAAAAAGCCCACTATTCCTGCAAGCTGCTGAACAGGAAGTTCAAAATAATCGCCGTTTATTGGAACAACTGTCTGAAGAACCTTTGTTTCATCAATATGAGAAAGCATTGCCTCAACGCCCTTTTGATAAAGCAGGTAGGAGTCCGCGTCCATGGAATACATCGTCAGAATCATTTCATTGGTTACATCGCCCCACCAGGCTGCCCTTTCTCTGTCGGGACAATCCATAAAATTATCTCGCATGGTAACATAAAGGGTACGCAGAGATTTTTGCCAAAGTGAATTCAGAAATTCATCTTCGCACTTGAAATTACCGCAGAAGGAACTGTTATATCCTGTTTCGCGATATTTTAAAGAAACAACCGTTACTCCCTTCGGTATTTTATAGGTAATATGCTCTCCGTTGAACCAACCTAAAGACTCAAACTCCTGTTCGCCCTCTTTAGTTATATAGGTTGTTGAAACTGCTCCGCTTAAAGTGTTTTCTGTTGTTATCCGAATCTTTTTTCCGGCAGGAGCTATAACTTTAAGATAAGGAGTAATCTGAGCGTTATAAGGGATATCTACGGTAATTTTTTCACCCAACAGATTGTTTACAGTATAGTTTTCAAAATCAGCTGAATTTTTATAAGCTTTAAGACCGTAATCCTTCAAAAAAGGGATTCCTCGAGGATAAAGCTTGCCATAAGCGCCCTCACCGCCGACAGCATATTCGGTGCTGTTTTCCCACGCGGAAGTATCATAAGCTTCCTTTGTCCAATCTCCCATATCTTCTCTTGCATCAAAATAAACACTATATTCAGCAAGTCTGTAGTTAGGGGGATAAAAAGGAGAATCGACATAGGCACTGTTTCTTTTTACCTTCCAGCTTTTATCGGAAACTATGGCAACATCTTCGCCAATAGCTTCAAAAAGGAAGCCGCCCTGACCGCTGCTGCAATAGGAATAGCTGGTTTCATTATCCCAGAACCAAACTAAAGCGCTGATTGAGTTTTCTCCCTTTTTGAGATAAGGCGCAATATCTATACTGTCGTAATAGCCGCTGTTTTTTTCCGGTCCTCGTTTCACGCTACCTTCAAAAACAACGGTTTCTCCGTTTATATAAAGCCAATATTTTGAGTCAGCTGAGATATCAGCAATCAGCTTTTCGGGTATTTTATTAAGGTTGAGCTTTTTATTAAAGCACATCCAGACATTTTTTTCAGTCAGATTTTCTTTATCCCAAATCCATTTTGCCTTCCAATCGTTTTTCTCTTCTGTTGAAATCACGCTGTATTCGGGAATACTTTCAGGAATCTCATAGTTATTTGTATAAGGTATCATCGCTGCCTCTCCCCACGAAAAAAGCGAAGAAATAAAAGCCGCCGCTATTGCAAAATAGGAAATTATAGTCTGAATAATCTGCATAGTGTCCTCCTCCGGAACTGTTTGATATTTTAAAGCTTTTGTGCTTTAATCAAATTCTTTTGAAAACCGTTTTTAGTTTATCATATTAAATTCTGAAATTCAACTTATTCGAAAAAGTTTAGGTAGCACTATTCTTATAATTCATTGTATCTTCCCCGGTCTCTCAGATAAATTCTTTAACTGATATGCGCCGCCAAAGGTACGGTCAACTATTGAAATAGTAATTGTATCATGATATAATTATTTTAACGAAGAAAAGGAGAATAGCATATCAAAAAATATTAAGAAAAAAGGAGAAATAACATGAATATCTTATCATCCTTAACAAGCATCATTCTCAGCATATTTGTTTATTTTGCATCACTTATCACCCCGTCTTTTGTGGCACCCGTTCCCGAAATGAAGCCTGACGATTTCATTCCGGTTATGCGCTTTGTTGCCGCAAGCGACACTCACATTGAAACTCTTGGTGACACAGGATGCAGAAGGCTTTCTTCCATGATGAAAACTGCCTACGCCATAAGCGAAGCTGATGATGACTACCAAAACTTAGATGCAGTTGTTTTTTCAGGAGACATTACTGACCACGGCTTAAGCAGTTCATTCTATACCTTTGCCGCCGTTACAAAAAACGAAGTTCGTGAGGGTACTGAATGTCTGGCAGTCGTTGCAAAAGCTCACGACAGCTATGTTTATTTAAACAACAGTCTTAAGGTTTTCTCAGGAATAACCGGTCAGGAAACAGATTTTCACAGAGTAATCGGCGGTTTCCATTTCATCGGTGTTTCCCGTTCTGAAACACTTAAGCATTACAGCGAAGAACAGATAAAGTGGCTTGACGAAAATATTGCCGCAGCAGTCGAAGCCGACAGCGAAAAACCGGTTTTTGTTTTTCAGCATGAGCATGTTAAAAACACAGTTTACGGAAGCAGCGATACTGACGGCTGGGGCTTAGACGTTTTCACAGAGGTTCTTTCTAAATATCCTCAGGTTGTTCACATTTCAGGACATTCCCATTTTCCCGCAAACGATCCGAGAGCTATTTGGCAAGGTGAATTCACAGCCATAAATGACGGCGGTCTTTCTTATTTTGAGCTTGCAGTTGACGGCAAAAACGGACAGTTCCCAGATGAAAAAGACAGAATGAGCCAGGCTCTTATTATTGAAGTTGACGCTGACAACAGAGTTCTTGTTAAGGTCCTTGACGTTGATGAAGGAAAAATCATGAGAGAATTTCTCATAGACAATATTACTGAAGAAAACAAGGAAAAATATTCCTTTGAGACAAGAAAAGAAAAAGCCTCTGCACCTGTTTTTTCTGAAGACGCATCTCTTCATTACGAGAAAAAAGGGGCTTTAAATTATATAACTGTTCCTCAGGCAAAGGTCAGCGAGGATAACGAGGTTTTTCTTTACAGAATTTCTGTTATAAATGAAAAAGGCAAAGCTGTTCATGAAGAATGGGAATTTTCTCAATATTTCTTTGCTGACAAACCCGAAGAAATAGCATTTGAACCATTTATGACACTGGGTAAAAACTACACAGTTAAGGTCTTTGCAGAGGATGTTTGGGGAAACAGAAGTGAGCCTTTAGAAATACACATTTAATTAACACTTCCATAGTTAATCCATTGTTTCATTTATCCAATAAATCATTTCTTGATATATTGTCTTAAAATGATATTAAAAGAGGGGATGTAAAAAAACGAGTTTTTTTACATCCCCTTTTTAGGGGCTAGGAAAAAATGCGCAGAATGAACAAACCGAGCCAAAATAAAGCGTTCAGCTTTATTTTGGTTTACCCGACGGCGTACAAAGGTACTCCGAGGGCGAGGTTTGTTTATAGCATA
>JAFUHX010000084.1 GCA_017474045.1 Clostridia bacterium | reverse complement strand
GGGCAGTGAAAGTTACGCTTTGGAAAACATCAACCTTACCGTACATAACGGTGAGCATCTTGCAGTTGTAGGCAGAAACGGTAGCGGAAAGACCACCTTCATCAAGCTTATGTGCAGGCTTTATGATGTGGATAGCGGTGAAATACTCATAAATGGCATCAACATTAAAGAGTATTCAAAGAAAAGTCTGATGAAGCTTTATTCCGTTGTGTTTCAGGATTTCAAGCTCTTAGCCGTACCTCTTTGCGATAACATTTCTGCCGATAAGGAATACGACAGAGAAAATCTTTACCGCACACTTGAGCAAGCCAATATCAAGGACAGAGTGGAGCGAATGACCGAAAAAGAAAACACCTATCTTTACAAAAACATTGATAAAAACGGTGTTGACATTTCAGGTGGTGAGGCACAGAAGCTTGCCCTTGCAAGAGCTCTTTATAAGGACAGTCCGCTTGTAATTCTTGACGAGCCTACGGCAGCTCTTGACCCCGTAGCAGAGAATGAAATTTACAGCCGTTTCAACTCCTTTACGGAAAACAAAACTGCTATCTATATTTCCCACAGACTTTCAAGCTGTGTTTTCTGTGACAGGATTGCTGTGTTTGATAAGGCAAGGCTTGTTGAGGAAGGTACGCACGAGCAGTTGCTTAAGTCGGGTAAGAAATATAGTGAACTGTGGAACGCCCAGGCACAGTATTATAAAGTGTGATGCTTTGATTTAACATTGTAAAAGTGAATATGAAAGACCGCCTTACTTGTGTTTTGCAGGTAAGGCGGTTGTGATTTGTTGGGGATGTTGTACAAAGTGAGTGGGTGTGAATTGTTGATTTCGACAAAGTTCGATATTTTTTGAGAAAATGGTGTTACTTTTTATGAATTTGATAACTTAATGCATGAATAAATGTAGAGAGGTTGATACTTATGACTTTTGATAAAATTATTTATGTTAGCGATATTATTAGTATAATATCTTTGTTTTTGGCAGTTGTCGGAGGAGATTTTTCTTTATGCAAAGAAAAACTGCCCTCACGGGGAGAGCAGTAAAAATATTTAATTCGACAGTTCCTTATTATCAATTAAACTTTGCTGTGTTTCTTTCAGCATTTCATTAAGCTTTTTAGTATTTCGTTTAGTTACGCAATAAATAATTGCCCAAACTGCCAAATAGCCTACAACAAAAATACCTGAGAAAACCAAAATTGGTGTTGTGCCCCATTCAATCCAATCATTAATCAGATAAGCGCCTAAATAGCTAAAATATAAGATAATACCGTGAATCAGAATTGCCACCATCAAGGGCAGGCGTTCTATCTGATAAACAGCATTCATACCGCCTGCTGTAAAGGCAAGTGCAGTTATTGAAAAAATCCCTATGCAGACCTGATTGACAGTTAATGTATCTATCAAGCCTTTATAATGCAGAATCAGATATAAAATTGCGAGAACAATCGGTCCGAAACCGCAAGCAATCAGACCCCTGCGAAAAAATTCCGTAATAAATCTTTTCATATTCCTTCGTACCTCCTTCTTATTTGTGAGAAACAACGCCTTGAAACATACTCACGGTAACCGCACCTGAATACTGCATCCACCCCACCGCTGAATACTGCATCAAATCGCTCAATACGGTGTTCATTGGCAAGGGTAGATTTGTTGATGCGTATAAAATAAGAAGGCAGAATATTCTCTAAATCACGCAGTCTTTCTTTGAGCGAAAAACGGTTGCCGTTTGTATCAATGGCAATTACCTTTTTATCAATTACAGTAATACACTCTATTTCAGAGAATAAGAGCTTTTTCATCTCATCATCATTGTATCCCATAATTCTTTCAGTACCTGAAAAACTACAGACGAGATTTTCTATCTGCTCAGTCAGAGAAGAGGGAGCGTGAACCTTTGCAATTATCTCTTCGTCTGCATCTTTATCTATAATGAGTTTGTATTTCATCGCATCAAATCCTTATTGTTTTTTCATTTGTCTGAGGAAGCTGAGAACAGCTATCGCAGTTATAAATACACTGTACAGAATAATGGGCATAATGTGAGCCAATATAAGCTCAAAGTTACCGTTGAACAATGCTTTTTCCATTTCTGTTGCGTGAACAAAGGGCAGCACATTGGCAATTTTTTCGAAAAAGCCGCCTACAAGCTTCAAATCAAACCATACTCCGGATAGCCACGCAGAGAGATTAGTAAGCAATGCACCGCAAATACCACCTACCTGCTTAACACCAAAGATACTACCACATAAAAGCCCTAATGCAATGTTGAAAACAGCCATAGGTATTATACCTATTATAGCATAAATAATGTTTATGCTGACTGTCAATCCCAAAGGAATCGCAAACAGGTAACAAATAACTGTCTGCCCGATGGCAATTGGTAAAAGCGGCAGCATATAACCAAGGATAAAATCAAAGCCGCTGAGCGGTGTAGTGTATAATCTCTGCAAAAATGCACTTTCACGGTCTTTGGCAATCAGCGTTGCAGAAAAAAGTGTCATGAAAGACAGCCCGAACACAGTAATTCCGGGGGTAAGGGTGTCAATCTCAAATAGGTCGGCCGGGATATTCTTTTGCAGGCTACTGAGAAGAAGCAACAAAACCAGAGGGAAACCTAAGCCGAAAGCAAGGTTTATCGGGTCACGTAAAATTTCTTTTGTGCACCTTTTTGCAAATGTCAACATTCTCATAACGTACCCTCCTTCACGATAGAAACGAAGGCTGATTCAAAGTTATTTGCACCTGTCATTGTCTTCAATTCTTCTACAGTTCCTACTGCAAGAAGCTTGCCGTCTTTCATAACACCAATGCGGTCAGAAAGCGCTTCTGCTTCTTCCATATAATGTGTTGTAAGGATAATGGTTGCTTTTCCCTTCAAAGAGCGAATCATATCCCAAAGCTCATGCCGTGCGATAACATCCAAACCAAGAGTAGGCTCATCCAAAAACAGAATTTTCGGTTCGCTGATAAGTGCCATCGCAATACTTACACGGCGTTGCCATCCACCCGACAGCTTGCCTGCTCTTCTCCTTAAAACAGCATCCAAAGTAAATTGATCAGAAAGCTCCTTGATTCTTATTTTGGTTTTTTCTTTTGAAAAACCATGAATACCACACATTAATTCAAGGTTTTCCTTTACAGAAAGATTCGGAGCTACTGCAGTTTCCTGAGGTGATACACTAATCAAGCGCTTAACCTGTTCGGGCTGTTTGGTTATACTGTATCCACCTATAAATGCATAGCCATCCGTCGGTTTTGTTATACTGGTTAACATCTTTATTGTTGTGGTTTTTCCTGCACCGTTAACCCCTAACAAAGAAAAAAGTTCACCTTGGTGTATTTCTAAATTGAGCTTGTTTACGGCAGTAAGATTTTTGTATCTTTTGACAAGCTCAACTGTTTTTATTTCTTGCATTTGTGTTAGCCTCCTTTTTATTTGCAGTACCATCATAGCAAATATAAAAGAGGAAATGTTGGTTTTTATTTAATCGGTCATTTATAGCATCTCATCGGTTATTAAGATTTAATTTTCTGCTGATATAAACCTTAAAACGCTTAGTTCGATTGATTGTATCACACCAACATCATGTATTTCAATTGCACCTGTTACTTCAAAAGTAGCAGGTGTTTTTTTGTCCAAAAATATTTTGAGGCTTTTTCTAACTCCTTGGAACATTTTGTATGCGCTTATGTCGTATATAGATGAAGGGTAATTTGAAACACAGAAAAGATGGCATTAGTCTTAGCAAGCACTGGATTTGTGCATACAAATCCGCTTGTTAAGGACTTCTCGCCTGCCGGATCGGTCGGTGCTTTTGAATGCAAAATGCATTCAAAGGTCTCCACCGGAGACCTGCACCCCTAACACCCGAAGAAAGGAGGATAGAAATGAAATTGACAAAAACCTTGTACTGTTACCTTGACGATGAAGAATTAAAAGAGCTAGATACAGATGCCTCATCGTTAAGATTAACACGGTCAGAATTTGTACGAAAACAAATCAGAGAAAGTGAAATGATGCCTACACCTAAAATAAATTACACATCTTTTATTCAAACGTTAAATCCAATTCTTGACCGAGTGGAAAGTGTCGCAGACCGACTGTGTCACAAAGTGGTTTTTGATGTTCCGGTGCTGTGGGAAGCATTGAGCGACATTCAAGAGCTGATACCTAAAATTGAAAAGGAGATGAAACAATGCGAACAAGAAACAACCGAATAGGCGGCAAAATGAATCTTAACTGCATATCAAGACTTCTTCAAAATCGCCGCTATATTGGGGAATACCGTTATAAAGATATTATCACACCTGACGATATTCCCGTACTTATATCAAAAGAGCTGTTTGATTCGGTGCAGGAAAGACTAAAGACAAATAAAAAGGCTCCTGCAATGCATAAAGCAGAAGATAATTACCTGCTGACCACTAAGCTTTATTGCGGTGATTGTGAATCCTTTATGGTTGGTGAAAGCGGTACAAGTCATACAATGAAAAAGTATCATTATTATAAGTGTGACAGTGCCAAGAAGCGTAAAGGTTGTAAGAAAAAGGCAGTTAAGAAAGAATGGATTGAAGATACAGTTTTATCGGAAGTAAAGGATTTTCTTAATGATAATCTTAAAACAGACAAGCTTATCAAAACAATCCTTGAAGAATATTCGAAAGAAAACACAAACATACCGAGATTGGAAAAGGACTTATCTCATATTGAAAAGCAAATCAACAATATGCTCAACACTATTCAGGACGGAATTTATACTTCTTCAACAAGACAAAGACTTGAAGAGCTTGAGAGCAGAAAAGAAGAAGTTGAAATTATGCTTGCCCGTGAGAAAATCGGCAGACCGCAATTAACAGAAATGCAACTGCGTGATTGGTTTGATAAAATGAGAAACTATGATACCGATTTCATCGAATACAGACGAAGACTCATTGATTCCTTTGTAAACCGTGTAGTAGTCTTTGATGACTGCATTGAACTCACGCTCAATTACAAGGACGGCACAAAAAGAATACCTTTTAAAAAAGAAAATAATTTTTTAACTGAAGGTTCGGATTCATCTCCATCCGCACTATTTTCTGAAAAAGCACTCACTATATGTGGGTGCTTAATTTTTTCTCTGCTTAATTTTAATTTTAAGTTGTTGCAGTTTTATTGCTTCAATTAAAGACTCTTTTCTCGTAATTATCAATGAACAATTTGGAATCCTGTATATAGTTATTAACAGTTTTTAAAGATTTTTATTGACTCTTGATTAAACAGTAATTTTTTGTTAAAATTTCTTGTAATAAATTTAAGGAGAGGTTTTAATGAAATTTACAGTTAAATATAAGCTCGGGGGAAATGTTGTTACTTCAAATGAAACAGAAACCAATGCATATCGACTTGAAATAAACGAAGTTGACAATAGATTAACTGTTACACTTGTTCCTAAAACAACGATTGAAATGGTTGATTTCTATGCTGAATTTCCTTATGAGTTTAAAAATGATGACAGATTTTTTGCCAACGGATATCAGTCCTGGACTAAATCAAGAGAGTTTAAATCAAGCGAGATTATGAAATCAACCATTAAGCTTGCAAACATTTCAACCTTTACTAAAAATCTTGCCAGAAAAACCAGCGATGAATGGATGATTAAATATTCATGCAAAAAAGGTGAGTTCCACAGTCATTGCTATACATATATCAGAAACGGTGAAAATGTTAAGCTTTGGGGTTCATTGAACGAAAAAACAGGTTATACATATTTTAAAGTTAAAATGAACGAAAATACCATGTATTACTGCAAGGACCTTCTCGGTAAGGTTGTTTCTGAGCCTTGGCAAGTTTTTGACATTGTTAGCTTTGAGGGTAGTTATGATGATGTTTTTGACAGCTATTTTGCAATGTGGAAAATGCCTGAAACACGTAAAGGAACAATGAGTGGCTATACTTCATGGTATAACTATTTTCAAAATATCAATGAGGAAATAATTCTTCGTGACCTTAACGGACTCGATCCATATAAAGATCAGGTTTCAATTTTTCAGATTGACGACGGATATGAAACCTACATTGGTGATTGGCTTGATGAAAATCCATCAAAATTCCCTCACGGTATGAAATATATTGCCGACAAAATTCATGAAAAAGGCTATAAAGCAGGAATCTGGCTTGCACCGTTTAATTGCCAGAAGATTTCAAGAATGGCAAAAGAACATCCCGATTGGCTCATTAAAGATGACGACGGAAAGCCTATGGTAGGTTGCATCGCTTGGGGCGGAGCTTATACTTTTGATATTTATAATGAAAATGTTCGCCAATATCTGAGAGAAGTTTTTGATGTTGTTCTCAATGATTGGGGCTATGATATGGTTAAGCTCGACTTTTTATATAGCCAATGCATTAAACCGAGAGCAGGTAAGTGCCGCGGTGAAATTATGTGTGATGCAATGGCGTTTCTTCGTGAATGTGTTGGAGATAAGCTTTTTCTTGGCTGCGGAGTTCCTATCGGTCCGTCTTTAGGTGTTGTTGATGCATGTCGAATCAGCTGTGATGTTGACTTAACATATAAGGGTCAGTTCTACAGCAGAATTCAGGTCAGCAATGAAATGCTTAGCGCAAGAAGTGCAATCAATAACTCAATTTTCCGCCGCCATCTTAACGGAAGAGCCTGGATGAATGATCCTGACGTTTTCTTCCTCAGAAAAGATAATCTCAAGTTTACCGATGAACAAAAATATCTTCTCGGAAAAATTAATAATCTTTGCGGAAATGTTCTTTTCGTTTCTGACAATGCAGGTGATTATGACGATAATTCCCAAGTTCTTCTTAGAAAATTCTTTGAAAAAACCGATGAAAAAATTGTTTCAGCTGAATATGTGGAAGAAGATATTATAAAGCTTGTTTCTGAAAAAGGCGGAAAGACAGAAACTCTTGTTTTTAATCTTGAAAAGGGAAAAATCATTTCCGGAGATGATTGGCAGAAATACTTTAAATAATTAATTTTTGCTTTTTGAATCATGTTAATGCAAGAAGGTTTGCGTGAAATCTTCTTGCATTTTTTTTGGAAAAATAATAATTTATTCAACTTTTTTCTTTCAAAAGATAATAGCATTTTGTTTCGATTAAATATTGACTGTGTTGAAAAATAGTAGTATAATGTTAAATTAAAATGGGTGAATATTTATGCAAATTAATATTAAAATTTTCAACAATGAGGTGGTTATATGTTTTCAAAAAATATGTATGAATTGGGTGCACACAGCTCTGTAATAAGAGAAATTTTTGAGTATGGAAAAAAGCGTGCTTCTGAAATCGGAAAGGAGAATGTTTTTGATTTCAGTATAGGTAATCCCAGTGTGCCTGCTCCTGAGATTGTTAACGAAACAATAAATAGTCTTATTGAAAAAATTCCTTCAACCGTATTACATGGTTACACCTCCGCTGTTGGTGACGCCGATACAAGAAAAGCTATTGCTGAATATTTAAACAAAACTTATGAAACAAAATTCACTGCCAATAACTTATATATGACCTGCGGAGCTGCCGCTTCTTTAACTATTACCTTTAAAGCTCTTTGCGAAGAAGGGGACGAAGTTATTTTGTTTGCTCCTTATTTTCCCGAATACAAAGTTTTTGCTGAAACAGCCGGTTTTAAAGTGAAAACCGTTATGTGCGATAAAAATACTCTTCAGGTTGATTTGAACGCATTTGAAAAAGCAATAACTGATAAAACAAAAGCTATTGTTGTTAATTCACCTAATAATCCTTCGGGTGTTGTTCTCAGCGAAAAGACTATTGTTGAAATGTGTAATATTTTAAGAAATAAGCAAGATGAATTCGGCTCTGAAATTTTCCTTATTGCTGATGAACCTTACAGAGAGCTTGTTTATGATGATGTTAATGTTCCGTATTTAACAAAGTATTATGACAACACAATTGTATGTTATTCTTTCAGCAAATCTCTTTCTCTTCCCGGCGACAGAATCGGATATATCCTTGTTCCTGACGAGGTCAGACAATCAGCAATGATATATAAAGCTGTGTGCGGAGCAGGCAGAGCAATGGGATATGTTTGTGCTCCCAGTTTAATGCAGTTTATTATTCCTTATTGCCTTGGAAAGACAGCTGATATTTCAATTTATAAAAAGAATCGTGATCTTTTGGTCGATGCTTTCAAAAAGTATGGATATACTGTTGCAAAGCCTGATGGAGCTTTTTATCTTTTCCTTAAATCTCCCGAGGAAAACGCTGCTTCTTTTTGTGAAAAAGCAAAAAAATATGAGCTTCTTCTTGTTCCGAGCGATTCCTTCGGTTTCCCGGGATATGTGAGAATATCATATTGCGTTATGACTGAAATGATTGAGCGCTCACTTCCGGCTTTTGAAAAGCTTGCAAAAGAATATAATCTTACAGGTGAAAATAATGGATAAATTAACTGCGGCAAGAGAAATAATTGCCGAAACAGATAAAGAAATTGCTGAACTTTTTGAAAAACGAATGGAAGCTGTCAGACTTGTTGCTGAACATAAGATTGAAAACGGTCTTCCTGTTTTTGATTCTTCAAGAGAAGAATTTCTTATTAAAAAAAACAGTTCTTTAATTGAAAATGAGACCATCCGTGAGTTTTATATTAACTTCCAGAAAAACACTATGGAAGTTTCAAAACGTTATCAGAGAAGACTTGCGGAAGGAATGAATGTTGCTTACAGCGGTGTTGAAGGAGCCTTTGCCTATATCGCTGCCAGCAGAATTTTCCCCGATGGCAATAAAATTTCATATAAAGATTTTAAAGCAGCTTATGAGGCTGTTGAAAAGGGTGAATGTGATTGCGCTGTTTTGCCTATTGAAAATAGCAACGCCGGCGAGGTTGGCCAGGTGATTGATCTGATTTTTCAAGGTTCACTAAACATTAATAATATTTATTCTCTTGCTATTCATCACAATCTGATTGCTTTACCCGGAACAAAAATTGAAGATATTAAAACAGTTATCAGTCATCAGCAAGCCCTTGATCAATGTTCAGATTTTATCAGAAATCAAGGCTTTGAATCAAAGTCTTATCCTAACACTGCCCGTGCTGCTCAATTTGTTGCTACAACAGGCGACAGAAGTGTTGCAGCAATAGCAAGCCGCGAAACAGCAGAACTCTATGGACTTGAAATCGTTCGGGAAAACATTAACGAAAGTGACGAAAATACAACTCGTTTTGTTGTTCTTTCACGAACAATGCATAAATGCGAAAATGACCATTCAATAATTGTTTTTACAGTTCCTGATAAAGCAGGTGCGTTGGCTCATGCAATTAACATAATCGGTAACCATGGCTTTAATATGCGTTGCATTAAAAGCCGCGCTATGAAAGATTTAATGTGGACATATTATTTTTATGTTGAGCTGGGTGGCAATCTTCAACATAAAAGAGGTATGTATATGCTTGATGAGTTGTCTGATTTCTGCGATAAACTTAAATTTATCGGAACATTTAATGCTGACAAGAAAATCTGAGGTGGATTACATGATAATTCCCGTAAAAATGAAAAATGATTTTTATAATATAATTCTTGAAAGAGGCTCTTTAAAGAAGGCCGGTGATTTTATTCCCTGCCAAAACAGAAAGGCTCTTATTGTAACGGATAGCGGAGTTCCTGAAGAATACTCAATTTCTGTTGCTCAAAGTCTTGGAAACGCTGTAATTTTCACTTTTCAGCAGGGTGAGGGAAGCAAAAATTTTGATACCTACAAAGCAATTTGTCAAAAACTTCTTGAAGAAAACTTCTCAAGAAAAGATTGTGTTGTTGCTGTTGGTGGTGGCGTTGTTGGCGATATAGCAGGTTTCGCCGCTGCTACATTTATGAGAGGAATTGATTTTTATAATATTCCAACAACACTACTTTCTCAGGTTGACTCTTCAATCGGCGGAAAAACAGCAATTGATTTAAATGGTATTAAAAATATTATCGGAGCTTTTTATCAGCCGAAATGTGTAATAATTGATCCTGATGTTCTTTCAACCTTGCCTAAAAGGCAAATTTCTAATGGTCTTGCTGAAAGCATTAAGATGGGAATTACCGGTGATGAAACCCTTTTTGAAATTTTTGAAAACAGCAACTATCTTGAAAGAATTGATGAAATTATCGAAAAATCAATTTTGGTAAAAAGAGCTGTTGTTCAGGAAGATGAAAAAGAAGCCGGACTCAGAAAGGTTTTAAATTTCGGACACACTATCGGCCATGCAATTGAAACTTCTGTTGGTCTGGGCGAGCTTTATCATGGTGAATGTGTTTCCTTGGGCATGATTTTTATGTGCGGTAATGACATAAAAGAAAGAGTTAAAACGGTTTTAGAGTCCGTTAATCTTCCCACTGAAATCGACTATAATAAACAAGCTGTTTATTCAGCCTTGACACATGATAAAAAAGCCGGAGGAAATAAGGTTACACTGGTTAAGAGTAATAAGATCGGTGCTTTTTATTTTGAAGAAGTTGAAATTGATGAGCTTAGAAGTTATTTATAATTTGATATTATCAAGGTTTGGAGATAAGTAATGAAAAATACAATTGGTCAATCGGTTAGCGTAACGCTTTTTGGCGAAAGTCATGGTGATGCAATCGGCGTTGTAATTGATGGTCTTGCACCGGGAATTGACATTGATAATGAATTTATTTCTTCTCAATTAGAGAAAAGAAAAGGAAAAAATAATCTTTCAACAAGAAGAAGAGAATCGGATTCTTTCAGAATATTAAGCGGTGTTTTTGAAGGAAAAACAACTGGAACACCTATTGCTGTTATTATTGAAAATGAAGACACTAAAAGCAAGGATTATGGAAAGACAAAAGATCTGGCAAGACCCGGTCACGCTGATTATTCTGCATATTGCAAATATCACGGATTTCAGGATTATCGCGGCGGCGGACATTTTTCCGGAAGAATAACCGCTCCTTTGGTTGTCGCCGGTGCGATTGCACTTAAAGCTCTTGAATCAAAGGGAATTAAAATCGGTACGCATGTTTATTCATGTGCTGATATCAGCGACAGAAGCTTTGAAAATTTTTCTGAAGATTTTTCTTTGCTTGATGAACTTTCTGTTCCTGTGCTTGACGATGAAGCGCGAAAACTTATTGAAGAGAAAATTGAACTTATAAAATGTGAAGGCGACAGTATCGGAGGAATTCTTGAAACAGCAGTAATCGGGGTTCCTTCGGGTGTTGGTGAGCCTTGGTTTGATAGTGTTGAAAGCTTGCTTTCGCATATACTTTTTAGTATTCCTGCTGTTAAAGGTGTCGAATTTGGTGCCGGTTTCAATTTTTCTAAAATGTGTGGTTCAGCAGCGAATGATTCTTTCAGAATGGTTGACGGCAAGGTTATCAGCGAAACAAACAATAATGGTGGAATTAACGGAGGAATTACCAACGGAATGCCGATTGTTTTTAAATGTGCTGTTAAGCCGACTCCTTCCATTTATAAGCAACAAAATACTGTTGACTTTATTAAAAATGAAAATGCTGTGTTGCAGATTAAAGGAAGGCATGACCCTGCTATAGTTCACAGAGCTGCTGTGGTTGTTTCAAGCGTTACAGCTCTGTGTTTGATTGATATGCTTTCTCAAAGATTTGGAACGGATTATTTTTGCGGGGGAAAAATATGAAATATGGCTTAGTGGGCGAAAAGTTGGGTCATAGCTTTTCGAAGGTGATTCATGAATATTTTGCTCAGTATGAATATGACTTATGTGAAATTCCGCTTCAAGAAATCAATAGCTTTTTTATCAAAAAGGAGTTTAAAGCAATTAATATAACAATTCCTTATAAAGAAGTTGTTATTCCTCATTTGAACTATATTGATGAGAGTGCAGAAAAAATTGGTGCAGTTAATACTGTTGTTAATAAAAACGGAAAACTTTTCGGATATAACACTGATTTCGGCGGATTAAGGAAATTGATATTAAAAAATAACTTTGATTTTAAAGGCAAAAAGGTTCTTATACTCGGAAGTGGCGGAACCTCAAAAACGGCCTTTGCTGTTTCATCATCTCTTGGTGCAGAGTCAATTGTTGTTGTCAGCAGAAACGGCGAAATTAACTATAAAAACGTTAAAAAGCTTCATTCTGATTGCGATTTTATTATTAACACAACGCCCTGCGGAATGTTTCCGAATAGTGATTCTTCTGCAATAGATCTCGTTGGATTCAAAAAGCTTTCAGGTGTTATAGATGTTGTTTATAACCCATTAAAGACAAAGCTTGTTTTACAAGCCGAATCCATGGGAATTAAAGCTTGTGGCGGTTTATATATGCTTGTTTCACAAGCAATTCTGGCAAGTGAATATTTTTGTGATAAAAAATATGATGAAAAAACTTTTGATGAAACCTATAAATATGTTTTATCAAAGAAACAAAATATTGTTTTAACAGGAATGCCCGGCAGCGGAAAATCAACCATCGGAAAAGCTTTGTCTGAAAGGCTTTCAATGCCTTTTGTTGATACAGACGAATTGATTGTTGAAAACGAAGGAATTGAAATTACTGAAATTTTTTCCCGATTTGGCGAAAAATACTTTCGCGATGCTGAAACGCAGGCGATCAAACAAGTTTCAGCACAAGGCGGATTGATCATTGCTACAGGCGGTGGAGCTGTTTTAAAAGAAAAGAATATACAATATCTTAAATCAAACGGAAAAATTTTCTTTTTAAACAGACCGATTGAGGATATTGTTCCCACAGAAAGCCGTCCTCTTTCGAGCAATTATGATGATTTGAAAAAACGCTTTTCTGAAAGATATGATATTTATAAATCAACTGCTGAAGAAGAGGTTTTTGTCAACGGAGATGTTGAAACTGCTGTAAGAATTGTTTTGGAGAAATTGAAATGAAATTTTTAGTTTTAAATGGCCCTAATCTTAATATGCTTGGAATCAGAGAACCTGAGCATTACGGAAAAGAAACATATGAATATCTTGAAAATAAAGTAATTTCATATTGCAATGAAAATGGCGTTGAGTGTGAGTGCTTTCAATCCAATCATGAAGGTGCGCTTGTTGATAAGATTCAGGAGGCTTATGGTGTTTTTGATGGGATTATTTTTAATCCTGCCGCTTATACTCACACAAGTGTTGCAATTTTAGATGCTGTTAAATCTGTTTCAATTCCAACCGTTGAAGTGCATATTTCCAAGGTTGAGGAACGTGAAGATTTTCGCCAGATTAGCTATATTCGTCTTGTTGCCAAGAAAACTATAACCGGTCTTGGAACAGACGGTTATCTTAGAGCTGTTGATTTTCTTTTAGATTATTTAAATAAAGGTGAAAGCAAATGATAGCAGAGATTAATCCAAGCAAAATCTACGGCGAAGTTTATGCTCCAACATCAAAAAGCGTGGCACATAGGCTTTTAATCTGTTCTGCGTTGTCTGAAGGTGTCAGCGTTATCGATTCAATTACTTTTTCAGAAGATATTCTTGCCACTCTTGACTGCATTAAAGAAATGGGCGGAGAATATGTGATTGATGGCAACAAAATCACAATGAAAGGAATAAGTTCAGTTGTTCAGACTGAAGAAAAAACGTTTGATTGCCGCGAAAGCGGAAGTACGCTGCGTTTCTTTATTCCGCTTCTTCTTTTATCGGAAACAAAGCAGCATTTTGTTGGCAAGGGAAGACTCCTCGAGAGACCGCAAAGCGTTTATGAAAAAATCTGCAATGAAAAAGGTCTCTGCTTCAGTCTTTCAGATAAATTAACCGTAAAAGGTAAGCTTTCCGGCGGAAATTATTATGTTGAAGGTAATATCAGCAGTCAATTCATTACCGGGCTTTTATTTGCTCTTTCCCTTTGTGAAACTGACAGCAGAATTTATATTACTTCACCCTTAGAAAGTCGAAGCTACATTAATTTAACAATTAGCGCAATGGAAGAGTTTGGAGTTTCGGTCGTTTGGGAAGATGAATTTGTTCTTTATATTAAGGGCAATCAAAAATATGAAAACAAAAATGTTATCGTTGAAGGTGATTATTCCGGAAGTGCCTTTTTAGATGCTTTTAATGTTATAGGCGGCAAGGTTAATGTTTTGGGGCTGAACGATAATAGTCTTCAGGGAGACAAAATATATAAGCATTATTATAAGCTTCTTTCTTATGGCTCTCCGCGTCTTGATCTTTCTGACTGTCCCGATCTGGCCCCTATTCTTATGACTGTTGCCGCGCAAAAAAACGGAGCTCGCTTAATCGGAACAAAGAGATTAAAAATTAAAGAGAGCGACAGAGGCGAAGCAATGTCTCAAGAGCTTAAAAAATTCGGAGCTGATATTGAAGTTTTTGAAAATGAAATTATTGTTCATAAAACAAAGCTTCATAGGCCCGTTGAAATTCTGAACGGACATAATGACCACAGAATTGTTATGTCGCTTGCTGTTCTTGCTTCTGTTTATGGCGGAAAAATTTCTGATGCTCACGCTGTTTCAAAAAGCTTTCCTGATTTTTTTGATGTTTTTAAAGCGTTAAACGGAGAGGTGAATTTATATGATAATTAATAAACATACCAAGTTTTTAATAGTCGGTTTGGGTCTTTTAGGTGGTAGCTATGCCAGAGCTTTAACCGAAAAAGGTTACTATGTGGAAGCTATTACCGATAAACAGTCTTCTGTTGATTTCGCTTTGGAGCATAATATTGTTAACCGTGCTGTTTCTTTTGTTGATTTTGAAATGTTACAAAATGCCGATGTAATAATTTTTGCTCTTTACCCTCATGTTTTTGTTGAATGGATAAAAACTTATGGTAAACACATTAAAAAAGGAACCCTTATAACTGATGTAACCGGTGTTAAAAAATGTATTGTATATGATATTCAGAATTCATTGCCCGAAGGTGTTGAATTCGTTTCGGCTCACCCAATGGCCGGTAGAGAAGTTTACGGTGTTGAAAACAGCAATGAAAAAATCTTTTTCGGAGCTAACTATGTTGTTGTTCCCACTGAAAAAAACACTGAAGAAAACATTGATGCTTGTAAAAGAATCGGAGAAATATTGGGATTTGGAAGAATTGCCGAGCTTTCACCGGAAGAGCATGACGATATGATTGGTTTCGTTTCTCAGTTGACTCACTGTATTGCTGTTTCTTTGATGACCTGCTATGAAAATGAGCGTCTTGAAAAATATACCGGTGACTCGTTCAGAGACCTGACGAGAATTGCCAATATCAATGAAGTAATGTGGAGCGAACTTTTCTTGCTCAATAAAGAATCTCTTCTTAACCAGATGGAGCTTTTCAGGCATGAGTTTGATAAGCTGGAGGCCTATTTAAAAAATGATGACCGTGAAGGTATGATGGAAATGATGAGACTTTCTACTGAGCGAAGAAAGCGTTTTGACAGATAAAAAGGAGGATAAACTTATGCAGTTTAAATGTAAATTACCAATTCCAAAAGAAATTAAAGAGCGTTTTCCCTTGTCAGAAACAGGGGCTAAGCTTAAAATTGAAAGAGATGCTGAACTTAAAAGTATTTTTGAAGGAAAAACAAGAAAACTTGTTCTTGTAATCGGGCCTTGTTCTGCTGATAATGAAGATAGTGTAATTGACTATATTTCCCGTCTCAGAGAGGTTCAGGAAAAGGTTAAGGAAAAAATATTTATTGTCCCTAGAATATATACTAACAAGCCCAGAACCACAGGCGACGGATATAAAGGCATGCTTCACCAGCCTGATCCAAGCGGTGAATCTGACTTAATCGGAGGTATTATTTCAATAAGACACCTTCACATGAGAGCTATTAATGAAACAGGCTTTACTTGTGCTGATGAAATGCTCTATCCTTCAAATTATCGCTATCTTTCAGATATCCTTTCTTATGTTGCTATTGGTGCAAGATCAACAGAAAATCAGGAACACAGACTTGTTTCAAGCGGACTTGATATTCCCGTTGGAATGAAAAACCCCACAGGTGGAGATCTTTCAGTTATGATGAACTCAATTACCGCCGGTCAACATGCCCATGATTTCATCTATCGTGGCTGGGATGTTCATTCTGAAGGAAATCCGTTAACTCATGCTATACTCAGAGGATATGTTGATAATTACGGAAAATCATTTCCAAATTATCATTATGAAGATCTTGCCTATCTTTGTCAGCTTTATGCTGAAAGACCTGATCTTAAGAATCCCGCTGTTATTGTTGACACAAACCATGCAAACTCAGGCAAAAAGTATGCTGAACAACCAAGAATTGCTAAAGAGATTCTCCACTCCTGCCGCCACAACTCTGATATTGATAAAATGGTTAAGGGTCTTATGATTGAAAGCTATATTGAAAATGGCTGTCAGAAAATAGGGGAGGGCGTTTACGGAAAATCCATTACCGATCCTTGTCTTGGCTGGAAAGAAACAGAAAAGCTTATTCTTGATCTTGCAGATATTTATTGATCATATAATAAAAAATATACAGCAAAACGGGCAAGGTTGCTAAGGACAGATAAAATTATCGGGAGACACTTTGTAATGAAGTGCT
>JAFUHX010000083.1 GCA_017474045.1 Clostridia bacterium | reverse complement strand
GCTTTGGTTGCTTAATTTCCCTTGGGGGAAATGTCCAAAAAAGCTGTTAGCTTTTTTGGACAAAGGGGGAATAGTGCCTTCCGGAAGGTTGGGGGCGGCGGCGCCGACTTTGTCGGCGTAGCAGAGTTAACAACTCTGATTGAAAAACGGCGACTGCAAACCGTATCCACTAAGAGAAAATTTAAAATTACAACTTTCCGTCAGTTACCAACATAAAACTCACGCCGTTTTTCCCGCCGCCCCCTCGAAGCGTAAAGTTTTTGTATCTGTAAATTGATGTCCGCTTTGAAAAACACTGTGGCTCGGCAACGCTGTGAATTTATATTCGAAGTTTGAAGCGGCCATTGGTGTGGCCTTGCCACCGCCCTGCGACCGCGACAATTGCAAAAAAAGAGAAAACGACCGTTGCAGCAATATACAACGGTCGTTTTTTGTTTTACATAAGGTCACAAATAAGTCTGCTTAATTCAGCGGGGTCGTCAATAGATTTTCCTGCAATAAGGCAGCCCTGACAATAAAGAAGAGTAGCGTAGTCTTTAAGCTTTTCCTTGTCGCTTTCAAAAAGATCCTTGAGCTTCTGAGCAATGGCGTGATTTTTGTTGATTTCAAGAATTGCCTTTGCTTTAACACCGCTTGCGTTGGGCATTGCGCTGAGTACTTTTTCCATTTCAAGAGAAAGCATTCCTTCGCTGGTAAGGCAAACAGCGTGATTGCTCAGCTTGCTTGTGAAAGCAACGGAGCTGACTTTGTCGCCGAGAGCTTCTTTCATAAAATCAAGCATTTCTTTTGAGTCTTCATTTTCTTTTTTTGTTTCTTCTTTTTCATCTTCGCTGTCAAGGTCAAGACTGTCAGCGCAGATGTTTGTGAAGGTTTTAGAATCGTATTCACGAAGCATCTGAATTGCAAATTCGTCAACATCGTCTGTGCAATAAAGAATTTCAAAGCCCTTTGATTTAACGGCGTCTGCCTGGGGAAGAAGGTCTATTTTAGCTGTTGTTTCTCCGCAGGCGTAATAGATTGTTTTTTGCTCTTCGCTCATTCTTGAAACATATTCTTTAAGGGAAACCGGCTTGTTTTCTGAAGAGGAGTGGAACAAAACAAGGTCTTTAAGAGTGTCTTTGTTTATTCCGTAGGAATTATAAATTCCAAACTTGAGCTGAACGCCAAAGGCTGCGAAGAATTTTTCATAGGCTTCTCTGTTGTTTTTCAGAAGCTTTTCAAGCTCAGATTTGATTTTCTTTTCAAGATTTTTGGCAATAACCTTGAGAATGTGGTCATGCTGAAGAGTTTCTCTTGAAATGTTAAGAGTCAGATCGGCGCAGTCAACAAGACCTTTCACAAAACTGAAATGGTCGGGAAGAAGCTCGGCGCATTTTTCCATAATAAGAACGCCGTTGCAATAAAGTGAAAGACCCTTTTCAAATTCCTTTGAATAAAAATCAAAGGGTGCGTGAGAAGGAATATATAAGAGGGCATCATAAGAAATCTGACCTTCGGTTTTTGAATGAACGGTGTGAAGGGGATCTTCGAAATCATAGAATTTTCCCTTATAAAACTCGTTGTATTCTTCTTTGGTAATTTCGTTTTTGTTTTTTCTCCAGATGGGAACCATGCTGTTGAGCTGAGTGGGCTCAATAACGGTTTCATATTCATCTTCTGTTCCTTCTTTGAGAGAAGTACTTTCCATGTCAAGCATAATGGGATATCTGATGTAATCAGAATATTTTTTAACAATTTCCTGAAGAGTATATTGATTTAAGTATTTGTCATAATCCTCTTCTTCGGTGTTTTCTTTGATTTTAAGTGTAATTGTTGTTCCGGCTGAAGCTTTTTCACATGGTGAAACTGTGTAGCCGTCAACACCTGAAGATTCCCATTTGAAGGCTTCGTCGCTGCCATAAACTCTGCTGATAACAGTAACCTTATCGCTGACCATGAAGGCAGAATAGAAGCCTACGCCGAACTGACCGATAATTTCAACATTGCTGCTTTCTTTTTCTTCTGGGTTAATTGCGCTTTTAAAGTCATGTGAGCCGCTTTTGGCAATTGTTCCTAAGTTTGTTTCAAGCTCTTTTTCGCTCATTCCGCAGCCGTTGTCTGAAATAGTGAGGGTTCGGTTTTCTTTGTCTATCGAAAGGTTGATTTTGTAATCATCTCTTGAAAGACCGGAGGTGTTTTCTGAAAGGGAATGATAATAAAGCTTGTCAAGAGCGTCGCTTGCGTTGGAAATGAGTTCTCTTAAAAAAATGTCTTTGTGGGTATAGATTGAGTTAATCATCATATCCATAAGTTTTTTAGATTCAGCCTTAAACTGTTTTTTAGCCATAGTATTCAACTCCATAAAATGTTTATTTCGGGCGAGTGTGCTAATATTTAGCACTCACAGCACCCGAGTGCTAAATATTATTATAATCTACTTTTTTCTTTTGTCAATAGATTTTTGTTTTTATGTTAATAAAAAATTTTAAAAGCTCTTTTTCAGCTGTTAAGCCGATTCTAAGCCGATTTTCAGAATGTCCCTTTTAAAGATTTTTCTGTTAACAGAAATAAACAAAAGATAGTATTATTTAAAAATTATGAAAAAACTTGATGTTTTTCTTCAGTTTCAATATAATTAAGAAAATAAGAACTTAAAGGAGAAAGCTTATGAGAAATGTTTTAAACATAAACAATGAATGGCTGTTTAAAAAAGAAGGCGTGGAAGAAAAGGTTAATCTTCCTCATTCGTGGAACGCTGTTGACGGTCAGGACGGCGGTGCAGATTACTACAGAGGAACCTGTCGCTATTCAAAAACTCTTTTAAAAAAGAACCTTCCCGAAGCAGACAGATATTATCTTGAAATCAAAGGCGCAAACTCTTCAGCCGATGTTTATGTTGGCGGAAAGAAGCTCGCTCACCACGACGGCGGCTACAGCACATGGAGAGTTGACATTACAGAAGAAATTCAGGAGGAAACACTTCTTGAAATTGATGTTGATAACTCACCAAACGAAACTGTTTATCCCCAGATGGCTGACTTTACCTTCTATGGCGGAATTTATCGCGATGTTAACATAATCTGTGTTCCCGAAAGCCACTTTGACCTCGATTATTTCGGAACTCCCGGAATTAAGGTAACACCCGAGATTAAAGGTAAAGACGCCGAAATTGAAATTGATGTTTATTTAACAAACAAAAAAGAAAACCAAAAGCTTCGCTATACACTTTTTGATGCAGAAGGAACAGTTCTTGCCACAAAAACAAGCGATGATGACGACGAAGACTTTGAAATAAAAAATGTTCACTTATGGAACGGAAGAAAAGATCCCTATCTTTATTCGGCAAAGGTTGAGCTTCTTGAAAACGATGTTGCTATAGATGAGGTTTCGGCCCGTTTCGGCTGCAGAACCTTTAAAATTGACGCAGAAACAGGCTTCTGGCTTAACGGCGAACCCTATGCACTTCACGGCGTTTCTCGCCATCAGGATCGCTGGGGCTTCGGCAACGCTCTTCTTCCCGAGCATCACAAGGAAGACATGGATCTTATTTGCGAAGTTGGAGCAAACACAATCCGTCTTGCTCACTATCAGCATGACCAATATTTCTATGACCTTTGCGACGAAAGAGGTATGGTTGTTTGGGCTGAAATTCCCTATATTTCTCAACACATGGCAACAGGTCGCGAAAACACAATTTCACAGATGAAAGAGCTGATTACTCAAAACTATAATCACCCTTCAATTGTTGTCTGGGGTCTTTCAAACGAAATTACAATGCATGGAGCAGCTGACCCTGACCTTATTGAAAACCACAAGATTTTAAATGACCTTGCTCATAAAATGGATAAAACCCGTCTGACAACAATCGCCTGCCTTTCAATGTGTGACCCCGACAGCGAATATGTAAAAATTCCCGACGTAATTTCCTATAACCACTATTTTGGCTGGTATGGCGGCGAGGCTTCAATGAACGGTCCGTGGTTTGATAAGTTCCACAAAAACCATCCCAAAATTCCCATTGGCTGCAGCGAATACGGATGTGAAGCTCTTAATTGGCATACTTCAAAACCCACTCAGGGCGACTATACAGAGGAATATCAGGCATATTATCACGAAGAGCTCATCAAGCAGCTTTTCTCAAGAAAATATATCTGGTCAACTCATGTTTGGAATATGTTTGACTTCGGTGCCGATGCAAGACAGGAGGGCGGCGAAAACGGTCAGAACCACAAGGGTCTTGTTACTTTCGACAGAAAATATAAAAAAGATTCCTTCTATGCCTATAAGGCATGGCTTTCAGACGAGCCCTTTGTTCATCTTTGCGGAAAGAGATATATCGACAGAGTTGAAGATGTAACCAAGGTTACTGTTTATTCAAATCTTCCTGAGGTTGAGCTTTTTGCCAACGGAGAAAGCCTCGGAAAGAAAAAGGCTGATGACCATTTCTTCCGCTTTGAAGTTCCCAACAAAGACGAAACAAAGCTTGTTGCTGTTGCAGGTGACTTTAAAGACGAGAGCGTTATTAAAAAGGTTGACCAGATCAATCAGGATTATGTTTTCAAAGAAAAGGGTGCAATTCTCAACTGGTTTGATATAACTGCTCCCGATGGCTACTATACAATTAACGATAAGTTTTCAGATCTTTTCAAAACCTTCAAGGGTAAAATGGTTTCTCTTTCTTTCGGACTTCTTCTTCTTAAAAAGTTTAAAGCAACCAAAAAGGACGACGGAAAGAAGGGCGGCGGAGGTCTTCCCGGAGGAATGAAGCCTTCAAAAGAGCTTCTTCAGATGGTTGGTGCTTTTTCAATTTTAAGAGTGGCTAACCTTATCGGAGCAATGGAAGTGAAATTTACAAAAGAAGAGCTTCTTGAATTCAATGCAAAGCTTAATAAAATAAAAAGAAAAGACTGATTCACAGTTCGGGGCGGTAAAAAAAGCGCAGACCGCATAAACCTAAAATTCGGGGCGGTAAAAAAAGCGCAGACCGCATGAACCTAAACAACATAAAGGTTTCTTCAGATTGCAAAATTTGGAGAAACCTTTTTAAATTTATAAAGTTAAAACATTAAGAGAGCAAAAAAAGGCGGTTCATGCTATAAGCCAACTTCGCCTCTCGGCGTACCTTTGTACGCCTTCGGGTAGCCAAAAACGAAGCAGAAGCTTCATTTTTGCTCAGTT
>JAFUHX010000082.1 GCA_017474045.1 Clostridia bacterium | reverse complement strand
GATATAAGTTTAGTTTTCGGTAAAAGCGAAAGTTGGGCACGAGTTACATTTTACCGTGAAAAACAAAAACTATCAGAAAGAATTAGTTAATGATATGAATTGTAATATTGTCAAAGATTTAATCCCACTTTACATTGACGGCTGTTGCAGTGAGGAAAGTGAAAGAGTTGTTGAAGAACACCTCAAAGATTTTTCTGAGTGTAAAAAACTTTTCGAGGAAATGAAAGAGACGACTGATATTATTGTTACATCAGAATCACCGAAAGCATTCAGTAAAATCAATGATTGGAAAGCCTCTGTTTTGCAGTCGGTTTTATTATTTGTTTCATTTAGTTTAATTACAATCGGAGTTTCTTGCGAATCGGCTACTGCTTATGATGATTTGAGAAATGGTTTTTTTGCTATAAATTTAGTTGTGCCGGCAACCGGTTTTATGCTTTCGTTGGCAAATTGGTACTTTGTTAGAATCTATAAAAACAGAAAAACTTTCTCAAATTCTTCTTTATTGATTACGCTTTGCATTACAATATGCGCATTTGTATGGTCGTGTTTTCATTATGAAATAAATCTTGTTGAGTTGTTTTCAGATGTTGGTTTTGTCGGTTTTTTAGATGTTATGCAGGGCGTTTTATTCCTTGGAGGAATCAGTGTTCTGTTGACATCGATATTTTGTGTGTTGTCTAAAATTTTATCAAATAAATATGCTGAAATGTTAGGGAAAGATTGAGGCATCACAATGAAAAAAGTAATAAAGTTTTTACTGTGTTTACTATTTGCATTGACGCTACTTTTTCCTGTTGGAGCGTTAGTGAGTGCTTGCTTTGGATATACATTTGAGCTGACAAGTTTTTTGGCAGTTTCTGTCATTATAGCAGTTATATCTGTATTTACGGTGATTTTCAGTATTATATCAAAGGATAAAATTATCAATAAAGGCATAATAATTTTATCCTACATTCTTTTGCCGTTGTCTTTTATTAATGCTGTTATTTATATCTTTGAAAGCGGAGAATTACTTGTTGCAATCTGCATGCTTGTTTCTGCCGTGTGCTGCTTTTTCATAATGATAAGAAACATCATGTCAACAGTCAGCAAAATCATTGTTTCTGTTTTATTTTCTTTGATGACTGCATTTGTTATCTTCTTTGCTTTTATGATGCTGACATTCGGAAATATAGGACAGAATACAATTGTCAAAAACATAGAGTCTCCAAACGGTAGTTTTTATGCGCAGGTTATTGACAGCGACCAAGGTGCGCTTGGTGGAGATACTCTTGTTAATGTGTATGAGAAACGAGAAATAGATAATTTTATATTCAAACTAAAAGATAAGCCTCAAAGAGTATATCTGGGAGAATGGATAGAATACGAAAGCATGCATATTAGTTGGAAAGACGATAAATGTTTAGTTATAAATTCTGTTGAATATGAAATAGAATAATAACATCGACAATATATAGTGACAAAATTAACACACCATCATTTGCCTATTTGTCGCTCACTTGCTAATATTCTGCTAATTTTCATTAGCAAAACAGCATAATATCAGAGAAAATCAAGAGTGACTCTGTTAACACCATAACACTCGCTAACCCTGGTAAAATAAGTTTTTTAACATCAGGGGAAGGTCCTTTGGCAATTAAAAATAAATATTTTCAAGATTGTTAACGATTTTATTATTGATAATATAAAACATTCTGATATAATACTCATGTTATCAATAAACAGGAGATTGTTAATTTATGAAATATAAAAAAATAGGCAACCGTATATGGAAAGGACCTCCAGCAGAGAAAAGGTTTGATATGACCCAGGAGCCTAAAGGGCAGAAGTGGTATTTTATCCATTTTATCTGGGCAGGTACAACTTTAAGGCGTTGGGCACACCGCGTTAAAGTTAAAAAGGTCAATATGGAGGGAGTTAAGCCTCCTTATCTTCTCTTTTGCAATCACAACTCGTTTTATGATTTTTATATAATGAGCTCACTTTTAAAGCCTCACAAAGGTCATTTTCCGGGTGCGGTTGATGATTTTATCGGAAGAGAATGGATTTCAAGAAGAATCGGTATTATTCCGACAAGAAAGTTTACAACAGATATAAACCTTGTGTTTATAGGGCGAAGAGTGTTGAAAAAAGGGGAGCTTTACGGAATTTACCCCGAGGCACGCTATTCACTTTGCGGAATTACTGAAGTAATTCCTGATTCGTCAGGTCAGCTTATCAAGTTTTTCAAGGTGCCTGTTGTAACAATAAAAATGAAGGGTAACCACATATATAATCCCTATTGGAATATGAAATCATACCGTTGGTTTCTCAGAACCGAAGCAGAACACACCTTGCTTCTGACTGAAAAAGAGGTAAAGGAGCTTTCTGTTGAAGAAATCAATGAAAGGCTGAGAGAAGCCTTGTGGAACGATGATTGGCGATGGCAGAGCGAAAACAGAGTGAAGATGAAGAAAAAAACACGCGCAGAAGGTCTTCATAATGTTTTATATAAATGCCCAAATTGCGGCTGCGAAACAAAAATGTCTTCATCGGGTGCCAAGATTTTCTGCGGTGAATGTCAGAAAAAATGGACTCTCAACTACTATGGCGAACTGGAAGCCGAGACCGGTGAAACCGAGTTTAAATTTCCGTCGGATTGGTATAAATGGGAGCGCGAAGAGGTAAAAAAAGAGGTATATGCCGGAACATACAAAACAGAGTGTGATGTTAAGGTTAACGACCTTCCCAACTCAAAGGGCTTTATTTATATGGGTGAGGGCCATCTTATTCACGACTATAACGGCTTTAAGCTTAAGGGAATAAGAGAATATGACGGCGTAGAATTCAGCATGGATATACCGGCGCTTCAGCAGTATGCCTGCCATATAGAGTATAAATACCGTTTCGGATGGAATCGGGACTGCATTAATCTCAACACAAGCAAAGACACATGGTATATTTTCCCTGAAGACAAAGATGTAAAGGTAACGAAGATTGCTCTTGCAACAGAGGAAATATACAAAAAACTCAATGAGGAAAAAGCCAAAAACAGAAAAAAGACCGATGCAGAATAATCGCTGTTGAAGCGGTTCAGTTTCCTGCCTGCGGAAAAATACAGTGTTGTCGGTGGAGCCGCAAAGCGACTCCGCTGGCCGCTTCAGATTGCGAACAAAAATTTTCAGCTCTCCCGAGCAACAACATTTTTCAAGGTGGACATCAATTTACAGATACAAAAATTTTACGCTTCGAGGGGGCGGCGGTCGCAAGGCGACTCCGCTGGCCGCTTCAGATTGCGGATAAAAATTTTTAGCGTTGCCGAGCAACAGTGTTTTGTTTTGCCTGAAAAACGGCGACCGTTAGCCGTATGCGAAAAGGAAATTTTCAAATTACAACTTTCCGTTAGTTACCAACATAAAACCTATGCCGTTTTTCCTGCCGCCCCCAACCTTCCGGAAGGCACTATTCCCCCTTTGTCCAAAAAAGCTAACAGCTTTTTTGGACATTTCCCCCAAGGGAAATTAAGCAACCAAAGCAACCACCTGAACATCCAAAGCAAAAACCGCAACCACAGGGCAACGGCTGTTACACTTAGAACGGCTGATGAAAAGTAGGACTATGCCTAAATAGCTTTATAAACAGAAGTCTCTGCGGCAGTTGCCCCCAACGGAAGATGAAAAAGAAGAACCTTACTATTTCCACCACGGTTTTTAGAGCAAAAAAATCACCCGTAGTCAACGCAGACTTTGTCTGCGCTTTTGACGAAGGTTTGATTTTT
>JAFUHX010000081.1 GCA_017474045.1 Clostridia bacterium | reverse complement strand
TTTTTTCTCGATGCAACGGACACGGCAAGCCGTGTCCCTACTAAAAATAAAAACATAAAACAACAAAAACCATTTTATCAGCTGAAAACCCGGCTTTTACAATGGTTCTTTTTATATTGATTTGCCTGTTTTAATGGCTTTGTAACACTTTTAGTTTTTTACAGCGCCTTCGGGTTGCCAAAAACGAAACTGACGCTTCGCTTTTGCTCAGTTTGCTTATTCTGCATCTTTTTTTCCTTGCCCCGTGGGTCAGGTAAAAAACGCGCAGATCGCATAAACCTTAACAAAATAAAGAGCTTTTTCAGAGCGATTAAACCTGAAGAAGCTCTTTTAATTTTTAAGAGACAGAAGTTTTCAAAGCTGTTTTTTAATTGTAATAAATTTGTTATAATATTGACTGTTAATCGTAATTTAGATAAGCTATTATATAACCACAAATTCAATTTGATTTTGGAGGACGGAAAATGAAAACAGTTTTGGTTTGTGATGATGACAAAGCAATAGTTGATTCAATTTGTATTTATCTGAAGGCTGAGGGCTTCAATACTCTGACGGCTCTTAACGGAAAAGAGGCGCTTGATGTCTTTTTTCAAAACAAGGTTCATTGCGTAATTCTTGACATCATGATGCCGGTTATGGACGGAATTATTACAACGGTCAGATTGAGAGAAAAAAGTAACGTTCCAATAATTTTTCTTTCGGCAAAAAGCGAAGATACCGATAAAATTGCAGGTCTCGGCTTCGGTGCAGACGACTATGTAACAAAGCCCTTCAACCCCCTTGAGCTTGTTGCAAGAGTTAAAAGCCAGATCAGGCGCTATGTTTCTTTTTCTTCAGAAAAAAATGAATCTGTTATTTCAACGGGAAGCCTTTCTATTGATGTTCTTGCCAAAAGTGTTACCCTTGACGGAAAAGAGGTCAGACTGACCGCCACAGAATATAGAATTGTTGAATATCTTATGGAAAACATGGGGCGGACTCTTTCTTCCTCTCAGATTTATGAACACGTCTGGAATGAAGATGCAATTGCCTCAGACAAAACCGTAACAGTACACATTAAGAGAATCCGAGAGAAAATTGAAGTTGACACTAAAAATCCGATTTATATAAAGGTGGTGTGGGGAATTGGCTACAAAATGGAAAAAATTTAATCGCTCAAAGCCCATTAAGCTGCTCTCTTTTCTTCTGGCAACTGTTTTTTTCGCCTCAAGTGTCTGGCTGATTGCCGATTTTGTTTTTACAGCGGAATACAATGCCGAAAACAAAGGAATAGATAATACATACTATGAAAACATTTTATATCAGGGAAAAAACGACGGAAGCCTTGTAACAAGCCGAATGTTTCTGTCTGAACACCGAAGAGTTATGAACAGAGCCTATCTTCAAGGTGTATTTTTTAAAAACGCAACCGAAGAGGATTTTAAAGAATATTGCCTGAAAAAAGAAGCGGGGACTAAATCGGCAGTTAAAAAAGAAAAAGAAAGAATTGAAAAATATATTCTTGAAGAAAGCGCAACCGATGAGTATCACTCAACCTTTAGCTATTTGCGAAGCAAAAGAATCAAGCTGGAGCTTCTTGCTCCGATTTCCGATTCGGGCAACAAAGTTTTTTATTATGAAGACGGTGACAGCTGGATTGAAGAAGAGGATATAGAGGCAACAACCCACACTTCTCTTCATTACGATGTTCCGGAGTCTGAAAGAACAACAACCTTTCCTGCTGTTTCTTCAAAAGAAATTGACCTTTCAGCCTATGAAAAAGAAGGTGTTGTTACCGTTATCAAAAACGCAAGGTATAATTCGGTGCGCTACAGCGGAATCTATAAGGTGGTTTTCAACGATGATGTTATTGAAAAAAAGGTTCAGTCTGAGGTTCTTTTAAACAGCGACTATCCCGACTGTGAAAGCTTTTCAGAATTTCAAGCTCTTTCTCAGTCAAATGAAAAAAGCCTTTCTGAAATAAAAAATCTTTATTATGCTTTTGTTTATGAAAACGGAAACGTTTATTCAAATCACCCTGAAATAGAAGCTTCATCTTCCCTTGAAAAAATTGAAAAAACCTTTCAGAAAGAAAGATGGAACTATAAAACCGTTTATGGCGGACAGAGCGAAAACAGCGAGCTTATAAAAGCTCTTATAAGCGAAGATTATTCTTATCAACAAGGAATCAACAGCAGCTTTTTCTCCGTCGGTGAGGCTGAGGTTGCAGAGGAGTTTCAGAAGGGGCTCAGCGTTTTTGTTGCCTTGGAAGACGAATGTTGGATAGCGCTCTCAGATGAAGAACCGAAAGAAGACGTTTTTTCGTTGATGCGCGAAAATTATCTGACGGCTTATTATCGCGTTACAGAATTATTGATTAATTTTCTTATAACCTTCGGTCTTTTTGTTTTGTTTCTTGTTAAGCTTATTTTTACTTCCGGAAAAAAGAGCGAAGACGAAGAAATTCATCTTCTTGTTACCGACAGAATTTTTACCTCTGTCAGACTTCTGATTAACGGCGGAATAATTGCTCTTTGTGTTATTTCGGCTTTCTGGCTGTTTATTGACGGATATTATGATGTTGGGCTTAACAAACAGCTTGTTATGTGGGCAATAATGGCTCTTTCAGCGATTGCGGCCGCTTTTTTCATCGACCTTGTTTTATATTTTTCAAGACACATTAAAAACAGGAGTCTTCTCAGAAACTTAATCATCGGAAGAATTCTTTTTTCAGCAAAAGAAAAAACAAAAAAAGCCATTGAAAGAAGAAAAGAAAAAAGCTTCAGCGAAAGTGTTATCTATAAAGACCTTTTCAGAGATGTAGCAATTAAAACGCTCCTTTTTGTTTTTCTTCCGAATTTCTTGGCAATGCTTTTAATGCTTTGGTTCGGTGGATGGGAAGAATGGGAATTATTGTGGATAACATTTTTTGTTGCAGCTATATATGAAATTTTTGCCGCTTTTTATGTGGGAAAATATTGCTATCACCTGCGCTTTGTTATGAAGGCACTTCATGAAGTGAGAAACGGAAACTATGAGTTTTATCTTGATTGCCGAAAAATGCCCAAAGCTGTCAGGGGATATGCTGAAGACATCAACGAGCTTCGCGACGGACTGAAAATTGCCGTTGAAAAAGCGGTTAAAGAAGAAAAAACAAAAACTCAGCTTATAACCAATGTTTCCCACGACCTGAAAACACCGCTGACGTCAATAATTACCTATGTTGACCTTCTTTCCCGCTGCGAAATTCCCGACGAAACAGCAAAAAGCTATGTTGCCGTTTTGGGAGAAAAAAGCGCAAGGCTGAAAAGGCTGATTGAAGATCTTGTTGAAGCTTCAAAGGCTTCTTCGGGAAACATTAAGCCTCAGCTTATCAAAGTCAATCTCAGCGAGCTTGTTTTGCAGCTTGCGGCGGAATATGAAGATGAGTTTTCTGCCAAGGGGCTTCATCTGATAATGGAGGGCGAAAAGAAAGCGATTTTTGTTCAGGCAGACAGCAAGTTGAGCTACAGAATTCTTGACAACCTGATGAATAACATCAGAAAATATGCCCTTGAGAACACCAGAGTTTATCTGAATATTTCAGAAAAAGAAGAGGAAGCTTTCATAACGCTTAAAAATATTTCTGAAAATCAGCTGAATATTCCTGCAAGTGAGCTCATGGAGCGTTTTGTCAGAGGCGACAGCTCACGTTCAACCGAAGGGAACGGACTGGGGCTTTCAATTGCTCAGAATCTTGCCTTTCTTCAGGGCGGAAGACTGAATATTGAAATAAGCGGCGACTTGTTTGTGGCTGAAATAAGCTTTAAGAAATAAGACCGTTTTTTCAAGGGACAGAAAAAAGCGCAGAATGAGCAAATTGAGCAAAAGCGAAGCTTCAGCTTCGTTTTTGGCAACCCGAAGGCGCTGTAAAAAACTAAAAGTGTTACAAAGCCATTAAAACAGGCAAATCAATATAAAAAGAACCATTGTAAAAGCCGGGTTTTTCAGCTGATACAATGGTTTTTGCTGTTTTATGTTT
>JAFUHX010000080.1 GCA_017474045.1 Clostridia bacterium | reverse complement strand
GCAGACTGTGCTTTCGGTTGCGGTAAAACTGACACAAGAGAAATTGCAGACTCAAAGGTTGACCATAAGTTCGAAAGCTACGTAGGCAACGACGATGCAACATGTCTGAAGAATGAAACCGAAACAGCAGAATGTGCTTTCGGTTGCGGTACAGAAGACACAAGAGAAATTGCAGACTCAACAGTTGACCACAAGTTCGAAAGCTATGTAGGCAACAACGATGCAACCTGTCAGAAGAATGCAACAGAAACAGCAGAATGTGCTTTCGGTTGCGGTGAAAAAGACACAAGAGAAATTGCTGACTCAAAGGTTGACCACAAGTTCGAAAACTACGTAGGCAACGACGATGCAACTTGTCAGAAGAACGAAACCGAAACAGCAGAATGTGCTTTCGGTTGCGGTACAGAAGACACAAGAGAAATTGCAGACTCAACAGTTGACCACAAGTATGAAACATACATAGGCAACAACGATGCAACATGTCTGAAGAACGAAACCGAAACAGCAGAATGTGCTTTCGGTTGCGGTGCAAAAGACACAAGAGAAATAGCTGACTCAAAGGTTGACCATAAGTTCGAAAGCTACGTAAGCAACAATGATGCAACCTGTCAGAAGAATGCAACAGAAACAGCAGAATGTGCTTTCGGTTGCGGTAAAACTGACACAAGAGAAATTGCAGACTCAAAGGTTGACCATAAGTTCGAAAGCTACGTAGGCAACAACAATGCAACTTGTCAGAAGAATGCAACAGAAACAGCAGACTGTGCTTTCGGTTGCGGTGAAACAGATACAAAGGAAATTGCAAACTCAACAGTTAACCACAAGTTCACAAATTACGTATCAGACAATAACGCAACATGTGAAGATGACGGAACAAAAACTGCTCTTTGTGATTATGGTTGCGGAACAAAAGATACTTTAAATGATGAAGGCACAGCAACAGACCATGACTATGACACAACAAAGTCAGAAGAAAATCTTACCCGTCCGGTGCAGAATGCAGACGGAACATGGTCAGATGGTTACTACACCTTCAAGTGTAAGAATAATTCTGTTCATGAGATAACAGAAACTGTGAAGAGAGCTGACTATACAGCTTATGACGCTGCAGTTGAAAATCTCAAGGAGCTTCTTAATACTGATATAACAGACGAAGCAAAAGCTGTTATTGAAAAGGCTCTCGAAGACAACGCTGTTAATGATAACCTTATTAAAACAGAACAGAGCGCTGTAAATGAAGCAACCGCAAAATTGGAAGAAGTATTCTCACAAAACAGCGGTTCACTCAACAGCTATAGTGTAACCTTCAAATATGGCGACGGAAAAGAAACAACAGTAACAGTTATCAGCGGAAAAGCAGCAACAGCTCCCACAGATACAGCAAAAGCTTATGATGAAGCTAATCACTATACCTTCACCGGTTGGGATAAAGCTTTCACCAATGTAACAGAAAATCTTATTGTAACAGCTCAGTATGACGGCGAAAGCCACGATTTGTCAGTTCATGCGTATAAAGATGCAACATACCACACAGCTTCATGCGCTTGCGGCTACAGCAAAGATGAAACTCATACTGAAACAACCCCCGCTGATTGCAACAATCCTGCATATTGCGGTGTTTGCTCATCAAGCTACGGCGAGAAAAAGGGACATAGCTATAGCGGTGTTGTAACCGAACCCACTTGCAGTGATAAAGGCTTCACAACCTATACCTGCTCAGCTTGCGGAGATAGCTATGTTGATGATTATGTTGGAACAGTTGACCATAAGTATGAAAACTATGTAGGCAATAACGATGCAACATGTCTGAAGAACGAAACCGAAACAGCCAAGTGTACTTTCGGTTGTGGTGCAGAAGACACAAGAGAAATTGCAGACTCAACAGTTGACCATAAGTATGTAACATACATAGGCAACAACGATGCAACTTGTCAGAAGAACGAAACCGAAACAGCAGAATGTGCTTTCGGTTGCGGTGCAAAAGACACAAGAGACATTGCTGACTCAACAGTTGACCATAAGTTCGAAAGCTACGTAGGCAACGACGATGCAACATGTCTGAAGAATGCAACAGAAACAGCAGAATGTGAATTCGGTTGCGGTGAAACCAACATAAGAGAAATTGCAGATTCATAGGTTGACCATAAGTTCACAAATTACGTATCAGACAATAACGCAACATGTGAAAAAGACGGAACAAAAACTGCTCTTTGTGATTATGGTTGCGGAACAAAAGATACTTTAAATGATGAAGGCTCAAAACTCGCTCACACAGAAGCTACAAGAAAAGAAAACATAGTTCCCGCTTCTTGCGGAGAAGACGGTTCTTATGACCTTGTAACATACTGTTCAGCTTGCGGCACTGTAATCGAAAAAGTAACAGTTGTTGTTCCTTCAACCGGCGAACATGTTTATGCAACAGAGGTTGAAAGAGTAGAAGCTAACTGTACAGAAGATGGATATGTAATAACAGCCTGCGCCTGCGGAGTAGAAAAAACAGAAGTACTTGCTTCAAGCGGACACGCAATGACTCATCATGAAAAGGTTGATGCAACCTGCGGCAAGAACGGAACAAAAGAATTCTGGTCATGCTCAAAATGCTCAACGAAATTTGCAGATGAAAACGGTAACGCAAAAATTGATGATATCGTAATTCCTGCAACAGGAAATCATAACTTCACAACCGACGATTACAAGATAATTGTTGAACCCACATGTAATTCAACCGGTTCAAAAGCTTATTATTGTCTTGATTGCGCAGCTGTTAAGTCGCCTTATGTAGAAATACCCAGGGTAGCTCACAGCTACGGCGAATGGAAGGTTGTTAAGGAAGCAACATGCTCAGAAGCCGGCGAAAAAGAAAGAGTATGCACAGTTTGTGAAAAGCTTTCAGAAGAAGAAAGACCTGCTGATTATGTTGAAAAAGCAACAATTTCAGCCACAGGCGAACATACCTATGAAAATGTCTGGACCAATGAAGGCGATGTTCACTCAAGAGTCTGCTCAGTTTGCGCAAGCGAAAATTCAAAAGAAACAGCAGACCACAGCTATGGTGAATGGGTAGTTACCAAGAAGGCAACCTGCAAAGAAACCGGACTTAAGGTCAGAAAGTGTTCATGCGGCGCTGAGAAGACAGAGGTAATTGAGAAGTCAGAAAACCACAACTTCAAGATTATCCCCGGCTATGCAGCAACCTGCACATCAACCGGACTTACCGATGCATATGAATGTATCCTTTGCGGCTTCAAGGTAGAAAGCCAGACAATTCCCGTAAACGACGGCGCTCATACCGATAAGAACGGTGACGGCTATTGCGACGGATGTAACTATGAATATCATAGTCATGACGGTTGTATCTGCCACAGCGATAATATTTTCTCAAAGATCATTCGTTTGATTTGCACCATTTTCTCCTGGATTGCAAGAACAAGAATAACTTGCTGCTCAGATATGGAATGGTATCCCGGAATTAATATGTCTTTCCTTTCATAAAACCTGAGAAAATATTAAACATCTCAAAAAACCCACAGTCTCTCTGAGACTGTGGGTTTTTAAGGTTAAACTTTATTGTGATGTGTTGCTATCTGCTTTTGGTGATTTTTGTGTTTTTAAAGGTTTTCCTTAGAAAATTGAAAGCCCAAAAACTCTTCATTTGTCTTGTTTTATGCGGTCTGAACTTTTTTGCGGTCTATAAATTGATGAAAAACAAAAAAAGTTAATATTTAGGTTGATTTAATGATTGATTTTTATTATAATAACTGTTAGCGTGTGATATTATATCCACATAAAATTATTTTAATCGGAAATAATTATTTCATCGGAGGCTTTATTAATTATGGAAAGCAAATCACCGGAAAAAAAGAAGGCTCCGGCTGTTAAAAAAGCAGCTAAGCCCAATAATAAGAAAAATAAAAAGAGAAAGAAACACCCGGTTTTGTTCACTATTTTCGTTCTTCTTTTCTGCCTTTTCGTTTCAGGAATGCTGACGGGAATAATTGTTGGCTCTTCTGTTTTGTCTCATGTTGAAGAAGTTGTTGAGGGAAAAAGAATTATTGATCTTGATAACTATAAAAATTCCCAAAGTCAGACTTCAATAATGTATGCTTACAACAAAAAGAATAAGCCTGTTGAAATTGCAAGACTTCACGGAGAAGAAAATCGAATCTGGGTCAGCTACGACGAAATGCCCGACAATCTTCTTTGGGCTTTTGTTTGTTTGGAAGATAAACGTTTTTATTCCCATAACGGTGTTGACTGGATAAGAACAATCGGTGTTATGGTTAAGCCCAGCGCTGCAGGTCAGGGCGGTTCAACAATCACTCAGCAGCTTATTAAGAACCTTACCGACCAAAAACAAGTTACTTACTACAGAAAGTTTAACGAAATCCTTCGTGCGCTCAATTTGGAAAAATACTATTCCAAAAAAGATATTCTTGAAGCATATCTTAATACGGTTTATCTTGGTGCAGGCTGCTACGGTGTTAAAACTGCTGCCGAAACATATTTCGGAAAGTCTGTTGATGAACTCAATATAGGCGAGTGCGCAATGCTTGCCGGAATAACCAAATCTCCTTATTCCTATAATCCTTATGTTAACTACGACAAGGCTGTTGCCCGTCAACAAACCTGTCTTGGCTATATGCTTTCTGAAGGAAAGCTTACCGAGAAGCAATATAATAAGTGGATGAAAAAGAAAATCAAGCTTGTTGAAAAGAAAGAAACAAGCTCTGAAAGCTCTGAAACAAAAGCCGATATTCTTTCCTGGTATGATGAATATGTTATTGATCAGGTTATTGCTGACCTTCAAAGTGAATATGGCTATGAATATAATGAAGCTTGGCGAATGGTTTATTATGGCGGCTTAAAAATTTATTCTGCTGTTGACCTTGAAATTCAGGATTGGGTTGAAAGTGTTTATGAAAACCGAAGCGGTTTCCCGTCGGCATACAGAGTTAACGATAAGCTTCCTCAATCCTCAATGACAATAATGGACTATAAAGGAAGAATTGTTGCCCTCGTTGGCGGTGCTGATGAAAAAACAAGCAACAACGGCTATAACCGAGCAACTGATAACCGCGCAAAGCGTCAGCCCGGTTCTTCAATCAAGCCTCTTGCTGTCTATGCGCCGGCTATTGATAAGGAGCTTATTACTCCGGGTTCAGCAATTCTTGAAAAAGCGATAACTCTTAACGGAAGAGAGTGGCCCCGTAATTTTAACGGAGATCACGGAAGCGGAAACTATATAACTGCTCAGGAAGCTCTCGTTCGTTCACTTAACACTGTTCCTGTCAGAATTCTAAAAGAAATGCTTGGTGTCAGAACTGCCTGGGAATATTGCAACGAGTCTTTCCATCTTAATCTTTCAAGCGGCGATATGGATTTGAGCCCTCTTGCCGTTGGCGGAACTCAAACCGGTGTGACCACGCTTGAAATGGCTGCGGCTTTTGCGACCTTCGGAAACGGTGGAAAATATTTCGCACCGTATAGCTACTACAAGGTTGTTGACAGAAACGGCGAAATTATTCTTGATAACACAAATAATGAGCCTCAGCAGGCAATTAAGACTTCAACTGCAAACCAGACTCTCGGAATGATGACAAGAGCAGTTGTTCAGTCAAACGGAACTGCTTACGGTTCAAAAATCAGTGGCTTCCAGACCTTTGCTAAAACCGGTACAACCTCAGATAACTGCGATAAGTGGTATTGCGGCGGAACACCGTATTATGTAACAGCGGTGTGGTATGGCTACGACTATCCTGCCGATTTAAGAACCGGAGGTTCAAATCCTGCTAAAACAATTTTCCGCTATGTGTTCAGCGAAATTCATGAAGGTCTTGCGACAAAAACCTTTGGCGATGTTGCCAAGGAAATGGGCGGAAGTGCCAGCGAGGTTAACAAGGTGTTCTATTCAACAATTCCCGTTCTTGAAACTGAAACGGAAACAACCGAAGAAGAAACCACAACGAAGGCAGAAAAAACAACCAAGAAAGATGATGACGAAACCACTACCAAGAGGCAGTCAACAACCAATCCCACAACAACCAAGCCTTCAACAACTAAGCCACCTGAAACAACCAAGGCTCCCGAAACAACAACAGCGCCTCCCACAACGGCGCCACCGACTACAACTAAGCCGCCTGAAACAACAACAGCGCCGAGTTCTTCTGAGCCGCAAACAAACAATTCTCCCGAAGCGGCAGCTGTTGATATTGCAGCGTGAGGTGAAGAATGGTAATCTTGTCAGTTGACTATGGCGATAGTCGAACCGGTCTTGCTGCTTGCGACAAAGGCGAAATGCTTGCTTCGCCCGTTGGTGTTATTTTTGAAAAATATGAGCCTAAGGTTATTGAAGCAATCTGTCAGACGGTCATGGAAAAAAAGGTTGAGCTGATCGTTGTCGGACTTCCTAAAAATATGGATGGATCTCAGGGCGAAAGGGCGTTGAAATGCAAGGATTTTGCTGAAAAGCTTTCTGAAAAATGCGGCATTGAGGTTGTTATGCAGGATGAAAGGTTAACAACTGTTTCAGCCCACAGAGCGCTTAATGAGGTTAACGTCAGAGGCAAAAAACGAAAAAATATTGTTGACGCGGTTTCAGCAGTAATGATTCTTGAAGATTTTCTTGCCTCAAGAAAAAGATAAATAGTCAAAGCGACAGATTCGAAAAATTCGTTCTGTCGCTTTTGTGTTATAAAAATCATTTGAAATATTGATTTTTTCCTGCAATTTGTATATCATTATATAAGAGTATTTATGTTAATCAAGAGGTAGAAAGATGGAAACAATAAACACAAAAACTGCTTTTATAGCAATTGTCGGTTGCCCCAATGTCGGAAAATCTTCCATACTTAATAAAATGCTTGGTCAAAAAATAGCCATCGTTTCCGATAAGCCCCAGACAACCAGAACAAGAATTATGGGCGTTTTAACAAAGGAAGAAACACAGCTTGTTTTTACCGACACTCCCGGCTACCACAGACCCCATAATAAATTGGGCGAAAAAATGATCAAGGCTGTTTCCGACAGTATCTCGGGTGTCGATGCATGTATGCTGGTTATTGAGCCTACCGGTGAGCTCAGAGCAGCAGAAGTGGAGCTTATTGAGAAATTTAAAAAAGAAAAAATGCCGGTAGTTCTGGTAATCAATAAAATCGATACCATTGCTCAAAAAAGCGATTTAATGCTGAGAGTTGCCAAAATGTCTGCTCTTTATGATTTTGAAGCCGTGGTTCCTGTCAGCGCCTTGAAAAATGACGGAATAGATGTTCTTGAAAAAGAGCTTGTGAAGCTTGCTTTCCCATCGCAACATTTCTTCCCTGATGATACTTTAACAGATCAGCCCGAGAGAGTAATTGCCGCTGAAATAATCAGAGAAAAAATGCTTCGCCTTCTTGATAAAGAAATACCCCACGGTGTTGCTGTTTCTATTGAAAAAATGCGAGAAAGAAGCGATAAAAACCTTATTGATGTTGAAGCAACAATTTATTGCGAAAAAGAAAGCCATAAAGGAATAATAATCGGCAAGAAGGGTGCAATGCTTAAAAAAATTTCAACCTATGCAAGACAGGATATGGAGAAATTCTTTGATTGCAAAATCAATCTTCAATGCTGGGTAAAAGTTAAGGACGGCTGGCGAAACCGAGAGGGCCTTATTCATAATTTTGGCCTTGATTAATTCTGTTGGTTTCTTTTTCCATGAGTCAAAAAGTGAAATATCGTCAAAACTAAAAATATAAAACAAAAACTTTTGTTTCGGCGGTGATTTTTTTGACTAAAAAAGAATTGTGGAATATATTTATGAAAACAGGAAAGGTTTCTGACTATCTGAACTACAGAAATGCTCCTGAAAATCAAGATGTTTATTCTTTTCTGAGCGATGAAGAAATTTCAGAAGAGTTTGCTCAGGAATATATTAATAATTATGATGTCGATTTTCCTTTGAGTGAGGAGTATTACGATGATATTCAAAACGGACGGTTTGGTGATTCGTGAACAGACAACGGGTGAACGAGACCGATTAATAACGATTCTGACTCGTGAAAACGGAATAGTAAGAGCCTTTGTTAATGGCGGAAGAACAATTAAAAACAAAAATTCCTCTGCAACAGCTCTGTTATGCTATTCGCATTTCAGTATTGATAAAAACCAAAAAGGAATTTACAGCGTAAGAGAAGCCACTTCAAAAGAGGTGTTCTTCAACCTTCGTGAAGATATTGTCAGGCTCAGCTTAGCCCAGTATTTTGCTGAGCTTGCCTATGAACTTTCACCCCGTGAAGAAAATGCAGACGAATTTCTTCGCCTTGTTTTAAACAGTGTATATTTAGTTTGTGAAAACAAAAAAGATCTGGGAATAATCAAAGCTGCAACTGAACTTCGTCTGCTGACTTTAGCCGGCTATATGCCTTCGGTTATTGCCTGCGAATCCTGCGGAGAATATGAAACTGAAAATATGTTTTTCAGTTCCTTCAGCGGAAAGCTTTGGTGTGAAAAATGTAAACCCACTGAGAGAACCGTTAAAATCAGTATCGGCCTTGTTTCAGCAATACGCCATATATGCTTTTCACAGCCGGAAAAGATCTATAGCTTCAGCCTTCCGAAAGATTCAATCCTTGCCCTTTGTGACTTAAGTGAACGCTATTTGAAGTCTGTGACATCAAGACAATATAAAACTCTTGATTTTTATAAAATGATGACTGAAATATAAAACCTTCTTTAAAGAGGTGAAAATATGAAAAACAAACATTACATAGCTCTTGAACTTGATAAGGTTCTTGAAAAACTGAAATCCTTTGCAGGAAGCGCCGATGCAAAAGAATTTATAAACGAACTTGAGCCGGAGTCAAACCTTGATTTAGCTCAGGCACTTCTTAATCAGACTGCAGATGCTCACATGTTAATGGCTCGGTTCGGCGGACCTTCTTTTTCCTCTCTTATCAATGTAAATAATGCCCTCAGCCGCGCTAATGCCGGAGGTGTTCTCACCATGCGTGAGCTACTTGATATTGCTCTTGTTCTTCGAACAATCAGAGGAATTTCCGAATGGAGAAGCAAAAACAGCGGCGTTGAAACTTGTCTTGACGGTCTTTTTGATAGTCTGACAGTTAATAAATATCTTGAAGAAAAAATATCAAATTCAATAATCAGCGAAGATGAAATGAGCGATAACGCTTCACCTGCGCTTTATGATATCAGAAGAAAAATTCGTTTTGCTTCCTCAAAGGTCAGAGATCAGCTTGATAAAATGGTCCGTTCTCAGCATTTTCAAAAATTTCTCAGAGAAAGCATTGTAACAATGAGAAACGGAAGATATGTTGTTCCCGTAAAAATTGAACACAGGGGCGAAATTAAGGGCCTCGTTCATGACACATCTTCCAGCGGTGCAACTGTTTTTATTGAGCCGGCAGGTGTTGTTGAAGCTAACAATGAAATAAAAGTTCTTCAAAGCAAAGAAAGAGATGAAATTGAAAGAATACTCGCTGAGCTTTCTGTTGAAGCCGGAAGCTTCTATGAAACGATAAAATCAAGCTATGATTGCGCTGTTGAGCTCGATATAATCTTTGCTAAAGCTAAGCTTGCTTATGATATGAAGGCTGCTGTTCCAAAGCTTAACGCAAAAGGAAAAATTGAGCTCTACAAAGCAAGACATCCTCTCATTGATCCAAAGAAAGTTGTTGCTACTGATATTTCTTTGGGAAACGGATTTGACACTCTTATAATTACAGGTCCCAATACAGGCGGAAAAACTGTTTCAATAAAAACTCTCGGACTTCTTTCACTTATGGCAATGTGCGGTCTTATGCTGCCTGCAAGTGAACTGAGCGAAATTTCTGTTTTTGAAAAGATTTTTGCTGACATAGGCGATGAACAAAGCATTGAGCAATCGCTTTCAACTTTTTCTTCTCACATGACAAATATCGTTTCAATCAATCAGGAGGCTGACAGCAGAAGTCTGGTTCTGATTGATGAGCTGGGTGCGGGAACTGACCCTGTTGAAGGCGCAGCCTTGGCAATGGCAATTCTTGAAAATCTTCATTCAAAGGGAGCCAAAATTGCCGCAACAACTCACTATGCTGAGCTGAAGGCTTACGCCCTTCAGACACCGGGAGTTGAAAACGGAAGCTGTGAGTTTGATGTAAAATCTCTCAGACCTACCTATAAGCTTTTAATCGGCGTTCCGGGAAGGTCAAACGCTTTTGCAATTTCAAGCCGTTTGGGAATGGAAGATTCCATTATAGAAAGAGCAAAGGCACTTGTTTCCGCTGAAAACACATCTTTTGAAAAAACGGTTGAGTCTCTTGAAAAAAGCCGTCAGGAATATGAAGCAAAGAAAGCAGAAGCCCAAGAGCTGATGGCAAAGGCAAGAAAAGAAATTGAAAAAGCTCAGGAGATAAAGTCAGGGGCAGAAAAGCTGAGAAATGACGAGCTTGAAAAAGCCAGAACCCAGGCAACAAGAATTCTTGACCAGGCAAGAAGAAGTGCATACGCTCTTGTTGATGAACTTGAAAAGCTAAAAAAACAAAGCAATGCCGCGGGCGATAAAGCCGAAATGGCAAGGCGCGCAAAACAGCTTATGAAGAAAAGCGCAGGGGAGTTTGCCGAGATAACAAATCCAATTCTTGAATCTTATGATGACGGAGAGGAATATGTTCTTCCGAGACCCTTAAAGATTGGTGATGAGGTTCTCGTTACAGATTTAGGAAAGGTTGGAACCGTAACCGCACTTGAAAATAAAAAAGGTGAGGTTGAAGTTGCCTGCGGAATAATGAAAATCAGGGTTAAAACAGCAAAGCTTCGCCTTTCAACCGAAAAGTCTAAATCTCAGCCTAAGAAGAAGCCAAACGCAACAGAACGTGTTTTCAGGCCTGCTGACGGCGGAAAAGGAAATTGCGACATCAGGGGAATGAATGTTGAAGAGGGAATTGTTGAAATAGATCGCCATATTGATTCTTGCATGCGAAGCGGTCTTTCTGAGCTTTGGATAGTTCACGGAAAAGGAACCGGTAAGCTCAGAGCGGGTGTTCATGATTACCTGAGAAAACATAAATTCGTCAAATCTTTCCGTCTTGGTACCTACGGTGAGGGAGAAATGGGTGTAACAATAGCAACACTTAAATAAAGATAAGGAACGGTCGTCACAGACGATCGTTCCTTTTTAGTGTGATAAAAAACATAAAAAATCTCTGTAAAGCTATTGACATTTACATCTCTTTTTAGTATAATATCGAGGCTGTAAAGCGAAATTTCTTTACACCGAAGTTCAGGAGGGGTTGTTGTGGCAAAAGATCTGGAAGTTACAATGCTTTTTGATATCTATGGCGAAATGCTCACTGAAAAACAGCAAAGCTTCATAACCTATTATTATGACGATGACCTTTCTCTTGCTGAAATTGCTGAAAACGAAGGAATAACAAGGCAGGGCGTCAGAGATGCGATTAAGCGCGCTGAAAATCAGCTCTATGATTTCGAAGCTCATCTTGGCCTGAAAAAGCGTTTTGAAGAAACAAGAAACGGTCTTTCAGAAATTTCTGAACTTTGCGAGGTTATCAAAGAAATCAATCTTAACACGGTTCTTTCCCGCGAAATTAACGATGCCGTAACAAGAATAAATACGATCGCTTCAATGCTCAGCGAATAAAGAGGTGACTTAAATGGCGTTTGAAGGTCTTTCCGACAGACTTGAAGCTGCTTTTAAAAAACTGAAAAGTAAGGGCGCTTTAACCGAAAAAGATGTTAAAGAAGCCATGAGAGAAGTCAGACTTGCTCTTTTGGAAGCTGACGTAAACTATAAGGTTGCCAAGGATTTTACTCAGAAGGTAACTGACAGAGCCGTTGGTGAGAAGGTTATGGAAAGCCTGACTCCCTCACAAATGGTAATTAAAATTGTTAATGAAGAGCTCACCAGCTTAATGGGTGGAACAAAGGCCCGTCTTGCTGTTGCCAATCATCCGCCAACGGTTGTTATGATGTGCGGTCTTCAGGGTAGCGGTAAAACAACCCACAGCGCAAAGCTGGCTCTCATGCTTAAAAATCAGGGACACAGACCCCTTCTTGTTGCCTGCGATATCTATCGTCCGGCAGCTATCAAACAGCTTCAGGTTGTTGGTGAAAAAGCGGGAGTTCCTGTTTTTGAAATGGGTCAGATTAACCCTGTTGAAATTGCAAAAAAAGCCCTTCAGCTTGCAAAGGATCAGGGATATGACTATGTTTTCCTCGACACAGCCGGTCGTCTTCATGTTGACGAAGAGCTGATGAACGAGCTTAAAAACATTAAGTCTGAAGTAAAGCCCCACGAAATTTTGCTTGTTGTTGACTCAATGACCGGTCAGGACGCTGTTAATGTTGCAACATCCTTTGACGCCGCCTTGGGAATCGATGGCCTTATTTTAACAAAGCTTGATGGTGATACTCGCGGTGGTGCTGCGCTTTCGGCCAGAGCAGTAACAGGAAAGCCTATCAAATTTGTTGGTACGGGCGAAAAGCTTGGCGATCTTGATGTTTTCCATCCCGACAGAATGGCTTCAAGAATTCTCGGAATGGGCGATATGCTCTCTCTTATTGAAAAGGCTGAAAGAGAGCTTGACGAAAAGAAAGCAATTGAGCTTGAAAAGAAGCTCAGAAAAAATAAGTTTGACTTAAACGATCTTCTTGACCAGCTTCAGCAGATGAGAAAAATGGGTTCAATAAAAGACCTTCTCAAAATGCTTCCCGGTGTCAGCAAAAAGATTGATGAGGTTGAAGTTGATGAAAGGCAGTTCGACAGAATGCAGGCAATCATTCTTTCAATGACGCCGCAGGAAAGAACAAAGCCCGACATAATCAATCCTTCAAGAAAGCGCCGAATAGCAGCCGGCTACGGAATGCAGGTTGAAGATGTTAACAGGCTTCTTTCTCAATATAGACAAATGCAAAAAATGTTCAAGCAGTTCAGCGGAAAATCATCTAAAAAAATGCGTAAGAGAATGATGAATATGCCGGGAATGATGAACGGTATGAACGGAATGGGCGGAAACGGCGGTTTCCAGTTTTAAAAAGGTATAAACACGCAGATTAAACACCAAAGCGTGTTAATATATAATAACTTATATAAATATTTTTTTGGAGGTAACAAAAATGGCAGTAAAAATCAGACTTCGCCGCATGGGCGCAAAGAAAGCACCTTTCTATCGTGTAGTAGTTGCAGATTCAAGATATCCCCGTGACGGTCGTTTCATCGAGGAAATCGGTTACTACAATCCCATGACCAATCCTTCAGACATCAAAATTGATGCTGAAAAGGCTCAGAAGTGGATTGCTAACGGTGCTCAGCCCACAGATACTGTTAAAGCTCTTCTCAAGAAGTGCGACATCGTTAAATAATTTTGGGAGGTACTCACCTTGAAAGAGTTACTTGCATCAATTGCTAAAGGTCTCGTTGATGAGCCTGAAATGGTAACTGTTGAGGTTGACGACATTAACGAAGAGGGCGTAGTTGTTTACCACCTTCACGTTGCTCCCGACGATATGGGCAGAGTTATCGGTAAGCAAGGCAGAATTGCCAAAGCTATCAGAACAGTAATGCGTGCAACCGCAAACAGAAGCGATTCAAAAATTTCTGTTGAAATTGATTAATTGAATTATTCAGAAAATCTCTTGTTTTTTTGGCAAGAGATTTTTTGTTTTTCAAAATCTTGCCTTTAGCGATTAATTGTGATATGATTTCAGTTAGAAATAAGCAAAATGGTGATAAAAATGCTGAGTGTTAAAAATGTAACAAAGAAATACGGAAAGATAATTGCCGCTGATAATGTTTCTTTTGAAATAAAAAACGGAGAAACAGCGGTTCTTCTGGGACCTAACGGCGCGGGTAAATCAACAGTTATAAAATGCATTACTTCTCTTTTGCGCTTTGACGGAGAAATTAATATTGACGGAAATGAAAACAAGTCAATTGAAGCCAAAAGACTTTTGGGCTATGTTCCCGAAATGCCGGCAGTTTATGACCTTCTGACCGTTTGGGAACACATGGAGTTTATGCTTCGCTCCTATAAAATTCAAAACGGCGAGCAATATGCCGAAGAGCTTCTTGAAAGGTTTGAACTTTTCGATAAAAAAAATAAGCTTGGAAAAGAGCTTTCAAAGGGTATGCAGCAAAAGCTTTCAATTTGTTGCGCTTTGGTTCATAGGCCCAAGGTAATAATTTTCGATGAGCCGATGGTAGGCCTTGACCCTCACGCAATAAAAGAGCTTAAAAATGTTTTTCTTCAGCTTAAAAACGAAGGCGCAAGTATTTTAATCAGTACCCACATGATTGATAGCGTTGAGGATTATTGGGATAAAGCATACATAATGAAAAACGGACGCTTCTGCGCTGAAAAAACTGCGGGTGATAATTCAATCGGACTGGAAGAGCTTTTCTTTGAAATAACGGAAGGCGGTAACAGCCAATGAAAAGCTTTTTCTATCTTGCTTCAAGAAAAGCTAAAAACAGAATTCTTGAAATAACCAAAAGACCGTCAGAGCTGATAATGCTTCTGATTTTTGCCGCTTTGGTGGGTGTTTCTGTTTTTGGCGGAGCTGAAAGTCATTCAGCTGTTGTTTTTCATCGCGATATAAACGAGCTGTATGCAATTGTTCTGGCTTTGTATGCCTTTGTTTTTGTAATGACTGCAAAAAACGGTTTTATAAACGGAGCCTCAATGTTTTCAATGGCAGATGTTAATCTGATTTTTACTTCACCACGAAAGCCCAAAAGCGTTTTAACCTATGGTCTTCTCGGTCAGATGGGAAGAAGCTTGTTTCTTGGTGTTTTCATTCTTTATCAGTATTCCTGGGCGCATGACAGCTACGGTGTTGGCTATGATTTTCTCTTGGCAGTCTTAATAGGCTATGGAGCTGTTGTTTTTCTTTCTCAGATGTTGGCAATGTTGATTTATTGCGTAACATCAAATAGCGATAAATTGTGTTCTTTAGTCAAGGCTGTTTTCTACACCTTGATAGGTGCTTTTGTCGTCTATGTTGCTTTTAGTGCCTATAACGGTGAAGATTATTTGTCAGGTGCTGTCAGTGCGGCTGATTCAGTCGTTTTAAAATTTTTTCCGGTGGCTGGTTTCGTTCAGCTTGGTGTAGTTGGTTTTGCTGAAGGAAAGCTTTTCCTTTTAGCAATCAGTGTTTCTTGTTTCCTTCTGTTTTGCGGTGGATATTATCTTTTGATAACCCTTCTCAATCCCGATTTTTATGAAGACGTTTTAAAAGCAACAGAGGTTTCTTTTTCAGCCATTACTGCAAGAAAAGAGGGTAAGGCTATTGAAAATTCACCCAGAAACATAAAAATCGGAAAAACGGGAATAAAAAAAGGGCAGGGTGCTTCAACAATTTATTTCAAGCATAAGGTCGAAAACCGAAGAGGAAAAATCTTTTTTCTTGACACGGTTTCTCTTATTACAGCAATAATAACAATAGGTTTTTCCTTTTTTACAAAAATGTCTTTTGCGGGCTTTGTTTTTAACATTTATATGTCTGTTTTTACTGTGGGAAGCGGAAGATGGGCAAAGGAACTTATTTTGCCTTATATATATCTTATACCTGAGCCGCCCTTTAAAAAGCTTATAAATGCGCTGAAAGAGCAGATTCCGTCGCTGATAGTTGAAAGTATTATAACCTTCGTGCCGCTTTATTTTCTCGGTCTTTCTTCAGTTGAAGAAATTTTGGGTTATGTTATTTCAAAAATAAGCTTCAGCTTTTTGTTTATTGCTATTAATCTGATGTTTCATCGCTTTTTCGGTGGAAGAAAAAACAAAACGCTTACTGTAATGCTTTATATGTTCGCGGCAACACTTTTTTCAGTACCCTTTGCGTGTGTTTTTGCAGTGTTTAACGCTGTTTTCTATTTTTCATTTTTTGTAAGCTTGCTTTCAGCTTCGGCTATTAATATTATAATAAGCTTAATTCTTATATATATTTGCCGAAACATTCTTCAATACGCTCAATATAATAACAAATAACCTGAAAGGAAGGTTGATTATGAAAGGAATTATTCTTGCAGGTGGAAGCGGAACAAGGCTTTACCCGATAACAATGGTAACTTCAAAACAGCTGTTACCGATCTATGATAAACCAATGATTTTTTATCCTTTGTCAGTTCTTATGTTGGCAGGAATAAAAGATATACTTATTATTTCAACGCCCACCGATCTTCCTAATTTTGAGCGTCTTTTGGGCGACGGAAGCAGCTTCGGAATAAATCTTTCCTATGCTGTTCAGCCTTCTCCCGATGGGCTTGCTCAGGCTTTTATAATCGGTGAAAAATTTATAGGCGACGATTGTTGCGCTATGATTTTGGGCGATAACATCTTCTACGGAAACGGTTTCAGCAAGATTTTGAAAAATGCCGCTTCAAATGCTGAAAAAGGGATTTCAACTGTTTTTGGCTATTATGTTGATGACCCTCAGCGTTTTGGCGTTGTTGAATTTGATGAAAACGAAAAAGTAATTTCAATCGAAGAAAAACCTAAGGAACCAAAGTCAAACTATTGTGTAACAGGCTTGTATTTTTATGATAACACAGTCTGCAGAAAAGCAAAGCAGGTTAAGCCTTCAAAAAGAGGGGAGCTTGAAATAACAGATCTTAACAATCTCTTTCTTAAAGAGGGAACTCTTAGTGTAAAGCTTCTGGGAAGAGGCTTTGCCTGGCTCGACACGGGAACAACTGAAAGCTTGAATGAGGCTTCAAATTTTGTCAGAATGGTTGAGGGCAGGCAGTCTGTAATGATTTCCGTCCCTGAAGAAATAGGCTATAAAAATGGCTGGATAACAAAAGAAACTCTTTTGGCTCAGGCTGAAAAATACGGAAAATCGCCATACGGAGCTCATCTCAGAAATGTTGCTGAAGGAAAGTATAAATACTGATAAGAAAATTAAGGAACTGTAAAAATGCAGACCGAATAAACCTTAAAAGACAAAGGGTTTCTATAGATTGCAAAATCTGTAGAAACCCTTTTAACATTTGTTTTTATTAACCGATTCTTCTTCCGTTTTTAAATTGAATTTTCATTCCTCTCATAATCGGAACCTTAACAAATCCGTTCATTTTGTCGCCCTTAAAAGTTGCCGTTACTTCAATAACCTTTCCGGGAAGAAGCGATATTTCACCTTTTCCCGTCAATGTGTCGCTTCCGACTTCGCGAATATCATAATATCTGATTTTTGCGTTTTTAAAGCGTCCCGGAAGGTCATATCTGAATTCATATTTGCCGTTGTTGTCAACAATCTCAACAACACCTTTAGCTTTAAACATCGGAGTGCTGATTTCAGCTTCCCATTTGCCAATACCAATCATGAAATCACCTTTTTTCAGTTTTAGTTTTTAATCAGGCGCTCAAAAATTCTTTCTGTGCTTTTTCCGTCGCAGGCAGACATGAATTTTTTAAGGAAAGCGTCGTTTTTTTCTTTGTTGAAATCTTTTTCAGCGTTAAAAATGCAATCAATAAGCTCATCTGTGTTTTTTGCAATTTTTCCGGGAATAAAGCTTTCATAGTCAAAATAAAAACTTCTTTCGCAGTTATATTTTTCGAGGTCATAAGCGAAAAAAATCATCGGTCTTGAAAGAAGAGCATACTCAAAAATTAATGATGAATAATCTGTAATAACAATATCTGCGCTGCAAAGAGCTGTTTCAATGCTGACATCATTTGAAATGTTAAAAACCTTGTTTTTCATGGCTTCCTGCTCTTCGGCTGAAAAAACCAAGCCTTTGGCAGCTCTGGGGTGAAGCTTGATTAAAAAAGCCGTGTCATCAGAGATCGCGGAACAAAGCTTAATAAAATCAATCGCTTTGTCATTATATGATTTGTCAAGATTGTTGCCTCTGAAGGTGGGAGCCCAAAGAATAATTTTTCTTCCTGAAAGAGTGGGGAAACGCTCAATAAGAATATCCTTTTGTTTTTTTACGAAATTGTGGTCAAAATAAACATCAGTTCTGGGAACTCCCCAGGGATAGATGTTTTTTTCATCAGCAGAAAAGGCTTCGGAATATTGCTCAATAATGTGTTCAGATGAAACAAGAATATGCGTATAGTTTTTGTGAACACGGTATTTTTCAAAAAGCGCTGATTCAAGACCCCAATCGGTGTCTTTTGTTGAATAGCTGAATTTTTTGAAAGCACCGCAGCCATGCCACAGCTGAACGAGGTTTGTGTTTTTCCTCGGCTTATTGGCGTAGGCGGGAAGATAATACTCTCTTAAAAAGGTGGTTTTAGCAACGGCGAAATATTTCTGAAACTTAAGGTCTGATTTGAATTTGTTAATAATATTTTTTGCCGTAACACTGTTTCCTGACTTGAATTTAAAAATGCAAACACACTTGTAGCCTTCTTTTTCAGCTTTCTGAAAAAGAGATTTATATTCAACGGGAACCTCGGTGTCGGAGTCAGCAACAAACAAAAGAAGCTTTTCATCAATCTTTTTAAGCTTATATAAATTAAAAACAAGCCGCCACAAAAAGAAGAACTGAAAGTTATCAAACATTGTTTTCAAAAATCTTTTTCCGGGAATTTTTCGGCAAAGCTTGTTAAATAAGTCTATTAAAGTTTTTTTCAAAATATCACCGCCTTATGTTAAATTATTATATAACGAAACGAAATTTTTTTCAACAAAAAAAGAGCTTTCTGTTAAGAAAGCTCAGGGATATACGGTTTTTAAAGATTAAACGGCACGGGTAACCTTACCTGAACGAAGGCAACGAGTGCAAGCATAAACTCTCTTGGGTGAGCCGTTTACGATAGCCTTAACACGTTTTACGTTAGGTTTCCATGTTCTGTTTGAACGTCTGTGTGAGTGTGATACTTTAATGCCGAAAGCAACATCTTTACCGCAAAATTCACATTTTGCCATTTTCAGCACCTCCTTAAACTTTATTGTACATAAGCAGATGATATTTTAACAGATAACTTCACAAATTGCAAGTGTTTTTTAAAAAAACTTTCTTCTTTTGCTGAGTTTTTTTAATTTTAACCTTAAATTGATTTTTTGTCAAGTCAACAAAGGCTTAAAAACCGAATTAAATAATAAATAATGCTCTGAGAATGAAGGTAAAGTACATAATAGCGTACTTAACTAAAGTTTTTTAAAAAAACGGTTGATTTTTTAGTTTTAATAATATATAATAACAACAGTCGAACAAATGTGCGAACGGAGGAATTCTCATGACAGATAAAATGACAGATAAAAATTCAGCATTGGCAACAGCCCTTGCTCAGATTGAAAAGCAATATGGCAAAGGTGCTGTAATGCGTTTAGGTCAGAATACGGCTATGAATGTTGAAGCTATTCATACCGGTTCAGTTGCTCTTGACGTTGCAACAGGTGTGGGCGGACTTCCAAAGGGAAGAATTGTTGAAATTTATGGTCCTGAATCTTCAGGTAAAACAACTCTTGCCCTTCATTGTATTGCTGAGGCTCAGAAGGCGGGCGGCGAAGCTGCTTTTATTGACGCCGAACACGCTCTTGACCCTGTTTATTCTAAGGCATTGGGTGTTGATGTTGATTCTCTTTTGGTTTCTCAGCCTGATAATGGCGAAGATGCTCTTTCAATAACAGAAGCTCTTGCACGAAGCGGAGCTCTTGATATAATTGTTGTTGACTCTGTTGCTGCTCTTGTTCCCCGCGCCGAAATCGAAGGAGAAATGGGCGACAGTCACGTTGGTCTTCACGCAAGACTTATGTCTCAGGCACTGAGAAAGCTTATAAGTGTTGTTGCCAAGTCAAACACTCTTGTAATTTTCATCAATCAGCTCAGAGAAAAAGTCGGTGTTATCTATGGCAATCCCGAGGTAACTACCGGCGGACGCGCTCTCAAATTCTATTCTTCCATAAGAATTGAAGTCAGAAAGTCTGAGCTTATCAAAGGTATGGGCGGCGAGCTTATCGGAACCAGAACAAAGGCTAAGGTTGTTAAAAACAAGGTTGCTCCTCCGTTTAAAGAGGCCTATTTTGATGTTATGTACGGAACAGGTATTTCCAGAGTTGGTGAGCTTGTTGATCTTGGCGTTGAGTTCGGAATAATAAACAAAAGCGGTGCATGGTTCTCTTATGGTGAAACCCGTTTGGGTCAGGGAAGAGAGAATGTTAAGTTCCTTTTCGAAAAAGAGCCCGATCTCGCTGCTGAAATTGAAAGAAAAATTTTTGATGCAGTTAACAAAAAAAACGGCGGCGCTGAGCCTAAAGAAGAAAAGGCTCCTAAGGCTAAGGCTCCCGCAGTCAAAGCCGGAAGTGCAAGAGCTAAAATTGATATTGCTGTTGAAGACGACGACTAATGAAGCTTAATTTCAAACAAGGCAGGGGCAATAAAATTCACATTCATGTTGACGGTGAATACAAAATGACTGTTGACAGCGATTTTATTGCCGCCGGCGGATACTTTGAAAATATGAATATCAGCGAAACAGAGCTGGCTGCCCTTGAAGATGCGGTCAGCTCTCGTCGTGCTTTTAACAAAGCTGTTGAGCTTCTTTCAAGAAGAGACCATTCAAAAGGTGAGCTTCTGACAAAGCTTCGTCAGAAAGGTTTTTCAGAAGGCGCAGAAGAGGCGGTTGAAAAGCTTGAAGAATATGTCTATGTTGATGACTATCGCTTTGCAAAAATGTTTTCCGGTGAGCTGGCAAGACTAAAAAAATACGGCAAAAGCCGAATTAAACAAGAGCTTTATAAAAAAGGTGTCAGTCGCGATATAATTGACAGCGTTCTTGAAGAAATTGAATTTGACAGCGAAAGTCTCGTTTCTGTTATTGAGAAAAAATATTTCCGTAATCTTGATTCTGAAAAGGGTGTTAAAAAAACTGTCAATGCACTTTTGAGAATGGGATATAGCTATAGTGAAATTAAAGAAGCATTGAATGTTGTTAAAATAAAGCTTGAAGAAACCGATGATTTTATTGATTAATGAAAGGAAATTAAAATGAAAAAAATTGGCTTAATTTCTTTAGGATGTCCTAAGAATCAGGTTGACGCAGAATTGATTCTGGCTAAGCTTAAAAATGCAGGATATGAAATAATCGGTGAGGTTGAGGGTGCCGATTGCGTAATAATCAACACTTGCGGTTTTATTGATGATGCTAAAACTGAGGCGATTGAAACAATTCTGACCGTTGGAGAAATGAAAAAAGAAGGCAAGGTTAAGAAAATAGTTGTAACAGGCTGTCTTGCCCAAAGATTTCAGGATGAGGTTTTGACACAGCTTCCGGAGGTTGATGCTGTTGTGGGAATCGGCGCAAATGGCGATATTGTTTCTGTAATAGAGCGCGTTTTATCAAACGAAAAATTTGGAATTTATCCTGATGAATATTGCCTTCCCCTTGAGGGAGACAGACTTCTTTCAACGCCTTCCTATATGGCTTATTTGAAAATTGCCGAGGGATGCTCAAACCGTTGCTCCTATTGTGCAATTCCTTATATCAGAGGAAATTTCAGAAGCAGACCGATGGAAAGTATTGTTGAAGAAGCGAAAGCTCTTGCTGCAAGCGGAGTTAAAGAAATTGTTATTGTTGCTCAGGATGTTACCAAATACGGAAAGGATTTATATAAAAAACTTGCTTTATCTGAGCTTCTCGGTAAACTTTGCAGAATTGACGGCATAAAATGGATCAGGCTTCTTTATTGCTATCCTGATTCTCTCACAGATGAGCTTATTGAAATAATTGCAAAGGAAGAAAAAATCTGTAAATATATTGATCTCCCCTTGCAACACGCCGATAAACAGGTGCTTCGCAGAATGAGACGTCCCGGTGGAGAAGATGAGCTTCTTTCTCTGATTAAAAAGCTCAGAGAAAAAATTCCCGATGTAGTAATCAGAACAACTATGATTGCAGGCTTCCCGGGAGAAACAGAAGAAAATTTTGAAACTCTTTCACGCTTTGTCAACGAAGCTGAATTTGACCGTCTCGGTTGCTTTGTTTATTCTGCCGAGGAGGGAACGCCTGCTGCTGATTTTGAAGATCAGATTGATGAAGAAGTTAAAAACCACCGAGCTGAAATTATAATGCAGCAGCAATATGAAATATTTTCACGCAAACAAGAGGCAAAAATCGGAAAGACCTTTGAAGTTCTGGTTGAAGGCTATGATGAAAGCGATATGCTTTGCTATGGAAGAACCTATATGGATTGCGCAGAAATTGACAGCCGCGTAATAATTTCCGGCGAAGAAGAGCTATTACCCGGAACCTTTGTTAAGGTGAGAATTATTGCTGTTGATAATTGCGATCTTGTTGGTGAAATAATATTATAATCTGAAAGACGGTGTTATTTTGGGAAAAATTATAACCTACACGAGAAAAAGAATGGATCCCGGCGAGGCTTCACCTTCAGATATCGCCATTGAAGATATTGCTCATGCTCTTTCTTTGCTTTGCCGAAGCGGCGGTCAGTTTCCGACCTTTTATAGCGTCGGTCAGCATAGCCTTGCTTGTGCAAAAGAAGCGGCGGCAAGAGGCTACAGTAAAGATGTTCAGCTTTTCTGTCTTCTTCATGACGCCAGCGAAGCATATATTTCCGACATAACAAGACCGGTTAAAGAAAGACTGAAAGAATATCTGCCTATTGAAAAAAGGCTTCAGAACACAATTTACACAAAGTTTTTAGGCAGGCTTCCCGATGAGGAAGAGCAAAAGAAAATTGATGATATCGATAACAGTATGCTTTATCATGAATTTAAAAAAATAATGAACCATGAAGTCTCTGACGGTGATTTTGAAATTAATATTGAGCTTAACACAACATTTTGTGGATTTGAAACTGTTGAAAAAGAGTTTCTCAGCGAATTTTGCTTTTTATATTGCCTGAGTGAAGGTTGACAAAATTTGAAGTTGTGTATATAATAATCGAAGAAAACATTAAATGCGAAAAACGGCTTTGCCGAAACAGCGGGAGAGTAATCGTTCTTTTCTTTCTCAGAGAGGGGCAGTCAGGTGAAAGTGCCCTGTAAGAATCTTCGATGAAATGCACCCGTCAGCACCCGATGGGAAAGCTTTGTTTAAATAATAAAGCAAGTATCAAAGGGCGTTCCCTGCGTTAACGGTAATGAGTAATAAATCAGAGTGGAACCGCGTTTAAACGCCTCTGTTGCCTTTTTGGCAATGGAGGCGTTCGTTATTTTTCAAAAGAAAGGATTTTTATATGCTTAAAAAAATGAATTTACCAAATAAGCTTACGCTTTCCAGAATGATAATTGCGCCAATATATCTTTTGCTTATGCTCATTGATTTTAAAAATCATTTTCTTTGGGCAACCATTGTTTTTGCTCTGGCTTCTCTGACAGATTTTTTTGACGGAAAGCTTGCCAGAAAATATGATCAGATTACTGTTTTCGGAAAGCTTTGTGACCCTGTTGGTGACAAAATGCTTTTCCTTGCGGCTCTTCTGGCTTTTTTGAAGTATGATATGTGCAGTATCTGGGTAATAATGATTGTAATGTCAAGAGAGTTTATAATAACCTCACTAAGAATGGTAGCAATAGATCAGAATGTTGTAATTGCCGCCGGAATATGGGGCAAGGCAAAGACTGTTTGCCAAATGGTTTTCACTGTTTTAATAATGCTTATAATGCAATTTGGCGTGCCGGAGGGCTTTGTTTTAGAGGCTGAAACAATTTCAAACATTCTAATGTGGATTGTTGCCTTTTTAACCGTAATTTCCGGAATAAAATATCTCATAGACAGCAGAAAGCTTATTGATTTCAAGAAATAATTGAGGTGATTTAATGCTTAAACGCTTTTTTGAAGATATTCAATGTGTAAAAGATCGTGACCCTGCGGCAAAAAGCGCTATTGAAATAATTTTTCTTTACCCCGGCTTTAAGGCTGTCAGGTCATATAGAAAAGCCCATTGGTTTTATAACCACAAAATGTTTTTTATTGCCAGAGCAATATCACAAAGATGTGTCAGAAAAACAAATATTGAAATTCACCCCGGCGCTCAGATCGGAAAGAGGTTTTTTATCGACCACGGAACAGGCGTTGTTATTGGTGAAACAGCCATAATCGGCGATGATTGCACGATTTATCAAGGTGTAACCCTTGGCGGTACAGGTAAAGACAGCGGGAAACGCCATCCCACATTAGGAAACAATGTTCTTGTGGGAAGCGGAGCTAAAATACTCGGACCGTTTAAAGTCGGTGATAACTCAAAGGTTGCAGCGGGAGCTGTTGTTTTAAACGAAATTCCTCCCGACTCAACTGCTGTCGGCGTTCCGGCAATGATAGTCAGACAAAAGGGCAGAAAAATGGAACTTCTCGACCAGGTTCATATTCCCGATCCGGTCGCTCAGGAGCTTTGCGCTTTGCGTCACAAGGTTTCAATTCTTGAAAAAACACTTGAAGAAATGAAAAACGAAACAACTAAATCCAATAATTAAAAAGAGAGGAATTAATCATGAAAATTTTTAACACATTAACAAGACAAAAAGAAGAGCTCATTCCCATTAAAGAGGGAGAGTTTAAAATTTATGCCTGCGGTCCCACCGTTTATAATTTTATTCATATCGGTAACGCAAGACCTCTTTGTGTTTTTGATGTTCTTCGTCGCTATCTTGAATATCGCGGCAACAACGTAATTTTTGTTCAGAATTTTACTGATATTGACGATAAGATCATTCGCCGCGCAAATGAAGAAGGGGTAACCTTCAAAGATATTTCTGAAAAATATATTGAAGAGTTCTGGAAAGACAGCAAGGGAATGAATATCAGAGAAGCCACAAACCATCCAAAAGCAACAGAAACAATGGATGAAATTATTAAAATCGTTTCTGATCTTGTTGAAAAGGGCTTTGCCTATGAGGTTGGCGGAGATGTATATTTCAGCACTAAAAAGTTTTCTCAATACGGCAAGCTGTCTCATCAGCCGCTTGAAGATCTTGAAGCCGGTGCCAGAATAAACGTTGGCGAAGTAAAAAAAGAACCCATGGATTTTGCTCTCTGGAAGAGTGCAAAGCCCGGCGAACCCTATTGGGAGTCTCCCTGGGGTCATGGAAGACCCGGTTGGCACATTGAGTGTTCTGCCATGGTCAGAAAATTCCTCGGCGAAACAATTGATATTCATTGCGGCGGACAGGATCTTATTTTCCCCCACCACGAAAATGAAATTGCACAAAGCGAGTGTTGTAACGGTGTTCCTTTCTCTCGCTATTGGATGCATAACGGCTTTATTACCGTTGACAAGGTAAAAATGTCTAAATCTCTCGGAAACTTCTTTACCGTTCGCGATGTTGCTGAACAGTTTGGCTATGAACCCATTCGTTTTCTCATGATTTCCTGCCAATACAGAAGCCCCATTAACTATAGCTTTGATGCCATTGAGCAATGCAAGGCTTCACTTGAACGTCTTTATACCTGCCGTGATAATCTTGATTTTGCCCTTAAAAATGCAAAGGATGAAGCCGGTGAAAACGACGCTGAAGTAATTGAATTAATAGATAAAAGAAAAGCTGACTTTATTAACGCTATGGAAGATGATCTTAACACAGCTGACGCAATCGGCAGCGTGTTTGAGCTTGTCAGAGATATAAACACAAATGTTAACGACGGTGTTTCCTCAAAGGCACTTGTTGAATATGCAATCAAAATTTTTGATGAATTAACCGGTGTTCTCGGCCTCCTTTATAACAGAGAAACAAAGGGCAGTCTTGACGATGAAATTGAAGCTCTTATTGAGGCAAGAAACAACGCAAGAAAAGAAAGAAACTGGGCTGAAGCAGATAGAATCCGCGATGAACTTAAAGCTCAGGGAATTATTCTTGAAGACACTCCTCAGGGTGTTAAGTGGCATAGAGCTTAACTAATATTTACAATTGTTAAAAAGGGTTTCTACAGATTTCGTAATCTATAGAAACCCTTATATTATTCAGGTTCATGAAATCTGCAATTTTTTTACCGCGCCTTTTTTTGCTTTTTTTATTGAGTTGTTTCAATCAATGTGTTAATATAATAAAAACCACAATATAATTTTTGATTTGATAGGATAAGATCGGTTAATAATACTGCCATATCTGAATGATTTTAATATAAAAACAAAGAAGGTAAAACAATGATAACAAAAGAAAGCCCAATTGCCGTTTTTGATTCCGGAATGGGCGGAGTCAGTGTTCTTCGACAGCTATATAAGCTGATGCCTAACGAAAACTATTTCTATTTCGGCGACAGCAAAAACGCTCCTTACGGCGAAAAAACAACTGAAGAAATCAAAGCTCTCACTATTGAAAATGTTAAATATCTTGTTTCAAAAAACGCCAAAGCGGTTGTTATTGCCTGTAATACTGCAACTGCCGCTGCTGCAAAGGAGCTTCGAGAAATATATAAAGATATTTCCATAATCGGTCTTGAACCGGCATTGAAGCCTGCGGCTCTTTCAAAGGAACACCCGACAATTGTTGTTCTTGCCACAGAGCTGACTTTGCGTGAGCAAAAATATGAAATTCTTCATGATCGCTTCAAAGAAACCGCCAATGTAATCAAGCTTCCGGCTCCGGAGCTTGTGAGGTTGGTTGAAGAAGACAAGGTTGACACAGAGGAAATGGATGCCTATTTGAAAAGGCTTTTCAGTGGTCTTGAAAAAGAAAAAATTGACTGTGTTGTTCTGGGATGCACACATTTTCCTTTTGCAAAGCGAAAAATTTCTCAGTTTCTTGGTTCTCATGTTCAGGTTTTTAACGGCGCTGAAGGGGCAGCCCGTCAGACCAGAAGACTTCTTGAAGCCAAAAATTTGCTGAATGAAAACGGTGAGGGAAAAATTATATTTGAAAACAGCGATGAAACCAAAATACCTCTTTCAAAAACGCTGTTTTACAGAAAGTGATGCTGATGAAAGGTATTATTGATGTTGGCGGCGGTATGAGGGGAATTTATACCAGCGGTGTTTATGATTGTTTTATTGATAAATCGGTTTCCTTCGATTATTATCTCGGAGTTTCTGCAGGAAGCGCAAATCTTATTACCTATTTAGCAAATCAAAGAGGAAGAACCAAAACCTTTTATGTTGATTATTCCTTCAGAAAAGAATATATGAGTCTGAAAAATATGATTAAAAGCGGTTCTTTTATAAGTGTTGAGTATGTTTTCGGTGCGCTCAGCAATTCAGACGGTGAAAATCCTCTTGATTACGAGGCTTTTTCAAAAACTGATGCGATTTTCAAGGTTGTGGCAACAAAGGCTTCAAGCGGTGAACCGGTTTATTTTTCAAGAGAAGATTTTTCTCAGAATGATTATTCGGTTTTAAAAGCCGCCTGCAGTATTCCGGGTGTTTGTAAGCCTTATCCCGTGAAGTCCGAGTTATATTATGACGGCGGTGTTTCAGATCCCATACCAGTAAAAAAGGCGTTTTCCGATGGATGCGAAAAGGTGGTTCTTGTTTTAACAAAGCCAAGGCAGGAATATGAAAAAGAACAAAACTTTGCTAAACCGCTGAAATATTTTCTCAGAGATAATCCCCAAATTGTGAGTATGGTTAAATCTCTTCCTGAAACCTATAAAGAAGCGCTTAGTCTGGTTTCGACTCTGGAAAAAGAAGGAAAGCTTCTTGTTATTGAGCCGAGTGATTGTCTTGGACTGAATACCTTAACAAGAAACAAAGAACTGATGGAAAAGCTTTATCAGAAGGGCTATGACGATGCGGAAAAAGCCCTTGAAAAAGAAGAATTTTTCAATGAGGTAAAAAATAATGACTATACAAAAAGAACTTAAAGAATATCTTTTGAACGAAGGGGCCTGCGATGTTGGTTTTTGCAAAATTCCCGACAGCGATGTGGAAGGCTGCGATTTTGCTGTCAGCATTGTCGTTCGTCTTTCTAACACTATAATTGATGAAATTAACGGAGAACCGACCCACACATATTTTAATCACTATAGAACGGTGAATTCTTTTATAGACAGTCTCCTTTTAAAATGCGGAATGTTTCTTCAGAAAAAGGGCTATAAATATTTAACCGTTGCCGCATCTCAAAGCATAAATAAAGACGGCTGGAACTATAAGGGTCGCTATTCCCATAAAAAAACTGCAACTCTTTCAGGCCTTGGAACAATTGGCAAAAGCTCAATGTTTCTCCATAAAGATTATGGCGCGGCAGTAAGGCTGGGAACGGTTTTCACCAATTGCGAATTTAAGGTTGACGAGGTTAAACCTGTTTCAATCTGCGGTTCTTGCAGAAAGTGTGTTGATGCTTGTCCTTCGGGAGCAATAAAAGGAACGGAGTGGACTATCAACAGTCAGCGAGAAGATATGTTTGATGCGGAAAAATGCAGTGAATATATGAAAAAGAATTTCAAGCATATTGGAAGAGGCGCCGTATGCGGAGTGTGCATGAGCGTTTGTCCTTATACATCCAAAGGTGAAGATTAAAAGCCTCTGACTTCATAAAAAATACCTCTGTGCGTAACACCGACGAAAGCACAGAGGATTTTTATTGTTAAATTGATGAAAAATTATTTCTCAACAGAAATAATTTCAATGCCGCATTTTTTGCTTGAACAAAGATATGTTCTTTCAAACTGCTTTTTAAGCTCGTTATAACAGCTTTCAGCGTCTTTTTCGTTTTCAAAAACACCAAAAACGCTGGGCCCGCTACCACTCATGCAGGCGCATTTTGCTGAATGTTTTCGCATAATTGCCTTGATGGTAATTCTTTCGGGAACATCAATAAATTGCTCAAAAACATTGTCAACGAGAGAAAAGAGTTTTTCATAGTCGCCGTCAATAACGCTTTGAAAAATACCGTTTCTGTCTGGATGTCTGATGTGGCTTGCCGTGTCGAAGGCGCTGTATGCTTCACCGGTTGAAACAGAGCAGTCAGGCTTAACAACAATAATGTTTTTCAAATCCAGCTGAGGCATGTAGGAAAGAATAGTTCCGCTGCCCTGAGCCAGCATAGTTCCCCCTAATGCACAGAAGGGAACATCAGAACCAAATCTGGTGCAGATTTCAACAATTTCTCTGTCTGAAAGGTCCGGAGAGAAAATGGTTTTCAGCGCAGTAACAACTGCAGCCCCATCGGCGCTTCCGCCGGCAAGACCAGCGGCGTGAGGAATGTTTTTTTCAATATGAATTTTAATTCCGGGATTTTTAAGTCCGGTGTAGTCAAAAAAGGCTTTAACAGCCTTGAAGGCAATGTTTTTCTGGTCAATGGGAATATCAGAAACTGAACAAGTCAGCTGAATTTTTTCGTCATCAGTTGATTCAACAGAAACAACGTCAAAAAGCCCAATGGATTGCATCAGCATATATAGATTATGATATCCGTTGTCAAGAAGCCCTAAAATGTCGAGAAGAAGATTGATTTTTGCATAAGCCTTAAGGGTAACTTTCATGGATTTACCACCTTTATTAAATAAATGCGGTGATTATTTCACCGCATTTATCATAGCATTATTTTTGTTTTAAGTCAATCGGTGTTTTCAGAAACAGAATGTCTTTTTTCAATAAGAGAATCAAGAATCTCTTTGTGTCTTGCGTTTGTGAGGGGATATTTAAGCATGGGGATTACAGAAAGGGCAAGTCCTATTGCGGGAGGAACAGCGCAAAGGAAAAACATAACTGAGGAATATTCGGGGAAATCTGTTTTGAAATGGGCGCCGTTCTGAAGGGCAAGATTACAGTTTTCAACATTGGTGCCGCTGAAGCCGATAATTGCGAAAGCAATGCTTTGAATAATTGAGGCAATTCCTGATGAAAGCTTTGTTGCAAAAGATTGGCCAGAGAAAAATACGCCGTCAGGTCTGATTCCGTTTTTCCATTCTTCATAGTCAATGGCATCAGCAATAATAATTGACTGAAGAACATTAAGGGCTCCTTGTCCTGCTCCTGCTCCTGCAAAAAGAACAAAGAGAACAGCAACCCAGAAGGGCTTGTCAAGATCTGTGGGAGCTACGAGATAAACAACATAAATCAAGCCGAAGCAAACAGCAGAAATAAGAGTTGCAAGGTTATAAACCTTTTTCTTTTCAAATTTTTCGCAAAGCTTGGGAGCAACAGCACTCATAACAAATTGTGCAATGAAAATAGCGCCGCCGAGAATGATTAAAAAGATTGTATAATCCTTCATTCCGAAATCGCCGTAATAATAGTTCAAAAGAGTCATTGCAACATTGCCGAGGAGCATAATGGGACTTCTGACAACGCTTGAAATAAGAAGTTTTCTGAAAGGCTCATTGCTCCACATCAGCTTGAAGTTTTCTTTCATTGTGTATTTTTCTTCAGACTGAGTAACTCTTTCTTTAGTGAAAATTCCGGTCAGCTGGAAAAGGGCAGAGCCGATAACGGTCAGAATAATTGCAACAATAATAAATCCGTATTGCGTTGCGGCAGATGTGTCTGAAACCTTGGCTTCAAGCGATTTTCCAACAGACTGAGAAACCTGAATAATGGTTAACATAACAACGCCTGCACCGATTCCGCCGGCGATTCTTGCAAGGGCAAGAATATTAGCTCTGTCGTTTCTGTCTTCGGTCATGAGGGCAGTAATTCCCCAAAGAGGAATATCACCAATGGTGTAGCTCATTCCCCAAAGAATATAAGCAACGGCCGCCCAGATGATAATAAGGATATTAGTTGTGGGGTTGCCGCCTAATTTCGGGTCAACATATCTTCCGTTAATAAAACAAAGAATTGTAACAACACAAATTACTGCAGGGCAGAAAATGAGATAGGGTCTGCATTTTCCCCATTTGGTTCTTGTTTTGTCAACGATTGTTCCCATCATGGGGTCATTGATTGCATCCCACACTCTTGCAATTGCCATAAAAATTCCAATTGCCATTGCAGGAAGGAAAATTACGCTCTGAAAATAGAAATAAAGCCCGGTGTTAACAATGTTATAAATCATGTTTTGACCGAGCATACCGGCGAGATACATATTTCGCTCTTTTTTTGTGTAGGTATTTGCCAGATTAGACACAAGACCACTCCTTTAGTTTTAATATAGCTTCGCTTCTTTAATTATATTTCTTTCACGCAATAATTGTCAATGTGTCAGTTTAACTAAACTTATGAGCTGTTTTTCGTCATAAAAATATAAGAGACTCTCAGCCTTTAAAATGCTTTACAAAAATTAAAGATTGTTGTATAATAGGCAAAACTTATTTTTAGGAGCGATATTATATGAAACATCTTCTTAAACTTCAGGACTGGTCAACTGAAGAAATTATCGATACCCTCAACCTTGCCGATAAATTAAAAAAAGAAAAAAAGGCAGGAATTGAACATCATATTTTAAAAGGAAAAACTCTGGGAATGATTTTTGAAAAGTCATCAACAAGAACAAGGGTTTCTTTTGAAGTCGGAATGTATGACCTTGGCGGAAGCGCACTTTTCCTTTCTTCAAGAGATCTTCAGATCGGAAGAGGCGAGCCGGTTGAAGACACCGCCAGAGTTCTTTCAAGATTTGTTGATTGCATTATGATAAGAACCTTCGCTCAGAAAGAGGTTGAAGACCTTGCAACCTACGGTTCTATTCCTATTATCAACGGCTTGACTGATTATTGCCATCCCTGTCAGGTTCTTGCTGACCTTCAGACTATTCGTGAACACAAAGGCTCTCTTGAAGGAAGAAAGCTTTGCTATATTGGTGACGGAAACAACATGGCAAATAGTCTTATCGTTGGCGCAATCAGAACCGGAATGAGTGTTGCAATCGGCTGCCCCGAAGGCTATGAGCCTGATTCTGAGCTTATGAAATGGGCTGAAGAAAACGGTAATTTCCTTTGCACAAGCGATGTTTTTGAAGCAGCCAAAGACGCCGATGTTCTCTACACTGATGTTTGGGCATCGATGGGACAGGAGGATGAAGCTGCCCAAAGAAAAGAAATTTTCAAGGGCTATCAGATAAACAAAGAGCTGATGGCTGTTGCCAAAGAAGATGCAATGGTTCTTCATTGCCTTCCGGCTCACAGAGAAGAAGAGATTACCGCTGAAGTGTTTGAAGCTCACGCAGATGAAATTTTCGATGAGGCTGAAAACCGTCTTCATGCTCAAAAGGCAGTTCTTGTTAAGTGCATGACAGAATAAAGAAAAAAGTTAATTTAAACAGTTGTAAAAACAGATTTCGTTTTTACAGCTGTTTTTTTATTTTTTATTTTTAAAAGATAAAAAGTAATTAAAAGAAGAAAAACTGTTCATAATAAAAACAAAGCGATTTTGGAGGAAAAAATGAATACTCTTGTAAAAATGGATAATGTTGTCAAACAGTTTCCCGGAGTCAAGGCTCTTTCGGGAATATCTTTTGAAATAAAAAGCGGCGAGGTTCATGTTCTTTTAGGTGAAAACGGAGCAGGAAAATCAACGCTGATGAAAATTTTAAGCGGTGTCCACAAGCCAACCTCCGGAACAATAAGTATTAACGGAAAGGTTTTTAACGGATTAACCCCTAAAGACAGCCGCGAAAACGCAATCAGCGTAATATATCAGGAGCTGAGCGTTATAAATGAGCTTTCTATTGCCGAAAATCTCTATGTAGGAAACATACCAACTAAAAAGCTTGGTCCGTTTAATCTTGTTGACAGAGAAAAAATGAATAAAATGGCGCAGAAGCTATGCGAAAGGGTCGGACTGAAAAGAGATGTCAGAACTCTTGTTGAAGATATAAGCATAAGCGAAAAACAGCAAGTTGAAATAGCCAAGGCTCTCGCTTATGAAAGCCGGGTTATTATTATGGATGAACCAACAGCTTCGCTGACCAACGAAGAGGTCAATCACCTTTTTGAAATTATAAAAAAGCTTAAAAAAGAGGGAAGAGGAATTGTTTTCATTTCTCATAAGCTAAGAGAAATTATGGAAATCGGCGACAGAGTGACCGTTTTAAAAGACGGAACCTATGTGGGAACAAAAAATATCAGCGATGTAACTCAGGATGATCTTGTTTCAATGATGGTGGGAAGACAAATCAAACAAAGCTATCAGAGCAAAAAAGAAAACTTTGAAAATGAAGAAGTTATTTTTCAGGTGAAAAATCTTGAAAGAAAAGACGGAAAAGTAAAAAACGTTTCTTTCAGTCTTCATAAAGGAGAAATTCTCGGTTTTTCAGGCTTGGTTGGCTCGGGCAGAAGTGAAATGATGAACTCAATTTTTGGCGCAGAACCCAAAAAAAGCGGAGAAATTTTTGTCTTTGGAAAAAAGGTTAAAATAAGCGGTCCTTATTCAGCAATTAAAAACGGACTTGCAATGGTAACAGAGAACAGAAGAGAATCCGGCTTCTTTTCAAATTTCGATATAAAACAAAATATTTCAATTTTACCTTTTATAAAAAAATCCTTTGGCGGAGGAGTCGGAGGACTGATAAATTTCAATTCAGAAAAAAGCTGGGCAGAGAAAGAAAAAGAAAAGCTTAATATAAAATGTTTTTCAACCGAACAGAATATAACTGAGCTTTCGGGCGGAAATCAACAAAAGGTTATTCTGGGCAAATGGTTGGCGGCAAATTCAAAAATAATAATTTTCGATGAGCCGACAAAGGGAATAGATGTGGGCTCGAAAAGCGAAATTTATTCTTTAATGCGCTCACTTGCCGATGAGGGAAAAGGAGTTCTGGTTGTTTCTTCTGAGCTGCCTGAGCTTCTCAGCGTCTGCGACACGATTGCTGTTTTTCGCGAGGGGGAAATTGTTAAAACTTTTTCTCGGAAAGAGGCAACGGAAGAAAAAATAATCAAAGCTTCAACAACAGAAAAATCAGAATAAAGGAGCAAAATATGAGCGAAAAAACCATAGCAAAAACAAAACAAAAGAGCGAACAAAGCGTTAATGCTCTTTGGCAAAAATTTTCAACGGTGGGAATTCTTGTTTTGTTGCTCGTCATTCTTGCCGTTTCAAGACCTCAGCTGTTTTTCAGCTCTTCAACGTTAACTCAGATTCTGGCGCAGTCTTCAGTCAATATTCTGATTGCAATGGGTGAGTTTTTTGCCATTCTGATTGCGGGAATAGATTTGTCGGTCGGGTCAATAGTGGCCCTTGTTGGAATGAGCTGCGCGAAAATGATGGTTGCCGGAGTCAACCCGGTTTTGTCAATTGCTGCAGGTGTTTTAATAGGAGCTTTTTTAGGCTTCATAAACGGCAGTCTTGTTAATGTAACAAAGCTTCATCCGTTTATAATTACTCTTGGAACTCAGGCAATTCTCAGAGGGGTAACATTAATTATTTCAAATTCAAGCGCGGTTTTTGGTTTTCCGGGAAGCTTTACGCGGGCAATTTCAAAAAACATTTTCGGAATAATTCCCACTGTTTCAATAATTGCAATAGCAGTTGCGTTAATTCTTGCCTTTATAACTCAAAAAACAAAGCTCGGAAGAAATATCTATGCTCTGGGCGGAAACAAAGAATCGGCATGGTATTCGGGAATAAATGTTAATTTGCATACGCTGATTGTTTTCATAATTTCAGGAGTTTGCTCAGGCGTTGCAGGAATTGTTCTTCTCGGACGAGTCGGATCGGCAGAGCCCACAGCGGCAACAGGCTTTGAAACCTATGCAATAGCGGCTTCAATAATCGGAGGAACAAGCTTTTTCGGCGGAAAAGGAAAAATTCTTGGTGTTGTTCTCGGCGGCTTTATAATCGGAGTAATCAACTTCGGAATGAATCTTTTGTCTCTTCCCAGTACTCTTCAGCAAGTTGTAATGGGTGCGTTGATAATCGGTTCTGTTGCGCTTGATACTTTTGTGGCAAGAAAGAGGTGAAATAATGAAAAAACCAATGTTTTCTCCGTCTCTTATGTGTATGGATTTTTTAGATATAAGAAGTCAGATAGAAACGCTGAACCCTCTGTGTGATTTTTTTCATGTTGACATTATGGATGGTCACTATGTTAAAAACATCACTCTTTCACCGGATTTTGTCAGAGCTGTTTCAACTGTTTCAAAAAAAGATTTAGACTGTCATCTTATGGTTGAGCATCCGGAGGATTATGTTGAAACTCTGGCTTCTGCCGGTGCGTCATGCATTATGCCTCAGGCTGAAACAATTAATTCTCAGGCTTTCAGAATTTTAAATAAAATCAAGTCTTGCGGATGCAAAACAGGCGTTGTTCTGAATCCTGCAACTTCACTTTTTGAAATTGAATATTATATTCAGAAGCTGGACAAAATTACTGTAATGACTGTTGATGTGGGTTATGCCGGACAACCGTTTATTGAAGAAATGCTTTCAAAAATCGAATTTCTTTCGAATTTAAAAAAAGAAAGAGGCTATAAATTCATTTTGGAGGTTGACGGTTCCTGTAATGAAAAGACTTTTAAAAAACTCTATAAAGCCGGAGCAGAATGTTTCGTTGTCGGAACCTCGGGGCTTTTTTCAAAGAACAAAAATCTGACAAAGGCTTGGGATATAATGCGTTCTGAATTTAAAAATCAAACGGGTGTGTGACTATGAGAGTGGCTGACAGCGTTATCGGAATAGATATCGGCGGAACAAATATAAGAATTGCAACAGTCAGCGAAGGTGGCGAAATCAGCTTATTTGAAAAAGCGTCAAGCTCAGTTCTGGGAAAAAGCAACGCTACAAAAAGCCTTGCTGATTTTATTGAGGATTATATAAACCGCCATAGTCTGAAAAGAAAAATTAAAGCCGTAAGCATAGGAATTCCGGCAATTATCAGCAGGGATAGGAAGGGAACGGTCTCATGCCCTAATCTTAAAGGTCTTGAAGGAATTAATATAACAGATTCAATTTTTGAAAGGCTTCTGATTCCTGTTTATCTTGACAGAGATGTAAATAATCTTCTGATTAGCGACATGAAAACCTTAAAAATTGACAGAAGAAAAACTGTCTGCGGATTTTATATAGGAACGGGCTTCGGTAATGCAATTTCAATCAATGGAGAAATCTATCGGGGAAAAAACTCAGCCGCCGGCGAATTGGGCCATATTCCGTTGTTTTCTGTAACGGATAAGTGTACCTGCGATAACATAGGTTGCGTGGAAACCCGTTGCAGCGGTCGTTACCTTGAAAAGCTTTGCAGCGAAAACTTTCCGAAGGCAGATATTCACAGAATTTTTTCTCTTTATCCTCATTCAAAGGTTCTTTTGGAATTTGTCAGAAATCTGGCTTATCCCATTGCAACAGAAATAACAATTCTTGACCCGGATATATGCATAGTTGCCGGTGGGGTAACAGATATGCCCGATTTTCCGAAGGAAACTCTTATTGAAGAAATATATTCCAAGGTCAGAAAGCCTTATCCGCTTAAAGGGCTTGAAATAGTCTTTTCAACACATAATCAGCAAAGCGGTGTTTACGGCAGTGCTGCCGCCGCTTTTTATAAACTGAAAAAGGAGAATCATATATGAAAAAAAGAAACAAAACTCTTGCTCTGATTTTATGCTTAACCGTAATTTTAACATCCGTTTTAACAGCGTGCGGAAGAAAAGAACCTAATCCAACAACTTCACCCATGGCTGAATCAACAAACGAAACAACTTCTTCAAATCAGAACACTAATTCAAAAGCCGAATATGCCGTAATTTTAAAAACTCTTTCCAATGACTTCTGGGCAACAATGAAAGAAGGAATTGAAGAAGAAGCAAAAAAACAGGGAATAACTGTTGATATTTTTGCGGCAAACAGCGAAGAAGACACCGAGGGTCAGCTGAGAATTCTTGAAAACTGCATTGCTAAGGGCTATAAGGCAATTGGGGTTGCTCCTCTTTCGCCAACAAATCTTATTAACGGAATTGTTCAGGCCAATCAAAAGGGAATCTATATTATGAATATTGATGAAAAAATAGATATGGAAACTCTTAAAAGTGCCGGCGGAAGTGTAATCGGCTTTGCCACAACAGATAACGAAGATGTTGGTAAAAAGGGAGCAGAATATATAATTAAAAAGCTTGAAGATGAGGGCGGAGAAGTTGCTATTATCGAAGGCAAGGCAGGAAACGCTTCGGGTGAGGCAAGAAAGCAGGGCGCAACCAAAGCCTTTGAAAATGCTGATAAAATCAAGCTTGTGGGTTCACAGCCTGCTGATTGGGATAGACAAAAAGCGCTTGACACAGCTGCCAGCCTTATTCAGAAGCACCCGGATTTAAAAGCGATATATTGCTGTAATGACACAATGGCTCTCGGTGCACTTCAGGCTGTTAAAAATGCTGATAAAGAGGGCGAAATTATTATTGTCGGAACAGACGGAGCAGCTGAGGCTCTTCAGAGCATCAAAGATGATGAATTAGATGCAACGGTTGCTCAGGACAGCGCAAAAATCGGCGCAGTATCATTTCAACAGATGTTGAAGGCAGTTTCAGAAGGCGGCGAAATTTCTCCTGAAAACGAGCCTGAAACATTAGATGTTGATTCATATATTGTTGATGATGATTATTTCGACAAGGAGGAAAATGATTGAAAATTGCCATAGGAAGCGACCATGTAGGCTATGAGCTGAAAGAAAAATTAAAAGAACACCTTGAGAAAAACGGCCATCAGGTAACAGATATGGGAACCTACGACAAAGAAAGAACGGATTATCCTGTTTTTGCAAAAAAGGTTGCGGTTGCGGTGTCTGAAAAAAGCTTCGACAGAGGAATTCTTGTTTGTTCAACGGGTGTGGGAATTTCAATTTCCGCCAACAAGGTCAGAGGCATAAGAGCTGCACTTTGCAGCGAGCCATACTCTGCTTTGCGTTCAAGGCAACACAACAATTCAAACGTTCTTGCCTTGGGGTCAGATGTTGTGGGTGAAGGGCTGGCAATGATGATTGTTGATAATTGGCTTTCAGGCGTTTATGAGGGCGAAAGGCACGAAAAGAGAATAAACATGATAGCCGATATAGAAAATGAAAACACCTGATAACACAATATGTTTTTTTGTTGAAATTCTTAAAAAAAGCGGATAATGTATAAGAAGTTTATGCATAATTATATATTGACTATTTTAAGGTATTTAAGTATAATCTTTTATGTAAGCAAAAAAGATTTTTCTTTGCTTAAAAAAGTGAAAATTCCTCTTGTAACTGACGGAAATTAAGGTGGTCACCACCGGGGAGCAATGAGGAAATTACGCCGACCGTCTGGGCAATCCCTGTAATACGGGATTGCTCTGCTTTGTTTAAGGCGAAAATAAGGAGGTCAAAATGAAAAAAGTTGCAGTAATCATGGGAAGCGACAGCGATTTGCCGGTTGTTGAAAAGGCAATAATGACTCTTAAGGAATATGATGTTCCTTTTGAGGTTCATGTTTTTTCTGCCCACAGAACTCCCGTTGAGGCGAAGGAGTTTTCTTCTTCTGCAAGAGAAAAGGGCTTTGGCGCAATAATTGCCGCTGCCGGAATGGCGGCTCACCTTGCCGGTGCAGTTGCAGCAAACACAACTCTTCCCGTTATAGGAATACCTATCAAATCAAACAAGCTTGACGGTATTGACGCTCTTCTTTCAACGGTAATGATGCCTTCGGGAATGCCCGTTGCCACAGTTGCCATTGACGGAGCAGTTAATGCCGCTTTGTTGTCAATTCAGATTCTTGCCGTAAGTGACGAAGAGCTGGCAAAGAAGCTGGAAAAGGCAAGAGAGGACGGAAAAAACAAGGTCCTTTCCAAAAACGCAGAAATTGAAAAAAAATATAATAACTAATATTCAGGAGGAACAGTCAAATGGAAAAGTTAAATCAGGTTTATGAAGGAAAAGCAAAAAAGGTTTTCGCAACAGAAGATGAAAATCTTTTCATCGTGTCTTATAAAGACGATGCAACAGCTTTTAACGGCCTTAAAAAAGGTCAGATTGCCGGAAAAGGTGCAATTAACAACAGAATGAGCAATATGCTTATGCAGATGCTTGAGAAAAAAGGTGTTCCCACTCACTATGTTGAAGAACTTAACGAAAGAGAAACCGTTGTTAAAAAAGTTTCAATCGTTCCTCTTGAGGTAATTATCCGCAATGTTTCAGCCGGTTCATTTGCTAAGCGCTGCGGAGTTGAAGAGGGAATCGCTTTTGATGAGCCCACAATTGAGTTTTCATATAAAAATGATGATCTTGGCGATCCACTTATTAACTCTTACCATGCAATTGCTCTCAAGCTTGCCACAAGAGAAGAAATCGAAACAATAAAGGCAATGGCTTTTAAAGTTAACGAAGTAATGAAAGAATATTTCAAAACAATCGGAGTTGATCTTATTGACTTCAAGCTTGAGTTCGGTCGTCTCAGCGACGGAACAATCGTTCTTGCAGACGAAATTTCACCTGATACCTGTCGTTTCTGGGATAGCGAAACTCATGAAAAGCTTGATAAGGACCGCTTCCGCAGAGATATGGGCGGAGTTGAAGATGCATATAACGAAATGATGAAGCGCGTACTCGGAAACTGATAGGAGGTAACTATGGGCGGTTTTTTTGCTGTAGTCAGCAAGCGTAGTGCTATTGAAGATGTTTTTTTCGGAACTGATTACCATTCCCATCTGGGTACCCGCCGCGCCGGTCTTGCGGCGTATGATAAGGAAATCGGTCTTCAAAGAGAAATACATAACATTCAAAATTCACCGTTCAGAACAAAGTTTGAACATACCTTTGACGAAATGTTTGGCAATTCGGCAATGGGTTGTATCAGCGACTACGATCCTCAGCCTCTGCTTATTCGTTCAAAGCTTGGAACCTACGCCATTTGTGTAATCGGAGTTGTTAATAATTCCGATGCACTCATAAAGCAATATCTTTCATTTTCCGGCGGACATTTCGGCGCCATGACCGGAGGTGCGGTTAACTCAACTGAGCTCGTTGCCGCATTGATTAATCAAAAAAGTAATTTCAGCGACGGAATTACTTTTGCCCAAAGCGAAATAGACGGAACCGCCTCCATTCTTATTCTGAAAGAAGACGGAACCGTTCTTGCCGCAAGAGACCGTCTGGGCAGGCTTCCTGTTCTCATCGGTAAAAACGAGGATGGCTATTGCGTTTCTCTTGAATCATTTGCCTGTTCAAAGTTAGGCTATGAAATAGAAAAAGAGCTCGGACCCGGAGAGGTTGTTGAAATAACAACCGAAGGCGTTACTCAACTTGTAAAACCGGGTAAAAAAATGAAAATCTGTTCATTCCTTTGGAGCTATTACGGCTATTCAACCTCATCTTATGAAGGTGTTAATGTTGAAATAATGCGCTACAGAAACGGTCAGATTCTGGCTGAAACCGATAGAGCTGAAGGAAGACTTGAAGGAATAGATTATGTCGGCGGCGTTCCTGACTCAGGAACACCTCATGCAATCGGCTACGCTAACGAAAGCAAAATTCCTTTTGCAAGAGCATTTATTAAATATACGCCAACATGGTCACGAAGCTTCACTCCCACAAGGCAGACCGACAGAAACAGAGTTGCCAAAATGAAACAGATTCCCGTTCATGATCTCATCAGATATAAAAACCTTCTTTTTGTTGATGATTCGATTGTCAGGGGAACCCAGCTTAAAGAAACTGTTGATTTTCTTTATGAAAACGGAGCTAAAACTGTTCACATGCGTTCAGCTTGCCCACCGATAATGTATAACTGCAAATATCTTGCCTTTTCAAGATCAAACAACGAAATGGAGCTTCTCGCCAGAAAAGTGATTTTTGAGCTTGAAGGCGAAGAGGGCATGAAGCATCTTGAAGAATATAGTGCTTCAGATACCGAAAGAGGAAGAAACTTAAGAAAGGCAATTTGCGATAAGCTTGGCTTTGCTTCTCTTGAATTCCAGACTCTTGACGGAATTTGCGAAGCCATAGGAATCGGCAAGGAAAATCTTTGCACATATTGCTGGAACGGAAAGGAATAAAAATATGCATACTAATTCAAAATCAGATTCATACGCAGCAGCCGGTGTTGATATTACTGCCGGCTATAAGGCTGTTGAACTTATGAAAAAACATATTGCCAAAACCTTAACAAGCGGAGTCTGCTCTGATGTTGGTGGCTTTGGCGGTCTTTTTGAGCTTGATATGGAAGGAATAACAAAGCCTGTTCTCGTCAGCGGAACAGACGGCGTTGGAACCAAGCTGAAGCTTGCTTTTATTATGGATAAACATAACACCGTGGGAATTGACTGCGTGGCTATGTGTGTTAATGATATAATCTGCGTTGGTGCAAAGCCTCTTTTCTTCCTTGATTATATCGCCTGCGGAAAAAACGTTCCCGAAAGAATTGCTCAGATCGTTGAGGGTGTGGCAGAGGGCTGCGTTCAGTCAGGTGCTGCTCTTATCGGCGGCGAAACTGCCGAAATGCCCGGTTTCTATCCTATTGATGAATATGATCTTGCAGGTTTTTCTGTTGGTGTTGTTGATAAATCAAAAATAATTGACAACAAAAAAATGCAGGAGGGAGACGTAATAATTGCTCTTGCTTCAAGCGGAGTTCATTCAAACGGTTTTTCTCTTGTTCGAAAGGTTTTTGATGTTGAAAATTCAAATATCAAAGAGCCCGTTGACGCCTTAGGCGGAAAATCAATCGGCGAAACTCTTCTTACTCCCACTAAAATTTATGTTAAGCCTATGCTTGCTCTTTTTGAAGAAGTAACCGTTAAGGCTGTTTCTCATATAACAGGCGGCGGCTTTTATGAAAATATCCCAAGAAGTATTCCCGATGGATTTGGTGCAAAAATTAATAAGAGTGCAATAAAAATTCTTCCGATTTTTGATCTCATTGCCAAAACCGGAAATATTCCCGAAAGAGATATGTTTAACACCTTCAATATGGGCGTTGGTATGAGCGTTGTTGTTTCCAAGGAAGAAGCTGAGAAAGCTCTTGAAATTTTAAAGGCAAACGGCGAAGATGCTTACATCATCGGAGAAATTGTTAAATCAGAGGAAAAAATTGAAATTTGCTGAGGTACTTATGAAAAATAAGACAAAGATTGCCGTTCTGGTTTCAGGCGGTGGAACAAATCTTCAGGCAATTCTTGACGCTCAGAAAAGCGGTGTTATCAATCACGGCGAGGTTGTTGCTGTAATTTCAAGCAGTCCGACCGCTTATGCACTTGAAAGGGCAAAAAATCATGGCGTTGAAGGATTTGTTGTTTCAAAAAAAGAGGTTGGAAAAGAAAATTTTGAAGCAGAGATTATAAAAATTATTGAAGAAAAAGGGGCAGAACTTATTGTTCTTGCCGGCTTTATGTCAATTCTTTCTGAAAGCTTCACTAAAAAATATGAAAACAGAATTCTCAATGTTCATCCGTCTTTAATTCCTTCCTTCTGCGGCGAGGGCTTTTACGGTCTTCGCGTTCATGAAGCGGCTCTTTCCTATGGTGTCAAGGTTACCGGAGCAACAGTTCATTATGTTAATGAAATTGCCGACGGCGGAAAAATTATTCTTCAGAAGGCCGTTGAAATAAAAGAGGGCGACACCGCAGAAATTCTTCAAAAAAGAGTTATGCAAGAAGCTGAATGGAAAATTCTTCCTCAGGCTGTTGAGCTCGTTTCAAAAGAAATTTTAAATATGAAGGAGAGCGAAGTTTTATGAAAATAATGGTTGTAGGCGGTGGTGGCCGTGAACACGCAATTATCAAAAAACTCAAGGAAAACAAAGAAATTGAAGAAGTTTTTGCTCTTCCCGGAAACGGCGGAATTTCTGCTGATGCAACTTGTGTTAATATTGGCGCAAAAGATATTCCGGCTATCGTTAAGTTTGCTGTAGAAACAAAAATTGATTTTGCTGTTGTTGCTCCCGATGATCCTTTGGTTCTTGGTGCAGTCGATGCACTTGAAAAAGAGGGGATTCTCTGTTTCGGACCAAAGGCCAATGCGGCAATTATTGAGGGAAGCAAAGTTTTTTCAAAAAATCTCATGAAAAAATATAATATTCCCACAGCACAATATGAAGTTTTTGAAAATATGCAAGAAGCCCTTTCCTATCTGGAAACTGCTCCGATTCCCACCGTTGTCAAGGCAGACGGTCTTGCTCTTGGTAAAGGCGTTATTATCGCAATGACAAGAGAAGAGGCAAAAGATGCTGTTCGCTCCATGATGGAAAACAAAATTTTCGGCGAAAGCGGAAGCAGAGTAGTAATCGAAGAGTTTCTTGAAGGACCTGAGGTTTCTGTTCTTTCTTTTACCGACGGAAATGTTGTTGTTCCGATGATTTCTTCAATGGATCATAAGCGTGCCCTTGATAACGACGAAGGTCTTAATACCGGCGGAATGGGTACCGTTGCTCCCAATCCCTATTACACAAAAGAAATTGCAGAAGAATGCATGAAAACAATTTTTCTTCCCACTATTAAGGCAATGAAAGAAGAGGGAAGAGAATTCAGAGGCTGCTTATATTTTGGTCTGATGCTTACTAAAAACGGGCCCAAGGTTATTGAATATAACTGCCGTTTCGGTGATCCTGAAACTCAGGTTGTGCTTCCTCTTCTGGAAAGCGATCTCTATACTGTTATGAAGGCAACTTCTGAAGGAAAGCTTTCTGAAACTGAAGTAAAATTCAGCGAAAACAGCGCATGCTGTGTAATTGTTGCTTCGAAGGGATATCCCGTAAAATACGAAAGCGGTTTTGAAATGGTTCTTCCCGAAACAGACGAAAACAGCGAAATTTTTGTTGCCGGAGCAAAGCTTTCCAACGGAAAGCTTCTCAGCGCAGGCGGAAGAGTTTTAGGTGTAACGGCTGTTGCCGAAAATCTTAAAAAAGCTGTTTCAAAAGCCTATGAATTAGCTGAAGAAGTCGAGTTTGAAAACGGTTTCTTCAGGAAAGATATCGGACAAAAAGCACTTAAAATATTGGAGGTATAAAAGCGTGGTATTCAGAGTTTATGTTGAAAAGAAAAAAGAACTTGCCCATGAAGCAAGCTCACTTATCAGCGATGTTCAGAGCTTTCTCGGAATTAAAGCGCTGACTGATGCAAGAATTATTAATCGCTATGACGTTGAAAATATTGATGCTGAGCTTTTTGAGCTTTGCAAAACAACTGTTTTTTCCGAGCCACAGTTAGATATTGTTTCTGACGAAATCGATACCGAAGGTGCAAGTGTTTTTGCTGTTGAATATCTTCCCGGTCAATTTGACCAGCGTGCAGACTCTGCAGCTCAATGTATTCAGATTATTTCTCAAAAAGAGCGTCCTGCTGTTCGCTCAGCTAAAGTATATCTTCTTTATGGGGAACTCAGCAATACTGAAATTGAAAAAATCAAAAAATATATAATTAACCCCGTTGAAGCTTGTGAAGCTTCGCTTGAAAAGGTTGAAACTTTAAAAACAGAAATGAATATTCCAACAGAAGTTGCTACCTTGGAAGGTTTTCTTTCTCTTGATGAAAAGGGTCTTGAAAACTTTGTTTCAAGCTATGGTCTTGCAATGGATAAAGATGATATTAAATTCTGTCAGGACTATTTCAAAACCGAAAACAGAGAACCCACAATAACAGAAATCAGAATGATCGATACATATTGGTCAGACCATTGCCGTCACACAACCTTCTTAACAACCATTGACAGCGTTAAGTTTGAAGATGAGCTTCTTCAGAAGGCATATAATGACTATGTGGAAACAAGAAAAGAGCTTGGCCGTACTAAGCCTCAGAATCTTATGGATGTTGCCACAATTGCTGTAAAATGGCTTAAAAAAGAGGGCAAGCTTGAAAAGCTTGATGAATCCGAAGAAATCAATGCCTGCACTGTAAAAATTGATGTTGAAGTTGACGGCGTTGTTGAACCCTGGCTTCTCTTGTTCAAAAATGAGACTCATAACCACCCAACTGAAATCGAACCCTTCGGCGGTGCTGCAACATGTATCGGCGGTGCAATCCGCGACCCGCTTTCAGGCCGTTCTTATGTTTATGGCGCAATGCGCGTAACCGGAGCTGCAAATCCCTTGAAGAGTCTTGATGAAACCTTGCCGGGAAAACTTCCTCAAAGAAAAATTGTAACAACTGCTGCAGCCGGCTATTCATCTTACGGCAACCAGATAGGTCTTGCAACAGGTCAGGTCGATGAAATTTATCATGACGGATATGCCGCAAAACGAATGGAAATCGGTGCTGTTATTGCTGCTGCTCCTGCAAAAAATGTTCGTCGTGAGCGTCCGCAGGATGGTGACGTTGTAATTCTTCTTGGCGGAAGAACCGGAAGAGATGGCTGCGGCGGTGCAACGGGTTCTTCAAAGTCACATAATCTTCAGTCTCTTGAAAGCTGCGGAGCAGAGGTTCAGAAGGGTAATGCCCCTGAAGAAAGAAAGCTTCAGCGTCTTTTCAGAAACGAAGAAGCTTGCCGAATGATTAAGCGTTGTAATGACTTTGGTGCCGGCGGTGTTTCTGTTGCTATCGGTGAACTTGCCGACGGTCTTGAAATTAATCTTAACGCTGTTCCAAAAAAATATGAAGGTCTTGACGGAACAGAGCTTGCAATCTCTGAGTCACAGGAAAGAATGGCTGTTGTTATTGAAAAAGAAAACATTGAACGTTTTCTCAAGCTTGCCGACAGCGAAAACCTTGAAGCAACTGTTGTTGCTGAGGTTAAGGCTCTTCCTCGACTTGTTATGTATTGGAACGACAAAAAGATTGTTGATATTTCCCGCGATTTCCTGAATTCAAACGGTGCTGAAAAGCATATTGATATTGAAATTTCAGCCGTTGAAGATTTTTCAAAAGATACAGACGGCAATTTTGAAGAAAAGCTTCTTTCTCTTGCTGATGATTTGAATGTTTGCTCTAAGCGTGGACTTTCTGAAAGATTTGACTCAACAATCGGCGCAGGAACTGTTCTGATGCCCTTCGGCGGAAAATATCAGAACACACCTAATCAGGCAATGGTTCAAAAAATCTCTCAGGAGAAAAAGCATACAGATGATTGCTCCTATATGGCTTGGGGCTATAATCCGTTTATTACTGAAAAATCACCCTATCACGGAGCATATTTAGCTGTTGTTGAATCTGTTTCAAAGCTTATTGCAAGCGGTGCTAAGTATGAAGACGTTTATTTGACCTTCCAGGAATATTTTGAGCGACCCGGTAAAGACTCAAAGCGTTGGGGCAAGCCCCTTGCCGCACTTCTCGGTGCTTTTGAAGCTCAGAAAGACTTTGGAATCGGTTCAATCGGAGGAAAAGATTCCATGAGCGGAAGCTTCGAAAATCTTGATGTTCCTCCCACGTTGGTTTCTTTTGCTGTGACAACCGGTAAGGTCGGTGAAGTAATTTCTCCTGAATTTAAAAAGGCAAACAGCAAGTGTGTTCTTCTTTCTGCTGATTACACAGAAAACAAGCTTCCCGACGCTGAAAGCTTAATGAAAAACTTTGATGTTATAACAGGTCTCATGCGTCAGGGAAAGGTTCTTTCTGCCTACACATTAACCTATGGCGGAGTTGCAGAAGCCGTTATGAAAATGTCTTTCGGTAATATGCTTGGCTTTAAGTTTGCCGAAGGCTTAACTAATGACGAAATTTTTGGCTATAACTACGGAGCTTTTGTTCTTGAAGTAACAGATGATGTTGAGGTAGGAAAGCTTCTTGGTTACACCACTGAAGAAAAGTCAATTTCATTTGGTGAAATCTCTGTTTGTCTTGAAAAGCTTCTTTCGGTTTATGAAAACAAGCTTGAAAGCGTTTATCCTTGCAATATTGAGCAAAAAACAGGTGTGATTGAAAATCTTTCATTTAAGGCTGAAACAAAGCTTTCTCCCGCGATAAAGGTTGCCAGACCCAAGGTTCTTATTCCGGTCTTCCCGGGAACCAACTGTGAATTTGATAGCGCAAAGGCTGTTGAAAGAGCAGGGGGCGAAGCTGAAATTATTGTTATTAGAAATCTCACTTCAAAGGCTATTGCTGAGTCTGCAAAATATTTTGCAGAGAGTCTTAAAACTGCTCAGATGGTATTTATTCCCGGCGGATTTTCCGGCGGTGACGAACCTGACGGCAGCGGAAAATTTATTACTGCTTTCTTCCGTAATGCCGCAATCAAAGAAGAGGTAACAAAGCTTCTTGAAGAAAGAGACGGCTTGATGTGCGGAATTTGCAACGGTTTCCAGGCTCTGATAAAACTGGGTCTTGTTCCTTACGGAAAAATTATTGATACCGATGAAAATTGTCCGACTCTTACCTTTAACACTATCGGAAGACATCAATCAAGAATTGTTCAAACAAGAATTGCTTCCAACAAATCTCCCTGGCTTTCAGAAACTCAGGTTGGTGAGGTTTATAGTGTTCCAATTTCTCATGGTGAAGGCCGTTTCCTTGCAAGTGAAGAGCTTATCAGAAGTCTTGCCGCCAACGGACAGATTGCTACTCAATATTGCGATCTCGAAGGTAACGCTTCAGGTGATATTCATTTTAATCCCAACAATTCTGCTTTTGCAATTGAAGGAATTACCTCTCCTGATGGAAGAGTTTTCGGAAAAATGGGCCATTCAGAGCGTATCGACACTGGACTTTATAAAAACGTTCCGGGTAATTACGACATTGGAATGTTCAGAAATGCGGTTAAATATTTCAAATAATCCTGACAAAATAAAAGCGGCAGATTTTGCCGCTTTTATATTTATGCCACAAAAAGTACACATCAGTGTTTTAAAATGAGCTTGAAAAAGAGGTGATAAAATGTATAAGGTCCTTGTTGCCGATGATGAAATAAAAATAAGAGAAACAATTTCAGACTATCTTTCAGCAAAGTCAATGCTCGTTTCAAAAGCTTGTGACGGTGAAGAAGCGGTTATAAAAGCAGCTGAAGAAAGCTTCGATTTAATAATTCTTGATGTAATGATGCCTAAAAAAGACGGGCTGACTGCCTGCAAGGAGATCAGAAGGTTTTCCGATGTGCCGATTTTGTTTCTTTCGGCGTTGAGCGAAGAAAAAGACTATCTTTCTGGCTATAGAAGCGGTGCCGACGATTATGTAGCAAAGCCGTTTCCGCTTTCAGTTCTCTATGAAAAAACTCTTGGTCTCATAAGGCGCTATTACAGAGTTGACGATAACGAAAAGATTGTTGTTGGTTCAATTACTCTTGACAACAAAACGCGAAAGGTGTTTTGCGGCGGAGAGGAAATATTTCTTTCTTCCAAAGATTTCAAAATTTTGCGACTTCTGATGCAAAACAAAGGTCAGGTTCTTGAAAGAGAACAAATATTAGTTAAAATCTGGGGTTTTGATTTTGACGGAAGTGACAGAACTGTTGATACTCATATCAAGCGAATAAGAAAGGCATTGGGAAAAGAAAAAGACAGAATTTTAACTGTTGTTGGTTCAGGATATTGCTTTAAGGAGGAATAAAAATGAAAACAAAGAAAATAGTTTTTCTAATTGTTTTTTCTGCTTTTTTGCTTTTTGGTGTAACATCAAATTTGATTTATTATGTGGCAAGAGAAAGCGAAAAATCTGAATTTTCAAGTGCATTTTTCAGAACTCAAAGTGTAGCCTACAGAGAAATTGAAACATATTTTTCAAACAGAGAAAAAAACAAGAAAAAAAGTGCAATCGATTTTGATTATATCTGTTTTGACCTGAAAAATCTTTATGGGTTTCAACCGAGTATCAATTCAGTTTTTATCGGTGCCTTTCTTGATGAAGACGGAAACATTTTGTCAACAACAAAAAATTCAGTCAGAATAAAAAGATTTGATGAGAATTACAAAGAAAAAGAAGCATTTGTTGTTGATCTGGAAACCTATCTTAATCAGGAAAACAGAGACTCCATAAAAGTATTTTTGAAAGAAAATCATCACTTTGGTGTTTTCGTTTCTGAAATAAGCCTTTTTAAGCAAAAAGATAAATATATTCCCGTTGATGTAACTTTTAACAGTACTCTTCAGACTGAAGAAACATTTGAAGAAAAAGAGCTGAAACTGAAGTTGACCGATTATAAACCAAATGTTTTCATCAGCGACAGGGAATATGATTCAATAGAAACTCTTCTTATTGATTTTGACAGCGAAATAAAGGAGGATTGCTATAAATCCTTGCTTTCTGATCTTGAAGAATATTCAGCCAATATAAAAAACGATGAATACTCAACCACCGATTATGTTTTCAGAACTAGAAATATTGAACAACGCAGTTCTTTTGACAGCACTGAGTTTGAAGGAAAAATTTACTATGTTTATATGGGAATGGCTCATGATATTGTTAACGACACATTAGAAAACAATTCTTTTGTGAATGGAATAATTTATTTGGGAATATTTTTTAGCTTATCAGGAGCTGTGATAACAATAGCATCGCTTTTGCTCAGAAAAAAAAGTAAAAATCTTTCAAATGCCGAGAATGCATTTGTTGCCGCGGCGGCTCACGAATTAAAAACACCCCTTGCAGTAATTCAAAATCAAAGCGAATGTATTATTGAAAACATTGCGGCTGAAAAAAACGATGAATATATTTTGTCAATTCATGAAGAAGCAATTCGGATGAACGGTCTTGTAACAAATCTGCTAAGATACAGCAGACTTCTTGCGGCGGGTTCAATAAAAAAAGAAAAAACAAACCTTCAGGAACTCATTTTTGAAGAAATCAGAAAACACGAAGCTTTTGCTCAGGCAAACGAAGTGAAAATCAAAGCCAGACTTACAACAGAAAAAGCAAATATAAAATGCAATAAAGAGCTTCTTTCTTTGGCAATTGGAAACTATATTTCTAATGCAATCAAGTTTTCAATGGGTAAAAAAGAAGTGAAGGTTTCTCTAAGAAAAATGAATAATAGCTTTTATTTAGAGGTTTATAATGAAGGAGAAAACATTTCCCGGGAAAAGAAGGATGTAATTTGGAATCTGATGGCTAAGGGTGATGAATCCCGAGGGGAAAAAGAGGGGAGCGGGATGGGTCTTAGCTTAAGCGCAAAAATTTTTGAATATCACGATTATGAATATGGCTTCAGAAATGTCAGCGACGGAGTTGTGTTTTATTTGTTCATATCTTAAAACTTAAATTCTTTTTTCAATTTTTCATTTTTTATATTAAACAAAGGGTTTCTTCAGGTGCAGTGTACTGAAGAAACCCTTTGGAGTTTAGTTGAAAAACTGATATTTAAAGAACATGAGTGTTTATCTTAAAGCAAATCGTTAAAAAGCTTAATGTTTTCAAGGCTCGGAACAAGCTCTTTGTTTTGAGCTTTTTTAACAAGCTCAACGATTCTGTCGTTAATAGGTGTGGGAACAGAACATTTTCTTCCCCATTCGCAAACAACGCCGTTAATTGCGTCTATTTCGCAAGGCTTTCCTTTTTTCAAATCCTGAAGCATGGAAGGTTCAATATCTCTGTGTTTCTTCATGGCAATAGGAACAAGGAAGGTTGCAAAAGCGCGCTTTAATGAACCTTTATAATAAAAGAGCTTTGTAATGTCTTTTCCTTGAACGGGAGCAAAAACAGCACCGGCAGCGTGTCCGACATCAATACATTCCTTCATGCAGCGAACAGCAATTTTTGCGGCAGCTTTGTTTTCAGAAACAGTACCAAATGTTCCGCCAAAAACTGTTCCGAGACCTGAGAAGGTAGCATTGATAAGAAGCTTTGACCAACGAGCGCCGAGAAGGTTTGTTTCTTCGTGAACGGGACACATAAGCTCAAGAAGGTTTTTAACCATGTTGAACTGCTTGTCTGAAATACCTTTCATTCTTCCCATGTGAAAAGAAAGGCTGTCGGGCTCACTTGTGAGAGTGCATTCACCCGGAGCTGAAAGGGTAGCACCCCATTCAACAGCGCAGCCCATAGTTCTGTTTTCTCCAATAATTTCAGCAATAGAAGGTTCGGGAATACCGTTTTGAAGAGTAACAATTACGCCTTCGTCTGCAAGATAGTCTTTTAAAAAGGTAACAACCTCTTTGTTGAAAAGCTGTTTTGTCATAAGAAGAATAACGTCATATTTTCCTTCCATTTCATCAGGGGTAATTGCTTTTACAGGAACAGTCATTTCGACAGTACCTGTAATGTGGGCGCCATTTTTGTTGATTGCATCAACATGACCTTTGTTGCGGTTAATAAGGTCAATTTCACCGCCGTTTTTAGTAATGTAAGCGCCGAGAACAGTGCCGAGTGAGCCGGCACCGTAAATTGCATATCTTGCCATAAAAACACCTCATTTCATAATTTATGAAAGTATAACACAAAATCATTAACATTTCAATGCAGTCAGCTTAAAAGAGAAACAATATCATATTCTTCCCATTCATATTTAACATTTCTTTCATCAAAAAGAGAAATCATGTGGCTTAAAAATCTGACAGCCTGAGTCTCGGTGCAGTTTTTATAGGTTTCAGGTTCGATATATTGAGAGCTGAACATTGGAAAAATACGTTCTCCTTTAATGACTTCTGTGGCAAGATGAAAGCTTTCAGTCAATCTGAAGGAAAGATAGTCAAGCTGGGCAGGGGAGAGCTTATCAAGACATACGGGAATATCTGAAAGCTCTTGCTCACTCATCTGAGAAAGAAGAATGAAATAATAAGCTGCTTGTTCATGCTTATGAGTCGAACCTGCAGTTCCGTATGTAACAGAAGAAATATATGAAAGATAGTTAACAGCGGTATTATCGCTCTGTGCTTCGAATTTAAGTTTAGAATAATCAGCGTTGTAATAGACAGAATTTTTGTCGGGCAGTTTTGGTGCTTTGGTTGTTGAAGGCTCTTCGGTCAAAGTTGTTGACTCAGATTCCGCGAGTGTAGTTTCGATTTCGGATTTCGAATTAAAAAAGTCAGTGGAAAACTTTCCAAGAAAAAAAGAGAGAAGAAAAAGCAAAATGATTACGGGAATAAAAAATATTTTTTTCATAGAGATCACCTCAAAATTTTAAACAGGATACGAATTTATTATATCATTTTTAAAGTTAAAGCTCAATATAATTCTTGACAGAAGAAAAAAATAATGTTAATGTTGTAATTGAAATCGGAGGCGATAAAATGGAAAAAATAATAAAGAATTCAATTCAATGCAAACTCTGCGGTGATGTGATTGAATCAAAAACAGTTCATGATTTTGTCAGATGTAGCTGTGGTGCTTGTGCAGTTGACGGCGGAAAAGAATATCTTCGTCGGGCTTTTGCTGAAAAAGACTGTTATATTGAGCTGTCAGAAGTGGCAAATGATGAAGAATAAAAGTTTAAAATATTAAAATAAATATCAAAAAACTATTGACATTTTTCAGTTCATTTGATATACTTTCAAAAGTCGCATGGCGTAAATGGGCCATTAGCTCAGTTGGTTAGAGCAACCGGCTCATAACCGGTCGGTCCGGGGTTCGAGTCCCTGATGGCCCACCATGTTTTATAGGGGTATAGCTCAGTTGGTAGAGCAGCGGTCTCCAAAACCGCGTGCCGAGGGTTCAAGTCCTTCTGCCCCTGCCAAAGAAAAGTCCGAAAAACCTTGATTTTACAAGGGTTTCGGGCTTTTTTCATACCTAAAATCAATTTTGCTAAAATCGCTATTTACCGTAAAATATCGTACATTTTCTTGTGCTGTGT
>JAFUHX010000079.1 GCA_017474045.1 Clostridia bacterium | reverse complement strand
TTTGCGTTTTATGCTATAAACAAACCTCGCCCTCGGAGTACCTTTGTACGCCGTCGGGTAAACCAAAATAAAGCTGAACGCTTTATTTTGGCTCGGTTTGTTCATTCTGCGCATTTTTTCCTAGCCACTAAAAAGGGGATGTAAAAAAACGAGTTTTTTTACATCCCCTTTGTTTTCTTGTTTTATGCTGTCTGCACTTTTTTTGCAGAGCGTTTTGTTATATGTGGTATAAGTTGTCTTTCTCATAGTCCGGCTCGGTGGTTAAATCAATTCCCAGCTTTCTGAAAATAGTGCTGTCTTTTTCAGAAAGAATAACCGTGCAATGAGCCTGACAGTCTTTCAGAAGAGGCAGAGCCTCTAAAGCTTTTGCGGCGTTTTTGTCAGTTGCCGCGCTGACTGAAAGAGCAACCAGAACCTCATCAACATGAAGACGGGGGTTAACACTTCCCAGGTAGTTTACCTTAAGCTCCTGAACCGGCTCAATAAGGCTTGAGGGGAGAAGAAGAAGCTCATCACCAATTCCTGAAAGAGCCTTCAGGGCATTGATTATCAAAGAAGCTGTGGCTCCGAGAAGATTTTTGGTTTTTCCCGTCAACAAAGTTCCGTCCTTCAGCTCAATAGCAGCTGCGGGAGCACCTGTTTCTTCAGCCGTTTTTTTAGCAAGGCTGATTACGGCTCTGTTTTCTTTGCTGACACCAACCTTGTTCATAAGAAGCTCTATTTTGTCAATTTCTTTCGATGTATCCTGACCTTTGCGCTGTTCACAAAGAGCCGTGCAATATCTTCTGATTATTTCTTGCTTTGCCGCGCATGAAACAGCCGCGTCATCAAAAATGCAGTTTCCTGCCATATTTACGCCCATATCTGTGGGTGATTTATAGGGTGATTCACCATAGATGCGCTGGAAAATTGCGTTCAGAACAGGAAAAACCTCAATGTCGCGGTTATAGTTAACCGTAATTTCGCCATAGGCATCAAAGTGGAAGGGGTCAATCATGTTAACGTCGTTAAGGTCAGCTGTTGCAGCCTCATAGGCAAGGTTAACGGGATGACTGAGGGCAAGATTCCAGATTGGGAAGGTTTCAAACTTAGCGTAGCCGGCATCAATTCCGCGAAGATGCTCATGATAAAGCTGAGAAAGGCAGGTTGCCATTTTTCCGCTTCCGGGACCCGGAGCTGTTACAACAACTAAGCGGCGGCTTGTTTCAACATATTCATTTTTTCCGAAACCGGTTTCTGAAACAATTTTTTCAACATTTGAGGGGTAGCCTTCGATTTTATAGTGGCGATAAACGCTGATTCCAAGGCTTTCAAGCTTGCTTATAAATCTATCAGAGGATTCCTGGTGGTTATATTGAGTAATAACAACCGAACCGACATAAAGCCCAACGTTTCTGAAAAGGTCAATCAGGCGAAGAACCTCTTTGTCATAGGTAATATTCAAATCGCCGCGGCGCTTTTTTTGTTCAATGGCAACGGCGCTGACAGCAATAACAATTTCAGCCTCTTCTTTAAGCTGAAGAAGCATTTTAAGCTTGCTGTCGGGTTCAAATCCGGGAAGAACACGGGAAGCGTGATTATCGTCAAAAAGCTTGCCGCCAAACTCCATATAAAGCTTGCCGCCAAAATGATCCATTCTTTTTTTAATCTGTTCTGATTGAGTTTTAATATATTTGTTGTTATCAAAACCGACTTTATACATTTTCACACATCCCTTTCGTCAAAACTCAAAGACAATAATAACAGAATTTTGATTTTTTTTCAACATTAAAAGAAAGATTTTTCAAACATATAAAAAGTTTTATTTTATTTTTCTTTTTTCACATCTATATGTTGTGTATCTTGATTTTTTATGATACAATTAGAAAGATAAAAATTTTTGAAAAGGGGTTAACAAAATGAAATGTCCTTTTTGCGGCTATATCGAAAGCAAGGTTATTGACTCTCGCCCGACAGATGAGGCAGAAAAAATCAGAAGAAGGCGCGAATGTATTTCTTGCTCAAAAAGATTCACCACCTATGAAATAATTGAAACCGTTCCGATTATTGTTGTTAAAAAAGACAAGTCCCGCGAGGCTTTCGACAGAGTGAAGCTCTTCAACGGTATGCTTCGCGCCTGCGAAAAGCGCCCCGTTCCCATTTCAGCCTTGGAAAAGGTTGTTACTGATATTGAGTCTGAGCTTCAGAACTCTCTTGACCGCGAAGTGACCTCCGTTCACATTGGTGAGCTTGCCATGGAAAAGCTCAAGGAGCTTGATGAAGTTGCCTATGTTCGTTTTGCTTCTGTTTACAGACAGTTTAAAGACATTAACACCTTTATGGAAGAGCTGGCTAAGCTTCTTGGCGAAAAATAAACCTCGGCGTACCTTTGTGCGCCATAAAATCTTAAAGCATTAAAAGCAGCATACCGCTTAACAGATAAAAAGAAAGAGAAGACTCGTTGTAATAGACGAATCTTCTCTTTTTGTTAATTGTTACATTTTATTCAACTGAGAAGCTGAGCGACAGGGTCTTTCCGCCCTTGGAATATGGGCTGTATGCCTTGATTTTTGCCTTGTAGCTGCCCTTTTCAATCTCGCCGAGAACAACAGTTTCTTTTTCATAATTCGCTCTTGTGTAGCCGGACAAAAAAACATTTGAAAAAACGGTTTTTCCTTTTTCGTCTTTGATAATTATCTTGTAGCTTTCTGCAGGATAATATCCCTCGGCTTTTTCAAAGGTTATAGCCTTTTCGCCGCTTTCGAGGGTTTCAACCTTTATTTTGGTGCCCTCTTTAAATTCAGGAGCCGTATCAAGCTTTTTCTGATTTCCCCATGAATAAGCTTTGAAGTTCTCTTTCGTTAAATAATAGTCATTCTCAAAAAAGCGGTCTGAAACAAGGTCATAAAGTCTCAGTCTGACATTGCCTTCTTTGTCAGCTTCAACCAGCCAGAAGCTTCCGCTTTCGCCATAGCCATATTGGTCGCCGCTTGTGTAGTTAAGGTTACCCATCAAACCGGTTACCGCACCCGTACCCACCGCAGTAAATGAGCCTTGCCAGATTGTTCTGGGGTCGGCGGCATTATAGTGTGAATGACCCGAAAAATCAATAACCTGACTATATTTGCCGAGAAGTCTTCTCACTTCAAGGTCAGCCCAGTTAATGCTTCCATAAACAGTCAGAGCAGGATGGGGATGCTGAAAAACAAAAATCGGCTTGTCACCTGTGTCGGCAACAGCAAGGTCAAGCTGCTCTTTCAGCCATTCCTTTTTAATTTTCAGACTCTCTGAGTCGCAATCATAAGAAACACCGATTACATGGTATCCACCGAAAACTTCATGAGTATCAAGCTTTTCTGTAACACATTCTTTATAGACCTCATATCCTTTTGATATGTCTGTGTCTCTGTATTCAATAAACTCATGGTTGCCCATGCAGCTGAGAAGTACTGTTTCGTTCTTCATTTTTTCTTTAACGATATTCATGAAAATTTCGTATTCACTTTTTTTGCCCTCATCTGTCATGTCGCCAACGACAATAACTGCGTCAAGCTTTTTATATTCGCTTGATTTTCCTTCACCGTAGGCAACGTCAAAAAGCTTTTTAAATTTTTCTTCGTTTTTTTCTTGTCCTTCTCCTAAGTGAATATCGCTGCAAACCGCAAAGCGCACCGTCGGAATAAAATTTTCAGAAGCTTCTTCAGCCTCCTTTGAAGCACCGGAAGACAAGCTGTAACCGGCAAACAAAAAGGTGAAAACAAACATCAGAAACCTGCCGAAGCCAATTTTCAGACTTAAAACAAAACTATTCATCTTTTTCCCTCGTTTCGTTTTTGTTTTATTCTATCATCTAATAAATGCTTTTTCAATACTTGACTATTTCAGCCATTTATTATATATTATTAAATAATGATTTTATTGCGCCACAGCCGGTGGCGGAAAGGAAAATTAACTATGAAAAACACAGAAAAATCAATGGAAAAGCTTGTCAGCTTATGCAAGGGCAGAGGCTTCGTCTATGCAGGCAGCGAAATTTATGGTGGCCTTGCTAACACATGGGACTACGGCCCTCTCGGCGTTGAGCTGAAAAACAACATTAAAAAAGCATGGCTCAAGAAATTCGTTCAGGAAAACCCCTATAACGTTGGTCTTGACAGCGCCATTCTTATGAATCCTCAGACATGGGTTGCTTCAGGTCACCTTGGCGGCTTCTCAGATCCTCTCATGGACTGCAAAGAATGTAAGACCCGCCACAGAGCCGACAACCTCATTGAAGACTTTGACTCCACCTCTGTTGCCGGTTGGTCAAACGAAAAAATGATGGATTATATTAAAGAAAAAGCTATTCCCTGCCCCAACTGCGGAAAGCATAATTTCACCGATATCCGTCAGTTCAACCTTATGTTTAAAACCTTCCAGGGCGTTACTGAAGACAGCAAGAGCGAGCTTTATCTCCGCCCCGAAACAGCTCAGGGAATTTTTGTTAACTTCGCAAACATTCAGAGAACAACCAGAAAAAAGGTTCCCTTCGGCGTAGCTCAGATCGGAAAATCCTTCCGTAACGAAATCACTCCCGGTAACTTTATTTTCCGCGTTCGCGAATTTGAACAAATGGAGCTTGAATTCTTCTGCAAGCCCGGAACAGACCTTGAATGGTTTGATTATTGGCGCAGCTATTGCCGCGACTGGCTCTATTCTTTAGGAATGAAAGAAGAAAACCTTCGCCTTCGCGACCACGATGCAGAAGAGCTTTGCTTCTATTCAAAAGCAACAACCGACTTTGAATATCTTTTCCCGTTTGGTTGGGGTGAGCTTTGGGGCGTTGCCGACAGAACCGACTACGACCTCACTCAACACATCAACACCTCAGGCAAAGCCCTTGATTATTTTGATCCCACCACTAACGAAAGATATATTCCCTATGTTATTGAGCCTTCTCTCGGCGTTGAAAGACTTTTCCTTGCCGTTATGACTGAAGCCTATGACGAGGAAATTGTTGACGCAGAGAAAAACGACACAAGAGTTGTTCTTCGCCTCCACGGTGCGCTCGCTCCCTTTAAGGCTGCAATTCTTCCTCTTTCCAAAAAGCTTTCAGACAAGGCAACCGAGGTTTTCTCAAGCCTTTCAAAGAAATTCATGGTTGATTTTGACGATGCAGGCTCAATCGGAAAAAGATATCGCCGTCAGGACGAAATCGGAACTCCTCTTTGCATCACCTATGACTTCGAAAGCGAAGAAGACGGCTGCGTAACAGTTCGCGATCGTGACACTATGGCTCAGGTAAGAATTCCCATTTCAGAGCTCGAAGCCTATATTGAAGAAAAAATCAAATTCTGATAAGGTGACGTTAAAATGAAAAAGAAGCTTTTAAAATTCCCTTTTCCGCTGATTGTTGCGGTAGCCTATGTTTTCATTGGCGTTTTAGGACACATCTGGCACCCCACATGGCTCATTTTTCTTCTTATTCCCGCTTATTATGAGTTTGTGGCAAAGCTTGACATGGACAGAACAGAAATGTCAACAGTTCAGGTTTTAAAGTCTATTCCCTTCGCCTCAATAACAATTCTGGCTTATCTTATTTTAGGCTTTTTCTTCCACCTGTGGCATCCCGGCTGGCTTATTATTCTGCTCATTCCGGTTTATTATTCTGTTATTCCACTTTTCAAAAAAGACTGATAAAAAGCCAAAAAAAAATCTCTCTTCGAGGAAGAGAGATTTTTTATTATAAGCTTTTATTATTTAAAAAAGACACTTCTGAGTTTATTGAAAAGAGCTGTGAAAAGTCTGATAAGAAGAGCAAAGGGATTCTTTGTCCAGCTTGTGTCTTCAGCATCAGAGCCATCATCAATAACAACCTTGCCGTCAACCAAATCAAAATACTGAGGATATTCAGGGTCACTCCATACGGTCATAAGTCCGTCGCTGGCACAGAACTTTTCAAAAATAACGTTGAAAATTGCAGGGAAATTATCGTGCTTAATGTTTTTAATAAACCATGTCGTGTCGCGGAAAAGACCGGTTGAAGCGTCAACTGTTTTGTCAGGTGAAATATATTTAAGAGTGCCGTTTGCCTCAGCGAGAGCAAGATATTCATCTGAAAAAACTGTTCCGACGTTTGTTCCTACTGCGCCAAAAGAGAAGCCGGTTACTGTTCCTCTGACATCACCTGTTATTTCAGAATCGGCGAAAAGAGGAACGCAGGGAGAACCATATTTTGCAACAACCGCAATGCCCACTTCTTTTTCTTTAAGCTCAAGAAGCAATTCTTCATAAAGGGGCTTTCCGGTTTCTTCGTTTGTGTCTGCCATAAATTCATGGTATGCATCTATTTTTTCAATAAATACTTTATATTCTTCCTGAAGCTCAGCGGTGCTGAAAACAATAGCTTTTGCCTTGTCATAATATTTGTCGCTGACCATGCTCCAATATGAAAGGTAGCCGCCATAGCAACACAAAGCAAGCTTGGGCATAAGCTCAGGAGCGATTCTGTTAAAGATATCAGAAACAAAATCAGTTCCGAGACCGAGAACCTTAGCGTAGTTGAAAAGAGAAATAAGTGTAACAACAAGAGAAGCTGTTACGGGGTCTTCAATAAGCTCACCACCGTTGAGATAGTCATAAACAAATCTGTCAACAGCGTCAGGTGAAATCTCAACCGAGCCTGAAACAAGAGCTTCAAAGGTAAGATATCCGGCAAGACCGCTGGTGTTGAGCATAATGTTTCTGACTCTGAAGGGGTGGTCATAATAGTTATTATAGCTTTTTGCAATATAGGTCATGGCAAAGTTTGAGCCCATGCAACGACAGTGAATATTAACACCGTCTTTTCCGGTTGCTTTCAAAACTCTTTCAATAAAAACATCAAGCTGATCAGCAATTTCCATTGGTGAAAGTCGCCAGTCATAATAGAAATGAATAGTTTTTGCGTTTTTGTCAATTCCTGCTGTTCTGTAGTCCCAATTAATATGAGTTCCGAATTGAGCGTTACCGTCGCTGTCGAGAATAAGGTCTTCATAAATCGGAGCCGTTGCGTTAACAAGCGAGTCAACATAGGCGCTGTAGTCATCAGTTAAAAGAGCAACAGCAAGTTCTTCAAGAACGGGGCCTGCGGCTTCTTTGATGTATCCGGCTCTGTCGAGATGGTCGGGGTTGGAAGCAAGTGTTCCGTCGCCCATATAAATCGGTGTGTTAGCCTTGCCTGAAAGATAAATGGTGGGAAGAGAGCTTTCATCTGCAGCGAAAGCGGGAGCACTGAGGCCAAACACCATAATCAGACAAAGAAGAAAAGATAAGGCTTTTTTCATATATTTTTCCTCCTGTTTAAGTATTGTCTCTATTATAATCATTATGGAAAACTTTTCAATGCTTTAGGCGAAATATAATAAGGTTTAAAAGACTTTTCTATTCTGTAAAAAGCTCAGATAAAAATTTACAGAATAAAAACTCAGCCAAATAAAGCTTTGGCTTTATAAAAGTTAAAGGGGTTTCTACAGATTTTTCAATCTATAGAAACCCTTTGTCATTTCAGGTTTATTAGGTCTGAACTTTTGAAACAGCCCTTTTAAAACATTTTTAATCAGATATCTGCATCAGGAAGAACTTCGCCGAGTCTTAAGAATTCAAAGATTGCATCAAAGAACTTGTTGAATGCATCTGAAACAATCTTAAGAATTTTCTGGAAAGCGTTTACGATCTGATCTTGTTGTTCTTCTGTGAAAATGGGGTCACCGTTTGTGTCAACATCAGCGTCCAAGCTGCTTACACAGCAGTCACATTCACAGTTGCAGGGCCAAAGGCCAACACATTCATAGCAGCAGAAGCTTCCGCTGAAGTTTCCGTTTTCATCGCGGCAGCAAGAAAGGATTTTGCCTTTGTCAACATAAGGGCAATAAACACAGCATACACATTCGCCGTCGGCTGCGTGCTCTTCATGAGTGCAAACAGGGGCGGGATCGGGAGTGTAGGTTGCGAAAGCTGCAAAAGAAACAGCAAACGTTGAAAGAATCATAACAACTGCAAGAATTACGGATAATGCTTTTTTCATTATGTATTACCTCCTGGGGTGATTTTGAGAGGATAAACTCCCCTATAATGTGATTCTATTATAAAGTATCAAAATGAAAAAGTCAACAGAAATATTCATATTTTGTTTATATTAAAAAAGTGTAAAATTTTCTTTTTTTGCCCTTAACCAATCTGAGCTGACTAAAAAAACGACGGCGCACCATTTCGAGTGCGCCGAAAAACGTTTTTGTTTAAGATTTATGCTGCTGCAGGAACAGTTGTTTCAACGTTTTCAACTGTTGTTTCCTCTTCAGTAGTTGTCTGATCTTCAACGAAATCTTTAATCATTCCCCAAGCCATGTCAAGAATAGCGTTTTTGATGGGAGAAAGATCGATAAATCCAAGCTTGTCAAGAACTAAAGCAATTTTAACAGCAATTTTTGCAATTTTAAACATTGCCTTTGCTTCAGCAAAAGTCATGTTTTCAAGGTATTCTGTAATTGCTTCTTCGTCCATATCAATCAAGGGGTTATCGTTTGTTTCGCCTTCAGCAACTGATGAATCTTCAACAGGAGCTGTTGTTGTTTCACCCTCAGCAAAAGCAACAGTTGTCATTGAGAACAACATGAGAACTGCGAGGAGAAGAGAAATAAACTTTTTCATTGGAATCATCCTCCTTAATTTTTGGTAACTACAGTATATACAAATTGGCTGTTTTTGTCAATAGATTTGATTAGTTGTTAACAATTAATCAATGGTTAAATTAACGAAAAATGAGCAAAGTAAAAAACTTGTAAAATCTGCGCAAAGCCCTGCAAAAAGAGTGTGTCGTGTTTTTTTAATAAGAACAGCTCCATAATAAACTGTTACGGCATAGAGAGTTGTGTCAGTAGAGCCCATTAAAACCGAGCCTACCCTTCCAAGAAAAGAATCAGGACCGTTTTCTTTTAAAATGCTTTCAAAAAAAGAAAGAGAGCCGCCTCCTGAAATCGGACTTATTAAGCTCATTGGAATTATTTCTTCGGGAATATTTAAAAACGCTGCCAGAGGCGAAAAAAGCTTCGCCGCAAGAAGCATGGCTCCGCTTTCTTTAAGCATAGTTATGGCAACCACAAGTCCCGTCAGCGTGGGAATCAGCTCATAAACAGTCAACGCTCCGCTTTTTGCCCCTTGAATGAAGCAATCGAAAACCTTGATTTTTTTAAAAAGACCGAAAAGAACAATTGCTACCACCATAAGCGGAAGCACCCACGCACCAAGAGTATTTATCAGACTGTTCATTTCTTTTTTCTCCTGCCTAAATAATTTCCGATTTTTGCAACAGCAATTCCCACCCCGAGAGCACAAACCGAGGTCAAAATTGAAGCCGGCATTATTTCCATTGGGTTTTCGCTCCCGTATTGACTTCGCAGCGTTGCAACCGTGGTCGGAATAATATGCATGGCGGCAGTATTCATAACAACAAAAACCACCATTTCGTCGCTGGCAACCTCTGTGTTTTTATTCAGCTGCTGAAGTCGGCGCATGCTTTCAAGGCCCAGAGGCGTTGCCGCGTTACCTAAGCCTAAGACATTTGCCGTAACATTCATTGAAATTGCTTCAAGAGCATAATTTTCTTTTTTTAGTGAAGGAAAAATCAGCTTTAAAATCGGCTTCATTACGCGGCTGAGAGTTTTTGTTATTCCCGATTGCTGAGCAATTTCCATAACACCGCCCCACAAGCAAAGCATTGAAAGAAGTCTGATAAGAAGCTCAACGGCATCTTGTCCGCCCTGAATAATTGCCTTTGAAAGCTCCGGTACCCTTCCGGTTATTATGCTTGAAACAAAAGAAATTACAATCATTAGAGGCCAGATATAGTTCATCATAAAAAACACCTCTTTAATTTTTATGATGAACCAAAGAAAGATATGTTTTTTCATTCAAAAGAAGCAAAAAAGCCTGCCGGCGATAGCAGGCAAGCTTTTAATGTTTCAAATAAATATTTTTAAGAAAGAAGCTTTTCTATTGCTTCCGCCTCCTGAAGAACGCATTTCGGTGAGGGTCCGCCTTTAACTGTTCGCTTGCTGACACAATTGTCAAGGTCAATCGCCTCATAAACATCTTCATCAAACAAGCTGCAAACAGCTTTATATTCTTCAATTGGAAGGGTTTCAAGAGTCAGCCCTTTATCAATGCAAAGAGCCACAAGCTGACCCGTTGCTTTATATGCATCTCTGAAGGGAAGACCTTTATAAACAAGATAGTCTGCAGCATCGGTGGCATTAATAAAGCCTTTTGCCGCCGCATTTCTCATGTTTTCGCGAATAACTGTCATTGTGTCAAGCATGGGTGCAAAGGTATCTATACACATAAGAACCGTATCAACAGCATCGAAAACAGCTTCTTTGTCTTCCTGCATATCTTTGTTATAAGCAAGAGGAATACCCTTCATAACCGTCAGAAGAGTCATAAGGTCACCGAAAACTCTTCCGGATTTTCCTCTGACAAGCTCAGCAATATCAGGATTCTTTTTCTGAGGCATAATGCTTGAACCGGTAGAAAATGCATCATCAAGCTCAATGAACTTGAATTCCCATGAACACCAGGCAATAACCTCTTCGGCAAAGCGGGAAAGATGAACCATAACAATTGAAAGAACGCTCATCAGCTCAAGAGCATAGTCTCTGTCGGAAACACCGTCAAGGCTGTTGTTAGTAACACCTGAAAGGCCGAGAAGCTCGGCAACATATTCTCTGTTGAGAGGATATGTTGTTCCGGCAAGGGCGCCTGAACCCAGAGGCGAAACAGCCATTCGCTTTTTGCAGTCAGCAAGCCTTGAAAGGTCACGAAGAAGCATATTGGCATAGGCTAAAAGATGGTGACCAAAGGTTATGGGCTGAGCGCGCTGAAGGTGAGTGTAGCCGGGCATAACAGCGTCATAGTTTTCCTTTGCCTTCTTAACAATAACACGAATAAGCTCAGTTATTGATTCGTTGAGCTTTTCGCATTCATCAAGAAGATAGAGCCTTAAATCCAGAGCAACCTGGTCGTTTCGGCTTCTTGCTGTATGAAGGCGCTTTCCGCTGTCTCCGATTCTTCTTGTCAGCTCGCCTTCAACAAAGGTATGAATATCTTCAGCAGTCATATCAATTGAAAGCTCACCGTTTTCAAGCTCGGCGGCAATTTCTTTAAGTGTTTTAACAATTTTTTCGCTTTCGCTTTTTTCAATAATACCGATTTCTCCAAGCATGGTAGCGTGGGCAACTGAGCCTCTGATATCCTGCTGTGCCATTCGGCAATCGAAGGGAATTGATGAATTGAAATCGTTTGTTTTTTTGTCGAGTGATTTTTTAAATCTTCCTGTCCAAAGGGGCATAATGTTCCTCCTGCATTATATTTATATTTGTCTCATAAATTACTTGTATATAAAACAACATTTATATATCTCTGTAAAATATAAGGGCTATGTAGGGACACGGCTTGCCGTGTCCGCAACTGTATCTGTAAATATTGCGAAAAATCATAACGAAATAATTATCTTCAAATTCATTCAGTTTGTCAAGGCTTCCGCACAATGAATATATTTGTTTTTATTAAAACTCTTTTTTGAAAACTCTTTTTTTGTTATCTATTCAAAATATTCAAGGGACTATCAACCGATAGCCCCTTATGTTATTTTTATTTAATATCCCAATCCTTTGAAAGCATTGCCTTAACCTTGCTGGGAAGACCAAAAAGGTTAATGAAGCCTTCTGCATCATACTGGTCATAAACATCGTCTGCGTCAAATGTTGCCATTTCTTCGCTGTAAAGTGTGTAGGGTGATGTTGCGCCGGCAGAGATAATGTTGCCCTTATAGAGCTTAAGCTTAACTTCACCTGTAACAGTCTTCTGGGTTTCATCAACAAAAGCTGAAAGGGCTTCACGGCAGGGAGTGAACCACTGACCGTAATAAACAAGCTCAGCAAACTTAACAGCGAGCTGCTCTTTAAGGTGAGAGGTTTCTCTGTCAAGGCAGAGAGTTTCAAGATGTCTGTGGGCAGCGTAAAGAATTGTTCCGCCCGGTGTTTCATAAACACCTCTTGATTTCATACCAACAAGACGGTTTTCAAGAAGGTCAACGATACCGATTCCGTTTGCGCCACCGATTTCGTTAAGCTTTGTTACCATTTCAACTGCGCCGAGCTTTTCGCCGTTAAGAGAAACGGGAACACCCTTTTCAAAGCCGATTGTGATATAGGTGGGAACATCGGGAGCCTGCTCGGGAGTAACGCCCATTTCAAGAATTTCAGCGTATTTGGGTTCATTTGCAGGATCTTCAAGGTCAAGACCTTCGTGAGAAAGATGCCAGAGGTTCTTGTCTTTTGAATAGTTTGTTTCTCTTGTTATTTTAAGAGGAATGTTATGCTTGATTGCGTATTCGATTTCTTCGTCACGGCTCTTGAATTCCCATGTTCTCCAAGGAGCAATAATTTCCATGTCAGGAGCGAAAGCCTTGATTGCAAGCTCAAAACGAACCTGGTCATTACCCTTACCTGTGCAACCGTGGCAAATTGCGTCTGCACCTTCAGCAAGAGCAATTTCAACAATTCTCTTAGCGATTAAAGGACGGGCAAAAGAGGTTCCGAGAAGATATGAGCCTTCATAAACTGCGCCGGCTTTAAGAGTGGGATAAATATAGTCTTCAACGAATTCTTTCTTAAGGTCTTCAATATAAAGCTTTGAAGCGCCTGTTGCAATAGCCTTTTCTTCAAGACCGTCAAGCTCTGTTCCCTGACCAACGTCGCCTGAAACAGCAATAACTTCAGCGTTGTTATAGTTTTCTTTGAGCCAAGGAATGATTATTGAAGTATCAAGACCGCCTGAATAAGCGAGAACGATTTTTTTAATGTCTTTTTTATCTTTTTTAATAGCCATTTTTTTGTTACGGCAAAGCCTTTGCTTTAGCCGACTCCTTTCTTTTAAAGGGGATTTCCCCTGTTTTTTAATACGGTTATGATTATACGCATTATTATTCAAAAGTCAACCCCTATTTTTGAAAAACTATGCAAAAATATTCATTTTTATTGAATATATCCATAAAACAAATGAATAAAAAGCCGCGATTGTGAATATTTACAACTTAACCATAAATTTTTTCATTTCAACCTTTTCGTCTTCACAAAATTTTATTCCTTCGCTTTCAAGAAGAGCTCTCTGAGCGTTTTCGCCGCCGAAGGCAAAGCCTTTTGAAAGGCTCCCGTCTTTCATAACAACTCTGTGACAAGGAATAACCATCGGCTGAGGGTTAACATGCAAAGCGTAGCCGACCACCCTTGACCAACGAGGATTTCCGGCAAGGAGAGCAACCTGACCGTATGACATAACTTTTCCCTTTGGAATGGTTTTGACCACCTCATAGATTTTTTCAAAAGCCGTCATTTTTTCACTCCTCAATTTTTGCGCCGGTCAGAGTCATAACCTTTTTAAGCTCATAGGGCGGAAAAAGCAAAGAATAAACCTGACCGCAAACATTAATTTCCAAGGAATAATATTCATTGATAACATAGTTTCCCGACATAGTCTTCTTTATTCCGAACTGCTCAAATCTGCCTTGATTATAGTCCTGTTCTTTATTCCAGAACATAAGAATCAGACTTTCGCTGACCTTTTTAATTTTTGCTCCTTCTGAAAGGCTTATGGCGTAGCATTTATCAAGATCAGCAAGAAAAAGAGTCTTCTTTTCAACAAAGGCCCTGATTTCGTCATTCATAAAACCGGTCATGATGTTCGGCTTAAGCTGAATGTTTCCGTTTTTCACCTTGTAGTCGGAGGTTATTACTTCAATTTTACCTGCCGAAGAGGGAACACCAAGGATTGAATAGATTTCTTCAAAATATTTTTCATCTTCTTTTTCAATTTCGTCTTCTTTTTCCTCCCAACGCTTTTCTTCTTCGTTTCTTTCAATTTTTTTAAGTCTGTAAAGTCCGAAAAGCGACAAAGCACTGAAAACAGCCGAAATTAAAAAGACCAAAAGGTTTTCCTTTATTGAAGAGAGCATCAGCTGAAAATCTTCCACCTCACCAATTGAAGAAAGAAGGCAGGAGAGCGAAATGAAAGCAACTGCACCCAGACCTATTCTATAGACAAACCTGACTGCTCCCTTTCTGAAGTTCTGACGCTTCTCTTCCTTTTCTTCGCTTTCTTCCATTTCGGTTTTGCTTTCAAGCTTTTCATAGTAGCTTTCGGGAACGGTTCGAACAACCAGCTCTTCACAGTCCAAAACAGCTTGCTTTTTTCCGTTTGTTATGTTTCTTCCAAAAAATATTTTCATCTTAACCTCTGAAAAACTCTAAAATTTCTTCGAAATACCATTTCAGAACATCGTCTGAGCTCATAAATATTTCGTGCTTTGAGTTCTTGACCTCTTTGATTTTAATTTTTGCCTCAGATGCAAATTTTTCTGTATATTCGCCTAAAAGCTGTTTGTCTTCCTCGGGCTTGAAAATCAAACAGTCAGCCCTGAGTTTTTTTATTTCTTCAGAAGAAAGAAGCTTATCTCTGGCTTCAAGAGATGCCTTTACCCAACTGAAAGAAGGACCGCTGGTCTGATAAAGAGGCTGATTTTTTCTTTTTTCGTGGTAATATTCAAATCTTGCCTTGCTTGTGGCGTCGCTTTTTTCAAAAGGCAAGTCTCTTTCAAAAACGCATCTTCCGGGAGCAGAAATATTCTTTCCTCCCAAAGCGCAAAGAAGCTTTGCAACCGCACCGGCAATAGCCGTGGGCATGCCCATGTTTCCGCATATCATTGGTGAAGACAAAACAGCTTTCTCAACGGCTGTTGGATATTTCATCAGATATAAAAGAGCAACCGTACTGCCGAGAGAGTGGGAATAAATATAAATCTTTTTCATTCCGCCCGTCAAGGGCTTAACCACTGCTTCAATAAAGAAATTCAAATCTTCCGCATAGGTTTCAAAAGAGTCAATTTCAACCCTTTCAACCTTCTGAGAGTCGTGGTGAGACTTTCCGTGACCTCTTAAATCAAGAGAAAAAACGCCGTAGCCTGCTTTTCTGAAATAATAGGCAGCCTCGCGAAATTTTTCAGCCGATTCAGTAAAGCCGTGAAGAATTATTACGCTTCCCAGTGAAAGCTTTTTGTCATAAGCCTCATAATGAAGCTTTTTGTTGTCTTTTGTGAAAATGAAATCTTCTTTTCGCCTTTTTTCAAGATAGGGCTCGACCTGAGTTTTCATTTCAAAATTATAGTTTTCTTCGCTGATAACTTCAACTTTTTCTAAAAAATCAAGCATTTTTTAACTCCCTTTCTGTTTAAGCTTTTCGCCGCCTTTTTCTTTTATAATCTGAGAAAAGGCAGCAATGCAACAAGATATATCTTTTTTATGAAACCGAATAAGTACGGGTATCCAAAGTTAAAACATTGTAGCCGATTATTTTTGTATCCCAACGGTCATGCTCTCCGTCACAGTTAGGATAGTTGTCTATCCATTCATAAACGGGGAAATGAAGCTTGATTAAATTGTTTTCAACCTGAAAACGAACGTCTTCATACAAGCCTTTTCCGCTGTTTTTTTCAGGGGCATTGCCTTTGGCAACCAACTCACCCTCCATGTTATAAAACTCAACGCTGCCCTTTGCTTCAATTAAGGCAATAAGATTTTCTTTTTCGAAATGAACCGTTGTCTGAGAAATATAGCCTGACGCTAAAGGGTAACATTTTTCACTTGAATCTTTCTCGCTGTTAAAAACAATATCAATTTTTCTTTCCATTCAGAAACGCCCTTTCTTTTTGTAAAAACTGTTTTTCATTAAAAAAACGGGAGCTGCAGCTTTTTCTTTTATCCTTTTTTTGAAGCCGGAGAGCCGCCCTTTTCAGCTTCTTTGCAAAGCCGAAGCTCTATTCCCACAACACCGTATTTTCTCTGCTCTTGGGGAGAATAATATTTTTCCATATCCGACGGCTTTGCCTTTTCAATCTCTTTTTCTGTGTAGCCGCATTTTAAAAGCGGCAAAGCTTCATACAGCTCTTCAAAGCTGTCGAAGCGGTGCAGATTCAGAACTGTTGCAGACTGTGTTTCGCCTGTGGCTGTGTTGGTAAAAACAATTTTGTCTCCGACTCTGATTGCTTGTCGCTTTTCATCAAACAAACGAAGCTCAATCGTCTTTTTTCCGCTTTTTATTTTTTCAAAAGGAGCTGCATTAAGCTTCATTTTGTGAACCTTGCCTTGCCTCATAAGAAGAACCACACTTTCGACTGTTGTTTCACTGTCCCAACGGATATGTGTCACATTCTCATCCCCGTCATAAAAGACGGGGAATTTGAAATTGATACACTTTAACAGTCTGCCGTTGGGTTGCTCTTCTTTGAATATCTCAACACTCTCAATGAAGGTATTGAGAAACTTCTTTTTCTCAGCATCAGTAAACTCTTTGTACATTGTACCATAATAATGCAGAAAAAGATAGACATTTTCACCTGATATTTTTTCTTCTTT
>JAFUHX010000078.1 GCA_017474045.1 Clostridia bacterium | reverse complement strand
TTCGTTTTTGGCAACCCGAAGGCGCTGTAAAAAACTAAAAGTGTTACAAAGCCATTAAAACAGGCAAATCAATATAAAAAGAACCATTGTAAAAGCCGGGTTTTTCAGCTGATACAATGGTTCTTGCTGTTTTATGCTTTTATTTTTAGTAGGGACACGGCTTGCCGTGTCCGTTGCATCGAGAAAAAATTTGCTTTTTTTACCAGCCCCAAGGGGCGAGGAAAAAAGATGCAGAATGAGCAAACTGAGCAAAAGCGAAGCTTCAGCTTCGTTTTTGGTTACCCGAAGGCGTACAAAGGTACGCCGAGAGGCGAAGTTTGTTTATAGCATGAACCATGATATTTTTACGATCTGAAAGTTTTAGATTTATAAATGTTAAAAAGGTTTCTCCAAATTTTGCAATCTGAAGAAACCTTTATGTTATTCAGGTTTATGCGGTCTGCGCTTTTTTTAGAAGCCTCAAGAGGCGAGGAAAAATTGTTAAGGTTTATGCGGTCTGCGCTTTTTTTACCGCCTCTTATTATCTGAAGTGTTCAATATCCGGAGTGATTTCAATGTTGTTGAAGCCGCCCTCCTGAGTTATTGAGATAATATCGGGAATAAAGGCTGAAACATCTAAGGGAGAAATATTTGTGTTTATGTGGTTAACAATTTTGCCGTAGTTCTTTTCAATTTCTGTATAATCCTCCACAGAAAGAAGCTTGTTTGCAACAACTGAAAAAACAGCTGTAAGATTTTCAGGCTCAGTGAAAACATTTTCGCAAACATATAAGAAATACTTGAGCATCATGTCGGGTGTGAGGACCTGAACACCTTCGTCTATGATGAAATTAATTCCGTTATATTGGTGGTTGACCTGGGAGGGAATGTTGATTTCGGTGTTTCCCAGAGTTTTCATTATTTCAACAAAGCCGCTTTCGTCGCAATACATATATTTTTCAATGCTGACCTTTGAGAATTCACCAACAGCCCAGAGAAGCTGAGTAATTCCGCCGCTTTCAAGGTGTTCAGCCATGGTGGCTTCAACGTTGTTGACCGTTGAAACAGCTCCCACGGGAACAACAGTCATTTTAAGCTTTTTTGTTTCAGAAGAAAGATTTATAAGGGAAATGAGCTTCAGGTTTGAGTTATCCTCTTCAGTCAGGGCAAAAAGGTAATTTCCCGAAATATTGACCTGGTCTGAGCCGAGAATTTCCTGTGCTCCGAGAGTTGAGGTAACGTCGCCGCTTAAAGAAGCGGAAACTGCGTCTTTGTGTTTTTCAGATATAACAACAGCCGCCGAAACTATGCCGAGTAAAACAACAATAACCGAAAAGACCGCCGCAACAGATTTAATACTGATGTTTAAATTGCGGCTTCTGATTTGTTTTTTTCTAACGGCATCGGGGTCGGCCTTTTTAACGGTATTCAGCTTAAACAAAAAGTCCAACTTCATTTTTAATGCCTCCGAATAAAAAATAACTCCCGAAAGAGAGTTTTTATCTTATGCTTTTTTTGAATTATAGCATTTATTGCCTTTTAAGTCAAATTGTTGAAAAAAGGGGAAAAGAACACATTAAAAAGTCAAACAATTAAAATATGCAAAATTACTTGACATAATTGCATAATAGTGATATATTTTCTTATATTATTGGAAACAAAACGAATAAATATGCAATTTTAGGTGAATAAAATGAATAAGAAAAAGATTTTTATAGACGGAAGAGAGGGAACAACCGGTCTGGGAATTGTTTCAAGGCTTGATAATCGCAGCGATATTGAGCTTCTTGTTCTTTCAGAAAAAAAAAGAAAAGACCCCGAGGCAAGAAAAGAGGCAATCAACAAAAGCGATATAACAATTCTTTGCCTTCCCGACAGCGCCGCCATTGAATCCGTCAGTCTTTGTGAAAACGAAAAAACCGTTATTCTGGACGCCTCAACAGCCCACAGAACTGCTGAGGGCTGGGTATATGGTCTTCCGGAGCTTTCACCTGAACAAAAAGAAAAAATATGCCGAAGCAAGAGAATTGCCGTTCCCGGTTGCCATGCCAGCGGCTTCATTTCTCTTGTGGCGCCTCTTGTTAAAGAAGGCTTCATTGAAAAAAACGCCCTTCTTTGTTGCCATTCAATAACCGGCTACAGCGGCGGCGGAAAAAAGATGATTGCCCAATATGAAAGCCCTGAAAGAGAAGAAAAGCTTTCAGCTCCCAGACAATATGGTCTTACCCAAAGTCACAAGCATCTTCCCGAAATGCTTCACATAACAGGACTTTCAGAAGCGCCTGTTTTTTGCCCCATAGTTTCAGACTTTTACAGCGGAATGTTGGTTACTGTTCCTCTTTTTAAGAGCATGCTGAAAAACGGAAAAACAGCCGACGACATCAGAGAACTTTATAAAAAGCTTTATGACGGCTCAATGAATATTGAATACACCGAAGAAATGGCTCAGGGCGGCTTTGCTGACAGCAACACTCTTTCAAGAACCGACAAAATGGAGATTTCAGTCAGCGGAAACGACGATAGAATTCTTCTTCTTGCCAGATATGATAATCTTGGCAAGGGTGCCTCAGGCGCAACGGTTCAATGCCTTGACCTTGTTTTAAAAAATATGTAATTGGAGAATTGATATGATAAAAATTATTGAAGGCGGCGTTTGCGCCGCAAAGGGATACACAGCAGGGGGAGTTCACTGCGGAATCAGAAAAAACAAAACAAAAAAAGACCTTGCTTTAATTTTCAGTGAGGTTCCTGCCAATGCAGCAGCGGTTTACACAACAAACCTTGTTAAAGGCGCGCCCCTTGTTGTAACAAAAGAAAACCTTAAAGACGGAAAGGCTCAGGCGGTAATCTGCAACAGCGGAAACGCCAACACCTGCAATGAGGGCGGCGAAGAAATTGCTGAAGAAATGTGTGACCTTGTTGCTGAAACTCTGGGAATCAAGGCTTCAGACGTTATTGTTGCTTCAACGGGTGTAATCGGTCAGCCTCTTGATATTGAACCGATTGCTCTTTCAATGGCAGACCTGAAAGGAAGCCTTGGAAACAACAGCCAAGACGCAAATCAGGCAATTATGACCACCGACACCAAAGAAAAAAGCGTTTCTGTTTCTTTTGAAATCGGCGGAAAGCTTTGCTCCATGGGCGGAATTGCAAAAGGCTCGGGAATGATTCATCCCAACATGGCAACAATGCTTGTTTTTATAACTACCGACGCCGCAGTCAGCTCTGAAATGCTTCAGAAGGCTCTTTCAAGCGATGTTCAGAATACCTTTAACATGGTCAGCGTTGACGGCGACACTTCAACTAACGATATGGTAACTGTTATGGCAAACGGTCTTGCCGGAAACGAAGAAATTATCTCTGAGGGTGAAGATTTCAACGAATTTATGTGCGCTCTCAACACAGTAACCATGTCTCTTTGCAAAATGATTGCAGGCGACGGCGAAGGAGCAACAAAGCTTCTTGAATGTAAGGTAACCGGCGCTAAAGATGAATTAACGGCAAAAACCGTTTCCAAAAGTGTTGTTTGCTCTTCGCTTTTCAAGGCGGCAATGTTTGGTGCTGACGCTAACTGGGGAAGAATTCTTTGCGCCATAGGCTACAGCGGCGCTGATGTTGATGTTTCAAAAATCGCAGTCAGCTTTTCTTCTCCCAAGGGCGAAATTCTGGTTTGCCGCAATGGAAGAGGAGTTGAATTCTCAGAAGAAAAAGCCAAAGAAATTCTTCTTGAAGAAGAAATAACAGTTAACATTGACCTTTCAAGCGGCAAAGCTCAGGCAACTGCCTGGGGCTGTGACCTGACTTATGACTATGTTAAAATCAATGGCGACTACAGAACATAAAGGGTGGTTTTTATGAATCTCAACAATGCAGACCGCGCCTCAGTTTTAATTGAAGCGCTTCCCTATATTCAAAAATATAACAACAGAGTTGTTGTAATCAAATACGGCGGAAACGCCATGGTGAATGAAGAACTGAAACAGGCTGTTATGGGCGACATTGTTCTTCTCTCTTTAGTGGGTGTAAAGGTTGTTCTTGTTCACGGCGGCGGCCCCGAAATTTCAGATATGCTGAAAAAAGTTGGAAAAGAAAGCCTTTTTGTTGATGGTCTTCGTGTTACCGACGCTGAAACAATGGATATTGTTCAGATGATTCTTGCCGGAAAGGTCAACAAAGACCTCGTTAAGCTGATTCAGACAAAGGGCGGAAACGCAATCGGTCTTTGCGGCGCTGACGGCGCCATGATAATGGCTGAGCCTTTAGACGAAAAATATGGCTTTGTGGGCGAGATTTCAAAGGTTGATATTGACCCGATTTTAGGCGTTCTCGACTATGGATATATTCCCGTTGTTTCAACTGTGGGAATTGACAAAAAGGGCAATACCTATAACATTAATGCCGACACTGCAGCGGCTGCCATTGCAGCTGAGCTGAAGGCTGAATGTCTGATTACCCTGACAGATATTGAGGGTATTTTAAGAGATAAGGACGACCCTTCAACCCTCATTAAAACAATAAAAACCTCTGATGCGCCCAAGCTTTTTGAAGAGGGCATTATCAACGGCGGAATGATTCCCAAAATCAAAGGCTGTATTGATGCCATTGAAAAGGGAGTCAGAAAGGTTTTTGTTATCGACGGAAGAATTCCACATTCAATTCTTATGGAAACCTTCACAAACGAAGGTCTCGGAACAATGATTGTTAAATAAAAGGTGATAAAATGAACACAAAAGAACTCGACTCAAAATATGTTGCTCATACCTACGCCCGTTTTCCTCTTGAAATAGTCAGGGGAAAGGGCGCTCTTGCTTATGACGAAGAGGGAAAGGAATATCTTGACCTTTCAAGCGGAATTGCTGTCAACACCTTCGGCTACGGCGACGAAGAATGGGCAAATTCAGTTTCTTCTCAGCTTCTTTCTCTTCAGCATACTTCTAATTTATATTACACAAGCCCCTGCGCTACTCTGGCAAAGCTTCTTTGTGAAAAAACAGGAATGAGCAAGGTGTTTTTTTCAAATTCAGGAGCAGAAGCTAATGAATGTGCCATAAAATTAGCAAGAGCCCACGGCGAAAAAAAGGGCGGAAAAGACTGCTTTAAAATAATCTGTCTTGAAAGCAGCTTTCACGGAAGAACTCTTGCAACTCTTGCCGCAACAGGTCAGGCTGTTTTTCACGAAAAATTTCAGCCTCTTCCCGAAGGCTTTGTTTTTGCGAAAGCAGGAGATATTGAGTCTGTTGAAAAGCTTATTGAAGAAAACAACTGCTGCGCTGTTTTCATGGAGCTTATTCAGGGCGAGGGCGGAGTCAATGTTCTTGAAAAAGAATTTGTTCAGAAGGTTTATTCCCTTGCAAAAGAAAACGACCTTCTCTTTATGATTGACGAGGTTCAGACCGGTAACGGAAGAACCGGCAAGCTCTATGCTTATATGCATTATGACGTTAAGCCCGATGTTTTTACAACGGCTAAAGGGCTTGGCGGCGGTCTTCCCATCGGTGCCTGCGTAATGGGCGAAAAGGCTCAGGACCTTCTTTCTTTCGGTGACCATGGCTCAACCTTCGGCGGAAATCCTGCAGTCTGCGCCGGCGCGGTTAACATAATCTCCCGCCTGACCGATGAATTTCTCAGCGAGGTAACGGCTAAAGGCGAATATCTTAAAAAGAAGCTTTCAGAAACCGAGGGAATCAGAGAAATCAGCGGAATGGGTATGATGCTTGGTTTCCTTGCTGAAAAAGAAAGCGCTGAGGTAATCTCCGCCGCGAGAGAAAAAGGTCTTCTTGTAATAAAAGCAAAGAACAAAATCAGACTTCTTCCGCCTCTTTGCGTAACCTATGAACAGCTGGATAAGGCAGTTGAAATTCTGGCTTCTTGCGTAAGGTAAGGCTTTATGAAGCTGAAATCATTTTTTAAAAAGCTTGCAGGAAACAGCGTTGAATATCTGGGAGACGACAAATACAAAGTTAAATATTCCAACGGCGATGTTTATGAAGGTCAGATGGAAAAAGCCTTTTTAAACGGCTTCGGTGTCTATACCTTTTCTGACGGAGACATCTATGAGGGCGAATTTTTAGGCGGAAACCGCCACGGCCACGGAAAATATTTCTATAAAGACGGAACTGTTTTTGAAGGTGAATATAAATATAATCTGATGAACGGCTTCGGAAGAACCGTTTTTACCGACGGAAGCGTTTTTGAAGGTGAGTTTCTTTCAGGCAAGCGAAGCGGAAAAGGGAAATACAGCTATCCGAACGGAAATGTTTATGAAGGCTACTATGAAAATGACCAAAGAAACGGAAAAGGAATTTTTTATTATAAAGACGGAAGAAAAATAAGCTGCGTTTTTGAAAACGACAGGCTTATACGCCGCGAAGAAATAAAATAACAGCCTTTTTTGTTTTTTCGGTTTAATAAAAGTTAATAATTTGCCTTGTTTCTGTTGACAAAAAAGGTTTGTTTGTTATAATATAAAATAAAGAAAAACGCATTTTTAAAAGAAAGGTTTTTCAAATTATTCCAACTAAAAAGGAGAAAAGACAATGAAAAAAGCTCTCAGAATTATTTCAATGGTGCTTTGCGTTGTAATGCTCGCTTCCTGCTTCTATGGTTGCACCGTTAAGGTTGATGTTAACGTTAAGGGCGGCTCTGTTGCAGTAAACAACGGCGGAAACAACACACCAAATAACAACCAGCCTGCAAATCCTGCTCCTCAGGCAACAACAGCGGCTCCTGCAAATCCTGCTCCTCAGGCAACAACAGCGGCTCCTGCAAATCCTGCTCCCGAGGCAACAACAGCAGCTCCCGCAAATCCTGCTCCTGAAGCAACAACTGCTGCTCCTGCAGCAAACGCAGCTCCCACAACACCCGACGAAATTCTTGCTGAATATGCAGTTGTTTACAAAACAACAAAGGCAGCCGGAACCTTCAAGGGTCACGACACAATGAGCTGTGAATATGTTCAGATTGACGGAAAAGACAACTCAGCTGTTAAGTCTCTTGCAGACGGCTTCATGAAAGCCACCGGAACAAACATGGATCTTCCTCCCTATAAGGGCGAAGACAACCCCATGGAATGTCTTCTTACAACAGCAGACATCGACAGCGCAACATATAAAGATAACGGCGACGGAACAGCAACAATCAAAATCGTTCCCAAGGCTGCAGAAAATGCAAGATTCAAGGCTGACCCTCAGGGCAAGGCATTCAACGTTATGGAAGACGTTGCAGGCGCACTTGCAAACATCAGCGCAATCACATGGTCTGAAGGCGACGCTAACTCAAACGTTAAGCTCACAGAAAAAGACGGCTACATCGAAGTAACCTATAATAAGGATACAAAGATGATGACAAAGGCTGACTATGTTCTCGTAACCTACGCTGACGTTACTCACGCAAACGTTCTTATTCTCAGAGACAAATCAGCTTCTGTTAAGTTCGTTTACACAATGACATATCCCGGTTAATTATAACTTGGGTCATATCTGAAAAAACTGACAGATTTTTACCGCTTTTCCGAAAGGAAGGGCGGTAATTTGTCGCATGGCGACACCAATGGCCGCTTCAGATTTCGGACAAAAATTTTCAGCTCTCCCGAGCAACAACATAAATTTTTCACCCAAAGCAAACTCTTTTCCACAAAAAACACTTCTAAACACCCGAAGCAAAAACCGTAACCACAGGGCAACGGCTGTTACACTTAGAACGGCTGATGAAAAGCAGGACTATGCCTAAAGAGATATATAAAAAGAAGTCTCCGCGGCAGTTGCCCCCGACGGAAGACGAAAAAGGAAGAACCTTTCCGTTTCCACTACGGTTTTTAGAGCAAAAAAATCACCCGTAGTCAACGCAGACTTTGTCTGCGCTTTTGACGAAGGTTTGATTTTTTTGTGAACGTCAGCAAAAGTTCTTTTGTTACTTTTCTTCAAAGAAAAGTAATGCTGTCCGCAAGGACAAACGTGC
>JAFUHX010000077.1 GCA_017474045.1 Clostridia bacterium | reverse complement strand
TGCTTATGTTTTTTCAGGTGATGAAACCGTTACGGTTAATCATATTCGTTGTAATCCTAAGCTTGTTGGTTCTCTTGTTGAATTTGAAGTTGAAATTAAAAACAGAGAATTTGAAGGCCGAAGATATACAACTATTAATGCATTAGAGCAGAAGGGGGGTTAATATATGAAAAAGTCTGTTAAGCGTATTTTTTCCGTTTTCGCTTGTTTTGCAATTCTTTGTGCTTTGGCCGTTCCTGCATTTGCTACAGATGGCGATATCGAACTTTCAACTTATGGTGAGACCGCTTTGCAAGCAATCAAAGTTTACTTGAATGAAGTTACTTCAATTATATCAATTGAAAATGTTGTTTCAGTACTTGGCGTTGTTTTGGGTGTTGCAATCGGCTTCATTTTCTTCTGGTGGGGAATTCGCAAAGTTCTTGCAATCACTAAACGCGCTTTTGCCGGAAGAAATGTTAATGTTTAATTTTTGTCTTAAGCAGGTCAATAAACTTGGCCTGCTTTTTTAGGAGGTGTTTTTTTTGGATAGATTCGCTATGACAGAAAATTTGAACGTCTCAAAGCTTCCTTCATATTTTTCTGAAAAGTATAAATTTTTTAAAGATAATCCTTTTTATTTTAAAGACATTGGAACTATGATTTTTTGCGGTTCTCAAGGTTATGGAAAAACCCTTTCTGCTGTTAATTATGTATATAATCTTTGGCAAAGATATCCTTATATGATAGTTGTTTCTAATGTTTCATTAACTGATTATCCTTTTAATTGCGGTTATAGAGTTTTAGCTAATAGTGAAGTTGAAATCTATTTGCTTGAAACAGGCGAAAAGCTTAATCTTGATGATTTTCATTCAGGTAATAACGATATTATCAATGGAAAAGTGCCTTATGTCTGTATTGAGTATGATGGATTAGATACACTTAAATATATTTCCAATAATGAGCTTGGTGTTGTTTTTCTTATTGATGAGATTCATCTTGAGCTTAATAGTTTGGAAAGTAAAAACATTGATGTTGAAGTTATGATTGAAATTTCTCAGCAGCGTAAGCAACGTAAAAAAATTATTGGAACAAGTCAAATATATATGAGGCTTGCAAAACCTTTGCGTGAGCAAATTTTTGATGTTGTAATTTGTCGTAATTTTTTTGGTTGTTTTCAGTTTAATAAAGCTATTGACGGTGCAACCGCTTACGAAGAGAACGGAAAATTACACGCCAACATAAAAGGTAGATTTTTTTGGTTCCATACATTTGATATGTATCGAAGATATGATACATATGCAAAAATGAAAAGATATAACAAAGAATGGAAAGGGCGTAGGCGAGATCCATTCTATGAGAAAGGAGCATAACATGGAAGGCATGATTGATTTAGTATGTTCTTTTATTGCTGACGCTGCTGTTGTTGCAACTGTAATGGGAATAATGACACGTTTAATCAATATTTGGCTTCGTGCAGTTACAGGCAAGGAGGATATTTTTTAATGTTTTCTACGGCTCAGTTAGACATGATTAATGGTTTGGTAGGTGTAATGCGCGATGAAGGATATTTATATTATGTTGCTTATTCCGATAATTATCGCGATTCTTCTTCTGAACCGGATTTATATATTTATTTTTCAACAGAAGAGATATTTGCTTCAGACTTGCTTTCTTATCATATCCCTCGCAATTCTAAGCTTTATTCTATTCGCACTTCTAACGGCTCTTCATATAACAATACCGGTGAAAGAATCGTTGTTTCAAATTTAGAAACATCAAACGATATTGTTATTGAACAAAATGAATTTATATCAACAAATGCAAAGTTTTTAACAGTTGCTTTTCAACCTGATTTTACTGTCAAGGAGGTTAAAACATATGAAACGCAAGCTGCAGCATGTTTTTTGCTTTCTATTCTTGTCCTACTTTCTTGTTTCTTCCATTTCTTCAGGCGCTAAAGCTTTTGATTATTACTCAATAGATGAAAACGGATTATATTGCTATTACTTTGACCCATATAGTTCCGGTGCGTCTCTTTTAATGTCTGATCAGAGTGATTCGCGTAATTATACTGACTTTGATGTAAATCAAATTCCCTGGGATACCTTTCCTGAATATATTCAAAGTATCGTTTATATGGGACTTGATAAAATCTCAACTAATACGGTTGATGATTATAAAGCACCTCTTGTTTATGTTCAGGTTGGTAGTAATTTGTATTCTGTTTATGTTGGTATTAACGTTGCTTTCGGTCAATATGTTGATGCTTCAGGTGTTCCTCAATACATGCGATTGTTCAGGTTTAAAACATTTTCTGATTCGACTTCTTCCGGCTCTGCAGTTTATTACGCTCAGTTTTCAAAATCCGATAACAGTTTAGCAAGCGATTGGCGCGAGCTTAGCCCAACATCTATGGGCGACACCGGTAAGGTTGAATGGTATTCAGGTTCAACGATTTTACCTTCACAAACTATAGATTTATATATTTATGGCAACAACAGTGTTAAAGTCGGTGATTTTACAATGGTTGAAATTCCGGTTACGGAATCAGGCTATAAAATGAGAACTTATTTAAATAACACCGGTGGTGGTTCGTTTTTAAATTCATATGGCGGTGTTATTAGTTCATCTGATGCAGCGACATATTATCAAAATGTTTTCTGCAGCGGTTTTCGTCCTTTAACTGTTGAACAGATTCAAGAACATAAAGAAGAAGCCAGACATGAAGAGCAAAAATCATGGTTTGAAAGGTTAGGGGACCGCATTAAAGGTTTTTTTGAAAATCTTGTTGAAGATATTAAAGGCTTATTTATTCCTTCATCAGATTTCTTTGCTGTTTATTTTGATGAACTTCAAACTTTTTTTCGAGAACGTCTTGGTTTTGTATATGAACTCCCTGAGTTTATAATTTCTATTTTTAACAAGCTCATTAACTATAATCCAAAATCTGAAGGTTATTCACTGACTTTTCCAAGTATTCAAGCTCCTAAGGTAGAAAATGGTGAAGTAGTAATGATTACATTAACTGAAGAGCGAGAATTCTCTTTTGATTTTCTTAATGTTGAACCGTTTAAGTTCTTATATTCAGCTTACAAATCTATGGTTTGGCTTTCTTTTTGTTTTTTGTTGATGAATCTTGTTAAGCGTAAATATGATTTGATTGTGGGTGGAAAATAAATGATTCTTGAAGCTATTTTAAACTCTCTAAAAACCGTTTTGAAGGGTGTTTTAGGTTGGATCAACATTCCGGCACTTGGTGAAGAATTTGAAGAAGCTGTTGGTTTTTTTGATACTCTTTTAGATAGTGCGCAAGATCTTATTAATTTATTTTTGCCATGGGATATTGTTAGATTTGGAATGCCTTTGATAATTATTGTTACTAATTTTGAGCATTTATATGATTTTGTCATGTGGATTTTGAAGAAAATTCCAGTGATTAATATTAAATAAACTTGCTGCGCAATAGCGTTAGCTTGCGCAGCTTTATATCTAATATATATATTAATTTATATATACTTGATTATAGCCTCATTATTAAGTCATTGTTTGAAAGAGAGGTTATATAATGATTAATATGGCTACTTCTTCAGCTGTTGCAAAATGTAACACTAAAATTAAGGTCTATCCTAACGGCAAGTTACATATTACATCATTTTCGCGAAATATATTTAATACCGGATTTGAAGATATACGTATTAAAGAAAACTCTGAAACTGAAGCCAAGTTATATGATACTTCTAATCCTCGAGATGACAACATGAAGCGTGCTAAAGCAAAAATTTTTGACATAGCATTATCAAACGAATGGTCATATATGATTACTTTGACTTTAGATGATAATAGAATTGATAGGTATAATACAGAAAAAATTATTAAACCTTTTCGACAATGGTTAAATAATATGGTCAAGCGTAAAAATTTGAAATATTTGATTGTTCCTGAGTTTCATAAAGATGGTGCGATTCATTTTCATGGGCTAATTAATGATTCATTAGATTTAGTTTTTAGTGAAACTTATATAATTCCAGAACTTAAAAAGCCTTGTAAATTAGAAATTGTTAAAAAGTATGGTTATGATGTTTCTGATGAAAAGGTTAGGGAAGTGATGAACATTTCAAATTGGAAATTAGGTTTTAGCTCAGCGGTTAAGATCGACAACAATGTTGAAGCTGTATCTAAGTACATGACAAAATATACATGCAAAAACTTTCAAAAAATTTTTGGTCAAAGTTTTTTTGCCGGCGGTGGTGTTAATCGTGATTTGCCATGTATTATCTTGATATTTCTTTTCCTGATTTTATAACAAGTGAATATTCATTACCGGATAATTTAGGTTCTGTAAAATACGCTATGATTTCTGCAGATGATTTAAATTATTGGTTAACTCTTGTTGGAGGTGATTTATCTGACGGACTTAGAGAGATTCAAAGTTTTAATTTATGAGTATTTGTTTCATGAAGAAGCTCGTTGTGATGAAGCTGTTTCCGCAGCACGATATCAACTTAATTTTAACGATTATGATAGTTATTATATTTTGCGTTATTATGAAGCTGTCAGAAGAAGGGAAGACTTTAAATCTTTTATGCGTTCCTTGTGCGAGTTGCTGAAATACAATTCGTGAACTACACAAAATTAATACTCTATGTTAGGTTGTTTTTATGGAAAATAAAATATTATATCGTATTTTTTGTTTACGCTTTGATGCAGGCTTCACTCAAGAGCAGGTAGGTAAAGTTTTAGGTATGTCACGTGTTATGTATAACAAATTAGAGAATGGCAATACATGTTTACATGTTTATCACGTTATAGCCTTGTCAAGACTTTATGGTGTTACTTCAGATTATATTTTAGGTCTTTCTAATATCCGGAGTGTAACCACGTGATTACTTCTGCAGGTGTTCACTCGAAGTTACATACCTGGTTTGTTACTGCGCAGTTACTTTTTAAAATTGAGGTGATATTATGGAAGCTATTTTAATAGACTAGATTAGTTAAATCGGGGTTAAAATGCCCCGATTTACTTTTTTTGTTTAATTCCAAGGACAAAATCAGCAGAGACACCGAAATGCTCGCAGAGGGGCTTTAAATAAAGAATAGGCATTAAATTTTTCCCCGTCTCATATCTGCTATAGACTCTTTGATTAATGTTCAAAAGTTTTGCAATCTGAGCTTGTGTCTCGTCGTTGTCTTCTCTTAGCTCTCTTAAAATTTGATAATATTGCTTCATTAGACATCACTCCTATTTGTTCATTTTTCACAATCTTAACATACTACACATTTGTAGTATTGATTTTTCTACAGATGTGTAGTAGAATATTCCACATCAGGCGCAAAACTTTCCACAAGTTTAAAAAAATATGTGTTGCAAAAAATTAAGAAGTGTGCTAAAATCATTATCGAACAAATGTTCGTTTGAATTTTAGTTTACTTTTTCAAGATTGTCAATAGGAGGTGAAAACATAAAGAGCGACTATATTTGGCAAGAGTCATTTGAGCATATACTCGCGGCACTCATGCCAATGAACAGACTTGCGCTTGAGGTCAGTCTTGCAACAGGTCTTCGCATTGATGATGTTCTTCATCTGAAGACCGAGCAAGTCAGAAAAGGGCGTTTCACTATCAAAGAAATGAAGACCGGGAAGAGTCGCCGCATAACTTTAAGCAAAGCCATGCAAGAGACTTTACTCATGCATGGCGGTCGGATATATATCTTTGAGGGCAGAAACAACCCGAAAAAACCCCGAACAAGACAAGCAGTTAACAAGGACCTGAAAAGAGCTTGTCAGCTTTTCAGAGTCAAAGGTGTTAACATTACACCACACTCAGCGCGGAAGATTTTCGCTGTTGGTTTCTTCAAGCGCACATGCTCTCTTGACAGAGTCAAAGAGATTTTAAACCATAGCTCTGAAGCTGTTACCATGGTCTATGCCATGGCTGACGAGCTGACAGCTAAGGGAACTAAGGGAAAGACTGTTAAAATTCCAAAATAAAAAAATCAGATTGGTCTCTGGTCGGAGCAAGTTACTTTCTTCCCTTATTCAAAAAAATCTCTCTGCTTGACAGAGAGAAAAGAGTGAAGCGTTCAACGCTTCACTCAAGTTTTCTAAAGAGGGCAACGAGCGTTGCAAGCTCTTTAATTGTTGTTAATTCAGAGTAATAAGCTTTTGCTTTAAGCTCTGAATAATAAGCGCTGATTTCTTCTTCGCTGAAAACATCTTGCAACGCGTCAACTTCTTCGAAAGCTTCTTTGATTGCTTTGAAAATGTTTGCTTGTCTTTGTGTCATTGCTTTTCTCCTTTCTTGCTTGATGTTATCAGAGATAATCAGCAAAGTCAAGGTCGAGCGTAGCGAGTGCATTTTAACCTTGACTTGCTGATTAAAATTGATTTCAAGCAAGAAGGAAAAAGCTTTTTTCAATAGGGCAGACGGCTCTTTTTTTCGGCGCAGTCTTTGCGCTGTGCCTTGTCTGAGCGATAGCGAGTTAGGCCATGCGCCGAAGCGAAGTCGAGAAAAAAGACCGCCCGCCCACAACCGAAGCTTTTACCAATTCATTTTTTAAGGGCGCCGCGCGCCGCCGCAACTCTTTTCCCGGCATGACTTTCGAAGGCTTGCCCGGAGTGAAGCAAGGCACTTTGTTAAATCGGCGGTCGCATATAATCGGCGCTCGGGTGGGCGGGCACCTTGCGACTGCGCTCCACCTTTATGAATTGGGGAAAGCTTCCCTTCAGCACTCTGTTCCCGAAGTCGCTTCTCTTCTGTCGCCGCTTTGGCGGGGGCGAGGAGCCAAAGCACCCCGAAGGGTTATTGATTTTTCATGAAGTCGAAAACATCTATTTTTTACGCTGTTTTCATCAACGAAAATTCAAAAGAACAAGGGGGGGAACTACGACACCCCCCCTTGTGTTCAATGTTCAATGTTCAAAAAATCTTAGAAAGTGTGATATTTTTATGTCTGAAAAAGTAAAAAAATCAAGCAGCAGAACAAGAAACTTTGCTACAATAGTTTATCCTGAGTCAGCTCCAGTTGATTGGATAGACATTCTTTCTGCTCAATTTGTTCCTAGTCTTATATCGCCTCTCCATGACAGAGACATAAACCAAAAGTCTGAGCATGAACTCAAAAAGGCTCATTACCATGTCATTTTGATGTTTGACTCAGTTAAAACCAGAGAGCAAGCAGAAGCGCTGATTAAAACTTTCGGTGGGGTAGGGTGCGAGGTTGTTAATTCAATTCGAGGATACGCGCGTTACCTTTGCCACAAAGACAATCCTGATAAAGCTCAATATGACGAAGATTTGGTTACTGCTCTTTGTGGCGCTGATTATCATAACATAGTTGGATTGCCTACTGACAAATATGAAATCATTGATGAAATGGTTGAATGGTGTGTTGATAATGGCGTTGTTTCTTATTCTGAACTTTTCAATTATGCGAGAATTCATAAAAGGCATTGGTTCAGGTCTCTGTGTGATAATTCAACTGTTGTCATGAAAGAATTCCTCAAATCTGAAGAATGGAGGCGTAGCAGATATGCCGACAATCTCTGAGCTTGACCGCTTCAAAATTCTTTGTTTCGAACTTCTTTGCAACGAAGAAAAAAAAGCTCTGCAAGCTATTGAAGCTTCAGAGCAAGCTTTAAGATATTTTCCAAAGGTTTCATATTACATCACTCGTTATTATGAAGCGGTGAGAAGATATGAGGACTTCAAAATCTTTGAGCGCAAATTGTATGAAGTGCTGGAATGGTTATAGGCAACTACACAAAATTAATATTTTGTGTAGTTGAGGGGAGTGAGAAAAAGGAAAATCAAAACTTTTCCAATGCTTGACATCGTTTTAAAAATTTTGTATAGTTGATATACAAATATAAGAATATTATAATATTAATAATTAAATTACAAAGGAATTTTTTATGATAAATCGAAAATTATTGCCAATGCGTGTAAATGAATATATAACTTATCTTTCTGCTGTTATGGATCATTCTAAATTAACTGTTGAAGAATATACAAGAGATTTAATTCTTTTTTTCGAATATATCGCTCGAGAAAAACTTTTTTATGATTTTGATGATAAAGATGATTTTGATTTATCATTTATTGATGATAAAATTCTTTCAACAATCACACTTAATGATATACACGCTTTTTTAGCTAACAGAAACACCGAACACAAAAATTCTTCTACAACACGCGCTCGCAAAGCATCATCGCTCAGAGGTTTTTTTAAATATGTTTCTGACAAAATGGGATATATTCAAAATAATCCGACATCACAGCTTGAATTGGCTTATTCTAAAAATAAACTTCCGAAATATTTAACATTAGATCAAAGTATTGCACTTCTTGAATCAATCGACGGAAAAGATAAGATTCGCGACTACTGTATAATAACTCTTTTTTTAAACTGTGGACTTCGTTTGGCTGAACTTGTTTCTCTGAATCTTTCCAGCTTTAATTTAACTGAAAAAACTCTGCTTGTTACCGGAAAAGGAAACAAACAGAGACTTCTATATTTAAATAAAGCTTGTGTTGATGCTATAAAAAATTATTTGGAAGTCAGACCCGTTGACGGAGTTAAAGGAGACGACAGAAATGCTCTTTTTTTAAGCAGATTAAAAAAACGTATTGGACGTCAGGCGGTTCAACAGTTAGTTTATAAATATCTCAAAAAAATCGGTTTAGACGGTGACCACTATTCAGTTCATAAATTGAGACATACTGCGGCAACTTTAATGTATCAACACGGAAATGTTGACGTTCTTGTTATTAAGGATATGCTCGGTCATGAAAACCTGTCAACGACTGAAATTTATACTCATGTTGAAAACAAACGCTTACGTGAAGCAGCTAAGAAGAATCCTTTGAGCAATGAAAGCGACATATCGCAAGATGATTGATTTTTTAAACAAATAATCCGGCAAACAATTTGAAACAAACAGTTTTTATTATCGCTGATAGCATTAGCAACATCAGCGATAATATATTTACTGACAAAATTTTGTTAATTTGCAACTCCCCTATTGTTTTTTTATTTAAAATGTGCCTTATATTCACGCTGGTCTGAATTGTTTTTTCCGTGAGAATCATTATTGAAAAAACCTGAACAAATGTTCCGGCTAACAAAATAAAAACAATAAATTCAGCGCCTTTAAGTCCAAATTCATAATACAAATAAGCAAATAAGGAGCTGATTCCAACAGTTCTGAATACAGTTAAGAATATGACGGAAATATTTCCTACTAGGCTGATTGCAAACAAAGCGACTAACATTATAAATAAAAAGTCTGACAAAGCAAAGGCGAAAAAAGCTTTCATAAAATTAACCGACAAAATTGTTTTTGATATTAACTCTATTTTTTCATTGAAAAAATTATTGAACGACTCTACATCCCGACAGTAGAAAAAAGCGCCCAAAGTAAATGAAATTAAAATTGTTATAACCGAAAATAAAAGGCTATTGTTTTCAGTAAAAAAAGTAATTAGTGTTGGGCTTTTTATTTTTTTCATTTCAGCGCCCTACCCTTCGGCTTCTTTTTAACCTTGAGTTAACCGCAATTATTCCGCCGGCCATTGAACATAATATTAATGAAATTGCAGTAATTATCAGATAATAATCTGTCTTGAACTTGTTTATTATCAGCGAAATTAGAATTAACAAAAAAATAGACGGTAAATTTGTTATTAAACCTATCACAAGACCGTTTTTTTCATTTTTATAACCCGATATAAAGGCTGAAACAAAGGAGCAAACCGAAAACAACAATAACACAAAAACAGAATAATTTTCTGTTTTAATAATATCAGTTTTAAACAATACTGCCGAAGAAATTATGAACGAAACTAAATATATACAAATAGAAATGAGTATATATAAAATCAGTCCTTTTTCTTTTTTGTTTGAATTTTTATTTTTAACCATAAAAAATCCTCCTCATACTCACTCATTAGAGAATATGAGAAGGATTGTTTTTTAATTCATAAAAAAACAAAACTTAGTCTTCTTTGCTTGACTTTTTGTTTTTCTTTTCAGCCTTAGCTTTTTCAGCAGCTTCTTTAGCAGCAGCTCTTTCAGCGGCAAGTCTTTCGTTAGCTGTGTTGTTCATCTGAACAGCCCATTTTGTAATCTGCATCTTGTTTCTGTCAGAACCGGTTTCGATAATGAGATTGTTTTCTTTAACTGTAACAACTCTGCCGCAGATACCGCCAATAGTTGTAATTTCATCGCCAACATCAACAGCATTTCTCATTGCTTCTTCTTCTTTTTGTCTCTTTTTCTGGGGTCTGATTGTTAAGAAATACATCAATGCAAACATACCAACCATAATGAGAATCATTGAAGTACTGCTACCGCCGGCGCCTAAGGCGTTATTTGTTGTAAGAATAAAATCCATTTTTAAATCCTCCAAATTAACTAATTTAATAACAACGCTGATTATTATAGCAAAATACTAAAATAAATGCAAGTATTTTCTGAATTTTAAAGAAACATTTAATTAAATTCTTGTATCAAGCAAATCAACATATTTTTCTTTAAATTCATCAAAAGTACCTTTATCAATTGCTTCTCTGATTTTTTCCATAAGATTATTATAGAAATAGAGATTATGCATAACGCAAAGCCTCATTGCAAGCATTTCTTTACACTTAAAAAGATGCCTTATATATGATCGATTAAAATTGCGGCAAGTCGGGCAATCACATGAAGGATCGATGGGTGAAGAATCTTTTTCATATTTGGCGTTATTTATGTTGATTATTCCGTTCCATGTAAATAAATGTCCGTGACGTGCATTTCTTGAAGGCATTACGCAGTCAAAAAGATCAACTCCGCGGCTGACGCCTTCAATAATATTACCGGGTGTACCGACACCCATGAGATATCTTGGTTTGTTTTCCGGCATATAAGGTTCAACAGCAGAAATAATTCGATACATATCTTCTTTGGGTTCACCAACAGCAAGACCGCCGATAGCGTATCCGTCAAGATCAAGCTTAGCAATTTCTTTCATGTTTTCAACTCTCAGATCGTCGAAAGTGCATCCTTGATTAATACCAAAAAGAAGCTGATTTTTATTAATGGTATCCGGTAAAGAATTCAGCCTTTCCATCTCAGTCTTGCAACGTTTAAGCCAGCGAACAGTTCTTTCACATGACTTTTTTGCATATTCATATTTGGCAGGATTTTCAACACATTCATCAAAAGCCATTGCGATTGTTGAGCCAAGGTTAGATTGAATTTGCATGCTTTCTTCCGGACCCATAAAAATTTTTCTCCCATCAACATGTGAAGAGAAAGTAACGCCTTCTTCTTTAATTTTTCGAAGACCGGCAAGAGAAAAAACTTGAAATCCACCACTATCAGTTAAAATCGGACCATTCCACCTAGTAAACTCATGTAATCCACCCATTTCTCTGACCAGCTTATCGCCCGGTCTGACGTGGAGATGATAGGTATTTGAAAGCATAACCTGACATTTTATATCTTTTAAATCCAGCGCCGAAACTGCACCTTTAATTGCCCCGCAGGTTGCAACATTCATAAACGCAGGAGTCTGAACGGTACCATGAACGGTTTCAAACTCACATCTTCTTGCTTTTCCTTCTTTTTTTAAAACCTTTAACATTCTATCACCTCAAAAAAACTGCATCGCCGAAAGAGAAAAATCTATATTTCTCATTAACAGCAGTTTCATAAAAATTCATCGTGTTTTCATATCCGCAAAATGCACTGACAAGCATTATTAATGTACTTTCCGGAAGATGAAAATTTGTTATAAGAGCGTCTATACACTTGAACTCATATCCCGGATAAATAAAAATATCTGTCCAACCTTCTGCCTCTTCAATTTTTCCGTTAAAAGTCGCAACAGATTCAAGAGTTCTGCAGCTCGTTGTTCCAACGGCAATAACACGTCCACCTGATTTTTTTGTTTCATTTATAAGTTTTGCAGTTTCTTCAGGTAACCGATAGTGTTCTGAATGCATATTATGCATTGAAATATCCTCTGCCTTAACAGGTCTGAAGGTTCCTAAGCCAACATGAAGAGTAACATAACCGATTTTTACACCTTTTTCCTTGATTTTTTCAAGAAGTTCATCGGTAAAATGAAGACCGGCAGTCGGTGCAGCTGCAGAACCTAGTTCTTTTGAATACACTGTCTGATATCTTTCAGAATCCTCAAGCTTTTCAGTTATATAAGGAGGCAAAGGCATCTGACCGATTTCATCGAGAATATTATAAAAATTTCCGTCATAAAAAAATTTAGCCAATCTGTTTCCGTTTTCAAGAACGTCAATAACCTCACATCTCAGGTTGCCGTTTCCGAAAGAAAATTTAGTCCCTTTTTTTGCTCTTTTCCCAGGACCGGTTATGCATTCCCAAATGTCATCACCCTTGTTTGTAAGAAGCAAAAACTCAACCACTGCACCGGTTTCGTCTTTTGTTCCGAAGATTCTTGCAGGCAAAACTCTTGTGTTGTTAACAATCAGACAATCTCCGCTGTTGAGTTCATCAAGAATATCATAAAAATGCTTATGAGTAATTTTTCCGTTAATTCTGTCAACAATCATAAGCTTTGAGCTGTCTCTTGGTTCAACAGGATGTTGAGCTATAAGTTCTTTTGGAAGGTCATAATAAAAATCTGATTTTTTCATAGTCAAATTGTTGAAAATCCTTTCTATAAATTACTAAAAATTAATCAAAAAAACATTTGACTAAACACTCTATAAGTGATATTATATAAAACAACTTGTATATTATAGTGCAATTTGCCCTATTTGGCAACAGTTTGAGCTAAAATATCCCGTGTTTAAAAGAAAAATTTGTTTAATGAGGTGTTAAAATGAAAAAATACAACGTTGGAATTATCGGTGCAACCGGAATGGTTGGTCAGAGATTTGCTCTTTTACTTGCAGATCATCCTTGGTTTGATGTAAAAGTTCTTGCCGCAAGTCCTCGTTCAGCCGGAAAAACTTATAAAGAAGCTGTCGGAGCTAAATGGGCTATGACAGATGAAATTCCCGCAAAGTTTGCTGATATGATTGTTAAAAATGCAACTGACGACATTTCAGAAATTGCCGCTGCTGTTGATTTTGTTTTCTGTGCAGTTGACATGAAAAAAGACGAAATCAAAGCTCTTGAAGAAGCTTATGCCAAAGCGGAATGTCCTGTTGTTTCAAACAACAGTGCTCACAGAGGAACAGAAGATGTTCCCATGGTAATTCCTGAACTTAATGCAGATCATATCAAGGTTATTGATTCTCAGAGAAAGCGTCTCGGAACGAAGCGTGGCTTTATTGCAGTTAAATCTAACTGTTCACTTCAAAGCTATGTACCTGCAATTTATCCTCTTGACAAAAAATTCGGAATCAAGGAAGTCCTTGTTTGCACATATCAGGCAATTTCAGGCGCAGGAAAAACCTTTGAAACATGGCCCGACATGATTGACAATGTTATTCCGTTCATCGGCGGCGAAGAAGAAAAGAGTGAAAAAGAGCCCCTTAAAATCTGGGGCAAGGTTGAAAACGAAAAGATTGTTAACGCAAGCTCACCCGCTTTCACTGCACAATGCATCAGAGTTCCGGTTTCAGACGGTCACATGGGTGCTGTGTTTATGCGTTTTGAAGATGGCAAAAAGCCTTCTAAGGAAGAAATTATTGATGTTTGGAACAGTTTTGCAGGAAGAGCTCAGGAGCTTGACCTTCCCAGCGCACCAAAAAAATTTCTTAACTATTTTGTTGAAGACAATATGCCTCAAACAAAGCACCAGAGAAATCTTGAAGGCGGAATGGCTGTTTCAATCGGAAGACTTCGTGAAGATACACAATATGACTACAAATTTGTTTGCCTTTCACACAATACACTCAGAGGAGCTGCAGGCGGCGGTGTTCTTCTTGCTGAACTTCTTTGCGCTGAAGGCTACATGGATTAATCTAAGTTTATTTTTGGAGGCTTTATATGAACCCTATCTTTATCGGTAGTGGTGTTGCGTTAGTTACACCCTTTGATAAGGACGGTCAAATTAATTACCTTCGTTTTAAAGAGCTTATTGAATTTCAAATTGCAAATAAAACAGATGCTATTGTTGTTTGCGGAACCACAGGAGAAAGTTCAACGCTCTCTGTTAAAGAGAGGATGACACTTTTTGAAAAGGCAGTTGAAACGGTTAACGGTCGTGTTCCTGTGATTTGTGGTACAGGCAGCAATAGCACTTCTTTTTCTTTGGATTTCGCCAAAGAGGCTGAAAAACTAAATATTGACGCTCATCTCAGTGTTACGCCATACTACAATAAAACATCGCAAGCGGGACTGATAAGGCATTATTTTAATTTAGCAGATAATTTGGAGAAACCGATTATTGTCTATAATGTTCCGTCAAGAACCGGAATGAATATTACCAGCGAAACTTATAAAAAGCTTAGCGAACACGAAAACATCAAAGCAGTCAAGGAAGCTGATCCTAATATAACCAAGCTGATTAAATCAATTGTTTTATGCAAAGATAAACTTGATTTTTATATTGGTAATGATGATTTGATATCTGTTGCCGCTTCTTTAGGCTGTAAAGGCGTTATTTCGGTTATGGCAAACATTCTTCCTTCCTACACTCACAACATGGTTACAGCCGGAATTTCCGGCAATTGCGTTAAATGCTCTGAAATGCAAAAAGATGTTATGGATTTTATTGAATGTTTGTTTATGCAGGTCAATCCCATTGTAGTTAAAGAATTAATGAATCGCTGCGGATTTGATGTTGGTGAATGTCGTCTCCCTTTAACAAATGCAGATTATATTTATAACGACATTATTGAGACTGTCATTAAGCAATACAGCGAGCTAATTCTTGCCGAAAACAAATAAAGAGATAGCACCGTGTGGTGTTATCTCTTTTTTAACTTTAAGAAGTTCTTTTTCAAGAACCTTTTTAAAACAAATTCCGGGAGTTTTTCTTGAAGAATGTCATAAATCTGACTTGAAATTGCATTTGATGCTTTAAATTCTGATTCTCTGTCTTTATGATGTAACATAAATATTTTTGAAAAAATATCTGTTAATTTTTTACTTTTCGAAATTCTTTTATGATGACTAACTTGAAAAAAATATCTGAAGAATCCAAAAAATATGTTTTTCAAGTTAATTAAAATAAAAATTTTCTTATAAAAGGAAATGAAATCTTCCCGATTGCGTGCAAAAGAAGAAATTAATTCTATATTATCCTCTTCACACTTTGCAAACGGTAAATAACAAACAACAGGTAAACAATGAAAAAATCTGTCTTTTTCATTTGTTTTAACATAATAACATTTGTCACACACTTCAACAGTAACATCTTTTTCAGCGCAAATAATCTTAAATTCATTTTCAATCTGTAAAACTGCTTTATCAATTGAAGAGCAAATCATATCTGAAGCTCTGTCAGCAATCTTCTCTTTAATTGAAGCTGAAGAAAATTCAGATGTCTTATTAAAAAAAGAAAATTCTTTAATGTAGTGAGCAGAAAACAAAAATTCATGATCATAAGCTAAGAAACAAGCTTCGTTCTTAGGCGGTATCTCTGTTTTATTGCCATCTGATTTCAGTATTTTTAAAACAGCTTCGTTTGAAAGATTTCTAATTATAATTTTCATAATAAAATTCCTTTTAATTAATAAAAGAGACATCAACAGATGTCTCAAAAACTCTTAAAAACCTAAAGCACCAAATAGTCCGTAGGATAACGCTGAAATAATAATTCCTGCCATAAGAACACCGGCAGCAATAGCAGGAAGAGAATGCTTGATTCTGATATCAAGAAGATCAGCAATAAGAGCACCTGTCCACGCACCTGTTCCGGGCAAAGGAATACCTACAAAAATCAAAAGTCCCCATATTCTGTATTTCTTAACAGAGTCAGCTTTACGAATAGAACGAACTTCAATTTTTTCAATCAAGCCGTTAATTTTAGGATACTTTTTGAGTTGGTTAAATATCTTTCTTATAAACAATAAAATAAAAGGAATTGGAAGCATATTTCCAATGTAGCAAATTGTAAAAGCCTTAACAAAATCAATGCCCATAATTTTTGAAGCTATTAACCCGCCTCTGAGTTCGAGAATAGGAAGCATTGAAATGATAAAAGCAATGATTTCTGAGGGCAATTTTCCATCAAGTGTTTCAACAAAATATTGGGCAATTGTTTCCGACATGAAATACCTCACATTTTCCTTTCAATGAAATATTGATTAGCCTGAGTCAAAATTCTTTTATCATTGTCATAGTTTAAAACTCTTAAAGCTTCATCATAAGTAAACCAGCCACATTCTTCAATTTCTTCCCTTTGCATTTCATAAGCAGTTTCAACGGTTTCGCCAAGAAAAATTACAACACTTTTTTCTATTTTTCCTTGGATCGTGTATTCTGATTTTTGACTGAAATCAGGAAGAATTTTAATATTTAATCCGGTTTCTTCAAGAACCTCACGAATAGCAGTCTCTTCGTTGGTTTCTCCGGGTTCAACATGGCCCTTTGGAAAACCCCAATGCGCGCTTCTTTTATTTCTGATTAAAAGATATTTCTTTTGAGTATTTTCTTTTCTGAAAACAACAGCGCCGCATGAACTCTCATATAAACAATCAATACTGTATCCGTTTTTTCCCTCTGCAAAATCTATTGCAGCTTTAATGTCATTAACAATGAACCTGGTGCTTTTGGGTGCAACAACCCAAACAATGCCTCTTCCGCCAAAACGCTTTATTATGGCAACGACCCGACCGTCAAAATTTCTGACAGGATGATTAATTCCCATAATATATGCACCTTGAATGGTGTTTTTGTGTGTTTTTCCACCTTCTACGATACCGTAGTTAAGCTTATACCTATAGCCAAAGCGTTTATTGAAAGTGTTCATTGGGGATGTTACACGGACCTTAACAAACTTACCTAACATTGTGATCCCCTTTAAACAAAACGCAGTAATAAAACAGAAATCGTTACACGATTTGAATACTGCGCAGAAATATATGCATACATTATAAGCATTTGCTTGCCGTTTTTCAATAGTTTTAATTAAAAAATCTTATTAAAGTTATAAAATAAACGACATATTGTTAAATATGTCAATTTGTTAAGATTTAATTTCATTTTTAATAGACACTTGTCTTATTAAATTAAAAATGTTATACTGTTCAAAATATTGACATTTACGAGGTATTTTAATGAAAAAGCTCTATCTAGAATATTGTAAAACATATAATCTAACAAAAGATAACAGCGACGGATTTTTTGAAACAGTTTCCGATGTTTATTTCAGTGAAGAAGTTCAGTCCTTAGTTCAATATGAGCAACATCTGGATATCAACAGACTTCAGCACATAACATCTGTCGCATATTTATCATATAAAATATGCAAGAAGCTTAACTTAGACTATAAAGCAGCCGCAAGAGCCGCAACTATGCATGATCTTTTTTATTATGACTGGCGCGACGGTGAAAACGGCAAATGGCATTGCCTTCATGGCTACAAGCACCCGAAATATGCTGTTTTGAACGCAAAAGAACTGTGTAAAGACGTTTCATCGCATGAGCTTGATATTATTAAAAATCACATGTGGCCTCTTACTTTGGCGTTTCCTTCAACGATTGAGGGTCTGGTTGTTTGTTTTGCAGACAAATATAGTGCAACACGTGAAATGCTTTATTCAACCAACAAAAAATATAAAAACAGATTTCTTTCTGACATCGGAAAAATCAATAAATAACGAAAGGCCTCTTCCAACGAGTGATTTTTTACTATGACTAACATTCTTAAGTATATTGTGATTTTCTTTTTTTATAGTGCTGCAGGCTGGGCTCTTGAAAGCACATATTGCTCCATTGGCGAAAAACGAATTATCAACCGTGGATTCCTAACCGGTCCAATGTGTCCTATTTATGGAACCGGCGCTCTTGTTATGACTGTTTTTCTTTATAATCCTTTTCAGGATAGACCAATTTTGATTTTTCTTCTTGGCATGATACTTTGTGATATTGTTGAATTTTTAACAAGTCTTATTATGGAAGCCTTGTTCCACGCAAGATGGTGGGATTATACTTATGAATTTTTGAATATCAAGGGAAGAATATGTTTAAAGCATACGCTTTATTGGGGAATAGCTTCTGTTGGCTTCGTATATGTTCTACATCCGGGAATTGATAAGATTTTAACAAAGCTTGATGAAAAAACGATGATTATTGTAACAACAATCATACTGTTTATTTTTACTGTTGATGTTATTAATTCTGTTAGAAAAGCATTAGATATAAGACAGCTTCAGCTTAAGCTTGCCAAAGCAACCGAAAGCGTTTCGGCTGTTTTAAGCACTATGAAAAGCTCTATCGAAGGAACCTATGATTCTTTTCAGGATACCCTTGATAAAGGCAATGACAAAATTAATGACATTACTTCTGATTTCTTTATTCAGATTGAAGACCTTTTTGATCAGTTTGAATTAAGATTCAAAAAGCAAACTAAAACATATAAAAACAAATATTCAAACAGGTTTTTCTATAACAAACTCTCAATTGAAAAATCAACAAAATCTGCTCTTGAAAAACTCAGAAGTGTTACTGAAGAAATCAAGTCAATATTTTTTGAAAACGGAGAAAAATAAAAATGCAAAATCTTGATTTTAAAAAGCTTGATGTACGTGTTAAAAGAACCTATACCCAATTGTTTGACGCCGCATTCAAGCTTATGCTGACAAAAAATTTTGAAGAGTTGTCAGTTCTTGAAATATGCGACGAAGCCTCTGTTCACAGGGCAACATTTTATAAGCATTTTATTGATAAATATGATTTTTTAAATAAGTGTTTAAAAATCAAGCTGTCTAACCTGACCTTTGATACCGTTGAAGAAAATTATACTGCAGAAAGCTTTAAAAGCAGTTGCATGAATATGTTTTCACAGGTTATTACGTTTGTCAAATCAAACAAAGCCATCTTGGTCAGTTTAAGTTCAAGTTGCTATTCTACTTCAATAAACAGCGCTCTTCTTGATTCTATCGCCGATTTTATAATAGAAAGAATAAGCTTAAAAAAACAGCTGAAAGAAAGCCTCGGAAACAAGATGTATATGTTAGCAAATTACTACGCAGGTGCAATTGTTGGTTTAATTAAATGGTGGCTTAACAATGAAGACGAATGCACTGTTTTTGAGCTTTTCAGCTTTATTGAAGTTAAGGTTAATGATTTATGTAATTATTTTGATTCGGTGGTTTTATAATAAATGGAAAAGGATTTTGAAAAGTTTCAACTGGTTGAACGCAGCATTTCAAAAAAATATCGAAAAGAAATATGGGGACCTTTTATCGCTGCAGTTCAAAGATATAAATTGATTGAAAGCGGCGATAAAATTGCTGTTTGTGTCTCCGGCGGTAAAGATTCAATGCTTCTTGCAAAGCTTATGCAGATGCTTCAACGGCACAGTGAAGTTCCTTTTGAAAATGTTTTTTTGGTTATGGATCCGGGCTATAACAAAGAAAACAGAAAACGCATTGAAGACAATGCAAAGCTATTAAACATACCTATTGAAATTTTTGAAACCGATATTTTTTCTGTAGCAGATAAAACAGAAAAATCACCTTGTTATCTATGCGCAAGAATGAGACGCGGACATTTATATAGCAAAGCTAAAGAATACGGTTGCAATAAAATCGCTTTAGGACATCATTTAAATGATGTTATTGAAACAGTTGTTATGAGTATGTTTTATTCTTCTCAGCTTCAATCAATGCCTCCAAAACTCATAAGCACCAATTTTGAGGGCATGGAGCTGATCAGACCGCTTTTTTGCATAAAAGAAGACAGTATAAAAGCTTGGGTCCGTTATAACAGTCTTGAGTTTATTCAATGTGCCTGCCGGTTCACTGAGCAAAGCTATATGAACGGAGACGGTACCGGAGAATCTAAGCGCCAGGAAATCAAGCAGCTTATTAACATATTAAAAAAAGAAAATCCAAACATTGAACAAAGCATTTTTAATAGTATTCACTGTGTTTCCTTGGACACGATGTGTGGATATAAAACATTAGGAACACTACACGACTTTAATGAGTTTTATGAAAAGAGAAAACCTAAATAAAAAATACACAGCATTAGCGGAGTGTTCGTAAGGACACTCCGCAGTTTTATTCGCCTTACGGCGAGTTTTATTGCTTCACAGTTATATTCGGCTGACGCCGAGTGTTATTGTCCTTCGGACAGTTTTCGGCGAATAAAATAACACTGAAGCCGTAAGGCTTCAATAACACTTTTGATTTATCAAAAATATAACTGCAAATTTTAATTTGCAATATCACTTAATACTCACCGAAGAAAATATTTTCACTTTGGCATAATTACCTTCAAAGCATATAACCCACTATGACACTTTCAAGCCGAAAGTGTCACTTTTTATATAAAAAATCGGGAGCACTTC
>JAFUHX010000033.1 GCA_017474045.1 Clostridia bacterium | reverse complement strand
GGATTTCGAGCATTTTCAACGCAGTTATGCGCAGAAATAGCAAATTTTAAGGCCTAATATCCTTATGAAGTGGCGCCCTTTTGGCTCGGTTTGTTCATTCTGCGCATTTTTTCCTAGCCCCTAAAAAGGGGATGTAAAAAACTCGTTTTTTTACATCCCCTTTTATCATTTCTTTAAAAAACAAATTTATTTAACCATTCAATAACCTTGGCTTCATATTGCTCTTTTCCGTCTTTATAGCATTGAGCATGGTCTGCTCCTTCAACAAGAAGAATCTCCTTTTCACGGCTTGAACACGCCTCATAAAGCTCTTTGGTCATTTCGCACGGAACAAAGGTGTCTGCAGTTCCGTGAATAAAAAGCATTGGAATTTTAACATTTTTTACATCGTCAATAGGTCTGAGAGAATAAATATCAAAACCGACTCTTTTAATATTGACTTTGTTGATGTCACGAATCAATTTATCGCTTTTTGCACCCATGTTTCTGAGCTTCTCTTCAAACTCAGCTGCAACAGTTGTGACAGAGCAATCGCAAATTGCAGCCAAAACGTTTTCAGGAAGCTCTTTTTTAGCTGCAAGCATTATTGTTGTTGCCGCGCCCATTGAAACGCCGTGAAGAACAATTTTTATGTCTTCTCCAAAGGTTTCGGTAAGATACCTGAGCCATTTCAGGCAATCTTCTTTTTCATGGTAACCAAAGGTGCAATACTTTCCTTCGCTCTCCCCCGTTGCAATATTATCGGCAAAGAAGAGATTAACTCCAAGTCGGCTATAAAACTCAGCAAAATTGCTGAACTCGCGTTTTCCGTGACTTTTATAGCCATGAATTCCAACAACAAAAATATTTGATTTTTCCTTTGGCTTAACATGATAGCCCGTTAAAAGCTCGCCGCGGTCTGAAATCAGATAATGCTTATCATAGCCATAATCTTCAAGCCACTTTCTGTTGTTTCTTCTGTATTGCTGAGCAACACTTAAGTCGCAGTTGACAACTCTGGCGTTGAATTTATGGGGCATTACCATGTTTTTATTAAAAAGAAGCTCGTCACACAAAACAACGAACCCATATTTAGCTGCCGCGGCAGCTAAACCCACCGCGGCAGTTGTTAAACCAATTTTTGAAAGCTTATTCAAAACAAACACATCCTTATTTAAACCGGAGTCATTTCTGTTGAACTGTTTGCATCAGCAGTCAGACTTTCGGTTATTCCCAAAGATTCGATAGCCGTGATAAGTGTTGTTACAAGGCTTGAATCAAGGTTAAGGTTTTCAGTAACAAGAGTGAAGATTGCCTGAAGATTTCCCTCAAGCTTCACAACCTGAATAATATATGAAGCAACGGACATAAACACAACCTCTCTGTCACCGGTAAGCTCCATTCTGAGACCGCAGGCATCACCGCTTTCAACGGCGGCTGCTGTTGCCATTTTTTCAAAGTTTGAAAAATCATATTCAGGAAGAATAATTCCAAATGAACCAACAAGATCACCCAACAATTCGCTGATAGGCGGTAAAACAAGACCAACCTTAGAAGCAATATGAGGATCATTGGCAATAAACTGAGAAGCATGGTTGTAGCTTGCAATCAGATCGGGAAGCATAGTGCAAAGATAGGTCAAGGGAGCTTTCTTGATGGGTTCAAGAATGGTTAAAACCTTCTCTGTGATCTCTTCCATACGCTTTGCGCTATCAAGACCGGCAGAGGCAATAAAGCCGTTAAGATTGGGCATCGGGCCGGTATGAAGAGATTCAAGAAGAGGAAGAAGTGTTTCATCATAGGCTGTTGGTGAAGCAAGAAGGCTCAAAGCGAGAACATCACCGAAATGCTCAGCTCCGGCTCCGCAAGCCTTAACAAACATCTCTCTGTCACCTGCAGTTATTCCAAAGGGAATTACTCCGATTTCATCCCATGTTTTTCCTTCAGCTTTAAGACCGCTGACATAGGTATAAGCTTCGGGGAAACTCTTTGAAAGAGCGCTGAAGGTTATTTCTGAAAGCTCTCTTCCTGCAATTTCAGCAGTTAATTTAGAAACCATTGTTGCGATTTCGTCAGTAAAAATTACACTTTCAAGATCTGCTTCGGCAAGAGCAGAAGCAAGAGTTGAATCAAGAGAATCAAGAACAGACGTTACATTTTCTTCTGTTGCAGGCCAAGTGAAAAGAGAAGAATAGTCTTTTGTTTCAGCATTATAGGCTTCAACAGCAGCGTTGATATCTTCCTGAGGAGCTGATTTAAGCTTAGCAACGCAATCCATAAGATTTGCAATCATAGCCTTTGAGCTCTCCTGAGTGAGAAGAGATGAAAAACTGCTTTGTGTAACAGCATCTGATTTGAGATCCTGAGTAAGTATTTTATCAACTGTTGCAAAGTTGTTTTCAAAAACAAGACTGCCGGTAATATAATCAGCAAGAAGAGCAAAAACAACCTCTCTGTCACCATTGACGGTAACCCTTTGTTTTCCTCTTCCGCCGCTTTCACCGATTGAAGCAGTTCCGGCTTTTTTGAGAAGCTCTTTATCAAGAGTGGGGGTTGACATTCCTAAAGCGGTGAACACCTGACTGAGAACACTATCGACAGTGGGCATGGTCAGATTCACCTTTGTTGTTATTTTTTCGTTACTGTTGATAAATTCAGAAGCCTTGCTGTAGTTAATTAAAAAATCGGGAAGCATTCCGCAAAGATAAGCAAGGGGCTTTTCTTTTGTAGGCTCAACAATTGAGAGAACTTTTTCAATAAGAAACTCCATTCTCTTCTTTCCGGAAAGTCCGGTTTCAAAAATAAATCCGAAGAATGAAGGCATTGCTCCCGTGTGAAGAGATTCAAGAGCAGGAACAAGACATTCATTATATGCTGTGGGTGCATAGAGAATAACTTTTAACAAATCATTACCCAAATGAGCTGTTCCGGCACCGCAAGCCTTGATAAACATGGCTTTGTCGCCCGCTGTTATTCCAAAAGGAATTTCGGTTATATCAGCCCAGGTTTTGCCTGCATCCTGCTGAGATTTAAGATAATCATAAGCAGCTCTGAACTCTTTTTTCATAGGATTAAATTTAATGTCGGTCAACTCTTTTTTAACAAGCTGAGCAATAAATTTAACAAGAACAGTTGCAACCTTATCGGTATATGCAATTCCCTCAACATTGAGACTTCCAACGAGTCCGTTAAGCTGAGTATCAAGAAGGTCAAGCTGAGTACTCATAACACTCTCGGGAGTTCCTGTAAATAAATAGGAAAAATCAGGCTTTGAGGTGTTATATTTATTAACCTCTTCTTCAACATTGACTTTTTTTCCTGCAGTTACTGCGGCAAAAATTCCGATTCCGCCGGAAACAGCAATTACAACTGCAAGAACAACCGCTAAAACAATTGTTAAGGTTTTATTCTGCTTAAAAAAATTCATGAATTTCACATCCTTAAAAATTTTTATAACTTCTCCATATCTCTTAAATAGTTATATCAAAAAAAATGAATTCTGTCAATAAATTTAATGTTTATAATGCTTTTTTCGCCAGTTTAAAGAATGACTTCGTCGATTATAAGAGTTGTTACGCTGTGTTTTTCCAGAGAAGCATTGAGAATTTTATTTTTAACTTCGGTTTCATTTTCAAAGTTCCAATGCTTTCCGTTTTCAACGGATCCGCTTGTAACAACTGTTTTACAAGTTCCCAAAACCTCGCCAAAGCAAGAAAGATCAAGGGTGATATTTTTTGTTTTTGAATTGCAATTTACACAAACGAAAACACATTTTTTGTTTTTCTTATCATAGGCACCTAAAATATTATCTGAAACATGAATAAGGGTCATCCCCGGTCTTATAAACCTTGAAAACTGACCAAAGGCATAGTATTTCTGAGTCAGAACAAACTCCTTTTTGTCATGGTCGCAATGACCCAGTCCCCAATGACCTCTTTTTTTATCATAATTACAGTTATCGGTTTTTCCCAAATATCCCTTTTCGCTTTTATGGTAATCCATAACAAGCCACAATACCCAGGCTGACGGAGAAAGAGCGTTTATGTCGCTGATTATTTTTTTTGAAAGCCACAAAGCAGGAGCCATTTCACCGGAAATTTTTCCGATTTCTCCGGAACCGTCAACCTCACTCATCCAAAGATTAAAGCCCTCTTTTTTTCGAAGCTCTCCCAAGGCTTTCTGACGGCGGGTAATATAAGAATGAGTGCTGATTCTTCCAACAGACGCTTTTGCCTGAGGGGTATATTTTTTATAGGAGCTTATTTGTTTGCTTGTTGATGTTTCATCTCCGGCAGAAACGATAACATGAGAAAGCCCATAACTGTCGAAGCTTTTCCGTGTCTGACAAATCAATTCCGACTGAAGCCTTCCCGGTGCTATATGGCACCCCTCTTGTTTTGGTGACCACTTTTTCCAATATGCCGTGTCGGGCTCATTCATTGGCGCAACACTTTTGATTCTTATATTATGCTCTTTTTCTATATAAGCTGAAACAGCCGCAAGATACTCGGCAAAGGCAGGAATCTGTTTAATTTCAATATTTGATGAAACAGCATCCTCACTTCCCGAGGAACAACCGCTTACAGTCATAAAATATGGGGGCGAATTTGAAAACACCTCAACATAGGCGTCGTCACCTGCAGCTTTATATGCCGCTTTCAAAACTGCAAGCTGATTTTTGTCCGCCTCAAAATCCCAGGTCGTTTTTTTAGTCTTTTTGTCATAAATAAGATAGCCGGGAACTGCAGAATCTGAACGGGTGATATGGTCGTGCTCAGGGTCGTCTCCGCCGCCGATGTTATAGCGCATAATATTAAGATCGAGGCCATCTTTTGAAAAAAATAACCTTGATGCCTTCTCACAAAGCTCTTCGCTATAGCCTACTCTGTGAGCCCACCAGCAAAGACTTGTTCCCCAGCCTTCAAAAACTCCGTTGTTTGTTGTTGAGAAGTTTTCTCTTTTAATTACATAAATCAAAATATCCACCCACTTTAATATTTCTGATTATAATCTAGCCTTAAAGGAGCTGTTTGTCAATAAATGTTTAAAAAATTGAATGGCATTAAACAAAGAGCATATATTGCAAACTCATTTGTCTCTGACAAATTTTAAAAGGAGCAGCAAAACCTTTTTCTGCTGCTCCTGAAATTTTATGCTCCGATATTTTTAAAGTTTTCAACCAGGCTCATGATTTTTTCAACTATTGGCATTACGATGTTGAAAATTATTTCAAGGAAACTCATTACGCCAACTGTTTCAAGAATTTCACCTGTGTCTTCTCCGATATAGTCGCCTGCTTTGTTTTCTTCGCTAGCGCTGACAAGGGGATTTTCAGTATCAAACTCAACGGCAGGACCGTTCATAACGGTGAAATTAAATCTTCTTTCTCCCAGAGGAGTAACGCTGTTTAGCTGAACATAGTCAACTATAATATCAACATTTTTAAGGCTGACTTCGGGAATTTCGCCTATGATTTCAAGCTCGAGGCTTTCACCCGGTTTGAGAACATCGCTTGCTAAGCCTGCAAAACCGAAATCAGCACCTTCAACCTTAATTGAAACAAGCTTGAGATCATATTTGTTTGATAAATTTGTAATTACCAGCTTTGTGTCGTCAGACGAAACATAACCGTCTTTACTGCTATTGAAGCCTGCATAAACGGCAAGGCTGTTGCTTGTTGCTGCATGGAACTGTGGAAACGCAGGATCGGAATTTACGTTTTCGATTTCATCTGTTAAAAGAAGCTTTGTCATAAGCTCTGTTACATAACGGTCTTTATAGGTCATTCCGTGATAAAGACCTTCAATAATCCATGTGTTTTCAGGAAGATAGCAGGTTGAAGCATCAATAGTCATTGAAGGAGAAAGCTGATAAAATCCGTTGTCTTCAATCTGAACATAGCCATCTGCAAAACGCTGACCCAAAGGTGCACAGGTAGCTCCTGTTGCGGCCTTGGTGGTAATAATTGCATCTGAATCATCCTGAAGACCGGTTACAATCTGATTATTTGAGCCGGCAATTATTGAAATTCTGGTTCCTGCAGTTTTGCAGCTTGCAAAATTTTCTTCAAACTTTGCCATTATTTCGTAATGCATTCTGTCGCTGGCAGCAAGAAGATCTGCGCTTTCTTCTTCGCTAACAAAACCGCTTTCAATAAGGCGCGCTCTTGTTTGGGGATAGTATTCAATAGGAATGAAATCCCACATGCTTCCCCATCTTCCCAAAAGCTCAAGAACATAAGGAAGTAAATTGTTAACAATATCATCAAGGAAGCCGAGAGCCTGAGTCTGAAGAAGCCAATGGTAGTCCTCTTCCATCATCTCACCATACTCAACAAAAGTCATAATTCCGTCAAGGTCAAGCTCAACATCGCCCTTGAAAACATCATAAGCAAATCCGGCACCGCCAAGAGCAGGAACAGTAAGAACAGCGCTGTTTACCTTTCCGTAATGGGGCTGACCTTCAGTGCAATAGAGAGAAAGATAGGTTCCGGTCACTTGGCCACCGTGAGAAACGGCAAAAATATTTACCTTTTCGGCGCCTGTGTATTCAAGAACCTTTTCTACAAAGCTATATAATCTTGCGGCGCACTCAATGGCACCCATTCTGAAATCTGAGGTAAAATTAAAAACATTATCTAATCCGCCATCAATATACTGAGCAAGGTGGGCAGCGATTTCGCCTTCATACTGTTCTTCACCAAGAACTGAAGCAATACACTCTTCAGGCTCATCAAGTTCAACCTCGAGAGGATAAACACTTTTTCCGTTTTTATCAACACGAATCTTTTCATAACATTCAAGGACATTTTCGCCTGCTACACGGCCAATATATTCAGCGTCGCCTTGCGCAAGCTCACCAATTCCCTTGCCGATTCTAACAATATCATTGAGAAGAAAGCTTCCGATTGAAAAATCCAAGCCCTTCCATGCATATTGTTTTTCACCGTTTTCATCGGTATAAATCAGACGGGTTGAACTATAACCCGGAACAAGAATCAAAGGATATTTACCAAAGTCTTCTTTTTCAGCAGCAAAGGCAATGCTAGTGGTTGAAAAAAGCATTAATGCGCAAAGAAAAACACAAATTATTTTTTTCATTTCAATTTCCTCCGTAATCTATACTGGTAAAGAGAATTTTATCACAACTTTGTAACTTTTTCAATAGTGTTTTATGATAATTGGACAAAATTAATTCAATTATTAAATTAATAATTATTAAAACAGCGAAAAAAAACAGCGAAAAAAATTTTTTCAAAAAAACACCGACAGCTTTTGACACTGTCGGTGAAAACACTTTCAGATTTTGCGATTTAAGATTAATAATAATTTTTTCCTGTGAGATATCGCCACGCTGCAATATATTTTGTTGCGCTTCTTGGAATCTGAGACCTGATATCGAGGAAGATTTTATCATCAACGAGGAGAATTGAATCTTTTCCGGCAAGTGAAACCTGAATAATTTCATCCATTTCAAAAACAATTTCAGGTTTTTCATTTTTCAGGTCAATAACAATTCTATCGGTATAAAGAGATATTTCTGCATTTTCAGAAAGAAGCTCTTCGACTTCATTATTAACGCTTTTAACAATCTGTCCGCCTTCGCTATAGATAAGCTGACCTTTCTCGGCTGAAAGAACCTGTTTTTTCCATTCCTCTCTCTGCCACAAATCCCAATCAAGAACATTATCGAAAACAACACCTTGACCGATATCGTGAAAGAAGCTGTCGCTTTTCATTTTTACTTCATAGCCGCAATCGCACTTAAGGTTATCGCCACTACTGTGAAGCTTTCCGACCTGACTGCATTTCGGACACATGAAAAGAATTCTTTCAACGCTTTCAGCAAGGTTTTCTCCTTTATATTCATAAGGATTTTTTCTTTGCTCTTCATAAGCATTGACATAAATATCGCGTCTGATTATTTCTGTTATTTCATGGGCGGAAAGCTTGGAAAGCTCTTCGGCTGAATATTCACCCATGAACTTTCCGATTATCGGACCGCTTCTTGATGAATTTGCCCAACGGGGCTTTCTTAAATAACCGCCGACAAAATGATAGGTTATAAGAGCAGCACCCGAATCTTTAACAAGTTTTCCTGTGTTTTCAGAAACATAGCCGCTTCGACCGTTGACAGTCATTGCTCCTTCAGCGTGAAGACCAACACAAACACCGGCTTTGAGATTTTTGATTATTTCAGCAGTAAGCTCTGAAGAAGGCCTTTCTCTGTGTTTAACAATAACACCGCCGATGTTTTTAAAAATCCAGCCAACATATTTCATTCTCAGAACATGGTCACTTGCAACGAAACGAAGATAAGTTCCGACAGAGGCCATTTCATAGCCGGGATCAGCCGCATCACTATGGTTGGAAATTAAAATAAAGGTTTTATTCTGAGGCTTGTGATAATCGAGATGAACATTATTTTTTTTCATGTAGCTATTCTTAAGAGCAGATATCAAAGCCATTGTTGTTGTTTTATTGAAAACAAAGTTCATTTTAAATTTTAAATTATTCAGACTCATGCAGTAACCACAACCTCCTGTTCTTTTTCTGCCTCTTCTTCGAGAGCATGATAAGCAACCTTTCCAACAAGAGTTTTCGGAAGCTCATCTTTGAAAATTATTTCTTTCGGTCTTTCAAAAACATCAAGATATTCCTTGCAATATTCAAGAATTTTTTTCTTTTCTTCTGCTGAGCCCGAAACACCATTTTTAAGAACAATATATGCTCTGACTCTTTGCATTTTATAGGGATCTTTTACACCGATAACGCAGCAGTAATCAACATCTTCATGCTTTTCAATTATATTTTCAACATGAGAGGGATATACATTATAGCCGCTGGTTACAATCATTCTCTTCATTCGCTGTTTAAAATAAACAAAGCCGTCTTCATCAATATGTCCTGAGTCGCCGGTAAAGAGCCATCTTCTTCCGTCGGCGTCAATACGCATGGTTTTTGCATTCTCTTCTTCGGCATCTTTATAGCCAAGCATAAGGGTCGGACCTGAAATTATTATTTCTCCCAATTCGCCAACGGGAAGCTCGTTGAAGGTTCCCGGTTCAACAATTTTATAAACTGTGTCTCTCAAAGGAACGCCTATGCTTCCCTCTTTTGCTCTGTCAACAGGTGTAACACAAGAAGCTGTTACACATTCTGTTAAACCATAGCCCTCTCGGATCTGAATGTCAGCACCATGCTCTTTAAGGAATGCATCGGCTCTTTTTTTGAGCTCGGGGCTGAGAGAATCGCCGCCTGAAAAAACACCGATGAGAAATGAAAGATCCTTGCCTTTAAAAACATCAACCTTCAAAAGAGCCTCAAACAAAGTCGGAACTCCTGCAATAAAATTCGGCTTGTTTTTAATAACCGCTTTTGCATAGCTTTCTTTTGTAAACTGAGGAATAAGAATACTCAATGCACCGTTTTGAAGAACTGTATGAATACCGATTCCAAGACCAAAGCCATGGAAAACCGGCATTACAGAAAGGAACTTGCAGCCCCAATCAAGATTACAGCCTGAAATCTCGGCAACCTGAGCACCAAGAGCGTTGAAGTTAAAGTCAGAAAGCAAAATTCCCTTAGGAGTTCCGCTGGTTCCGCCACTATAGAGAATTACTGCTGTTTTGTTTTTATCAAAAACAACCTCAGGAAGCTGAACTTCCTTGCCGGTTTTAATGAAATCTGACCATACAAGACCGTTTTCTCCCGGATATTTCAGATTTTCTTTGTTTTTTAAATATTTATAAGCAACAGCCTTAATCAAAGGAAGCTCTTCCTGAATTCTGGCAGTCAGAATTTCAGGCTTAAGCTTTGAAGCGGCAACTGCTTTTTCAACCTTTTCATAAAACTGATCCAAAGTGAGAATCATTTTGCTTTCGGAATAGTCAAGATAAAACGTTATATTGGTTTTAGAAGAAAGAGGATGCACCATGTTGGCAACAGCACCGATTCTGTTAAGAGCATAAAGACAAATAACAGCCTGAGGTGTATTAGGCATACAGATTGTTACAACATCTCCGCTTTTAATTCCGTGATTATAAAAGGCACCGGCAACAAGCTCGATTTTTTTCAAAAAAGCTTTGTAGCTGGTAATTTTTCCCATAAAATCAATTGCGGGAGCATCAGGCACTCTTTCAGCCGCCGCCTTAATTACACCGAACATGGTTGTTTCGGGATAGGGATGGCTAACAGGGTTCATATCTATTTTAGGTAAACGCATATAGTTTTTCCTCCAAGAACTGAATTAAGCTTCAAAAACGTTAAAAACATAACAAAGCAATCTGAGAAATTATATAGGTAACTTGTTAGTGATTTGTTAACTGTATATATAATAAAAATTAAAATTTATTAAAGCACGCCTCCTTCTGATTATCTTTCTGAAAATATTTTATACTGAGTCAACTTAAGTTTAAATTAAGAAAAAATTAAAAATAATATTTTTCTAATTTCTTTAAAAGACTTGTAGTTTTTTTTAACTTATGTTATTATCAATTAAAATTAAGAAAAGAGGTGTTTTGATTGTCTTTGATTATTACAAAGGAAAACTTTGATTCAGAAGTTTTGAATTCAGACAAAACGGTTTTGCTTGATTTTTGGGCAACATGGTGCGGACCTTGCCAAATGATTGCCCCCACACTTGAAGAGGTGGCTACTGAAAGACCCGACATTAAGGTTGGAAAAATTAATGTTGATGAGCAGGAAGAGCTTACAATTAAATTCGGAATTTCAAGTATTCCCACTCTTATTGTTATTAAAAACGGTCAGATTGCCAATCAGGGAGTTGGTCTCATGGGTAAAGACCGAATTCTTTCATTACTTTAAAAATTATTTTAAGGAGGACATAAATTATGGCCAACAAATACGCAGGAACAAAAACAGAACAAAACCTCAGAGAAGCTTTTGCAGGTGAAAGTCAGGCAAGAAACAAATACACCTATTTTGCTTCTGTTGCAAAGAAGCAGGGCTTTGAACAAATTGCTGAGCTTTTCCTTAAAACCGCTGAGAACGAAAAAGAACACGCTAAGCTCTGGTTCAAGGCTCTTGGTGAATTGGGCGACACAGAAGCTAACCTTGCTTCTGCCGCAGAAGGCGAAAACTATGAATGGACCGATATGTATGACCGCATGGCTAAAGAAGCTGAAGAAGAAGGCTTCACCGAGCTTGCAGCTCAATTCAGAGGTGTTGCTGCCATTGAAAAGGCACACGAAGAACGCTATCGCGCTCTTTTAAACAACGTTGAAACAAAAGCAGTTTTCGAAAAGAGCGATGTTCAGATCTGGGAATGCAGAAACTGCGGACACATTGTTGTCGGCATGAAGGCTCCTCAGGTTTGCCCCGTTTGCAAACATCCTCAAGCATATTTTGAGCTTCGCAAAACAAACTATTAATAACGAAAAAGCGGCCGTAAGACTCAGGTTTTACAGCCGCATTTTTTATTTGTTTTCAAAATTAAATCAGAACTTCCTGAGGCGCACCGCCCTCTTCTCTTGATTTATCAGCAAGATAGACACTGAGATGGCCCGGAACGCTATCAAAAATTGAAGTACAGGCAAGAGAAGGTTCTTCGTCTCTTATAAACTTAACAAAATCTTCGGCAAGTCTTTCATCGCCGCCGCCGTGTCCGCCGTAGGCACCAACCATATCTCCGCTGACCTTTAAATCAACAACTTCAACACTACACTCTCCGTTATGAGCTTCAGGAGAAGGATCGATTTTTAAAACAGTAAACTTCGACTCCTCAAAATTACCGAAAATTTCACCCTTGGTACCGATAATGTGAATCTGTCTTCTGGGTTCCGCGCTTCCGCCTACCATATTATGAGTTCCGGTTGCTCCGCTTTCAAAATTAACAAGAACGCTCTGATGATCAACAACATCGTTATCACATTTATAAATACATCTTGCGTATGGATTGTCACTTTTCATTAAATCAATTTTATCTTCGATAGTGGGATTTTCAAGATGTTCAAGGGCATCCCAGACATAGAAGCTCCAACGGTCAGGATGATCAATATAAAGCCTTTTGGTTGAATAAACACATTTTTCCACCAACGGACAGTCTTTCATGCATATTGTTCCGGCACCTTCGGGTGCATTTTCTTTTTTAAACTGATATTTTCCGCCGAATGAGCTGATCTGAACCGGTTTTGTTTCACTCATTAACCACATCATCAGGTCAAGATCGTGGCAACACTTGGCAAGAAGCATTGTTGTGTGACACTTTTTGCTGTTAGCCCATTTTCCTCTGACATAGGAGGTTGAAAGATGGTGATAGGAAACATGCTCGGTTGTCTGAATATTAATTATGTCGCCGATTTCACCGTTAGCTACCCTTTCTTTGATTGAATAATAGAAGGGTGTATAGCGAAGAACATGGCAGATCATTACCTTAGAACCGTTGTTTTTTGCAACTTCAACAAGAAAACGCATTTCTTTTTCGTTGACAGCAAAGGGCTTTTCAAGAAGCATATCATATCCTGCCTCAAGAAGCGGAACAGCTGTTTCAATATGTTGCTCATCCATGGTTCCGTTAATAACAGCATCCGCAAGCTTACCTTTTCCGGCAAGCTCCTCGGCAGAGGAAAAACACATTTCTTCAGAAAAACCGAAATATTCCATTGTTTTCTTTCTTCTGACCGGATTGGGATCTGCTACACCAACAATTTTAAGAAGCTCAGGATTCGTTTTTGCAAGCTCGCTATAAACAAGAGCACGGTGACCGGCTCCGACTATTATTGCAGTTACTGGTTTTTGATTCATTGAAATCGCCTCCATAGCTTAACTTTTTGAATTATAGCATAAAACTAATGGTTTTCAATAGTTTCAGACAAAAAATATCAGAGGTATTTAAAAACACCTCTGATTAAAAACTTATCAGATAATTCCCTGAGCCATCATTGCCTCGGCAACCTTTACGAATCCGGCAATGTTTGCTCCGGCAACAAGATTATAGCCAAGTCCGTTTTCTTCGGCAGCCTTTGCTGAATTGTCGTGAATATTTTTCATAATCTGTTTGAGCTTTGCGTCAACTTCCTGAGCAGTCCAGCTATATCTCATTGAGTTCTGGCTCATTTCAAGAGCTGAAACAGCAACACCGCCGGCATTAACTGCCTTTGAAGGAGCAACCGCTTTGCAGTTTTCTGAAAGATATTTCAAAGCATCGTTTGTTGTTGGCATATTAGCAACTTCAATATAATAAGAAACACCGTTTTCAACAAGCTGTTTTGCTTCTTTCATTCCGACTTCATTCTGAATAGCGCAAGGCATTGCTACATCAACCTTAACACCCCAAGGCTTTTCACCGGCAAAAAATTCACAACCGAATTTATCTGCATAATCCTGAACTCTGTCTCTTCCTGAAGCTCTCATTTCAAGCATGAAGTTGATTTTTTCTTCTGTGTTGATTCCGTCTTTATCATAAACATAACCGTCAGGTCCTGAAATTGTTACTACCTTGCCGCCAAGCTCAGCAACCTTTTTAACCGTTCCCCATGCAACATTACCAAAGCCGGAAACAGCAAAGGTCTTGCCTTTGATATCTTCACCGAAATGCTTGAATACCTCTTCGGTATAATAAACAGCGCCGTAGCCGGTAGCTTCCGGTCTGATAACTGAGCCGCCGAAAGAAAGGCCTTTTCCTGTAAGAACACCGTTTTCAAAAGCGCCTTTAATTCTTCTGTATTGACCATAGAGATAGCCGACCTCTCTTGCACCGACACCGATATCACCGGCGGGAACGTCAACATCAGGTCCGATATGACGATAAAGCTCTGTCATAAAAGCCTGGCAGAAGCGAAGAATTTCAGCGTCACTCTTGCCTCTCGGGTCAAAATCGCTGCCACCCTTAGCACCACCGATGGGAAGTCCGGTCAGGCTGTTTTTAAATGTTTGTTCAAAGCCGAGGAACAGCATTGTTCCGATATAAACAGAGCGATGAAAACGCAGACCGCCTTTATAGGGTCCGATAGCACCGTTGAACTGAACTCTGTAGCCGGTGTTAACATTGACCTTTCCGCTGTCATCAATCCAGGTTACTCTGAAAGTAATCTGCCTTTCAGGCTCAACCATTCTTTCAAGAAGTGCAACCTTTTCATACTCCGGATGTCTTTCAATTACCGGAGAAAGCGAAGAAAGAACCTCTTCAACAGTTTGAACAAATTCAGGTTCCTTTGAGTGCTTTTCGGCAACACTTTTAATTACTTTTTCAACATAATTCATTAATAAAACGCCCTCTTTCATGAACAAAATACATTTTGCTCTTGAGAATTATATTTATAATTTTATACCAATATTCCCTAAAATTCAATTATTTTTCTTCGATTTTTCGCACTAAAGCGAAAAATCGTTTTCTCTTATAAATATTATGCTCCATTATGGAAAACGATTATACAAAATATACAAAAAAATAAAGGGAATTTTTGATTTTAAACATTTTTATGAATCATTATTAACAAAATTAACAAAAAAATTCAATGTAGTGAATTTTTATTCACCATAAAAGCCGCCGATATGCATAAGCATCATCAGCGGCTTTGGGTTTTGTTAAATTTTGAAAAGGTTGATGTTTGTTATTCCTTTAATCCCATTCCAAACCGGTTACGGTATCAATATCAATTCCCTTGGTGTCGTGAGTTTTCTTGACAAGAGCAACAAGAGCACCGATAAAGCCGGGAACAGTCAGGGCGAAGCAAACCATTCCCACGGCACTGTTTCCGAAAATCATTGTCAGCGGGAAGCTGATTATATAGGATATTGCAACGCCGACAGCAACAACAATAAATTCAGCCGACATGGTTGACGAACGAAGATTTGTTGGCGATGACTCTCCTATCATCATAATAAGAACATCGTTTGTTGAATAGTAGCTTCCGATACATGCACCGCAAAGAAAGCCAACAAGATATGCATTCCAGCCCATGTTTGCGCCAAAATAATATGCGATAAATGTTAACAGACAGTTGCAAGCGGTGAGAATTGCAGCCTGCTTTCTTCCTTTGGAGTCAGAAACGAAGCCCATTATAACCTGAGCAACTGAGCAGCCCACAGGGAACATAAACAGAGCATCGGTTACAACACCTGTGCTGACAAGATTCATAAGCTCTTCTGTGAAGCCTGAAAACTGACCGGCATTAATAAGATTATTAGCATAGCCATAGGAGAGAATTACCTGATAGTTAACTGAACCTAAAAAACCAATGTTTGCAATGGCTGCAGTTATATAAAGCCAGCGAAGCTGCTTATGACTCATGGCAAACTTTAAGGCAGGAATGAGTCCGCCCTGAGCATTTTCCTGAGACTTTCTTTCTTTTTCAGCCAACCTTTCTTCATCGGTCATTTTAAGATATTTCAGTCTGGAATCGATGAAAGCATCGGTTTCTCTGGCAAAAAGAAGAGCAATTAAGCAAGTTACAACGCCAACTACCGCAGGAATGAAATATACGTTTCTCCATTGAGAAGAATCATTCATCAACATTCTTCTCAGAAGAGGAATAAGCATTACGCCCATATTGGCAAAGAACTTGATTGAAGAATATACTCGAGCTCTGTGTTTAGATGGCGATGACTCCATAATATAAACAACATGCATATCATGAGGGACAAAGAACTGAACCATTGCTGCACCTATGAAATATAAAAACAAATTGTTCGAAAGGAAAATTACAAGCATTGAAAAGCTCATGCCGAAGGTGTTGATTATTAAAAACAGTTTTCTTCCGAAACGGTCAGCAAGCGGTCGGTATAAAAGACCTAAAGCCTGAAAAGGAACAACAAGAACAGAAAGAATATCAAGAATACTGACCGATTTTTCGCCAAAAGAAGAAAGAAGGTCATTGGCAATTTCAGTTTTCATTAAAGTTCCGATTTGGGAAGCAATTTCATCTGTTGCGTAAATTATTGTTATAATAAGCACAAGATAGACAAAATAGAGATTCCTTTTTGGTCTTGCCTTTTCTTTCTCCCATTTTTTAATTTCTTTTTCTCTTTTGAGCTGTTTTTTCATTAACTGCTCGCTTGTTGGTTGTTTTGTTTTCATTTTCGTTAATTCCTCCTATCCTTCGTTATTCTATTATATTTCACTTTATCTTTTAAGTCAATAAAGCAAGCTATTAAAATTAATACGGCGAAATACTTGAAAGTTAGGAAAAATCATGTTATACTTTAGACCATGCTTTAGGACATTAAAACAAAGAAAGTTGGTGCAGTATGAGTGGAAATACCATTCAAATTCTTATCGCCATGATTATTTACATGGCAGCAGTTATAATTATTGGTTTTGTTTTTGCCAAAAAAGCTAACGCCAATTCAGAAAACTACTTCCTTGGCGGCCGTTCTTTAGGTCCCTGGGTAACAGCAATGAGCGCTGAGGCTTCAGACATGAGTGGTTGGCTTCTTATGGGTCTTCCCGGTGTTGCATATTGGTGTGGACTTGCAGACGCATTCTGGACAGCCTTTGGTCTTGCAGTCGGTACATATTTCAACTGGCTCATTGTTTCAAAGAGACTTCGCAGATATAGCATCAGAGCTAACAACTCCATTACTCTTCCGGAATTTTTCTCTAACCGTTTCCGTGAAAAAAACAAGGTTGTTCTGACTCTTTCAGCTCTTTTTATTCTCATTTTCTTCACAGTTTATGCTTCAAGCTGCTTTGTAACATGCGGAAAGCTTTTCTCAACTCTTTTCGGAATGCCCTATATTACAATGCTGATTGTCGGCGCTGTTTTTGTTCTTCTTTACACAATTCTCGGCGGCTTCCTTGCTGAAAGTGCTTCAGATTTCATGCAGTCAATCGTTATGATTATTGCTCTTTCTGTTATTGTTATTATCGGAACTGTTAAAGCCGGCGGTTTAGGCGCTGTTTTTGAAAACGCTAAGGAAATTCCCGGTTTCCTCGATTTCTTCGGTCTTGCAACTCCTCAGCTTTCAGAAGCCGGAGAACAGCTCGTTGAAAACGGAAAGCCTCTTTTCGGCGAAGCCGCAAACTACGGAACTCTTAACATCTTTTCAATGATGGCTTGGGGTCTCGGATATTTCGGAATGCCTCAGGTTCTTTTAAGATTTATGGCAATCAGAAAAGAAGAAGAGCTTAAGCTTTCAAGAAGAATTGCAATGATCTGGGTTGTTATTTCTCTCGGCGTTGCCGTATTTATCGGTATTGTTGGCCGTCAGCTCTTCCCCTTGGAGCATCTTACAAAAGCTTCGGCTGAAAACATTTTCATCACTCTTTCAACAAGCTATCTTCCCCCGATTCTTGCCGGCTTCGTTATGGCTGGTATTCTGGCAGCAACAATCAGCTCCTCTGACTCTTATCTTCTTATTGCTGCCTCTGCTTTTGCAAAAAACATTTTCCAAGGCGTTGCAAAGAAAAACGCAACAGACAAACAGGTTATGACTGTTACAAGAATTACTCTTCTTGCTATTGCTCTGATTGCAATGGTTATTGCAATGGATGAAGACAGCGTTATTTTCCAAATCGTTTCATTCGCCTGGGCAGGCTTCGGCGCAACCTTCGGTCCTCTCATGCTCTTCTCTCTTTTCTGGAAGAGAACAACAAGAGCCGGCGCCGTTGCAGGTATGGTCGGCGGCGCAGGAATGGTCTTCCTCTGGAAGCTGGTTATCAGCAATCTTGGCGGTGCATTCGGAATCTATGAGCTTCTTCCTGCATTCATTTTCTCTTCAATTTGCATTGTTGTGGTTTCACTTCTCACAAAAGCTCCCTCAAAGGAAATTGTTGAAGACTTTGAAGCAGCAAAAAGCGGTAACGTTTAATAAAATCTTCCCCGTTGCGTTTTCGTAACGGGGAAATTTAAAGGGTGAACTATTGTTATGAAAGTTATTTTTTTGGATTTTGACGGAGTTTTAAACTCAAGAAATTTTGTCAGAGATAATTTCAGCGGAGGAGTTATTATTGACCCTTCAAGGCTTGAGCTTATCAAATTTATTGTTGACAAAACCAATGCAAAAATCGTTTTGACAACATCGTGGCGTGAACATTGGGAAAAAGAAGGCGGGAATATTATCTGCGAAGAAATCAACAACTTTTTTGCAGATTTTGACCTTGAAATTTTCGACAAAACGCCTGACCTTGAAGACAGAGAAAGTGAAATTGAAGCCTGGCTTGTTCAATGCGACGAAGATATTGAAAGCTTCGTTGTTTTAGACGATATGTTTCTTTCATCTGACCTTTTAAAAGATCACTTCGTTTTAACCTCAAATCTTCGAAACGGAATTGATGAAGATGACGCACTGAAAGCTATTGAAATTCTCAATAGATAAGAAATCATAAAGAGCTGTAAAAAACGAGTTTTTTATGAGCGGGGTTGCTAAGGACATAAACAAATATTTATACAGTTGTGAGACACTTTTCATAAGGTGTCTCGCAATTTTTTTGATGAAAAACAGATACTTTCGAGCGGAAAGTGTCATAGTGGGTTATATACTTCAAGGTAACTTTTCAGAAAAACAAATTCTTTTTTCGGTATGTATGAGTGATATTGCAAATTAAAATTTGCAGTGATATTTTTGATAAATCAAAAGTGATATTGAAGCCT
>JAFUHX010000032.1 GCA_017474045.1 Clostridia bacterium | reverse complement strand
TTCGGCGAAGGCGCAGAGGACTACATATTAACAAAGGTCGGCTCAGTTGAAAACGAAAGCGGAACAGTAACAATAAAGGCAGCCGATGAATATGAAATCAGCGACTTTTTTTCTTATATAAAAATTGACACCGAGGCAGCTCGAGCAGAAGCCAAAGAACAGTCAACATTCTCAAAATCAAGAGCAGCTATAGATATTAATCCTCAAGCTTGGTTCACAATAGCTTTTTCACAAGGCTTTGAATCCGGTAATCTTTCCGGAAATACTTCCGGTCAGGCAGAAATTTTAGTTAATTTCAGATTTTATTATGACTTCAAGCTTTTGGGAAAAGATTATTATGATATCTCAAACAGAGTAGAATACAAAACAACGGGCGAGCTGTCCCTCACTATTTCCGGAGGTGTTGATAAAGAAAAAGCTCATCCTATTATAAAAGCAGTTGTTCCCATTACAGCCGGACTGAACGGAAACTTTGGTTTAAAAATGAAGTTTTCAGCAAAAGCAGAAATAAGTGTTAAGGGTTCATTAGAAATTTCAGGCGCTATGGGCTTCAGAAATGTTTCAGGAAAAGCAACAGAGGATTTGTCAGTTTCTCCAAGCTTGGTTTATAAATGCGACGCCAGTGTTGCAGGTGTTATAACAGTAACTCCGGTGCTTTCAGTAGATTTTGTTGCTCTTGAATTGGTTGATGTAAGCGTAGGTGTAGAGTTTCCTGCTAAATTTACCCTAAAGCTTTATGAACATGAAGAAACAACAGAAGAGTTCCCTGAAATAAAACATTCCTGTGATAAGTGTGTAGATGGCACATTTAAAATGCAAGTTGCTCTTTTTGCAGAGGCACAAATGGGCTTTGGAAAAGCAAAAGTAACCTTGGCAAGACTTGAGTATTTGTTTCCTGAAGGTACAGCCAAATCGTTTTACATTTCATTCAGAGGAAGTAGCAACGGACCGATATTTGACAAATTTGATTGGGGTGAATGTCCCAATAAAAAATATAAGGTCAATGTCACCGTTATTGACGAAAAAGATAAGCCGATAAAAAACGCTGTTATATCTGAAGTGACGAAGGATATATCCAAGCCCGACGGAACGCCTGCGCCGGCACCGATTGAAAATGTTTCAACAGATGAAAACGGCGAAGCAATTGCATATTTCGCGGTGGATAAGCATGCTGTTACAAGTAAACACGAAATATACCTTGTTGATAACGCAAGAATGCCTGAACCTGATGTTGAGTTTGAAATTGTCGAAATCGAAGAAGAGGAAAACTATGAGCCTCTTGATTTAACCATATATATGGAGCTTGACGGTGACGGAAAATGCGGTGAAGAGGCGGTTTATAGTCTTTACGAAGACGGAACACTTTATATCAAAGGTAAGGGTGCTATGTGGAATTTCTTGCCAATGTTTGGTGTTTGTCCCGGTTATTACGACTATAGGGATGCAATATATTCCGTTATAGTTGAAGATGATATAACAACTATTGGGTCTAATGCATTTGATAACTGCAAAAACATTAGCTATGTTGAGCTTCCTGATAGTATTGAAGTTATAGGGTCATATGCTTTTAGAGGTTGCAAAAATTTGAAGGATATATATATTCCGATTTATGTAACGGTTATTGATTTTGGTGCATTTGAAGATTGTGACAGTCTTCTGAATGTAGTAATTCCTGATGGCATTGTTGCTATTAGCGGCAATTTGTTTAATGATTGTGAAAAACTTGAAAGCGTTATAATCCCTATCAGCGTTCAAGAAATAGGTGACAAGGCTTTCAATAATTGTAATAGTCTTAAATCAGTAACTATTCCTGAAGGTGTATTACGAATAGAGGATTGTTTGTTTGCTGGTTGCGATAAGTTGACTACTGTCAAAATACCGACTACCATTACAAGTATTGGTTCTTATGCATTTGAAAGGTGTTCTTCTCTTATTGAGTTAAAGTTGCCAAAAGGTATCTTGAACATTGAGCAAAGTGCATTTGCAAACTGTGCTTCACTTGCTAAAATATCAATACCTAACGGTGTTGAAAGTATCGGTGCCTTTGCTTTTGAAAATTGTGTTGCCATTGCTGATATGGTTATACCGAATAGTGTTATCAATATGGAGATGTATGCTTTTAGAAATTGTGATAATCTGTCAGCAATAACTATTCCGAGCAGTATCAAACGAATAAGCGACGGAATGTTTTATGATTGTGACAAATTAAGCTATGTAACTATTTCAGAAGGTATAACAGAAATTGGTAATAATGCATTTGAAAATTGCTATAATATGAAAGTTATTAATATTCCTTCAAGCGTTACTGAAATTAAACATTGGGCAATAAGATTCGATCCTTTTTGTAAGAATTTTCTTGATGGATATCCTGGATATGTTATTTATTATGCCGGAACTAAAGAGCAATGGATAAAAATTTATCCTGGATATCACTACCCTAATGTTGATCTTGAAGAAGGCTTAAGGCTATGTGGAGTTGTCTGCCTTGGTTCCAGTGAAACATCTGTTGCGGGTATGCCACTTCAAAACAAAACGATGAAAGTTTTATCGTCTTCCCAGTTAACAAATTTATCTGAAAAACTCATCACCAAAACAATCAAAACAGTTCCCGGCAGTAATTATGTTATCGCCGTGGTCAAAAATGATACTGCGGATGATTTGTTGTCAAGGGATAACCTGCTCTATATTGACCAGAAAGAAGCCGACAGCAACACGCTTTCATTCAGCTTTGTTCTTAATGAATACACAACAGATTATAAAGTTCTCTTCTTCTCAGATGAGGCCCATGTTCACAGCTATGAAAAGAAAGAAACAAAGCCCACCTGCAAGGAAGAAGGAAAAATAATCTACACCTGCTCCTGCGGAGCTTCTTATTCAGAAACTCTTGA
>JAFUHX010000076.1 GCA_017474045.1 Clostridia bacterium | reverse complement strand
CTCATCTGCTATTATGCAGGGCGCAGCCGAAGTTATTGCATACGGTACAGCGGTTAAGTTCATTGAAAAATAATCTGTTTTGAAAAAAGATTTGTTTTTTGAAATAGGCGATGACTAAAAATGTCATCGCCATTTTCACATATCGATTTTAAAATAAAAAAACAATTGGAAATTCTGCTCATAATTTCTACAAATAGTGTGATACTAATATCACATTAAAATTGTAAAAAGAGGAGATTTATATATGAAAGCAACTGGAATAGTTCGTAGAATAGAGGCTTGTGTTATAATAACACAAAAGTGCGATAAAACCTTGTAAATACTAGGCTTTTGGACGCTTTTAGAACAAAAATTTTTGACAAAAAGCAGCATATTTTGACCTATACATAATAAAAGCGAGGTGAATTTTCACCTCGCTTTTGCATTAAAAATTATCTAAAATATATTGCTTAGTAGATGGGGTTGTTGGTGGCGTATCAATCATGAAAAATTCTTCGGCAGGAACAGGGTCTTTTTCATAATCCACAAGTTTTGCTCTACGCTTTTCAAGTGGATTGCGTTCTTCCCATTCTATAAACGCAATCAAACGCTCCTTTATTAAAGATTTGTTTGTCCATTCCTCGCACCATTGTTCAAACTTTTGCATTATTTCTTCGGGTGTTGTTTGCTCGATTTGTGTCATATAATGACCGTGGACTAACATATCAGAGGGAAGTGCATTAATGCGAATACTTGGTCTTATATAATATGTTTCTTTTGAAAAACAACTGCCTTGCACATAAAAATAAATTGTAAAGTCACCGATGTCTTTTGTCCAAGTTTTATTCTTTTTCTTAAACCCTTTTGCTTTCAAATAAGGTTTTACATATTCAATTAATTCTTCTTCGGGTAAAAAGTTTTTCACAAAATCACCGCCTTTGATTTATTATAGCACATTTCATTTCAAAAGTAAATCTTGCGGTATATTTCTCCCAGAAATACAGATACTAACAACACAATTTGCATTAAGAGGAGAAAGATATATATGAAAGCAACAGGAATAGTTCGTAGAATAGAGGAATGCGTTATAATAGGGCAAACCACCTGAAAGGCGCATAAACACTAGGGTTTTCGCTGGTTTGCCCTATTGAACACAAGGGTGTCAAAACAGGAATTTTCGGCGGTTTTTATACATAGAAAAAGCGGAGTGATTTCACTCCGTTTTTCCTTTTGGTAATATTACAATTGTGTAGTTCGTTTCTGTGTAGTCATCACCAGATAAATATGTAATATTAACGTTTCCTTTAGTATTGAAGTAAGCGTCAACCACAAAATCAGCCGCAACAGGCGAAACATTTTCTAATTTATATTCTTTATAGTATTGTTCTTTATCAAATATGTCTTGAACAACAATAAAAGGTTCACCATTTCTGTAATCTGCATATACTACATAACCGTCTTTAGCAGTTAGAACATAATAGAATGTTTCTGAAATTTTGCTGTTTTCTAAATCAAAATAGGTAGCATAGTTAGTGGAGAGCCCTGTTCCTGTTTGAACAGATATGCCAACAACATCTGTACTCACTTTTTGCCTCTTTGGTTCTCTTGTTAAATTATCTTCGTAATCTATAATTCGTCCTTTATAATCGGTGATTTCGTATGAGTATGTTTTATTTGCTTGCTGTGTAATCGTTGAATGGGTAATTAAATAAGAGTCCCACAATTCATACCGACTAATATTTTTGATTGAGCCACAAAACATATCCATATGACCGCAATCGTCTTTATCAAAAACACCCTCTATGATTACATACTCGCCATTATATTGTTGTGCTTCTTTGTAAGAAATTGCTTTTTCACCGAGCTCAATCCAAATAGAATTGCCAACACCGTATTTTAAATCTTCTTTGTTGAGCGAAATGCAATTGCCTTCAAATTCAAGGTTGCCGACACCGATTACTCTGACAAGTTGACCATCATATTTTTCAGAATTAGCAATCAATTGAATCATAGTTACGTCTTTGGCATATTGATTGGCGGAGTTTGGCGTTTCGTTATAGCCTGACTCAACAAGTTTGTCTTGATATATCTTTATACCAAACAATACAGAAAAAACAACTGCTAATGTGATAAGAACAGAAAGAATAATTGTTATTAATTGTTTTTTGTTTTTCACAAAATCACCGCCTTTGATTTATTATATCATATTTAATTTCAAAAGTAAATCTTGCGGTATATTTCTCCCAGAAATACAGATACTAACAACACAATTTGCATTAAGAGGAGAAAGATATATATGAAAGCAACAGGAATAGTTCGTAGAATCGACGACCTTGGTCGAGTGGTTATTCCGAAAGAGATTAGAAGAACAATGAGAATAAGAGAAGGCGACCCGTTGGAGATTTATACCGATTCAAACGGTGAAGTGATTTTTAAAAAATATTCACCGATAGGCGAGCTGGGACCTTATACGAAGCAATACGCAGAGGTTCTGAACAGAACAACGGGTTTGCCTGCATTGATATGCGACAGAGATCATATTCTGGCATCAGCAGGAATACCGAGAAAAGATGTTATGGACAAGAGAATTTCACCAATGGCAGAAAGCTATATTGAAAAACGCCGCAATTATATTATTACCGAAAGCAGAGATTTGTTTACTCCTTGTGAGGGTGTTGACAAAAATGTTGCAATTCTCTATCCGATTGTCGGAGCAGGGGACGTTATGGGTGCTGTAATTCTTCTTCTTGGCGGAAAAGAAACAACCATAGGTCAAACAGAAATTAAACTTGTTCAGGTGGCTTCCGGATTTCTGGGAAGACAAATGGAAGAATAAAAAAGACCGAAGTAATTTTCTGCTTGGAATTACTTCGGTCTTATTAAAAACTACCAATAAAAAAGTTTTTTAAAAATGTCAAATTTTTTCTTAAAATGTGTTGACAATTGCTTTTAAACTGTGTATAATATCATTCGCTCTCAGGAAAAAGAATATTGCGGAATTGTGTAAGGGTAGCACAGCAGACTCTGACTCTGTTTGTCTGGGTTCGAATCCTAGTTCCGCAGCCAAAAATCGACAAGTTTCGAATTGTCGATTTTTCATTTATGTCCGCAGGACATAACTTCGTTACGAGCGAAGCGAGTACTTCATTTGACAGCTTGCTGTCAACTTCATTATTTGCTTACGGACATAAACGAACGAAGTTGCCTTACGGCAAATGAAGTGCTGACGCAATGAAGTGTGCCTACGGCACGACGAAGTTGCCCTTCGGGCAAACGGAATTGACTTTTAAGCTTTGTTGTTATACAATGAACTTGGTGATATTATGAAAAAGATTGAAATTATAGAATTAATAAATAGGGCAGTAAAGTCGAAAGAAATGTGTAGAATATTTTTTAAATATAATTATCATTACAGTTATCACTTTCCGTTAATAACAAGTGAGAAACTCTTTCTTTCAGCTAATGAAGATGATTTTATTATAGATGGATTTACTGTAAGACGTTTTTGTGATGTTAAAAAAGTAGAAATTAAAAATGATAAATGTGTTGAAATTATAAAATGCGAAGGTGTTTTTGATAATATTAAATTGCCGGAAATAGATATCACAGATTGGTATAGTGTGTTTTTATCGCTATCAGAATTGAACATAAACATAATTGTAGAAAAAGAAAATCTTAACGATGACGAATGTGAATTTGCGATAGGAAAAATTGAAAAAGTGCTTAAAACTAAAGTTATTTTTAAGCACTTTGATGCTGATGGTATCTGGCAAGAAGATTGTTATGAGATTCCTTATTCGCAAATTACTTCAATTACATTTTCATCTCGTTATGTCGATATTTTTTCTAAATATGTGTAAATTGACCAATGAATTGGCGATAGTTTTAAAAGCTGGTTAGTTGGATAATTTTTGATTTTCACAAGCTAAAAATATCTTAAAATTATTTTGTTGCCATTTTGAACTGTAAACACAAAAATCGACTTGTTTCGACAAGTCGATTTTTCATTTATGTCCGCAGGACATAACTTCGTTTATCTGCTTTAGCAGATAACTTCATTTGAGCGTAGCTCAACTTCATTCAGCTTGCGGACATAAACGAATGAAGTTGCCTTACGGCAAATGAAGTGCTGACGCAATGAAGTGTGCCTGACGGCACGACGAAGTTGCCCCTTCGGCAAACGGATTTTATACCCGCACCCGATTGTAATATCATATTGTGTGTGCTATAATCATTGTGTGTGCTATAATCAGTTCGACAAACAATAACTTGGAGGTTTTTAAAATGAAGAAAAAATCAGTTTTTATTATTGTTGCAGTAATAGCCTTGATTGTTGCTCTCTGTGGTGTTTTTAGTCAGATTACGGGAACTTGCGGAGAAGATCTCAGATGGTCTTATAATCCTTTTTCAAAAACTCTTTATGTAAGCGGAAACGGAGATATGTTTGATTACTCATCAACGACTGCTTCTCCATGGAGAGAAAAGTCTTTTTGTAATGATATTACTTCTTTGAAAATCTCTGAAGGTGTCACTTCTATTGGTGATTATGCTTTTGAAAGAGTCTGGCTTGATGGAACAATCTGTTTTCCTGAAAGCATGAAAGAAATAGGTGAGAATGCATTTTGTTCTAACAGCATTGAAAAGGCTGTTTTTCCTAATGGACTTGTTGAAATTGGAAAACGTGCTTTTGCAAATTGCAATATTTCTGAACTTAGCTTGCCCGATAGTCTTGAGCGCATGGGTGCTTATGCATTTTCAGATAATGATATTAAAAGTGTTGCAATTCCGGGAAAAATAACTGTTCTTGAAGAATCTCTCTTTTCCGGTTGCACCGGCCTTGAAAGCATTTATATTCCCGTCAGCGTCAAAAAAATAGAAAACTCCGTTTTTTATAACACAAACGCTTCTTTCAAAGATGTTTATTACGGCGGAACAAAAAAGCAATGGAAAATGATTGATATATATTCAGACGACAATTTTTATCCTCTTTATTCAGCTGAAATTCATTATGAAAGCTATTGAGATTTGACCGAAAGCTTTTGAGCTTTGGAATATTCCCAGGCTTTATAACGATAACGAAAAAACAATCTTAACAGCGGAGACACTTCAAAAGAAGCAGTCTCCGTTTTTCTATAATTAAGTAAAAAAGATACATATCTGAGTATTTGTGATGGTTTTATAAATTAAACACACACTTTTTTCAAAAAATTCAAAATACCTCAACAAACCGATTGAAAAATAATAAATTATATGTTATAATGTCAGCCGTTATTTTCTCAGAAGTATGTTTCTTAATAATATAAAACGGAAAGGTAATCTTATGATTTGTAATAATATTTTGGAAGCAATCGGAAATACTCCGATGATTCGTCTTCAACACATGACCGGTCCCGATGATGCAGAAATTCTTGTTAAATTTGAAGGCCTTAATGTTGGCGGATCTATTAAAACAAGAACAGCTTATAATATGATTCTCGACGCAGAAAAAAAGGGCCTTATTAACGAAAACACTATTATTGTTGAGCCTACAAGCGGAAATCAGGGAATAGGACTTGCCTTGGTCGGAGCTGTCAGAGGCTATAATGTAAAAATTATTATGCCCGACTCTGTCAGCGAAGAAAGAAGAAAGCTCGTTACTCATTACGGTGCAGAGGTTGTTTTGGTTCATGACGAAGGAAATATTGGTCTTTGCATCGAAGAATGTCTCAACACAGCGTTGAGAATGAAAAAAGAAGATCCCAATGTTTTTGTTCCTCAGCAGTTTGAAAATCCTGCTAATCCCGAAATTCAGCGTTCAGTTACCGCAATGGAAATCATTAATCAGGTAGGTCATGAAATTCATGGTTTCTGTGCAGGTATCGGAACAGGAGGAACTTTAACCGGAATCGGTGAAACCCTGAAGGCTCATAATCCCGAAATAACAATCTGGGCGGTTGAACCCGATAACGCTGCAATTCTTTCCGGTGGTCTTATAGGTACCCACATTCAGATGGGTATTGGAGACGGTTTGATCCCTGAAATACTTAACACAAGCATTTATAACGATGTTTGCATTATAACTGACGATGAAGCAATTCAGGCGGCGAAGGACCTTGCGGCAAAAGAAGGAATAATGTGCGGAATCAGCAGCGGAACAAACGTTGCCGCCGCTATGAAGCTTGCAAAAAAATTAGGCAAAGGAAAAACCGTTGTTGTTGTTTTACCTGATACCGCTGAAAGATATTTTTCAACACCGCTTTTTGATTAATATTTTAAAGGAGCTGTAATTTTTATTTTACAACTCCTTTTTCTTTGCTCTTTATTTTTATGAAAAACTATGCTATAGTTTGTTTGTCGGAAGGAGGCTGCTTACGTGAAAAATAAAGCATTAAAAAATGTTTTAGCAGTAATAGTGATTTTGTTTGCTGCTTTTATGCTCGGTTTTTATTTTTATGATGTTTTCTGCAATAAAACCCCTTTTCAAAATAATCTTTTCAGGCTGATTGCTTTAATTTGTGTTCTTATTTCATCTCTTCTGAGAATTTTTGCAGGGCAAAAAAGAAAGAGCCTTGATTTTTATGAAAAATCATATCAAGCTGTAATAGGAGATGCTTTTCGCAGTCAACCGACAGTCAGAAAAAAGCTTTTGTGTGCCACAAGGCTTTATGACGAATCAAACTATGAAAAGGCACTTAAATATTTGTTTGATGTTTATAAAAAGGCGCAAAGTGAAAGAGATGCTGTTCCCGTTTTGCTTTTTATTGCTTTGTGCTATACTGATTGCGGCCTTAATGATGAAGCAATAAAGGTCTATTATAAGCTTCTGGAATTTGACCGAAAAAATGTTACTGCTCATAGCAATATCGGCTTAATCTTTGTTAACGAAGGTGATTTTGAAACTGCTTTGAAGCATTATAATATGTCGATTGAATGTGAACCGAACTATTATGGCTATGTTAACCGCGCTAACTGCTATTTCAGGCAAGGTGAATATGACAAGGCTGTTTCTGACGCTGAAAAAGCTCTTGAAATCAAAAATAACGGTGCGGAGGCGGCTTCGCTTCTTACGGTAATTTTCGCCTTGAAAAATGATAAAGAAAACAAAGAAAAATATTTTCATCTTGCAATTACCTGCGGAAAGAAGCCGGAAGAGCTGAAAGAATCAATTAAACTCTTCCTTCAGGAAAAAGAAGGAATTAATGAGACTGAAGAAAATGTTTAAAAGAAAATAAAAGCTTTTTCTGCCTTTTGTTTTATTTTTCTTGCCAAACAGATAAAAATGTGATATTATATTTTTTAACTTTGATTTATTTTTAACGGAGGTTCAAAATGAATTATAACGGAATTGATTTTGAAACATATTTTAAACACTATCCTGATGAAAATGGCTTTTTCGGAAAGTACGGCGGAGCCTATATTTCAGAAGATCTTAAAAAAGCAATGGAAGAAATCACCGAAGCTTATTTCACAATCTGCAAGTCAAGCAAGTTTATCGGTGAGCTGAGAAAAATCAGAAGAGAGTTTCAGGGAAGACCCACTCCGATTTCCTATCTTGAAAGACTTTCAAACAGCCTTGGCAATGTTCAGCTTTATGTTAAGCGTGAAGACCTCAATCACTCAGGCGCTCATAAGCTTAATCACTGTATGGGAGAGGCTCTTCTTGCAAAATATATGGGCAAAAAGAAGGTTATCGCTGAAACAGGTGCAGGTCAACACGGTGTGGCTCTTGCAACTGCCGCTGCTTATTTCGGTCTTGAGTGTGATATCTATATGGGTGCGGTTGACATTAAGAAACAAGCTCCCAATGTTACCAGAATGAAAATTCTCGGCGCTAATGTTATTGAAGTAACTCATGGTCTTGCAACCTTAAAAGAAGCAGTTGACGCTGCTTTTGAAGCTTATGCAAGAGAATATAACGATGCTATTTATTGCATCGGTTCAGTTCTTGGTCCTCATCCGTTTCCGATGATGGTTCGCGATTTCCAGAGCGTTGTGGGAATTGAAGCCAGAGAACAGTTCCTTTCAATGACAGGTGAGCTTCCTGATGCTGTTGTTGCCTGTGTAGGCGGCGGTTCAAACGCAATGGGAATGTTTTCCGGCTTCCTTAATGATCCTGTTGAGCTTTATGGCGTCGAACCCTTGGGAAGAGGCGAAAAGCTGGGCGACCACGCAGCCAGCCTTAAATATGGCGAAGAGGGAATTATGCATGGCTTTAACAGCATCATGCTGAAAGATGAAAACGGTGAGCCTGCTCCTGTTTATTCTGTAGCCAGCGGTCTTGACTATCCTTCTTCAGGTCCCGAACACGCTTTTCTTCATGATTTAGGCAGAGTTAAATATGATGTAATTAATGACGAAGAAACAATCGACGCTTTCTTTACTCTCTCAAGACTTGAAGGAATTATTCCTGCAATAGAAAGTGCACATGCTGTTGCCTACGGAATCAAGCTTGCCAAAGAAATGGGCAAGGGCTCAGTTCTGATTAACCTTTCCGGCCGTGGCGATAAAGACATGGACTACATCATTGAAAAATACGGAATCAGATAAAAACGATCTGTAAAAAGTGAAGACCGAATAAAACTATTCAAACTAAAAAAGCTTCTCTGAAATCAATCAGAGAAGCTTTTGTTTTGTCTTGATTTTTATGCCCAGATGATCCAAAGAAGAAGATATCCGGTAATAACAGCGGCGAGAGTGAAGGGAACACCGTATTTCATGAAGGTTGTTGACTTAACTTCATATCCTTCCTTGCGAAGAATACCGATACCTGTAATGTTTGCGCTGGCACCGATGGGAGTGAGGTTTCCGCCCAATGTTGCGCCGCAAAGAAGACCGTAATAGAGAAGGGTAGGATCAATGCTGAGGTTTGAAGCGATAACAGGAACAATTGAAAGCATTGTTGCTGTGTAGGGAATGTTGTCGATGAAAGCTGAAAGAATAACCGACATCCAAACAATAATTGTGTAAACTACGAAAACAGAGCCTGAGCCGAGGCTTCCGATTGCGTTGCCGATAATGTCAATAACACCTGCGCTCTTGATTCCGCCGATTACAACAAAAAGTCCGGTGAGAAGAACGATTGTATAATAGTCGATCTCTTTGAAAGCTGCCTTAACAATATCCTTGTTTTTCTTAACAAGAAGCTCTCTTAAAATACCAACAACGAAGAAACCTATGCAAATAATACCGTTTGTGATGTCAGGCTTATAGAACTGACCTTCGGCTGCGCCGTCTTTATAAGGAATGAAAGAAACGGCAATGAGTGCAAGAACTGTTCCTACGAGAAGGAAGGTGGGGAACTTATCTTCAACCTTGGTTCTGCTGTTAAAGCTGATTTTTGCGTTGTCTTTTCTGAACATGAAAAGAATAATAAGTGCGCTGACAATTGCTCCGGCTTCAACAACCCAGAACATACCGGGTCTTCCTCTGTCAACAAAGAAGTCTGAGAAGTCAAGACCTGCTTGCTTTGCAAGAAGAATTGATGTTGTGTCGCCAACAAGTGTTGCTGCACCCTGAAGGTTTGAAGAAACAGCAATGCAGATAATTGAAGAAACAGGAGAAATGTTAACCTTTTTGCAGAAAGCGAGGGCAACAGGGGCAATCATAAGAACTGTTGCAACGTTGTCAACGAAAGCTGAAACGATTCCTGCAAAGAGAGAAAGGGTAACAACTGCCCATTTAACGTTAGGCATTTTTGAAATAAGAATGTCTGAAATAAGCTGGGGCATTTTTGACTCGATGAAAAGGAAAACAGTACCCATGGTACCGGCAATCATCATAATAACGTTCCAGTCAATTTCAGTAAGTGCCTGAGAGAAAGTGTAGCTGAAGGTTTCGCCGTTGATTGAAAAGAAATCCGGCGCAATTTTGCCTGAAGCGGCAACGGCACCTAAAACAACAAAAATAATTGCTGAAGCTGTTGTAACATAGGGTCGAAGCTTTTGTGAAGCCAACATAAGAATATATGTTGCGGCAAAGATCACAAGTGATGCAATGGTAATCGGACTCATTTTAAAAACTCCTTTATTTTTTTCTTTGGTGAAAACTGCATAAAAAAACAGAACCCAAAAGGATTCTGTCAATTTTAATTCTGAGGGCAAAAGCCGCAAAAATCAAAATACAATTCATAACAAATAAAATACTATTGTATTCTATGACAGACTCCACCGCTTATTTGAATTGCAGAGTGCATTATACATTATAAAGAGTCAAAAGTCAACCGAAAATCTTTCATCAAACAGCTGAATTTAAAAAGATTTTGTTTTCTTTTTTGTTTAATATGTCATTTAAGACTAAAAAGCATTGATAACATTAAAAAGCTTAAAGAAAAAGCAGCAGAATGATTAAAAAACAAAAAGTTTAACAATTGTTTAACTTTTAAATTTTTTTGATTGACAATATGCTTTTTAAAGTGTAATATTATTATGTATATATGCATTTAAAAAGCATATAAATCTGAAAATGCTCAATTTTCTTTGAGTAAAAACAAGGAGGAATTTACGAAATGAAAAACAAGCCGTTAAAAAAACTTCTGTCTGTTTTCATGGCAGTTTTAATGGTTATGTCCGCTTGGGTGTGGATTGCCCCAACGGATGCATCGGCAGCGACTTCAATTGGTGTAACCTCATCATTCACTTTGAGTCCCCAAGGTAACCGCGGTTCAACCGATTGGACCAGACTTGCTCTGACCGGCGAAGGTGGCGAGGGTGGTACATCTATTATCGTTGTTAATTTCAGCAATTCAAATCTTCAGGCATTAGCCGATGTGGAAGAAATCAAACTTAAGTTCTATGCTTATTCCTGCCCTTTAAGAATAGGAGATGCAAAAGCTGATGTTTATTATGTAACTGCCAATCAGTCTTATGTTGACTCAAAAAGCGGAACATCACTGAACGAAACCGATACAGGTAACTCCATTCTTGGAACAACCTACACAGGAACATATGTTCAGAATAGTGTAAAATCATATTTTGGCCTTTCTGATTCCACCAAACTCGGCTCGTTCACTCAGCCTGCAATTGACGGCCAGAATTCAACAGCAAACAGAAGCGGTTCACCAAACAACACTTTTGATGTAACCGAAATTGTTAAATCAAAGGCAGAATCCGGAGAAAACCTTTCCTTCGTTATTATGCTTCAGAGTGCATATAACTGCAGCTCTTCACTTGGCTGGTCTGATATTTATATCAACTCTGACACAGTTGTTTTGTCTGAGTATAATGTCGCCGAAGAAGCTGCTTCGCTCAAATCAGCCATTGATTCTTTTGAATCAAAAATTGCCACAAGCAGATTCTATAAAAATATGGTAACTGCTTATGATGCTTATAACAACGCAAAGCGTTATTATGATGCTGTTATTTATGGTGGCGTTACTTACAATGCAAGCACAGCTCAAAGCTATATCAATGCTCTCTCTTCAGCTCTGAGCACCTATAATGATACATATATCGACTATCTTAACCAGACTTTCTATAGCAGAAACGGTACTTCAATTAACAAAGCATACACAAGAAACCTCATCTGGAACGGTTATGATTTTTCCTGGGATATTACTGCTTCTGATAAGTATTGGACAAGAAGTAATATTGTTAACAGATGGGCTGTTCCCAATACGATTATCGGTATAACATCTGACAGATCAGCAACATTCCCTGTTACAACCTTCTTCCATACCGGAAGCTCACCCAGATATATGAGATATATTATTGCAGGTTCCGGAACAAACGGAAATGTTGTTGGAACATCTGTGCTTTCGCCTGCAGTGTGGAAGGTTGCAACCTCAACCCACACAACTTCCGGCTGGGCTGCCGGTGCTGACGGTTGGGGCGATTGGTACTATGATTCAGGTGTGAATTCCACAACAATCCCTGTTTATGAAACCACAAATAAAACATTCGCTCTGAGCACAAATACTGTCTATCAGGCTTCAACCTATATGACAGCCAATACCTCCGGTGTGGGTGTAAGCTCCTCAAAGCAATACACTACAATTGACCTTGGTATTACATGGGGTACTAATAATAACAGCTCTAATGATTATGCAAATGCTTATGCAAGCAATGCAGGTCACGGTTATGTTTACGCTGTTTATATGGAACCCTACAGAGTTAACTATAACAACTGGTCAAGCATTATTCCCACCTTCAACTATAAAAATTATGACGGTTTGCTTATAGCTCTGCAACAACAATTGCATCAAATCTTGACTATGCTTCAGCCTTTAATGTTAATCTTCCTTGGATTGAAAGTCAGAGAACCGGTGATATAAGCTCAACCGTTTCAGAGTGGGCAACAAAAATCAATAACGGTGCCAATTATCTTGCAACAGCAAAAAGCAATGCAAACAGCGCATCAAAAATTACAACTAAATATAACGATCTTACTGCAGCTATTGCAGCAGCTGACAGTATTTACAAAAACGATCAGAAAAAATATACTCCTGCTTCATGGAGCAATTTTGTGGCTGCTTATGACGCCGCAAGAGCTCACATGGCAAACCTTGACCCCAACGGAACCGGAAATCAATATTCAACAGACAGCAATGCTGTTGGAGCCCTTGCAACAAGTCTTGGTGAGGCTCAGAATGCACTTGAATATATCACAATAACCTTCAAAGCTTATAACGGAATAGTTCTCAAAACTCTTTCCGCTGAAAACGACGAGGTTTATATCGGAACATATTCAACAGCTGTTCGTGCTGCTGCTCCTGTTAATACTGCTTTAGAAACAGACGCAACACAGCATCACTATTACCTTTGGCCAACATTTTATGATGTTACCGACAGCGCTGTTTATCAGGAAACCAAAAATTCAAATAACCACTCTTGGACAGCTTGGAACACAACCCGGGACTCAACCTGCGCTCAAGCCGGTTCAATGGAAAGAAGCTGCGGAACTTGCGGCTATGTTGAAACCCAGACAATCGCTCCTTTGGCTCATGAAGCCGGCGATCCCACAATAGAAAACGTAGTTCCGGCTGATTGCGACACTCCGGGTTCATACGACACAGTTACAAGATGTAAAAACTGTAACGAAATTCTCAGCAGTGTGGAAACAATAACTTCTGCAAACGGCCATAGCTGGAACAGCGGTGAAGTTGAAACTCCTGCCACTTGTGAAAAAGACGGTGTAATGCTTTACACTTGCTCAGCTTGCGGCGAAACTAAACGAGAAGTTATAAATAAGCTTAACCACACCGAAGAAATAATTTCAGCTGTTGAAGCAACCTGTACCTCAACCGGTCTTACAGAAGGAAAGAAATGTTCAGTTTGCGGCGAAATTCTTGTTGAGCAAGAAGAAATTCCTATGGCTGACCACACCGAAGAAATAATTCCAGCTGTTGAAGCAACCTGCACTTCAACCGGTCTTACAGAAGGAAAGAAATGTTCCGTCTGCGGTAAAATTCTTGTTGAGCAAGAAGTAACACCGAAGCTAGCTCATAACTATGATGCAAACGATGACGGCGAAGAAACCGAAGAAGACGGTGTTGTTAACCCCGAAGCAACCTGTGTTGATAGCGGTGTCAGAACCTATACATGTCAGGTTTGCGGCGAAACAAAAACAGAAGCAGTTTCAGCCAAGGGCCATACTCCTGCTGCTGAAGTCGAAGAAAAAAGAGTTGAAGCAACCTGCATTACAGCCGGTTCTTACGATTTAGTAGTTTATTGCTCTGTTTGTTCAGCTGAAATTAGCAGAGAGCCTCAAACTATTCCGGCAACGGGTGTTCATGTTTACGGCGACTGGGAAAATTATGGCAATAATGAACATAGCGGAAGATGTATAAGCGACAAAAATTGTACGGAAACAATTACCGAAGTTCATACACTCTCTGATGAAGTTGTGAAGTATAATAATACTTATCATCACTATAAGTGTGAAAAATGTGATGCATACGGCTTCCTCTTAAACGGTGCTTTCCGTGAAAACCTAAAAGAAGAACATTTCGCTTCAGATTCAACCTTTAAAGTAATCGAAGGCAATCTTGAAAACCACACAGAAATTTGTAAGTGCGGCGTAACAAGAGTTGTTAATCATAACTGGGTTGAAGATGAAGACAAGAGGTTTGACTCAACCTGCACAACCGAAGGAACAGCATATTACACCTGTTCTGATTGTCTTGCAACAAAAGAAGAAGCTCTTCCGTTCTCACATGAGTTTGGTCAGTGGGTTGAAGAAACTCCTGCCACCTGCGTAAGCAAAGGAACAAAGGGTCATTACACATGTGGTGTATGTAACAAGAACTTTGATTCCGATAAAACCACCGAGATTTCAGATCTCACACTTGAAATCGATTCAACTAAGCACGAAACAACAAATGATTATGAGCAAGAAGACGCAACCTGCTCATCCATTGGTTACACAGCAGGAACCTATTGTGAAGATTGCAAAACATGGATTTCAGGACACGAAGAAATTCCTGCTATTGAACATAAAAACAAGGTTCATCATGAAAAGGTAGATGCAACCTGCGTAAAAGAAGGAACAATTGAATATTGGGCTTGCCCCGATTGTAAGACGAACTACAGAGACGAAGCTTGTACCGTTCCTGTAACCGATCTTACTATTGAAATTGATCCTGATAACCACGATCTTGTAACAACCGTCAAAAAAGATCCCACATGTACTGAAATCGGTTGGGATGAATACGTAACCTGTCAGAGAGAAAACTGTGACTACACAACTTATGTTGAAAAGCCTGCAACCAACCACAACTACGGTGAATGGACTTATGTAGCAGACGGCGAACACAAGAGAGTTTGTGCAAACGATGCAAACCATGTAGAAACAGAATCTTGTGCTGATAGCGATGCAGATGATGACTGTCTCTGCGATAAGTGTAAGAATCTTGTTGCTCACAGCTACGACGCAGCAACCTGTGATTTACCGGCAACCTGCTCAGTCTGCGGTGCAACAACAGGTGATAAACTCGGACATAGCTTCACAAATTACGTATCAGACGGAAACGCAACCTGCACAGAAGACGGAACAAAGACCGCCAAGTG
>JAFUHX010000075.1 GCA_017474045.1 Clostridia bacterium | reverse complement strand
CGCAAGAGTCTCGCGCGCGAAACAAAAATTAAATAACAAATATGCGAGAGTGGCGGAATCGGCAGACGCGCACGTTTGAGGGGCGTGTGGGGTGACTCGTACGGGTTCAAGTCCCGTCTCTCGCACCATGTTGAGTATTCATAAGGGATTTAACCTGTGAATACTCAATTTTTTTATATCTTCATATCAAAGTATGTAACCCACTATGACACTTTCAGTTTTTCTAACTGCAAAGATGTCAAGTGGGATTTTTTTATTAAAGTATTGAAATATTGCAAACTGTTGTGATATACTATTTATGCCAAACAAAACCAAATAAATGTAACGGGAATGGTATTTTCTTTTATAGGGTACTGTTTATTTCTGTGCGTACTTTTTTGAATTTGTAAAAATGCAGATTCCAACAGGTATGTACGGATTCATTCCCATTTATCTGGTTTTGTTTGGCGACAATCGGAGTTTGCGTTTTCGGTGCGTTGACTTCGGTTGGCGCACTTTTTTATTTTGTGGGATAAAAATGTGTAGCATTGAGGAAGGAGAAAATTAGGATATAAACCACAAAACAATTAGAAAGGATATTTTTTATGGAAGAAAAATTAATAGAAGCAAAGTTTACTAAAAACAAACTTTCACAAAGCACTTTAATTTTAAGTGTAGCTCTGATTGTGTTAGGGTTAATTATTTCAGTATTTGTATTTTTAACAGGTGAGGGTTATGAGTCTTTTGGTTTCGGTTATGGCGGCACATACCCCTATACTGTAATTTACGACTATTCGCTTTTGGAGTTTTTCTCTGAAGTTATAGCTGATCCCATTGATTTTGACGGTGATGGATTTTTTGCTTTTCTCATTTATATCGGTATTGTCGGCATTGTATTGGCATTTTTCTTTAAATGGGAAATGAGTAAATGCTCATTAACGGTAACCAACAGAAGAGTAACAGGTAAAGCAAGCTTTGGTAAATCTGTTGACTTGCCGTTAAATCAAATATCTGCAGTTGCTTTAGGGATTTTTAGTAGAATTACTGTTGCAACCTCTTCAGGAAAAATACATTTTTGGTTTATTAAAAACAGAGAAGAAGTTCATTCTGTTCTTACAAACATCATTGGAAAAGTTCAAGTTGAATCTGTATATAATCAACCCAAAAATGCACCAATAAGTGATGCTGACGAGCTCAAAAAATATAAAGATCTTCTTGATAAGAATATTATCACCCAAGAAGAATTTGATGCAAAGAAAAAGCAGTTGCTTGGTTTATAATAATCCCTTATGAGCACCTGCACCGGACCTCAGCAGTTTTCCGACTGCTGAGATTTTTTGTTAAAACATTGAATTCTTGCCGTCAGTTATGATATACTTATCCCAAAGAAAGCAAATATTTTAAGCGTACAGACTTTATGCTGTTTTATTTTAAAAAGGAGAAATCAAAAATGAGCTACAGCGGTTATAAATGGTATATGGGCGTTCCCCACTGCCACACAGTTGCTTCAGACGGTGGGCTGACCTTGGAACAGGTTATTGCAAAAGCAAAAAAGAATAAGCTTGATTTCCTCATGCTTACTGACCACAATGTTAACTGCAAGGAGTTCCCCCGGGTTGAAGGTCTGACTCTCATTTACGGCGCAGAGCTGACAAAGCATGGCGGCCATTGCAACATGTGGGGCGTTAAAGACGTTATTGACCAGACAGATTATGACACCTGCGAAACCTATGAAGACTTTTTAAGGGTAAAAAGCGAGGCAAAAAGACGCGGTGCAGTTATCTGCATGAATCATCCCCACTGCAAGCAATGTCCGTGGCGTTGGGAGAAAAACGCAGCGGATGTTGATGTTCTTGAGGTCTGGAATGCGCCCACTCATTTTGACAATCTGGAATGTACTCAATGGTGGCATGATCAGATGAGAAACGGCCATAAGCTCCCCGTTGTCGGCGGAAGTGACTACCACAAGGATTATGTTGTAACTAATCTTCTGACATGGCCCGTAACTTATGTTTACGCTAAGTCTTCTTCTCCTGAAGATATTCTCGATGCCATTGTTAAAGGCCACACAACAATCTGTTTTGATGTGGGAACAACATTTATTGATATTTCAAGCGGCAACGCAATTTTAGGCGACACAGTAAAGCTCAGCGAGGACACAAAGGTCACAATCAGCGTTAAAAAGCTTAAGAAAAACCATAAGCTGATTGTTTTTGATAATGACGGAGAATGCTTTACATATACTGCTAAGAAAACAGAAGACTATTCTGTTACTCTCCCCGTTAAAAAAGAAGGCTTCCTTTGCGCCCATGTTGTTTTCGAGCCGGGCTTTTTCTATAGCAAAATTCATGATTTTGCAATCGCATCAAGAATTCCGGAGCAAAAGGGTATGAAATTGCCGCCCTTGATTTATGCTCAGAGTGGTGCAATTTATTTCGAAAAATAATCACAAGCTAAATACAGACAAAAGCTTTTGTTTTGCGGTTCATGCGCTCTGAAAGCTTTAGATTTATAAAAATTAAAAGGGTTTCTACAGATTTTTCAATCTATAGAAACCCTTTGTCGTTTCAGGCTTATGCGCTCCGCACTTTTTTACCGCCTGTTTCATTTTTACTCAAATGCTTTGAGGGCTGTTTGTATTTTGTCTTCAAAAGCCTTATCTTCATTATCGCTTACAGAAAAAACGATTTTTTTAAACATTTCATAATCAGGCTTCGAAAACTTAAACATATCTGTCTGAGGGGTAATATAGCGAATCAGCTTGACTATGTTTGAAAGATTGACCTTGTTAATTTCTTCCCCACGACTTGAAATGATCGTAATAAGCATTCCCAAACGCCAGGTTAAAGCCTTGGCTGAAATTGCGTTGAAATATACCCCCGCCACAGGAACGTGTCCCATTACTTTATCAATGGCAATATCAACAAGAATTTCTTTAAACAAGCTTCCAAACATTGAGCTGAAGTTCTTTGAATCTAAAGGTTTTCTTCCGTAAAGGCGCCTTATGTCGTTTATCAAAGGCTCATAATGGGTCAGAATTACCGTTGCGTCAATTGCAACTGTCAAAGGAAAGCCCACGGCTCCGCTGATTCCCTGAATGAAGGCATTGGAATTTGCCTTGCTGTTTATCATTTTATAAATTACATCAAAAATCTGCTCTTCTCTCATCAGGTCTTTTGACAAAACGGTTACCTCCTTTGTTTTTTATTCTTCATTCATTTTCATCAAAACAAAACTATCAAATTGGCAAAGTATCATTCCATAGACTTTCAAAAAGCTTTTCTTCGTCAATTTTAAGCAAAGAGCTATTCTCTGTTTCTTCTTCTGCGTCTTCAACCTCAACTAATTTATAATCAGAAATATTAAACTCTTGTTTGCTTGAATTGAAACGAATTTTTGAAAAATCAAAAACATCGCAGTTCATGCAATCATTAAAAAAGATATAATCCAAAGCAATAATTGAACCGGCGGCGAAAGCTGTTGTGATTATTCCAAGGAAAAGAGAAAGAGCTGAAAAAACAATATCTGCAGCCGCAAAGCAAGCAAGTGTTAAAAGACTCATTGCCACAACAGCCACAATGGCAATCAACCAGAAAGCCAGAATCTCACCGGCACCGTTTTCGTTCTGTGTCTTCATTTTTATTGAAAAAGCAAGATTATTTATAAAGCTGTCTGTACAAACAGCAACTGCAAGCTGAGTCAATGAAATATCTTGCGGAAGACTTTTTAATGAGTTTGTTTTAATCATTGCATACAAAATCATTGTCTGAATCGCTATCATTGTTTTGCTGTCTTGCTCTCTGATTACGCTCATTCTCTTTTGTTTGCTTTCAAGAGATTGATCTTCAATGTTTTCCAAAAAGCTTTTGAGAACCTTCGGGTCTTTCATTGCTGAAACAGTTTCGGCTAAAGCTTCGTCAAGCTCTTTTTCAGAAAACTCAGCTGTTAATTTTTTCAATGCTTCTTCATCAGGCGCTTCACCGACCTTGATTTTTTCAATGTTTTCAAGAACACCGGTTACTGCTGAAAGAAGCTGTTTCTTTTGCTGTTCTGAAAAGCCTCTGAATTCAAAATCTGTAAATTCTTCAAGAACACCTGAAAGATTTTCTTCCGGACTACAGTCTATTGCCTCAGAAAATTCTTCGTATTTTTTATAGAGAAAATCAATTGTTGAAATAATGTCTTTTGCCATTATTTGAGCGTGCTCAGGTGATTTTATTTCCATTTTTTCAAGATAAATATCTCTTAAAATTGTTTCAAGCTCAGTACCTTCTTCAAATCGGGCAAAAGCGAAGGCAGTCATGGCCTCCAGCTCGGCTTTTTCTTCGGGCAACAAATTTAACATAATAAAACTCCTTTTTTGTTTTATTCTACCTCTTTTAGTTGTTGCAAAAAATCGGTTAACGAGAAAAAAACTGAAAAATTTTGTTTATTTACATTGCTCTTTGTAGTCGTTAGTTTCAATTTCGCTTGCCATAATATTAATTCTCTTTTTAAGCGTTTCAAACAAGGCAATGTCATAGGGCTTGTCGGAGCTACATTCTTCTTCATCATAATAAGCAGAGATTGTTGTATTGCCATCTTCTTTTTTGTTAATTACCTGCTTATATTTTTCTTTTTTAAACAATCTCTCATCGGGGTCTTCAGCGCTTTTCGGTTTTTCCGGTCCTGCAGGAACAAAGTTATTTCTGAGAAGTCTCACATAGCAGGAAGCTATTTTATTAAAGTTTGCCTGGCAGCTTCCCTGAGTTTCGATTATGGGGTCATTAATGGTTTCTTTGAGCTTTTTGAGCCATTCGGTCAGAGAAATATTTCCTCCGGTTGCTCCCGTTTTTATTAAAGCTTCTTTAACGATTTTTTCAATATCTGCTCCGGTAACAAACTTCACCCTTTCAGGCTCTTCTTTAACATCTATTCCCTCAGTGAAAAGCTCCATAATATATTTAAAAGCGTCCTCGGTAAAGCAGCCGTTTTGTGGATCATGATCAAAAAGCTTGCTTTCATCATAAATTCCCAGCTCTTTCATTCCGTCTTCTCTTCGCTTTTCAGCTCTCTTCATCTGCTCTTCAAAAATCTTTTTACATTCCTCATGAGTGGGCATGAACACGCTGAAAAGAGCATCAAATCTTCCGCTTCTGAAAAGCTCGGGAGGGAATTTGCTGATATCGTTGGCTGTTGCAAAAACAAAACAGGGTGCGTTTTTTTCCTGAAGCCAGGTCAACAAATGTCCAAACATTCTCTTGAATGTTCCTCCGTCGCCTGAAGAACTCGTGGCTCCGCTCAGGCCCTTATCAATTTCATCAATCCACAAAATGCAAGGGCTCATCACCTCGGCAATATATAAGGCTTCCCTCAGATTTTTTTCGGAAAGACCAACAACGCCGCCCATAAGAGCATCAATATCAAGGCGAAGCATGGGTCGTTTGCACTTTTTATAAAGCTTTCTGTAAAACACCTTAGCGGCTTCGCTTTTTCCGGTTCCCGGAACGCCAACGAGAAGAGTTCCTTTATAGTGTGAAGCTCCAACCCTTATTAAAAATTCATCTTCGGAGCTCATGGTTTTAATAACCTTTTCAACCCATTCGGTATAGGTTTTCATTCCTCCAACTTCATCTGTTTTTTCTTCATCTTCATAATAAAGCTTCAACAGACCGCCGTACTGCTTTAATTTTTGAATTTTTGCGTCGAGAATAATTTTATTTCTTTCTTTTGAGTCTTTCAATTTCGGCTTTCCCTCTTCGTTAAAAAGATGAAGCATTTTTTTGGTATAAAACTCTACCTCCATTAACGAAAAGCCTAAAAGCTCTCTGGCAACTTCATTGGCCTCAAAAGGCTTATCATATCCATAACCCGCTTCTTCGGCAAGAGTTAAAACAGTTTCTCTGATTTCTTCAAATTTCGGATATTCAATTGTTATAATTTCTGTGTAGCCCTTAAGGTTACCGGGAATAAGAGTCGGGTCGCCATAAACCAGAACACAGCTTGACCTCAGTGCAGAAAAATCATCGTTAGAGCTTAAGTAGCAATCAACATAATTTTTCAGAGAAGCAGCAAGATCGGGCGCTATTACCCTGCCTGCGTTGGTTTCGCTGTAGTCAGCTTTTAAAAGAACAAGCATCGGATTCATTGGCTTGGTCGGATCAATCTTTTTTCCGTCTGTATATAGTTTTTCAAGCGCATTGATGCTTTTAGAAAAATCAGGATATTCTTCAAGAGTTTTGCTCTTAATACCAGAAATTCTGATGTATTCCTCAATGTTTGTTCCCTCATACCTGGTTTTTTTATGCATCTGAATAATACCTTTATTGACCAGACTGACTGCAATTCTGTTGGCAAGCTCAATTTCCTCTGTATCCAGCATTATTATCGGCTTTTTACTGTGATAGGCATCTCTTATATGGTCGCAGGCTTTGTTTATAACAAATTTTTCAGTTTTCATTTTTCATTTCCTCCAGGTAATTTCATTTCCTCCAGGTAATCGTTAATTGAAGCAAAACGCTTTTCTGTTCGGCTTTTGTGGTCAGTAAAAACTTCTCCCGTTGGGTCAAGATAAACATAATAACCCTCAAAGAAGCAGAAATCAACGGCTTTGTAGTCATTTAAGTCATGGTTCTTCTTCGTTATTGTTGACCATCTGTCTTTGATTCCCTCTGTTGAAACAACTATAAAGCCTGTTCCTCGGTCTTCGGCAATGGCAGCAACAGCCTCAAAATTTGAGAAATCAATTTTACTTGTCTTGCCGCCTCTTGTGAAGTTAACGCTGTTTTCAACTCTTTCAACCTCACAGTGTTCGCTTTTGCTTTTTGCTTCATGAACATGAACGATGTTGTTTTTTACAAAATTTATAAACAAATAGTCACCGGGGGCGCAAGAAACTTCTTTTTCAAAATGGTCAAGATCTTCAGAGTAAATCTCAATCTTAACAAAAGCTGTGCTGACACCCTGGCAATGCGGTTTTGCAAGGATTTTTTTAAAGCAGATTGTTGCCTTTTCTTCTTCAAGAAGCTTCTGAGCAGCTTTCTTTTTCAAAATAATTTTATAAGGCTCTTCTCTGGCTTCAAGCTCCTGAGTTTCTTTTTCGGTTAAAACAAAGAACTCTTCTTTCTGCTCTGAAACGGGCTTCTTTTCCAGGTATGCATTTTCAGCCTCCTGTGAAGTGATTGAAAATCCGTCTTCATCAGGCGATCTTCCTGCAGCAGAATAAGCGGCTGTCAGAAGATAAAACAACGCCTGTTTATCTGGGTCCTCCAAATTGGTTCCCTGAGAAATTTCCCACGTCTTTTTTTCAAGGCTTTCGATTTTGCTTTCTTTAAAATAATGACAGAGAAAGTTTCTTCTTGTCTCTGAGCCAAAATAAGCAGCCAAAACAAACTCTGCCTTTTCAAAGTCTGAAGGCTTTATTACGGGACAATAGTCTGTTTTCTCTTTAGGCGAAAGAACCACCTGTAAAAACACCTCTGAATTATAGAGATTAAGCAAAGAAAGGTGCCTTGCCTTATAATAAAGAAAGCCTGCAACAAGCTCCTTGTTATAAAGAGCATCTTCCGCCGAAAAATAATCACAGAAGTCTTTATAGGTATATATTGCTTTTGAGTTCATTATTAACTGTTTCATAACAATCTCTTCCTCTTTAATTCGGCTTTTCGTCGAAAACCTGAAGCATTATTTTTCCCAAAATTGCCTCAGCATCAACAAGAAGACGGCTAATGATAATGTCTTTATATTCCTCTTCTTTTTTCATCTCATTCATGACGCCTCTTCTCATGGCTTCAACAGAAAGCCATGAGCCGTCTAATTTTTTCAGCAGCTTTTTAAGCTGTTTGGGACTGAAGGTATTCACTACCCTCAGGTCTAAATTTCCCCACATGTTTATATAATAAGAAATTCTAAGATAAAGCGACACCTTAAACGCCTTTTTTTCTATTTTTGAAGAAATTCTGTCTATAACGTTTTCAACAACGTCGTCATCTTTTGCAAATTTTTCGCTGTCTTTAACTTCAAGCTGCGGAGTTGAAATGAAATTTTCAGGATAAATATTTTTTGCAATTTCATTGGCTTTTTTTGTCATCTTTTCCTGAAAATTCTTATTACATTCAAAATACAGCTCTGAAATTGTGGTTTTTTCATCCTCGTTTCTGGAAGCAGACTGCTGTTTTTTTCTTTGCTCATAACGGTCAAAAATGTCTTGAATACCGGCTTCCCTTTCCTCGTTAATAAACTCTTTTAAAACGAGCTTAATATCTTCAATAAACGGAGGAATCGTTTCTTTGGTTATTTTGTTTAAAATTTCTTTGTATGTTGCTTCAGCATACATTTTTGAATAAGACTGATATTCATTCAGTCTTTTCATTCCGGAAATTTCAATTCGCTTAATCAGGCAAAGACCTTCGGCAACGCAAAGAGAGGGATTATCGTATTTAGTTACCTTTTCTTTTCCGAAGGAATCTTCAACAAGCTTTCTTAAAGGAATAATATTGCTGCCGCCGCCAACAACTATAGCGCAGCTGATGGGGGCTTTTCCAATTGCATTTTTACAAAGCTTTATAAAGGTCCCGATTCTTTCCTTAAGTGATTGACCGTTTTCGTCTTTTCTTGTCATCACTTCTTCCATGATGGCTTCATTTATAACCTGCTCTTTGTTTCCTAATTTGAATTTTATTTCAAATTTTCCGTTTTTTCTATAAAAAGATTCTTTTGCTTCTCTGATTTCAACAAGAATTTCTTTCATTTCTTCCGGGGGGAAATCTTTTTTCTTAAAGCCCATTTTTTCAAAAAGAACATCTCGCAAAACCTTATCAAAGTCAGAACCGCCCACCTCGGTAATACTTCTGGTAACAATTTTTCCTCCGGGCAGAATATAGGTAAAATCAACTGACAAAGAACCAAAGTCAAAAACAGCAACACCTTTATCCAGCTCAATTTTTCCTTGGCTTTCTTCAGAAATGTTTCCGCTTTTAAGCATAAGCGACATTAACGCCGCTGTTGATTCGGGAACAACACAAACATCGCTGACACCTGTTGCCTCTTTAACGAGCCCGGTATAAGCCATAACTGATTGCGCTTTTGTCCACTCTTCTGAAGCCGGGCAGCCAACGCAAATGAGCAATCTGGAGCTGTCTATGGCTTTATTGATTTTTACATCTTTATTGTGTTTTAAGATCTGTTCAAAAAGCTTTTCATAAAACTTTTTCATCAGAGCTTCGTTTGTCAGCTCGCCCTTTCCGCCCTGAGTCCAGTCTGAAGGCGAGCTTTTAAACCACTGTTCAAAATATCGGGTATCCTTTGCGTCATTTCCGATATAGGGGTTTCCTTTTTCATCAAAGGTAATCATTGTCGGAATTACAGAAAATTTTTCTTCCAGGCGCAGTGGGCTTACCTCAAATTTCAAATTACCTTTTTCATCTCTTTCTATTTTTAAAATATATGCAACAGTTTCACCGTGACCGAAATCAATTCCGATTATGTAGTCATACTTATATTGGTCGGTTGCTTCGTCTTTTAATTCATTAAGAGATCTGTAAAGCGAATTTGTTGTAAGTCTTGTTCCGTTGATAAAGAAGCTGCTTGCCATTGCATGAACTTCCTTTTTTGCAGAACTTTCTTTTTCAGCCGTTTCTCTATTGTTTTCATCTTTAATAACATTGTTTTCGTCGATATTACTCATGCGGCTTTCCTCCGTTTTTAAGCTTTCTTTTCTTAAATTATATTTATTTAAAACACCAAAAAAAATCGGTTGACAAGAAAAAAACTAAACTTTATAGGGTGACTCAAAGCAGTCATATTCTTCCGCAAAATTTTTTGCAAATTTTTCTTCAGGTTCCGACAAAAAGTCAACAACTTCTGCCACATCTATCGGATCCTTTCGGCCGAAAATTCTGTAGCCCTCTGTTATTGCTGTTAAAAAAGCCAGATCGCAAATCATTATGAAGTCGCTTCCGATTTCATTTAAAAACGCTCTTGCTTCTTTTTCTTCGTATCCAAAGGCGGCAATCAGCTTCAGAAGCGTTCCCTGAGAGGTTCTTTTTTCTCCTTTTGACTTTGTTGAAAAGCTTTGCCATGGATCTTTTTCTAAAAGAGCATAAAGAAGAAAGTCTTCAAGCTTCATTCCTGTATTATCCTTTTCTTTTTGAACCTTTTCGCGAAATTCAAGCGGAACAAGGAAAAATCTCGACAATCTGAGAGACTTCAGCCTTTCATAGTCTTCTTCGCCCTCTTTTAAACCCAGCCCTTCGGCAATTTTTTCCAAAGTCTTTTCTTCTGTATAAACCTTGGCCGACATAAACTCATTGAAAACCTTTGCTGTTATTTCAATATCCTTTCGAAGAATGATTCTTTCTTTTCGAAGAAGATATTCCTTCAATCTTTCAACCGCCTTCGCTTTGTCCAATATTGAAAGAGTAATGACTTCTTTAATTTCTCTGTTAGAAATATTGATTTCTTTTCCCTTGTTTTTCAAGAATCCAACAAAGCTTTTAACTGCTTCTTTTTCGTTTGACGCAAAAGCTTTTTGTTTTTCTTTGTTAAATCCGATTTCTTCAAGCTTTGCTTCAACTCGTTCTCCAAGCTTTTCATCTACGAAATCCTTGCAAGCCGTTCTTCTTTCCTTTGTTTTTTCGTCCTTTAGAAGATTATTTATTTTTTCAATTAGAGCGATTTTTTCTCGATCGGTCATAGCCGCTTCTCCTTTTTTATTTTTAAGAAACTACGCTATTTTTATTTTAATTCTTTCATATATAAAAATCAAGTGTTTTGACCAAGTCCTTAAACAAGGGGATGTAAAAAATGCGCAGAATGAACAAACCGAGCCAAAATAAAGCGTTCAGCTTTATTTTGGTTTACCCGACGGCGTACAAAGGTACTCCGAGGGCGAGGTTTGTTTATAGCATAAAACGCAAAAACCTTGTTTTTGCCTGCTTTT
>JAFUHX010000074.1 GCA_017474045.1 Clostridia bacterium | reverse complement strand
ATAAAACAGCAAGAACCATTGTATCAGCTGAAAAACCCGGCTTTTACAATGGTTCTTTTTATATTGATTTGCCTGTTTTAATGGCTTTGTAACACTTTTAGTTTTTTACAGCGCCTTCGGGTTGCCAAAAACGAAGCTGAGGCTTCGTTTTTGCTCAGTTTGCTTATTCTGCATCTTTTTTTCCTCGCCTCTTGAGGCGGTAAAAAAAGCGAATTTTTTCTCGATGCAACGGACACGGCAAGCCGTGTCCCTACTAAAAATAAAAACATAAAACAGCAAAAACCATTGTATTAGCTGAAAAACCCGGCTTTTACAATGGTTCTTTTTATATTGGTTTGCCTATTTTAAAGGCTTTGTAACACTTTCAGTTTTTTACATCCGCTTTTTTTATTTATTTAACAAGAGCTTCAAATTCTTTAACAAGAATTGAGGCTGTTTCTGAACCGAGAGAAACAAGCTCAAGGCTCTGACTCTCTTCAGCTATCTGGGGCATGAAGTTGTTATCGGGAATAATATAGCCAATCTGGTCATTGGAAAGGCCGATAACCATAAGCTTTCTTCCGCCGCAGTTTTCGCTGACAATATCCTGAAGAGATTTATAGTTCCAGGCTTCTCCGGTCCATGAATCAGACTGAAGACAGCCGCCATAGGCAATTTCAGCTGCAAGCTCGCCGGGAGTAATTGCAAACGCAAGGTCATTTCCAAGCTCCATATAGCCGATTTCGGTTTTAACATAAAGATTTTTTCCGTCTTTTTCAACAAGAGCTTCAAAAAGTCCTACCTTTGCACCGAGATAAAGAATTCCGTTTTTAACAGGGAAAAGAACCTCTTTATATTTAATGTTTAAAAGGGGTTCAACCTCTTTTTCGTCTGTTATTGCAACAAGGGCATTTCCGATTGATTTGCCAAAGCCCTTCATGCTGTCAATGCGCGACATTTCTTCTGAATAGTTTTCAACGGTGTTTTCGTCTGTGTTAAGTGTTGTTCCCTGCTGGGCACCCATATAGAAAAAGACATTTGCGTTTGCCTTCTGATTAATAACCTGCTCAGCATAATAGGGATAGTCACCGCTTATTGCTGTTCCTGCTGCGCCGTTACCAACACAATGAACCTCTGTTGAAACAAGCCAGGTTTCTTTTGTGTTATTTGAGGGAACAAAACGGAAACGGTTGAAGTTTGCGTCGTTGACATAGGGTGCGCGCTTATCTTCAAGATATTCGCTCTGGTCAGCTGTTCCGTAATAAAGCTTTCCTTCGGTCATGGAAGAAACGGCTGCCTCAATGCTTTCAGCGCAGGTTTCATAAAGATTTTCCATGTATTTCTGATTTTTCCCGTTTTCAACTGCTTTTCCGAAAAAAGAGGAAGCAGGGTTGAAAAGAACCATTTTGAAAATATCGCCATTCATTCCGAGAGTATCAACAGCGCTATGCTGATGAAGAACCGAAACGGTTATTGAATTAATATTTTTTTCGCTGATAAGGTCTGCAAGGCGCAGTCTTATTTCTCTGACATCAGGAAGAGAAAGACCGTAAGCGTCAACTTCAGCAAGAACAGTTATTCCTCTTGAGCTTCCGTCTGAAAGAGCAACAGTTCTCACCTTAAGATCGTCAATAATTTCTGTTGCAAGCTTTTTTGAAAGATTGATTGTTCCGCCAACATACATATTTCCAACAACGTCTGAGGTTAAAATGCTGCGGCTGTCATAGCCCAAAGAGAAAACAGCGTTTTCTGCAGGAGAATCAAGAAAGGTTTTTGTTCCTTCCATGAAGCCTTCGTCTGTTTGTTCAGACCATTTAACAGGGTCAGGTATATGACTTGCGCCTTCACAAAGGATTTCATCAATAGCTTTGCCTATGAAGCTGAGAGCTTTTTTATAGATAAAGCTTAAAGAAGAAGCTGTTTCCTGAGCCTCATCAGCGGCAAGAGCCGAAGAAGAAACCGAAAAGAGCATTAAAACAGCAAGAAGAACTGCAAGAATTTTCTTTGTTTTTTTCATAATAAAGTTTTGCAAGAGAATCAATCTTTTGCTCTCCTTTCCAAATTTATACATCTATATTTTTATACACGGGAAAATAAAAATCAAGTCCTTTTTAATAAAATTTTTAAATTTTCTTTCTTATTTTAAAATATTCATTACCGTAAGAGCCATTGCCGCACCGGTAAGCAAAGAAAGAATTATTTTTCCCACTTCGAAAAATGTTGGCTTTTTCTTTTTTGTAAACGGCGGTGCACCGGCTGAACGGGCAATTTTTCCTGCTGTTTCTTTCAGACGGCTTTCGCTTAAAGAGGCATATTCGGGCTTTACAAAAAACATTATTTTTTCAAAATAGTCGCAGCCGGTTTCGCTGACTTCAACAACCTGGCGGTTAATTCCTTTAATCATTGTTTTCCCTCTCCTTTTTGGCTTTTTAAATATTGTTATCTCTGTTAAAATTTATATTCGGTTTTATTAAAGAAAAAATTATTTTTTCTCTTTAAAAAAGTTTTCCACATGGTTTATGAAAATGTGGAAAACTATGTGGAAAATGTGGAAAACTACCTGAAAAGCCTATATTATATATGGATTTTCAATGTGGAAAACTCTGTTTAATATGTGGAAAACTTGTTGAATGATACTTTTTCGGGACTTTTTTGCTAAAAAGTGATAAATCAGACAAAATTTTCTTTTTCTGCCTCAACAGATTGTTTTTTTCGGCTTGATAGATTGTTTTAACTGTGATATAATAAAAATGTTAAGCGTATTTTTTATTGAAAGGATGTTTATTATGGAAAACGCAATTAATAACGCTCAATCTTGCGCTCCTGAAAGAAAAAAAAGAATTTTAAGCTGTATTCAGTCTTCGGGAATGCCCACTCTGGGAAATTATCTCGGCGCTCTCAAAAACTGGAAGCTTCTTTCAGACGAATTTGACTGTGCTTTTGCCGTTGCTGACCTTCATGCTATAACTGTCAGACAAGACCCTCAGAAACTTAAAAAACAAATTATGGAAATGTTTGCCCTTCTTCTTGCTATCGGTCTTGACCCCGAAGAAAGCATTGTTTTCATTCAGAGCCATGTTCCTGCCCATTCTCAGCTTGCATGGATTCTTAACTGCTACACTCAGTTCGGCGAAATGTCAAGAATGACCCAGTTCAAAGACAAGTCCGCTTCTCACGCAGACAACGTTAATGTTGGACTTTTTACCTATCCCGTTCTTATGGCTGCCGACATTCTTCTTTATCAGGCAGACCTCGTTCCCGTTGGCGCCGACCAGAAGCAGCATCTTGAAATTGCAAGAGACATTGCCAACCGCTTCAACAGCGTAAACGGAAAGACCTTCACTATTCCTGAGCCTTATATCAGAAAAAGCGGCGCAAGAATAATGTCTTTGCAGGACCCCACCAAAAAAATGAGCAAGTCTGACCCCAACCCCAAGGCATTTATTTCTATTTTTGACTCACCTGAAACAATTATGAAAAAGGTAAGAAGTGCGGTGACTGACTCAGAGGGCGGCGTATATTACGGCGAAGGCAAAGAAGGCGTTAACAACCTTATGGAAATTTATTCCTGCTGTACCGGTCTCAGCATGGATCAGATTACCTCTGACTTTGAAGGAAAGGGCTACGGCGACTTTAAAAAGGCTGTTGGAGAAGCGGTTGCCGAAGAGCTCAGACCCATCAGAGAGCGCTATGAGGACCTTATGAAAAATCAGGATTACCTTAAAGCAACAGCTGCAAAGGGTGCCGAAAAGGCATCAAGAATTGCAAACAGAACTTTAGACAAAGCGATGAAAAAATGCGGCTTTGTTCTTCTTTAAAGGAGTTTTATTATGGAATACATTCCCCAACCTGTTAACACAGAAGATGTTGTTTTAGCTGAAGAGCTTCTTGCGCTTCAGGAAGAAATTGCAAAAAACGTTCACGAAGTCTGGGCTCAGGGAAGAATTAAAGAGGGCTGGACTTATGGCGAAAAAAGAGACCATGCTCTTAAAACAACACCCTGCCTTATTCCTTATGAAGACCTTCCCGAAAGCGAAAAGGAATATGACAGAAACACAGCGATGGAAACCATAAAGCTGATTTTGAAGCTTGGCTACACCATTGAAAAGAAATAAGAAGCAACAGCAAAACTTTTTGAAAAAAAGGATTGACAAAGACCTTCCTTTATGATAATATGTTTAGGCACAAAAAGCCTAACATGCGCTGCTAGCTCAGTTGGATAGAGTGTTTGGCTACGAACCAAAAGGTCAGGGGTTCGAGTCCCTTGCAGCGCGCCATAGGAAAGCAGATAACTTCGGTTATCTGTTTTTTTCTTTATATCCAACCCTTTGGGGACTCGAACCCGAAAGGGTTGCGACGTTAAGAAAACAGTCCGGTGGACTGTTTTTAGGAGCAAAAGGCGCAGAGCTATGCTCAAGCCTTCGTGTGCGTAGGCACACGGTAAGTCCCTTGCAGCGCGCCAAAAAAGAAGTAACTTTTGTCTATCAAAAGTTACTT
>JAFUHX010000073.1 GCA_017474045.1 Clostridia bacterium | reverse complement strand
TGCTTTGCACCTTAAAATTATGATATTTTTGATGCAGAACAAGGCGAAAAGCACAGAAATCCTTTCGGATTTCGAGCATTTTCAACGCAGTTATGCGCAGAAATAGCAAATTTTAAGGCCTAATATCCTTATGAAGTGGCGCCCTTCAGAAGGTGTCATTTTTGTTTTGCGAAAAGTGAGAAAAGGTAATATTTTTAAATAACAAAAAGCCGATGTCTGAGACACCGGCTTTAGTTTTTAGCTTTAACTTATGCAAGTTCAGCGAAATATTTGATGGTTCTAACCATCTGTGATGTGTATGAGTTTTCGTTGTCATACCAAGCAACAACCTGAACCTGATAGAGACCGTCTTCGATTTTTGTTACCATTGTCTGAGTAGCATCGAAGAGAGAACCATATCTGATACCAACGATGTCTGAAGAAACGAGTTCTTCTTCTGTGTAGCCGAAGCTTTCTGATGAAGCAGCCTTCATTGCAGCGTTGATGCCTTCTTTAGTAACGTCATCACCCTTAACAACAGCAACAAGAATTGTTGTTGAGCCTGTGGGAGTGGGAACTCTCTGAGCTGAACCGATGAGTTTGCCGTTGAGTTCGGGAATAACAAGGCCGATTGCTTTAGCAGCGCCTGTTGAGTTGGGAACGATGTTTGCTGCAGCAGCGCGAGCTCTTCTGAGGTCACCCTTTCTGTGAGGACCGTCGAGAACCATCTGGTCACCTGTGTAAGCGTGAACAGTTGTCATGATACCGCTCTGGATAGCAGCATATTCGTTGAGAGCCTTAGCCATGGGAGCAAGGCAGTTAGTTGTGCAAGAAGCAGCAGAAATGATTGTGTCTTCTGTTGTAAGAGTGCCTTCGTTTACGCTGTAAACGATTGTGGGAAGGTCGTTACCTGCGGGAGCAGAAATAACAACTTTCTTAGCGCCGGCATCGATGTGAGCCTGAGCCTTAGCTTTTGAGCAGAAGAAACCTGTGCATTCAAGAACAACGTCAACGCCGAGTTCGCCCCAGGGGAGTTCTGCGGGATTGGGGTTAGCATAGATTGTGATTTCTTTGCCGTCAACAGTGATTGAAGAATCGCCTGCAACAACTTCGTGACCGTCATATCTTCCCTGAGCTGTGTCATACTTAAGAAGGTGAGCAAGCATTTTGGGGCTTGTGAGGTCGTTGATAGCAACAACTTCATAACCTTCAGCAGCGAACATCTGGCGGAAAGCAAGACGACCGATACGGCCGAAACCGTTAATAGCAACTTTTACTGACATAATAATTACCTCCGAAAATAATTGCATAATATTTTTTTGCTTATATATATTAACCGATTTTAAAAATTTTTTCAACCTTAAAACCGAAAAATTTTGAAGAAGAGGAAATATTTGTAAAACTCAACAAAATATTGTTTCAGAAAGCCTGAAAGGGCATAATACTGACGAAAAATCAACAAGAAAAAGGTGAATTTTTTGACCAATGCATACCTTCAAAAGCTCAAAATTCTGAAAAATACCCAAGCCAACCTGAAAAATGAAGAGCTTATCAGAAACCTCAGCTGTGAGATTGCGGCTCTTGCACCTGAAAAAGAAAAAAGCAAAGCAATGGCAATATGCCTCAGAAAGCTCAGGGAGCTGAAAAATGAAAAAGGCAGAACACAGAAGGCTTGTCAGATGAAAAGGGTTAATCTGGGAAAGCTTTTTGAAAACGCTATTTTAAGCGCAGACATCATTTTGTCTGAAAAGGGAAAGAGAATTGAGTTTTCTTTTGAAAACGAAGAAACAGACTGTGATCCCGAAGCTATTATTGACACTTTTTTAAATCTTATTTCAAACTCGGCAAAATTCGGAAAAGGAGAAAACATCAGAGCAGAGCTTTTTAAAAAAGAAGGCTTTTGTTGCTTTAAAATCAAAAATGAGGGCGCGGCTGATTTCTCTTCATTTTCTTCCGGAGGCGGAATTGCTTCCTGCAAAAATATTGCGAGACTTCATGGGGGAAGGCTCCTTTTTTCCACCGACGGAAAAACTACCTGCTCCGGTTTTTCTATTCTTCACAGGGATGAAAGCTTCGATTCCTGGCAAGGACCTTCTTTTACCGATTATCTTGAAGACAGCTTTTCTCCCGTAAGAGTCGGTCTTTGCGATGTTGAAGCAAGGCATTAGACCTTTTGTTTACACTCCATTTAAGGTTTACCCGTAAAATTAAATTATTTTCAAAAAACAGGTGCATTTTTTTAAAATGTGTGATAGAATAAAATGATTAATTTTTATGAGGTGACATAAATGGGATTTTTCAAGAAACTTTTTGGTGATTATTCATCAAAGGAAATCAAAAGAATAAAGCCCCTTGTTCAGAAGGTTCTCTCTTTAGAAGATGAATATAAAAAGCTTTCAGATGCTGAGCTTAAAGCCAAGACTCAGGAGTTTAAAGACCGCCTTGAAAACGGCGAAACCCTTGACGATATTTTAACTGAGGCCTTTGCCGTTTGCCGTGAGGCCAGCGCCAGAGTTCTTAATATGCGCCATTTCCCCGTTCAGATTGAAGGCGGAATTATTCTTCATCAGGGAAGAATTGCCGAAATGAAAACCGGTGAAGGAAAAACTCTGGTTGCCACCTTGCCGGCATATCTTAACGCTCTTTCAGGCAAGGGTGTTCATATCGTAACCGTTAACGACTATCTTGCCCGAAGAGACAGCGAGTGGATGGGCAAGGTATATCGTTTTCTCGGTCTTTCTGTCGGCCTTATTGTTAACGGTCTTGAAACCGAAGAGCGCAGAAAGGCTTATTTGTCTGACATAACCTATGGAACCAACAATGAAATGGGCTTTGATTATCTCAGAGACAACATGGTTCAGTATCTTGAAGAAAAGGTTCAGAGAGGTCATAACTTTGCCATTGTTGACGAGGTTGACTCAATTTTAATTGACGAAGCCAGAACTCCCTTGATTATTTCGGGAAGAGGCGAGCGCTCAAGTGAGCTTTATGCTTATGCAAATGAGTTTGTTAAAAAGCTCAAGTGTCTCAGAGTGGCAGAAACCGATTCAAAGGTTAACCTTGAAGATATTGCCGCTGAAAAGGGAGCCGACTATATTGTTGACGAAAAGGCAAAAACAGCGCTTCTGACTCAAAGCGGCGTTGCCAAGGCAGAAAGCTTCTTCACTATTGATGATCTTACTGCTCCTGAAAACCTTAACCTTTCTCACCATATCAACATTGCCATTAAGGCTCATGGTGTTATGAAAAGAGACATTGACTATGTTGTTAAAGACGGTCAGGTTCTCATCGTTGATGAATTTACAGGCCGTATTATGATCGGCCGCCGCTATAACGAGGGTCTTCATCAGGCTCTTGAAGCCAAGGAAGGCGTTAAAATTGCCAAGGAAAACAAAACCCTTGCAACCATTACCTTCCAGAATTATTTCAGACTCTATGAAAAGCTTTCCGGTATGACAGGTACTGCCATGACCGAGGTTAACGAGTTTCGAGAAATTTATTCTCTTGACGCTGTTGAAATTCCAACAAACAAGCCGATTGCAAGAATAGATAATGACGACGTTATCTATAAAACCGAAAAATTCAAGTTTGACGCAATTATTCAGCAGATTCTTAAGTGCCACGAAAAAGGTCAGCCCGTTCTTGTGGGTACTGTTTCAATTGAAAAGAGCGAAAAGCTTTCTCATGCTCTTAAAAAGCACGGAATCAAACATAACGTTCTCAACGCAAAGTTCCACGAAAAAGAAGCCGAAATCATTGCTCAGGCAGGTAAGCTGGGTGCAGTTACCATTGCAACCAACATGGCAGGACGCGGAACCGATATCATGCTTGGCGGTAACGCAGAATTCCTTGCAAAAAGCGAAATGCGCCGCCTTGACTATCCCGAGGAGCTGATTGCTGAAGCAACAGGTTTCGGAGAAACTGATGACAGCGAAATAATTGCTGCCCGCGAAACCTTCAAAACCCTTGAAGCCAAATATAAAGCTGAAATTGCCCGGGAGGCTGAAGCTGTCAGACAGGCAGGCGGTCTTTATATAATCGGTACTGAAAGACACGAATCGAGACGAATCGATAATCAGCTCAGAGGTCGTTCGGGCCGTCAGGGTGACCCCGGTGAAAGCCGCTTCTTCCTTTCAATGGAAGACGATCTTCTCCGTCTCTTCGGCGGCGACAGAATGTCGGCTGTAATGTCCACTCTTAAGGTTGACGATATGCCTATTGAAGTGGGAATTCTGACAAAGCAGGTTGAATCAGCTCAGAAGAAGGTTGAAGGCAACCATTTTGCAACAAGACGTCATGTTCTTTCTTATGACGATGTTATGAACCGTCAGCGTGAAGTAATCTATGGTCAGCGCGATCAGGTTCTTCGCGGAGAAGACATGAAAAAAACAATTTCAAACATGATAGAGCAATCTATTGAAGAAACTGTTTCTTTCTATTGTCCTTCAAATGTTTCTTCCGATGAGTGGCAGCTTGCAATGCTTCGCGAAAAATATCTCGGTTGGCTCACAACCAAAGATGATTTCAAAGAAAACAACATGACAGCGGAAGAAATTATTGATATGCTTGCCGACAGAGCTCACAGTATTCATGACGCAAAAGAAGAGGAATACGGTGCGGAAAGAATGAGAGAGGTTGAACGCTTCGCTCTTCTTCGCTGTGTTGACCTTCAGTGGATGGACCACATTGACGCTGTTGATGAGCTTAAAAAGGGAATTGGCCTTATGGCATACGGTCAGAAAGACCCCATTCTTGCCTTCCGTGAAGAAACAGCTGATATGTTTGACGCAATGATTACTGCTATTCGTGAAATGACAGTAAAAATGGTTTTAACTATTCAGATAAGAAGCGAAGAAGAAATCAAGCGTGAAAAGGTTGCTGAAATAACAGCAACAGGCTCAGGAGACGGAAGCGAAAAGAAGCAGCCCGTCAGAAGCGGCAAAAAAATTGGTCCTAATGAGCCTTGCCCCTGCGGTAGCGGAAAGAAATATAAAAAATGCTGCGGAAGTCCCGAAGCGAGAAACAATCAATAAATTAATTTTATAAAAAGCAAGGGGGGATGTAAAAACGAGTTTTTATATCCTCCTTGTTCAGATACCGGGAAGAATCAGCAGAATGAACAAACCGAGTCAAAATAAAGCTTTTGGCTTGCCTTTGCTTTTCTGAAGTGATATAATAATAAAAACTCCATTACATTATAATAGAGAGGAAAAGAAAATGAAAGTTTTAGTAATTAACGGAAGCCCCAAGGGCAAACAAAGTGTTACTCTTCAAACAGTTCTTTATTTTGAAAAGCTTTTTGCCGACGATGAATTTGAATTTCTTCATGTGGGAAAAAAGATCAGAAAATATCAGAAAGATTTTTCAAAGGTATTTGAAAAGGTTGAAAAAGCCGACCTGATTTTGTTCTCATATCCCGTTTATACCTTCCTTGCTCCGTCGCAGCTTCATCGCTTTATTGAGCTTTGCAAAATAAACGGAGTTGATTTCAGCGGAAAATATGCTGCTCAGATTTCAACCTCAAAGCATTTCTATGATGTTACCGCAAACAAATACATTGAAGATAACTGCGGCGATCTCGGACTTAAATATATCGGTGTTCTTTCAGCTGATATGGACGACCTTCTTTCAAAAAAAGGTCAGAGAGAGGCAACTGATTTCTGGAAGTATGTTCGTTTCTGCTTTGAAAATGATATATATGAAAAAGCGGTCAAGCTCCCTGCAAGACCCACAAAGCCTTATGAAAAGCAGTTTAAAACAATTATTTCAAAAACCGACAGAAAAACAGTTGCAATTGTTACTGACTGCAAAAATGACCCCAACCTTAAAAATATGATTGATGACTTTGTTGCAATTTTCCCCTTCAAGACGAAGGTCATCAACCTTGCGGAATTTAATTTCCATGGCGGCTGCCTTGGTTGCTTCAGCTGCGCTGCAACAGGCCACTGTATCTGGAAAGACGGGTTTGAAGACCTCCTCAGAAACGAAATTCAATCCTGCGACGCAACAATTTATGCTTTCACAATAAAAGACCACTCTCTCGGTCCTGTATTTAAAATGTATAACGACAGACAGTTCTGCAATGGCCACAGAACCGTAACGGTCGGTGCTCCCGTCGGCTATATTATTAACGGCGACCTTGATGCTGAGCCTAATTTGAGAATGGTTCTTGAGGGAAGAAAATCGGTTGGTGAAAATCCCCTTGCTTATCTTGCCTATGATCCTGATAATATGGCAAAGGAAATTCAGATTCTTTCAAAGAAAATGGCTTTTCTTCTTGATCAGGAAATTGTTCCTACAAAAGATTTCTACGGCGTGGGCGGAATGAAAATTTTCCGTGACCTGATTTATGTAATGCAGGGTCTTATGAAGGCTGACCATGAATTCTATAAAGAAAAAGGAATTTATGACTTCCCGCAGAAAGAGGTCGGAAGAATTCTTCTTATGAAAATGGTCGGAGGTCTTATGACAATACCCGGCGCCGCAAAAGAGGCAAAGAAGATGATGGGTGAAGCGATGGTTATGCCCTATAAAAAAATCATTGATTCTCTTGATAAAAAAGATGAAGACTGATTTATCTGAAAACAAATAAAGCTGAGTCCGGGGTGCGTTTTTCGTGCTCCGGATTTTTGTTTTATATATAATAAGGAAAAGGGAAGAGATGTTTTAAGTCATGACTATATATAGGAGATTTTTATAAAAAGGGAAATTAGACACAATATATTGTGTCTAAAAACATTCAGCTGTCAAAAACGCTCGGATAAGTGTGCAAAACAAAGAAAAAAACAGAAAAAACGCGAAAATATTATTGACAAAATAAAAATCAAATGATAGAATATGCAACACAAAAGCCGAGCGCAAAAGCAAAAGGCTTCTGTTGAAAAGCCCCTGAAAATTTTTCAAAAAAGTTTAGAAAAGGGGTTGACAAAGGGTATAGAGATATGATATACTCTTTGAGCTGTCCGCGAGAGAGCGTGGAGAGAGAACATTGAAAATTAAACAACGATATAGAAAAGGAACCCGAGATTTTTTGAGAAAAGAAAGTACTTTTCAAACAGTAATTCACGGAAAACAGTGATGTTAAAGTGAATGTTAAGAGATAATACGTCAGAGTATTGTCAAGAGCGATTGAGCTCTAAAGAATGATTTTAAGCGAAAGCTTGAGATACAATTTTTTAGAGAGTTTGATCCTGGCTCAGGATGAACGCTG
>JAFUHX010000006.1 GCA_017474045.1 Clostridia bacterium | reverse complement strand
TCAGTTTTACAATTTCTTGTTCATACTCTTTTATGTGTCTGTAGCTTCTGGGCATAAAAATTCCTCCTATGGTAGTTTCTTTAATTCTACCATAGGAGGCTCTTTTTTTCTATTGTCCGTTTTTACTGGACTTGTTCATAAATGACCTTGACTTTTTTTATTTCTTTTTATAGAATAAAATATGCGAAAGGAGATGGATTTATGGAACAAAAAGACATAGTAAACTATCTTAATTGTGTTGTAGAGATAGAAAAAAATATATACTCTTTGGAGTGCTCAATAGAGGAATTGAAAAATAAAATGCATTATTTAGGGAAGGAAGGGTCTTACGAAGAACCTAATAAACCAATAAAGCCAACACTTGAAAAAAATGAAAGTAAATTTTTTGTTTTTTTGGGGATAGGAATGTTAATTTTGGCATTGTATTTAGGATCAAGGGAAAGTTTTTTTACTTTAGTGTTGTCTTTTTTTGTTTTTATCTTGGGCTTGGGTTTTCTGGGTTATGATATATTTGTCATATTACCCAAAAACAAGTTAATTAAAGAACAAAACGATAAGGCTTTGTCTGAATACAACAAAAGACTCGCAGTTTATAATAATGCTCTGTCAGTATTTTTAAATAATAAAGAAAAAGATGAAGAAAGAATAAAGGGGGAGTTATTGGAAATTAAGGCAATAAATACGTTGATAAGTAAACTTACTATTCAATTATGTGATAGCAAAAAACGTTTGAAAGAATTATACGAATACGGTATTATTCATCCTAAGTATAGAAATTTAGTTGCGGTTTGCTCATTCCTTGATTATTTTTCTGCTGGCTTATGTTATACCTTTGAATCTCCTAGAGATAGTATAGGTGGGGCTTATTATCTTTTTGAAAACGAAATGTTACACAAACAAATTGTATATGAACTACAGAAAGTTAATGAGAATTTAAATCATATAAAAGTGTCACAGTATTCGTTATTTTGTGTAGTTTCTGATACCAATAGAGCATTACTTGATTTAAATAGTTCAATACAAATGATATTCGATGAACAAGAAAAAGGTAATAAAAATATAGAAAAATTAATCGAAGAGTCTCAAATTTCAAATTACTATGCAAAACAAGCACAAAAAGAATTAAGTTATTTTAATAATATGCAATATCTTTCAGGAAAATATGGTTCTGTAAATCCGTTGTTTAGCACACCGCCAACATAAATAATAAAATAAAAGCGCATATCTAAAAGATTTAAAGATAAGAAGAAACGTCGCTTACAATCTGATATTAATAAATTTGTACATACAGAAAAAACATATCTGAGGTAGAAAACATAAACTTTTTTAACAACAAACTGACTTCGTTTTTCAAGCGGAGTCAGTTTGTTAATGTTATACTATTTTTTGCAATTTTCGCTATGTCCTTGTGCGCTAATTTTTTTCAACTAAAGGATTTCTCTCTTGTAATCTTCTATGTGATTAAAACTTGTATAAATTGAACTCCCTTTATAGTAGTTTCTTTAATTTTAAACTAGCCTTAATTGCACCTCGACAAACATTTGTTCGAAAAATGCTTGACAAGTCAGTCTTCTGCCTCTAAAATTATAAGTGGGGTTACAAAATGAAGAGGATCATTAACGGTGAAATAACTTGAAAGGATCCTTAATATTAATGAATCAAATCATTACTTTTGTTTTAAACGGAAGACATCTTCGCAGTCAACAGCCATTGGGTTCAAAAATTGTTGGCAATAACGACGATTTTTATTTTGCAAAATTTGTTTTCAGCGAGCCTGACGAGGCTTCGAGAGTAATTTTTGCCCGCTTTATTAACGACAGCAACGAAATGGTTGATGTTGCTTTAGATGAAAACTGCTGTTGCGAAATTCCGCCTTCCATGCTTAACAGTCTGACTTTTGAAGTCGGTCTTTATTCCGACGGCTTTGCAACTTCAACGGTGAAAGTTGCTGTAACGCCGTCAGTTCTTGAGGCTGAAGGCTTTCTTCTTAACGAGGAAAACGCCCCTTCTCAATATGAACAGATTCTTGAAATTGTCAACAGCGTTGAAACGGTGGAAAACGCTGTTGTTAACGAAGAAAACAACCTGATAATTGCTTTGTCAAGCGGTGCGCAGATCAATGCCGGTTATGTTAAAGGCGAAAAGGGCGATACAGGTGAAAAAGGTGAGAAGGGTGAGCGCTTTACCTATGAAGATTTTACTCCGGAACAGCTTGAAGGGCTTAAGCATGTTCGTTTCGACGGAGGATATGTTGACGAGGCAGGCTTTTTACATCTGACCCTTGATGAATGTGAAATTGAAAACTTTTCGCCCTTTTTTGTCGGGTTTGGTTCCGGCGGTTCGGCGAATGAGACTGAGCTTTATAATATTACTGTTAAAAATCTTCTTGAAAACCGAAGCATTGTTTCTGCCTACGGAAACAGTGTTGTTCTGAAGTTCAGCTATCTTTCCGTTGATGAAGAGGGTTATGACGACGGAAACGGAGCATTGACAGTTTATGTTGACGGAATTGAAAAACTTAACAAAGAGGTTTCTCAGGGTGAAAATACTCTTGATGTTACTCAATATCTTTCAGCCGGAAGCCATAATCTGAAGCTTGTTTTTTCAAACTCAGAGGGTTCAAAAAGAGCGCTTGCTTATAGCGTTGAGCTTGTTTCGCTTTCACTTTCAACAACCTTAGACGAAATGGCTTCTTATTCATCTGATGTAACCTTTTATTACACTCCCTTTGGTTCAGGAGAAAAAACGGTTTATTTTCTGATGGACGGTGAAATAATCGGAACCCAGACTGTTTCTTCTGAGGGAAGAAGCCTGAGCTTTGTTGTTCCTTCTCAGAGTCACGGTGCCCATGTTTTTCAGTGCTATGCCGAAACTGAGGTTGAAGATGTAACAATCAGAAGCAATGTTCTGACTTTGGGAATGATGTTTCTCCTTGAGGGAAATATTAAGCCTTCGGTTCTTTCTCTTTTTGAAAAGGATGAAGCCATTCAGGGTGAAGCCCTTGAAATCAGTTTTCTTGCTGTTGATCCTCTTTCAGAAACAGCCGATGTTACTTTGGAAGTAATCAGCGATGAGAAAGTATATTTTTCAAAAAAGATAACAGTTTCAAGAAAGGTCGAAGTCTGGAATATTTCAGACTATCCCTTGGGAAAAGTAACATTTAAAATTACTTGCGCAGAAGCTTCTTTTTCAAAAGAAATAAGCGTTTTAAACAGCGAAATTCTTTTCAGTCCCGTAACAGATTCCCTTCTTCTTGATTTCAGCGCCGAAAACAGAAGCAACAGCGAAGAAAATCCGGCAGTCTGGAAGGATGAAAACTATTCAGCTGAATTCTCAAACATATCTTTTTCTGAAAAAGACGGCTGGATTTCAGATGAAAGCGGTTGCAACGCTCTGAGAATTCTTCCCGGCGGAAAAATGACAATTCCGGTTAAGCTTTTTGAAACAGACAGAAGAAACACGGGCTTTACTGTTGAGATTGAAATGGCAACTCACAATGTTGCCGATTATAACAGCGTTGTAATAAGCTGTTTTTCAGGAGAAAGAGGTCTGAAAATTGCTTCTCAGAACGCCTCGTTTGTTTCAGAGCAAAGCGAAATTTCAATGCAGTTCAAAGAAAACAGCAGAGTTCGCCTCAGCTTTGTTGCCGAAGCAAAAAATCAAAACAGAATGTTATATGTTTTTGTTGACGGAATTATGTGTGGTGCTGTCAGGTATAGTGAAAGCGATAATTTTGCTCAGAGTGAGGCGGTTGGAATAACTGTGGGTGCTGAAAGCTGCGGAATTGATTTATATAGGCTTTCTCTTTATGAAAAAGGGCTTTCTTCTTATGAAGCTCTTGATAATTTCATTTGTAACAGACCAACTCTTTCAGAAAGGGTGGAGGCTTATAAAAGAAACGATATTTTAGACAGCGCTTTAAACATCGTTCCTTCAAAGCTTCCGAAAAATCTTCCCTACTTAATAATTACCTGCGACGAGCTTCCGAAAACAAAGGGCGACAAGAAAACCTGCAGTCTTTCTTTTGTTGATCCCTCTCACAGCGAAAAAAGCTTTAAAGCCAACGGTGTTGAAATTGATGTTCAGGGAACGTCTTCGGCAGGCTACAGAGTAAAGAATTTCAAGTTCAGTCTGAAAAACGGTCTGACATTTTCTAAAAGCGGTGAAACAAAAGAAAACTTTGCAATGAACGAAAATGCTGTTGCCGTTTCAACCTTCTGTCTGAAGGCTGATGTTGCCTCAAGTGAGGGCGCAAACAATGTTGAGCTTGTCAAGCTTTATGAAGATATATGTCCGTTTAAAACTGCGGCTCAGACTCTTGACCCTAAAGTGAGACAAGGAATAGACGGTTTTCCTATTGTTGTTTTCTTCCAAAAGAAAAACACTTCTGATCTTTCCTTCTGCGGAAAATATAATTTTAATAACGACAAATCCACCGCTGAGGTCTTCGGCTTGAACGAGGACAATGAAAGCTGGGAGATTAAAAATAACACCTCTGACCGATGTCTCTTTAAGTCTTCAGATTTCAGTTCAGGTGTCAGCGATGATTTTGAAGCCAGATATCCTGAAAAAAGCGAAGATTACAGCAATCTTGAAGCCATGGTTTCCTGGGTTGCTTCAACAGAAAGAAAAGCTGAAGACAGCGAAGAAGAAAAACAAAGAAAACTGAGTCTTTTCAAAGAAGGCTTTGAAACATATTTTCATAAAGAAGCCTGGATTTTTTATTATGTTTTCACCGAAGCTTTCCTTATGGTTGACAGTAGAGCCAAAAACCTGTTTCCGTCACTTGTTGACGGAAAGTGGATGCCTCTTCCGTATGATTTTGATACCGCCTTGGGAATTAACAACGAAGGACGGCTTGTTTTCGATTATAACCTTGAAGACAGCGACAGCTTTGAAGGCGATTTCGTTTTCAACGGTGCGCAATCGGTTCTCTGGTGCAATTTAAGAGACTGCTTCGGCGAAGAAATTTCTCAGATGTATAAAACACTCAGGGGCGGAGATGTTTTTAATTTTGAAGAAATCGAAAACCGCTTTTCTTCTCATCAGGCTGTCTGGCCTGAAGCGGTCTGGAATGAAGACGCTTTTGTTAAATATACAAGTCCCTTTTTCAGCGATAACGATGCGTCAGGTCTTTCCATGCTTCAGGGTTCTAAATCGGCTCAAAGAAAGTGGTGGCTTTCAAACAGACTGAAATATCTTGATTCAAAATATCAAACAGCTCTTTCTGAAGAGAATTATATAACTCTTCGCTGTTATGAAGTGGGCGATATTACAATTAAGCCTTATAGCCACATTTATCCGAGAATTAAGTTCGGAAGTCACACAGTAACAGCCAGAGCTCAGCGCAATGAAGCTGTAACGCTGAAAAATCCTCTTGACACAATGAGCGATACAGAGGTTTATATTTATTCTTCAGACTGCCTTTCAGAAATAGGTGACCTTTCAGCCCTTATGGTTGGCTACGCTGATTTTTCAATGGCACCCAAGCTTCGAAAATTAAAGCTCGGAAGCTCAGAAGAGGGCTATCAGAATCAGAAGCTGAAAGAGCTTTATGTTGGAAATAGCGAGCTTCTTTCAGAGGTTGATATTCAAAACTGTGTTTCTCTGAAACAGTCTCTTGATTTTTCAGCCTGCAGTTGTCTTAAAACCCTTAAGGCCTTCAACAGCGCTATTACAGCGGCAAGCTTTGCCAAGGGTGGAAAGCTTGAAACCCTTGAGATGCCGGAAAGCTTAACTAACCTGACTCTTATTGACCTGAAAGAACTGAAAAACATCAGCCTTCAGGGAGCTTCATCGTTAACCACGCTTCGCTGCGAAAACACTTCAAATATTCCATTAGACAGTATTATATCAGCCGCACCTCTTGAAAGAGTGCGTTTGGTGGGGATGAGTTGGAACTGCGAAAGTCAGGAAGTTTTAAAAAGCTGTATTGAAAAACTTGAAAAATGCGGCGGTCTTGATATTTCCGGTGAAAACACAGAAAAGGCTGTTGTCAGCGGTGTAATTTATGTTCCTGAAATATCTGCTGAGCTGCTTGATAGAATTTATAGTGCCTTTCCCTTGGTAACGGTTGTTGTCGGCGGCAAGGCTGAATATCTGATTCGCTATCTTAATGAAGACGGAAGCCTTCTCTATAGCTACTGCGCTTCTGAGGGCGAAGCCGTTATTGATCCGGTAGCAGAAAAGCTTATTGAAGCTCCCAAAAAAGAAGCAACTGAAGATTATTCCTATCTGTTTGTTTCTTTTGGCGAGTTAGATGAAAAAGTTAATAAAAACCTGACTTATGTTGCTGAGTATGAAACACTTTATGCTGTTCGTTTTTATAATGAAGATGAGGTAATTCACACCCAATATGTTGCCTTTGGAGCAGACGCAACAGAGCCGGTTGCCGCAGGTTATATTTCTGAGCCTCAGAAAGAAAGCACTCAGGCGTTGGAATATAGCTTCAGCGGCTGGCAAGAAAGCCTTGAAAAAATAGAAGGGGTCAGCGAAATTCATGCTGTGTTCTCTGAAAAAGCCAGAAAATATACTGTTAATTTCTATAACGGTGAAACGCTTCTTCAGACCTCCTTGGTAGAATATGGAAGTGTTGCTCAGTATGAGGGCGAAACACCTCAATATACCGCTGTTTCTGACCCTGAAAACTATCCTTTTGTCAGCTGGGATAAGGAGCTTGTTGCTATTGAAGGAGACACAGATTACCACGCTGTTTTCAAAATGCCTTCAGGAACCTGCGGAGAAGGCGTATATTGGTCTTTAGACCTTGAAAGCGGTGTTCTGACAATCAGCGGCGAAGGCGAAATTGAAGAAAACAGCTTTACGCCCAGTCTCAGTTTTTATGATTATAAAGATAAGATTATCAGTGCCGTTGTTGAAAGCGGAATCACAGCTACGGGACTTTATTTATTCAATAAGCTTCAGAACCTTGAAAGCATTCGCCTCGGAGATGATGTTTCTGTAGTAGAAAATTATTTGGTTTATAAGTGTCCTGCTCTTAAAAGCATCCATTTAGGAAAGTCGGTTCCAACATTAACAAGCCAATGGATTTATGATACGCCAAGTCTTGCAGAAATTACTGTTGACGAAAACAATCCATATCTTTCAAATGACGAATACGGAGTGTTGTTTAACAAAACAAAAACAGTGCTCATTAAGTTTCCTGTGGGAAGCCCTCTTGAAAGCTATGCTGTTCCCGACGGAACTTCAACGATAGAAAAATCTTCTTTCTATTGTGCTGTTTTAAAAAATGTTACCATTCCCGACAGCGTAAGCTTTATCGGAAGTGCAGCCTTTTATAAGTGCTTGTCAATGGTTCAGTATGATTTTTCATCATGGACTGATTTGCCGACTCTTGAATACAGCGATGCATTTTCAAACATTCCTTCAACAACCAAAATGTTGGTAACTCAGGAAATTTATGACCTTGCGGCAAACACAGCCAAGTGGTCAGGCTTCGTTTCCAATATGCAGGTTGCACAATAAGCTTTCAGACAAGAAGGAAGTCTGACTTAAAGTGAATAAAAAATCACCGATAATGCTCCGGCGTTATCGGTGATTCTTCTAAAAAGCTTTTTTAAACGGTAATATCATCAATAGGCATTGTTGCAAAGGCATTAAGAGAAAGGTCGGCGGTGTTACCGCTTAAAAATTCATAATATGCCTGAGCGCCAACCATTGCCGCATTGTCTCCGCAAAGGTCAAGACGGGGAAGATAAAGCTCCCAGTTATTCTTTTTGCAAAGCGCTTCCATTTTTTCTCTCAGAACGCTGTTGGCACTGACTCCTCCGGCAAGAACAATTTTAGTGTGGCCAAAGTCTTTTGCGGCTTTTTCTGTGTTGTCGCAAAGAAAAGAGGTAACAGCATTTAAAAAAGAAGCGCCCAGATCGGCAACATTGATTTCTTCGCCTTTTTGTTTTGCGTTGTGAATTGTGTTAATAACAGAGGTTTTGAGTCCTGAAAAGCTGAAGTCATAGGGGGCGTCCTGAACTCTTGGACGTGGAAACTTAAAAGCATTTTTGTCGCCGTTTTTTGCCTCTCTGTCTAAATTAAGTCCGCCGGGGTAGGAGAGCCCCATGCTTCTTGCCGCTTTGTCAAGCGCTTCGCCTGCGGCGTCGTCTCTTGTTTTTCCGATTATTCTGAAATCGGTGTAGTCCTTAACTTCAACGAGATGACTGTGACCTCCGCTGACGATTAAACAAAAAAACGGCGGCTTCAGCTCGGGAAAGGTAATGTAGTTTGCCGCAATATGTGAACGAAGGTGATGAACGGGAATGAGCTTGAGATTTTTTGAATATGCCAGCGCCTTGGCATAGTTAACACCCACAAGAAGCGCTCCGATGAGTCCGGGGGCGTAGGTTACGGCAACGGCATCAATATCGTCAAGAGTAACACCGGCTTCTTCAAGGGCGGCGTCAACAATTCCCGAAATGGCTTCTGCGTGGCGTCTTGAAGCAATTTCAGGAACAACTCCTCCATAAATCTTATGTTCTTCAACCTGCGAAGCAATTTTGCTTGAAAGAACCACTCTTCCGTTTTCAACAACGGCGGCGGCTGTTTCGTCGCAGGAAGACTCAATAGCAAGAATTTTCATAATCTGAGTCCTTTCAGTCTTTTAATTTTTTAGTCATTATATAGGCGTTTTCTGTGGGTTCGCTATAGAAATTCTTTCTTTCACCGCAAAGAGAAAAGCCAAATTTATTATAAAGTGAAATTGCCGCGCTATTGCTTTTTCTGACCTCAAGAGAAACAAAAAGGCAATCTTTTTCCGTGGCTTTTTCCAAAAGAGCTTCAATAAGAGCTGAAGCAACACCGCTTTTTCTGAAGTCCGGCAAAACGGCAACGTTGGCTATATAACATTCATCAAGAACAATATGTGAACCGATATAGCCGCAAACCGTTTCGTTTTTTTCAGCCACAAAAAAGAATGAGGTTTCGTTTGAAAGCTCAGCCTTTAAGGCGTTTTCTGACCAAGGCTTTGAAAAGCATTCTCTTTCAATTTCAGAAAGGGCTGAAATATGGTTTTCTGTCATGGGTTCAACAGTCAGTTTTACCACAAAATCACATCCGTTATTTTATATCGGTTAATTCTAACACAATAACAAAAAAAACACAAGAACAGATGAAAAATTAGCTTAACCTCTTTTTCTTTCCGGAATAACAATCTCAGAAAGCTTAGCCAGCTGTTTTCCGAAGGGAAGAAGCAAAGCTGTTGAAAGGCTGTTGAAAACAATGTGGGCAACGCTGACTCTCAAAGTGGGGTTCTCAATTTTATCAAGAAAAACAAGATACGGAGTGATTTCGCAGATAACAATAAAAACAAGTGTTCCGATAGTATTGAAAAGAAGATGAACAATTGCAACTCTTTTTGCGTCCTTGCTTGTGTTAACAGAGGAAAGAAGTGTTGGAATAACTGCGCCGATATTCTGACCAAAAAGAATATAAATTGCGTTTTGTGTTGAAACAAGTCCGCTTGCCGCTGCCGATTGCAAGACTCCGACAGTTGCTGAAGAACTTTGCATAATTGCTGTTATAACGAAGCCGATAAAAATGCTTGCTATTCTTCCCGTTGAGGCTGAGAGAAAATTTAAGGTTGACTGACTCTCTTTTAAAAAAGAAAGATATTCACTCATTGAGCTCATGGCAACAAACAAAAAGCCAAAGCCGGCAATAACCAGTCCGGCATATTGCGTTTTCTCTTTTTTTGAAAACATTTTCATTGCCGTTCCGATAAAAACAGCCAACGGAGCAACAGAAGAAAAGTTTATTGCAATCAGAAGGCTTGTAACGGTTGTTCCGATATTGGCACCCATAATAATGCCGATAGCCTGAAGAAGCGAAATCAAACCGCTGTCAACAAAGCTAACCGCCATAACCGTTGTTGCCGAGGAGGATTGAATAATACCGGTAACAATCAGACCTGAAAGCATGCCCGTAAAGGTTGTTTTAGTGCAGGCAGAAAGAATTTTTTTCATTTTGTCTGAGCAACATTTTTCAAGAGAGCTTCCCATCAGGTCTATTCCGAATAAAAACATCCCGACAGCGCAAACCGTTCCGGCAATAACTTTAAAATTCATAAAAACCGACCTTTCGTTTTTATTGAATTTATATTTTAAAGCTGCGGCTGATATGAAAAAAAGCAATCTCTATTGAAAAAGAATTTTGTTTGTCATATAATATAACGGTAAATAACTCAGGGAGGAAAGAAAAAATGCTTAATATAATTCCAAAGCCTAATTTTATAAAAGAATATTCGGGAAAAACCAAGCTTAATGAAGAAAAGATTATTTTCAAAACAAACAATAGCTTTCTTGATGAAACCTATGAAATAGAAATAACCAAAGAAAGAATAACAGTTACTGCAAAAACCGAAAAAGCAAAGCATTATGCTATTGTAACTCTTCGTCAGCTGAAAGATGAAAGCGGTTTTGTTCCTTGTCTGAAAATTACCGACTTCCCCAGATTTTCTTATCGTGCTTTTATGATAGACAGCGCAAGACACATGCAAACTATTGACGAAATAAAAACCTATATTCAGGCGGCGTCTGAATTGAAGTTTAATTATTTTCATTGGCATCTTTGTGACGATCAGGGCTTCAGAATTGAAAGCCATAGCTTTCCGGAGCTTAATGTTGTGGGCTCCTTCAGAAACGGTTGGGGCTTCGGAAATAAAAATACCGAAAAATACGGTGGCTTTTATACAAAAGAAGAAATTAAAGATGTTGTTGCTTTTTGTAAGGAACGTTTCATCGAGGTCATTCCCGAAATTGATATGCCCGGCCACACTAAAGCAATTCTTGCAACCTATCCTGAGCTTTCTTGCAGAGGAGAAAAAATTGAGGTTGAAACCAGACCGGGTATTCATGAAGATATAATGTGTGCCGGAAAAGAAGAAACCTTTGATTTTTGTTTCAGACTTCTTGAGGAGGTTATGGAGCTTTTCCCCTGCGAATATTTCCATATCGGCGGTGACGAGGCTCCGAAAAAACGCTGGGACAGCTGTCCTCATTGTCAGAAACGAATTAAAGAAGAAAATCTTGCTGACAGCGAAAAGCTTCAGGGCTATTTTGTTAACCGAATAGTCAGCTTTGTTGAAAGCAAGGGAAAAAAAGCAATTGCCTGGAATGAAAGCCTTAATTCCGATATGCTTTCAAAAAGTGTTATTGTTTCCGATTGGATGGATAAGACTCATAAATGCGAACCTTTTGCCAATGAGGGCGGAAAGCTTATAATTGAAGATTTCTATCATTATTATCTTGATTATCCGTACGGAATGACTCCCCTCAAAAAAACTTATACCTTTAATCCTTATATTGAAGGGCTTAACGAAAAGGGCAGGGCAAATGTAATCGGTGTTGAAACACCTATCTGGACAGAGTTTGTTGAAGATTTTGAAAAGCTTTGCCAAATGTGTTTCCCGAGAATGATGGCGGTTGCAGAAACGGGCTGGACAACAGAAGAAAACAAAAACTATCGTCTTTTCAAGAAAAACTGTGAGGCAAAGAGAGCTTATCTTGCTTCAAAGGGAATTGTTATGACTGAAAGCTCAAAATGGGATCCTCTTGCATATAGAAAAGCAATAGACCTGATTAATCATTATAAACGCTTTGTTACAAAAGATTTTATAAAGTCACTTTTTATAAAAGAAGATGACTGATTAAAGAATTTAACTTAAAAACCACCGATGCTTCATATCGGTGGTTTAAATATTAAGCTTAAAATTGTGTCTTTTCATTATATAATGATTTACGCAAGCAAAACATCAAAAATCAGCATTAAACAAAAGCCTGCAAGAAGAGAATATGTTGCTGCGCGCTGACTTCCGTGGGCGTGAGTTTCAGGAATCATCTCGTCGCTTATAACATAAAGCATGGTTCCTCCGGCAAAAGCGAGAGCAAAGGGTAAAATTGCCGAGGCGATTGAAATAGCAAAATAGCCAAGAAGCGTTCCTAATACTTCAATAAGTCCGGTTGCCATTGCGGCTAAAAATGTGCGCATAGGAGAAATGCCTGCCGCAAGCATAGGACCGATTATGACCATACCTTCAGGAATATTCTGAAGAGCAATTCCTCCGGCAATAAGAAGAGCATCGGTGGTGTTGCCTGAACCGAAGCCAACACCGGCAGCAATTCCTTCCGGCAGATTGTGAATTGCAATGGCGGTAACAAAGAGAAGAACCTTGTCAAGATTTTCGTTGTTTCTGTGTTCCTCGTCTTCCATGTCAACAAAACGGTGAAGATGGGGAACGAACTTATCTATTATATTAAGACACATCGCACCCACAAAAATTCCGGCAACGGTAATTATAAGTGCAAACCTTCCTCCGTATTCAAGTGACGGCAAAATAAGCCCAAGAACAGAAGCTGCCAGCATTACTCCTGCTGCAAAAGAAAGAACAATATCACTGAATTTATGAGAGGCTTTTTTGAAAGCAAATCCGAAAAGCGATCCGACAATGGTTGCCCCTCCAACGCCTAATGCTGTTAGAATAACAATTTTCATAATAATATTGGGATACTCCCAGCCTCCTTTACGGATAATAAGTGTATCTGCCAACCGCAGATTGCCACTTTTATAACTATTATATCACAATTTTTATTATGTGTGAATATTAAATTAGCTTAAATAAGAAAATACTGTTAATACGTTTTAAATTATTGGTCAACATATAGGAAAAGAGAGAGTATTAAAAGATAAAACACAAGATATGGTATATAAATTAAGAAAACATTCAAAAACACTCGGCGAAGTGTGCGAAAAGGCGAAAAAAGATAAATTTTTTGTCTGAAATCGGTTGACAAAGCTGAAAAGAGGTGATAGAATAACGCTACTGTTTTGGGGGTACCGAAACAGAGAGCCCTGAAAAGAGACTGAAAAGAAAAAAGAAAAATTTTCAAAAAAGTTTAGAAAAGGGGTTGACAGAGGGTATAGAGATATGATATACTCTTTGAGCTGTCCGCGAGAGAGCGTGGAGAGAGAACATTGAAAATTAAACAACGATATAGAAAAGGAACCCGAGATTTTT
>JAFUHX010000072.1 GCA_017474045.1 Clostridia bacterium | reverse complement strand
GTAGTCCTCACCGTTTGCGGCAAAGGTGCTCACCGGAACTGAGGTTGCAATAGTCAGAATTATCATGAACACAGAAACTATTCTTTTGGCTGTTTTCATTCATTTTTCCTCCTCGTTTCTTTTTCGGAAAAATTATATCATATTAATTTTTAAAATGCAATATCAAAAGACCGGCTCTGAAAAGCCGGTCTTTGAGGTATTAGGTTTTAAATTAATCCCAGGGGAATTTGTAGTCAAGACCAAGGTCGTCACGAACTTTTGACATTTCAGCCTGAACAGATTCATTAATGGGCACACCGCTGTCTTTTCTCTGAAGCCAGATTTCATATTCTTTTTCGCCGGCTGTGTAGATTCTTTCAGCACCGGGAGCTTTCTTTGAAGCGCGGATGTTGCGGATGATATCGCCTGCCTTTTTGCGACAGATATCTTCGCCAAGGAAGTGGTTTGTGTCAATTGCAATAAAGAAATGACCAAGCTGATAGGGGCGAATATTGCCGTTTTCGTCTTTGCCGTCAAGATCTTTACCGAATGCACCATCCTGAAGAATTGAAGAAAGGAATTCAACAAACATGGCAAAGCCATAACCCTTGTAGCCGCCGAGTGCTTCACCGATACCACCGAGAGTTGTGAGAGCAGCTGTTCCCTGACGGATTTTCTTAAGTGCTACACCTGCATCGCCTTCAACGGGGTTGCCGTCGATATCGATAACAGTTCCGGGATGAATTTCTTCACCGATTCTTTCATAATATTCAACCTTACCGTTTTGTGTGATTGAAGTTGCACAGTCAAAGTTAAAGTCGAATTCTTCATCTGTGGGAACACCAAGGGTGAAGGGGTTTGTTCCGAACATACCCTGAACACCATGGGTGGGAGCAACTGAGGGACGGGCATTTGTTCCGGTCATGCCGATGCAGCCTGCCTTTGTTGCCATTGATGTATAGTAACCAGCAATACCATAGTGAGTTGAATTACGAACTGCAACCATACCCATACCGTATTTCTTAGCCTTTTCAATAGCCATGCTCATTGCTTTATAGCCAATAACCTGACCCATACCGTGATGTCCGTCAACAACTGCTGTTGTTTCGGTTTCTTTGAGAATTTCAAAGTTGGTTGTGGGGAACTGAATACCGGCCTTGATTCTGTCGATATAAACAGGCTTGAAGCGGTTGCAACCGTGAGATTCAATACCTCTTCTGTCGGATTCAAGAATAACGTCTGTTACGATTTCTGCTTCATCAGCAGGAACGCCTGAACCGATAAATGCATCTTTAATAAAGTCATGTGTGGTTTTCCAGTCAAGGATCATTTTAGGCATTTTTTATACACTCCTTAAAATTATTTATTCGGACATTTGTCCTATTATATATATTTGAAAGGAACTTATATTTTTATTCCTTATCAACCCAATTCATTGATCTTTCAACAGCGCGCTTCCAACCGGCATAAAGTCTGTTTCTTTCTTCAAGAGACATTACCGGCTCAAAGATTTTGTCAACCTCGCGGTTGTTTTCAATGTCTTCAAGGTTTTCCCAAACGCCAACTGCAAGACCGGCAAGATATGCTGCACCAAGAGCCGTTGTTTCAACAGTTTTGGGACGGTTAACCTTTGTTCTGGCAAAGTCAGCCTGAATCTGCATCATAATGTTGCTGACACTTGCGCCGCCGTCAACTCTCAGGTCTGAAATTTCAATTCCTGAGTCAGCGCTCATTGCTTCAAGCAGATCTGTCATCTGATATGTGATGCTTTCAAGAACAGCTCTTGAAATATGGGCACGGTTGACACCACGGGTCAGACCGACAATGCAACCTCTTGCATACATATCCCAATAAGGAGCGCCAAGACCCGTGAAAGCGGGAACAAGATAGCAACCATTTGCATCAGGAACAGAAGCAGCAAGCTCGTCGCAACGCTTGGGACTGTCAATAAGCTGAACTTCATCACGAAGCCACTTAATAACAGAACCGGCATTAAAAGCACTACCCTCGATTGAATAGGTTGTTTTTCCGCCGAGACTCCAGGCAACACCTGTTAAAAGATTATTATTAGAAACAACACGGTTCTCACCGGTATTCATAAGAAGGAAGCAACCTGTTCCGTATGTATTTTTAGCCATTCCGGGATTGAAGCAAGCCTGGCCGAAAAGAGCTGAGGGTTGGTCGCCTATTGCACCGCAAATGGGCACTCCTTCAAGTTCTTCGATGCCGATAATTCCGCTTGAAACCCAGCCGTAAACCTGGCTTGAGGGAACGGGTGTGGGAAGAATGTTCATGGGAACACCGAGCTTTTCACAAAGGTATTCGTCCCAACAAAGCTTATCAACATCAAAAAGCATTGTTCTTGAAGCGTTTGAATAATCAGTTACATGAACTCTTCCGCCTGTAAGATTCCAGATAAGCCATGTTTCAACTGTTCCGAAAAGGAGCTGACCGGCATCAGCGAGGGCTTTTGCTCCGGGAACATTATCAAGAATCCACTTGATTTTTGTTGCTGAAAAATAAGCGTCAATAATTAAGCCTGTGTGAGCAGTAATATAGTCGCAAAGCTCTTTGTCAAGCTTGATTTTTTCACACATATCTGCAGTTCTTCTGCACTGCCAGACAATTGCATTATAAATAGGCTTACCGGTAGCGCGGTCCCACAGAATTGTTGTTTCACGCTGGTTGGTAATTCCGATTCCGGCAATATCTTTTGCGTTTAATTTGCCGGAATTGAGAACTGATGTGATTGAGGTGATCTGACTGTAAAGAATTTTCAACGGATCATGCTCAACCCAACCTGCCTTGGGATAAATCTGGTCAAATTCATTCTGAGCCTTCGAAATAATGTTTCCTTTCTTGTCGAAAACAATGGCTCTTGAGCTTGTTGTTCCTTGGTCGAGAGCTAAAATATACTTTCCCGCCATATTAATTTCCTCCTATCAGCTGACTGACAAAATATAACAAAAAAAGAGAAAAGACTCAAACTGCATTTCAGGCGGCTTTTGCCGAAATGCTTAGGGAGAAAAATAATTAAGCCTGAAAACTCAAGCCGTATCTGTCGCCCTAACGAAATCATTTCTCTCTCAATTCTCCGTTAAATATCTCATCAGGAACCCTTTTGGATTCAAAGCATTTTTATTTTACTTTAATCCTTTCAATTTGTCAATATATAGATGATTATTTCAGCCTTTGTATTTTATTTTTTGCCTTTTTATGAAATATTTTTTCCAATAACGGCAAATTAATACTTGACCTGTTTTAACTTATATTGTATTATATTATGTGTGTAAATAACCAACAGCGTTCTGCTGAAACTCAAATAAAGAGGTATTTTTTTATGGAAAGCATTTTTTCAGGCGAAATTTTAAATATTACAACCTTCAAAAAAGGTTTTGTTTTTGCAACCAAAGCTCTTAACGGCGAAGGCAAGGTCGTTGCCAATTTCTATGGCTACGACGCAGTTAACGATAAATTCACAAGAATTAAAAAATCGGTTTTTCTTAAGATTAAATTTGGCTATGAATATGAAGAAATCGCTAAGCAGCTTGGTGATTATGTTTCTTGCGACGCCGGATTTTTGTCTGACGGAAAAATCATGGCAATCTACCCCAACGGAGAATACAATATCTTTAACAACGACGGAAGCATTAATGTCTCTTCTCAGCTGACCTATCACGGTTCGAGCGTTTGTGACATTGCAGTTGATGAGCAATACATCTGGTGCGCCGTTCCCAATGAAAACGCCATTATCAAATATTCTCCCAGAGAAGGAAGAATTCTTCTTCGTGTCGGCGGCGGTGACACAACCGCTTTTGAAAAGCCCTGCGCTCTTACGCTTATCGGAAGCAATATTTATGTTTGCAACCAGGCTTCAAGAAAAATCAGAACTCTCAACACTCAGACCAATTCGGTCAGAGACTATCGTGTTTTCACTGAAAAAGTTTATAAATACATTAACGTTATGGGAAAAGAATTTGTTTGGCTTCAATCAGGCCTTTATGTTCTTGATTAAAAATTTATATATCGTTAATAGTTTCTTTATATTCTCCTTTTAAAATGAACTTATTAAAAGGAACTTATTAAATCAAAGGAGAATAAAACATGAAAAATTTGAAATCAAAAAGAATTTTAGCGCTTTTAATTTGCATTGTAATGCTTTTCTCTGCTACGGCTTTTTCGGCATCAGCTGCAAATGATGAGGAAGTTGCAAGAATGTGGCTTTGTTCAGAAATTAACAAAAACACCGGAATCGGTCATATTTTTCTTTATTTCGAAAACCTTACCGACGAACCGATAAAGGTTGGAAGATATACTGTTCCGGGATATGACATTGTTTCTGTTGGTTGCTTCGGCACCGAGGGCCCGAGAGGAGCCGGTGTTTATTATAATCTTGAATCTGACCTTAAGCATTATCATTCACTCAAAGGTGTTTCAACCGAGCTTACTCAAGAAGAGCTTAGCAATGTTACAAACAAAATTAAAAACTATAACACATGGAACCCCATTGCAAACTGCTATTATTTTGCAGCTCTTGGCTGGAATGCAGGAGCAGACAAAGATGTTCCCTTCCTTATCTTCCCCTCTTTTGCAAGACTTTTCATTCAGATGAACGGCGGCGTTTCAGAGCCTTTCGATCTTTTCTACAGAGATATGCCTGTTTACAGACAAACAGAATTATAATTAATTGAATAAAAAATGAGCAAGACATCTTGCTCATTTTTTATTCATCTCATTTATACAGCTATGCTATTTTTTAACGCTCTTTTTTTAAAATAGGACTTCATAAACAAAACAAGAATAAAACCTGTTAAGGCAAACAAAGAAGAAAACAAAATTGCACTTTTCATTGCTATCTGCTCAGTAGAGAGATTAACCTTCGTTGAAAGATTGAGGGCGAACTCACTCTTTTCAACAACATCGCAGATTATTCCAACCAACTGAGGAGAAATTGAGGCACCAAGATCTCCGCCGGCTGCAAGCAAAGCAAAAGCTGTTACGCCTGCTTTTGGAACTCGCTCTCCCATCCAGATAATACTTCCCGGCCAAAGCATTGAGGTGCATAAACCTGTTAAAGAGCAGGCAATCAAAGCTGAAATCGGATTGGGTGAAAGAGCAGCAACGAGATAGCAGATAAAAGCCCCGCCCATACAGAAAAGCATAACAGATGAAATGTTCTTTCCTATTTTTGAATATAGTGTTCTGCCAAGACCAAGCAAAGAAGCAAAAAAAGCAACGCCAAAAACATCACCAAATATTTTGGGAATATGAAGCGCATTTTCGATAAAGCTCGAAATCCATTGTGTCATTGTACATTCAGCAGCACCACCGAAAAATATACAAGCAACAAAAAGTCCCGTTTCAAAACAATGCTTAACTTTTTCGCCATTGTTTAAAACAAAGCCTTTCTCGATTTCAGGAATCGGTGCTTTCAAAAACAAAAAGGCTGTTAAAAACGGAACTAAGCTCCAGAAAATTACAAGAAAACTCCAATTAGACGTTTTAAACAGCTTTAAAAACAGCGTACTTATTATCACAAAGCCAACAACACCCCATGCATAGACCGAATGAAGCTTGCTCATTTCTCTGTCGGGATCATCTGAAGGGATTGCGCCAATTATCGGACTGGTTAAAACCTCATTAAGACCGGCAGAAACAGAAAACAAAACTGTTCCGAAGCTCAGCCACAAATATGCGCTCTCCGGAAAAACAGCCGGCATTACAGCGTAAATAATCATTCCGACGGCAGTTATTACAGGCATTAATCTGACAGTTTTTTTGATATTAAATCTATTGGAAAAGAAGGAAAAAACCAAATCAATCAATAGCTGAGTGCAAAAGTTAATCAGCACCAACGTACCCAGGAGAGTATATGAAATATCATATAGCTCACGAAAAGTCACAAACAAAATAGGAGACATTGTTCCTACAGCAGACATTGAAAGATTATTTAAATAACACGCAATTTTTGTTCTTTTGAAATCCAACTGATTTTTCATAAAATCACCCACCTACTTTCATGATTCTAACACAGATAGGTGCTTTTTACAACCGATTTCTTTTTGTTTTATTTTGTGATTGCATTATAGTATCCGATTGTTTTTGAATTTTTTGAAAAATGTTTAAGTTTTGTTAAAGCGAATTTTTTCAACAAAAAAATACGGTTATGATAAACCGTATTTTTTATGATGCACTTTTCTTTGAATAGCCTCTATCTGAAAACTGCGCATTATTAAGCATATTATCAATAAAAATTCCGTAGCCTTTGGTGGGATCGTTGACAAGAACATGGGTAACGGCACCAATCAATTTTCCGTTCTGGAGAATCGGACTGCCACTCACGCACGTGTCAATATGGACCAACACATTTTTATATTACGAGTTTTCAAAACTTTCCCTTAAATACAAAGTAATCGCACCAAATCGGCACGATTTCCTTGTATGATAGGGCGTTATTTTTTTATGGAGTGTGTTATATTAGGACCAACAAAAAATGTGATTGTTAGTTAAGAATTTTCCTCGACAAAACCACGAACAGTCAAGAAGAAATCTCCAACATCTTTCAGTTCAGAAAGAGGGACTTCTTTTTCGATGGGCGTATCGGTTTCTTCATCACATATCATATAAATGCATTCGCAATTTACCTCGATACAAAACTCATGTTTGTTACGGATAATCTGCAGGTCAATGGTATTGTTGTGCGTTTCTGCGAAAACTACTTTTCCGTCTGATAATCCTTCGTATTGATTCCACTCAAACTCTTGCCAAAGTTCACCAAATAATCCATTGCGGATAATAACTGTATCGTTGCCATATGCAGCTACGTACAATTCGCCATGTTTGTTCGCTAAATGCTTACAGACAATAATTGCAACAACGGTGTACACGATCAGTATGCCAAAGAAAATCAAAGTGGGTGTAGGATTTTCATCAACAAACTGAAAAGCAGCGATAAAACAAACAAGAATTGCAACAAGAAAAATGACTAGTATTTTAATTGTTGTCCCTCTGCGCACATCAAAGCGTCTATACTCTTTTTGTGCCGGAGTCAATCCTCTCTTACGCATTCCTTTTACTTCCACCTTTCAATCAGAAAATCATTTTCCTTTGTTTCTTTTACAGTGTAATACTTTTGACAGAAAGGACAAAGAAATTCTATATGGGTAAACTTCATGTTTCCTTTAACAGTAATATCATCCACTTCAAAATCATAGTTTTTGGCTTCTTCAGAATCGGAGTTGATAATTCGTGAAACTTTTTGACGGAGCAATTTACTATTACATTGAGGGCAATAATGCTTTTTGAAATACACGAAAAACGGGTTCTCGCATTTAAAACTGTAACCTTTGATTTTCATATCATCTCACCCCTGTATTGCAACGATTGTTTATTTGACAATTTTCTCATAACTTGTCCAATTGAAGATTTCATACATATCTGTTCTTCTGGTTAATCTCCTCCACCAACTTTTAGGGGATTTGATTTTTTTCACGGTTTTATGAAATGCATCCATACTGTTCATTTCTGCATCCGGCAAATCATCATACTTGCCATCCCAACGCCAATGCATTCCTTTTTTGACCGTACTAGCAAAAATAATATGTGTGTTTCCGTTTATAATTCTCTGAATTTCGGTGAGCAGCTCTTGTGCAACGCAGTTTTCTTCACAATCAAACAATTCATACCAATAGCCACCAAATTCTAAATCACTAAAATCAGAATTTTCTGTCGCATCGTTAAATATGATTTGAATATCTATTTGGTGATTTGGATTTGGGATAGATAACAAAACAAATGCGCCCGCCTCTTCAGATGGGTTAAAACCTTTTTGTCGATAAAATTCTGCTCGGCTTGACACTATGGTCTGTGTATATTTATAACCGTTATCATCCAATAACTTTTTAACATCTATTAGTTTCAAGAAATCACCGCCTTTCAGTAATTATACCATAACGATTCCAGAAAAACAAGAAGGCGGGAGCCCTGCCCCCGCCTTACGATTAGGATGCTTCTTTCATTTGTTGTTCTTCTGCTACAGTATTTGTTGCCTCCAACATGTTCTCAATAAAGATTCCATACCCACGTGTAGGGTCATTAACAAGCACATGCGTCACTGCACCGACGAGCTTTCCGTCTTGAATAATCGGTGACCCCGACATTCCCTGAACAATTCCGCCCGTTTTTTCAATCAGAGCTTTATCAGTTACTTTGATTACGAAATTTCGATATTGATTATCATCAAAATCAATTTTTTCAATTTTAACAGAGAACTTTTCAGGCTCACCTGAATCAACTGTTGAAATTATATAGGCTTCACCCTCTTCAACCTCATTTTTCAGAGCAACAGGAGTTAAAGCTACGTTTTTGTCTGTTTTAAAAAGAAACCCAAAAACACCGCAATCGCTGTTTTTATCTAAGCTACCCATTGATTCACCGCAAAAGGTTCCGCAAAGCTCTCCTGCTTGCCCGGGTTTTCCTTTGTAACAGCCATTAATTTTCGCTTCAACAATATCACCGTTATAAAGAGGAAGAACTTTTCCGGTGTCAACATCACAAACGGCGTGCCCGAGGCCACCAAACATTCCGCTTTGTACATCAAAAAAAGTCATTGTTCCTATTCCCGCCGCGCTGTCTTTTATCCAGAGTCCCGCCATATATTTTTGGTCTTGCTTGCTGAGAGCTAAAGAAAAATCTGTTGTATTTTCTTTTCCGTCATGCTTATAGGTGAGTTTAAAGGATTCACCTTGAAGCTTTGAAAAAATTTCTGTTAATTGAAGACAAGATATAATTTTAATATCATTTACCTTAAGGATAATATCACCTTCAACAAGACCGGCTTCCTTGGCAGGATTTCTTTCACCAAACTCTGTTAACACACCCTCGGTTTCAACAATAATTACACCCTCAGTAAACATTCTTAAACCAAAAATTTCTCCTGAAACAACAACATATTTTCGATTCGAAACCTTTAAATTAATGCTTTTTATGGGAATCGACTTAAAAAGACTGACTTCGGCTTTGTATTCACCCAAATTATTTATGGTTTTTGCATCTATTTCTGCTGTTTCTTCGGACAGAACACTCAATGAGTAAATTGAATTGATTTTAACGTTTTCTTCCGGAACCTTGCATATTTCATCAGGTACGGAAAAAAATGAATATATCAAAACACCTAAAAGTCCAAAGGTTAAAACAAAAAGAAAAATTTTGATTTTATAAATCGTTTTTTTCATATTTCACCTCCACGCGATCATTGCCGCAATTATAATTTTGACATAATTTCGGCTTTTATAATCGGTAAAATGAGGTCTGAAAAATGCCTGAAAAAATGTTAAACTTTTTCAGGCATTTTTTATTAAATTTTTATTTTAAATAACTTTTTATAAGCTTAACTACTCTTTCAGTTGATTTTCCGTCGCAAGATCCAACTTCTTTTTCTCTGAAAATCTTCATTTTTTCGGTGTTGGTTTCTTCTCTCAGAGCTTCTCTTGCTTTCAAAAGAAGTTCACTTGAATCATAAACCTTGTCTCCGGGAAGATCTCTTTCATAATTAAGATAAAACTCTCTTTCATATTCGCTGTAATCAGGACAATAGAAAAGCATTTTTGTGTTAAGAAGCGAGGCGTCGAAAATTACTGATGAATAATCTGTAATTACAACATCGGCAACAGACAAAAGCGCCGGAGTCGGCTCAAAAGTATAGTCTTTCACTCTTGAAAAATAGGTATTTTTAAAATATTCGGATTTCATAACAGGATGGCGGCTGACAATGAAAACTTCATCATCGTCAAGCTCATCATTAAGCTTTTCCCAATCAATTTTAGGATCGAACTCAGAAACAATTCCGTCGTTTTCTCTGAAGGTTGGAAAATAAACATAAACTTTTTTATCTTTCAAAAGCGGGTGCCTTGAAATTATTTGTTTCTTATCTTCTTTTCTCAACTCGCTATTAACAAGAAAATCAGTCCTCGGTGAACCGAGAGGCTTAACGATTTCCAGATCAATACCGAAAGCGTGAGCATAGAATTGGCGAACATATTCTGATGAAACGCAAACATCACTATATTGAGAATGGGTATTGAACTCTTCAAGGCGACTGAGACGCGAAGGTGCATCTAATCCAAAGCGTTTGAATGCACCGCTTGCATGCCAGAGCTGAACAACCTTCTGACCTTCTCTGAGTCTGACAGTTCTGAGATATTTCATATAGTCATCAGTTACAATAACACGGCTTGTCAGCATATAGTAACGGACAACAAAAATATCTTTCAGAGAATGAGGAAGCATTTTTGCAAAAACAGCCTTTTTGCAATCGCAATTATCATAAACATAGCGAATATTTTCAAGAAGTTTTCCGTCGCTTCTTATGGTGTAGAAAAAGACTCTTTCCTGAATTTTCATCATTCTGAAAAGATAGCCGAAAAGCAACGAAAGAAATGAAATTGTTCTTTTTTTCAGACTCTTCAGAAGCTTGATAAAATTGTCTTTTTTCTTCTTAAGAATAACTCTTCTGGCATAAATAATTCTGTAGTTTTTATACATCCGTTTGCAATCAAGAGGTAACATTTCCTGATGTGATTTAAGCAGATCAAGAGCCTCTTCCTGGGTATAAGGAAGATAAGAACCGCGATGAGAAAGCTTTTTAAAGCGTGAATGCTCATAAAGCTTATACATATCAAAAATCGGGTTATCACTGAACGAAAAATGAATTCCGTTTAAATGAGCAGTTCTGAAAAGCTTATTGCAGAAGAAAAGATCTAACACAAAGGTTCTGTCTGCATCATTAACTCTGGTCTGACTCATATCTGAATAGAAAGAAAGGTCTGAGAAAGAATATTCTTCCGTTTTCTTTCCGTCAAATTTCGTTATGGGAGATGTGGTAAAACCATATTTTTCTCTGCCGGCTAAAGCAAGATAGTGACGCATGAGAATTTTGGGATTAAGTCGGGCAAAGCCATCCTGATACATAATATAGCCGGTTTTGCAGTTTTCAAGAGCAACATCTTTAAACTCACCGAGACAAGTTGACTCAATAAACTTAACATTAGGATAAGACATCCATTCCTGAGGGAAAATTTCTTTCAAGCGACTGTCAACAAACAGCTCAAAGCATGGCATCGTTTGATTAAAAATTGAAGAAACCTGAATATAAAGCCTTTCAGCATGAAGATGACCGCGTTTTTCGCTTTTACCAATGCATACAGTTACTCTGGCATTGGCAGCCATTTCAGCTTTGTTGTCAATAAGTTTTCCGTCAAAATAAATATCTTTATTTGTTGAAAGAAGATTTTTTCTTCCTCTTGAAGAAAGGTTTTCTGACAAAGAATTGATTGTTTCACTGTATTTTTTGATTTCTTCGTCGCTGAGAGACCAGAAATGACGGTAATAGCTATATAAAAGAACAGTTATTTCTTTCAGAAATATTTCATCAATATAGCAGGTCCGAAGCTTTTTAAGCTCTTTTCTGTCAAAATCTGACTCAGCATTGCTGATTGCCCTTTCAAAAGCTATTTCTGCTTTTGAAATGATGAAAGAATATGCATCAAAGTAGTGTTCAATGGGGAACTCGGAAACGCCGCTGTTTTTTACAGGAACAGCAAAGCTTGCCGCACCTTTTGATGAACAGGCAATTACATCACATTCAAAAGCAAAAGGAAGAGAGAAAGCGGCTTCCCTCGCCTTTCCGAAAGCATTGAACTTAAGATCAAGCTCTTTAACTTTCGACCTTAAAAACAGCTTGTTGGTTACTGACGGATTCCAGATTAAATCAGTATCGAACTTGCTTGTCTGCTTTCTTTTAGAAAGAATATCTGTGCTTTTAAATTCATGCTTTCCGTAAATATCGGAGCTTGCCATAGGCGCAACACACATCTGCGCGCCGCGTTTTTCAGCGCAGTCAAACATTCCTTCGATTAAATTTTTTGTAAATGTTACGCTGGCATCACAAAAAGAAATATATTTTCCAACAGCTTTTTCAATACCGAGATTTCTGGCAACTGAAAAGCTGTTTTTATCAATGGTAAACAACGAAAAGCGTTTGTCGGACAAAAAGCTTTTCATGATTTCAGGCGAACCGTCGGTTGAAGCGGCATCGACCATAATTATTTCAATATCCTTGAGGCTTTGATTTTTCAGAGCAGTCAATGCACCGGACAAACTATGTTCGTCGTTATGAACTGCAACAATAACAGAAACCTTAACAGACAAAAAACTCACCCACTTAAAATTTGAGAATATTACTGAGAATCCGGAACAATAAGTCCGACAGCAGCAAGGAACTGACTGTCTTGCTCAATGTTTTTAACCTTCTCGGCAAGCTCAGCTTCAAGGTCAGGAGAAACGCCGGAGCCATTAAAGCTTTCGCTTCTATATGGATTAACAATTCCAACAGAAAGCAAGATTACATTTCCTGAAGAAAGGCTGAAAACATCTCTTTTCAGTCCAACTCCGGCAGTTGCCGTTCCAACAAGCTCGGCTTTACCGAAATCACGCATATTACAAGCAAAAAGCTCGGCGGCAGCCTGAGTTTTTCCGCTTATTAAAACAGCTACGGGTATATTTATTTCGCCGGCAGTAGTTGTGTATTGAGCAACAACATTCTGATTTTCGTCAACAACTGTTGCCGCAGGCACAGAAGAATCATTCATGGGAACAAAGATATCAAGAACTTCCATGGCAACATCATAGTTTGTTGCGCTGTTTTTTCTGACGTCAATAACCACCGCTTCAATTCCTGACGAAATGAAGGAATTCATTGCTTCTTCAACATAAGAAGCAGTTGAAGCATAGAAATCTGATATTTCAAGATATCCCACATTGCCGTAGGTTTTGGTTTTAACTGACTTAGCTTCATAGCCCTTGACAACATTAACCGTTGTGTCGGTTCCGCTTCTTCTGTATGTAAGATTAACAGATGTGAGCTTATCGCCTTCAAGCTTTTCTTCCATTTCAGCGTAATTGCTTGCATTGAGCATTATTCCGTCAAAGGCAATTATAAGATCTCCCTCTTCAAGACCTGCCGTTTCCGCGGGAGAACCGACATGAACATCGGTGATCTGAATATAGCTTTTTGATGTTTTTTTATATTCAATTCCTATTCCGGACATATCGCCTTTTGTTTCAAGAAGATATTCCGAATACTCTTCTGCGGTCATAAAACGTGAATAACCGTCTCCAAGGCTGGAAACATAGCCTTCAGCAAGAGCCAATTCAAGAGTATCTGCCTCATTGTTGCCGTAATAGTTATTGTTAATTATGTTATCAACTTCGTCAAGCATTTCATATCTTTCAAGCTTTTCAGGAAGACCCTTCAGAAGCGAATTATATTGAAGCCCGACGGCAGACATAGTTATGGCCGAGGCGACGGCAACAGCAAGACAAATCAGCCCTATTGTTACACCCAAAGACACCTTTTTATTCATAATATCCGTCCTTTCAGAAAATACAAGCAGAGGGGCAGATTTCTACCCCTCAAAAAATTAACCAGGATATTTAACATAGTTTAGCGGATCTTGTTTAGCTCCGTTATAGCGAACTTCAAAATGAAGATGGTTACCCGTTGAATTACCCGTTGAACCAACATTAGCAATATGCTGACCCTTTGTTACATATTGTCCCTTTGTAACAGAGAGACTATTACAGTGGGCATATACTGTTGAAAATCCGTCTCCGTGGTCAATTACAACATAGTTACCATAACCGGAATTGCTCCAGATGGCCGCAATAACAGTTCCGCTTCTTGAAGCATAAATCGGTTTGTTATAGATATAGCCATAAACCTTGCCGACAATATCAATTCCGCCATGCCAACCCCAACCTGAAACAGAAGCGTCGCGGTTTCCGTAGCCGCTGCTGATTTTTGTGCTGGCATTACCAAGTGGCCAAGCCCATGATTCATTTGAAGTATAGGGTGGTTTCGTGGGCTGCGTATTTCCGCCGTTTTCACCGGGATCAGCATTTTCAGCAGGAAGAGTTGTGTCGTTCATTGGCTTGCTGGTTGCCTGATATTCGCTGATAATTCTTTCAATCTCTTTATCAGCAGCTAACTTTTCAGCTTCAAGATTTTTAATGTAATCTTTATAAAGTGCGCTGTCTCTGTCAAGATCGGCAATGAACTTCTGAACTTCTGCATAGTCTTCTTCAAGCCCCGTTACAGAAGCGCTATATTCATTTTGTTTAACAACAAGCTCTTTTTTCTTCTCAACAGACTTGGCTTTCATTTCTTCAACTGAAAGCTGCTTTGTGTTGAGCTCTTCTTTTTTCTTTTCAAGCTCAACCTTTGCTTTGCTGAGCTTAACAACCTGATCTTTAAATTCGTTAATTACCCTTTTATCTTCTTCAGACATTCTCTTCATCATTTCAAGCCTTGTTAAAAAGCTTGAAAGGCTGTTTGAACTCATCAGAATTTTAAGAGTTGATTCTTTTCCGTTGATATATGAAGCGCGAAGTTTCGCAGCAAGCATATCTTCTGAATTTGAAATATTGTTTTGTGTTATCATTATTTCATTTGCAGTAACGGTTATTTCGTCTGAAATTACATCTATTTCATTATCAAGCTGTTTAAGCTGATTCTCATAGGTTTTAATTTCGTTATCAATAACCTGAATCTGTTTTTCAAGATTGCTGACCTTTTTTTCAACAGAGTCGATCTTTGTCTGAAGGGTGTTGAGATATTCTTTTTGCTGATCTTTTTTATCAGCAAGATCTTCAAGTTGCTCTTCTTTTTTATCAATTTCATCGTCAAGTCGCTCAATTTCCTGACGAAGTTCCTCTTCAGTCGCAGCGTTTGCAACAGGAGACGGCGCAAGGAATAAAGCAGTAAATATTAAAGCAACAGATAAAACAAGTGCTAATATTTTTTTCATTCTTGACCTCCTTAAAATTATAAAAGCTCTTCGGCTTCGCTACCCTCTTTTTTAAGATATTTTCGAATAGAAACAACACTTCCGAAGGAACCGAGGAAAATTCCCGAAACAAGATAGCCGACAATCAGATATGGAAGAAGCTCAGAAAGAGCAATTGCCTGACTTCCGAAAAGACCAAACAGCGAGCCTATGGCTTCACCTTCGGTTTTTTCAACGATGCAAGTTAAACCAAAAGCAATTACACCGGAAATCAGTCCGATCATAACACCTTCAATCATAAACGGCCAACAGATGAACATATTGGTTGCACCAACAGATTTCATAACCTGAATATCGATTTTTCTTGCCACCATTGTTATTCTTATTGTGTTTGCAATTATAAAAAGTGAAACGATCAACAAAACAACAACCATAATAAGACAAATTGCCGTTATTGAAGCCTGCAACGTGGAAATCTGGTTAACTATTTCCTGGCTTTCTCTGACTGTGTCAATATTTTCAACAGCCTTAATCGCCGCAAGTGTTTCGTTGAAAAGATCAATGTTGCTGACGGTTATCTGATAAGCATCAGGAAGAGGATTGTCGATTACACCTTCAAGCATCTGCTGCTCAAGACCTAATTCCTGCATCTGATCTTTAAAGGCTTCTTCTTTTGAAACAAACTTAACCTCTGTTACATTGGGTATCAGATTAAGGTCAGTATTGACCTTGTTTAAGGCAAATTCATCAGCATCAGCCTTCACAAAAGCAACAACAACGTTTTGTTTTTCAACATCTTTAACAAGATTTTGAATGTTAAAAAGAAGAATGAAGGAAATTCCGATCAAAAGAAGACAAGCAGTTAAAACGCTAACCGATGAAAGCGACATGCTTCTGTTGGCAACAAGATTATGAAAGCCCATTTTGGTAAGGTAGTTGGTGTTGAGACCCCCTGACCTTTTTCTTCTTCTGTTTTTATTAGCCATTGCTTTCACCGCCTTCCTGAACTTCAACATCGGAACTGCCATTTTCCTCAGAAGGCAAAGAATGAAGCTTATTTCCAGATTTTGAAGGAATGTCGGAAACAATTTTTCCGTCTTGAATTGTAACAACTCTGTGATCAAAGCGGCGAACAAGGTCATGGTCATGAGTAACGACAACAACAGTTGCACCCAACGAGTTGATTTTATCAAAAAGGCTCATAATTTCCTCAGAAAGAACCGGATCAAGATTTCCTGTAGGTTCATCGGCAATTATTACTCCGGGATTATTAACGAGCGCTCTTGCAATAGCAACACGCTGTTTTTCACCCGTTGAAAGCTGATTTGGTAAATTATCGGTTTTATCGGTCAGATCAACAAGCTTGAGAACATATTTAACTCTCTTGGTAATCTTCTTTTCGTTCATTCCGATAACTCTCAAGGCGAAAGCAACGTTATCATAAACCGACATTTTTGGAATAAGCCTGAAATCCTGAAAAACAATTCCGAGCATTCGGCGAAGATAAGGAAGATCGCGCTTTCTTATTCCGTTAAGGCTATAAGGTCCCACTCTGACGAAGCCCGCATCAACCTTTTCCTGACCCATTATTACGTTGAGGAAAGAGCTTTTTCCGGCTCCGGAGGCACCAACAATAAACACAAACTCGCCATCGTCAATTCGAACATTAACATTGTCGAGAGCGATAACGCCGTTCGTTTTATATTTCATCGTAACATTTTTAAATTCAATCATTTTAAACCACACTTAAAAGACGATATGCCGATCAATATTTGACCGGCTTGGCGTCGAGATATTTTTTAACCATAAGAGCAACTTTAAACACTATGGCATCATCAAATTCACGAAGATCAAGGCCTGTTAACTTTTTAATTTTTTCAAGTCTGTAGACCAAAGTATTTCTGTGAACAAAAAGCTTTCTTGAGGTTTCTGAAACATTAAGATTGTTTTCAAAGAATTTCTGAATAGTAAACAAGGTTTCGTGGTCGAGACCAACTATTGAGCCTTTTTTGAAAATTTCCTTAAGGAATGTTTCACATAAGGTTGTGGGAAGCTGATAAATAAGTCTGGCAATTCCGAGATTTTCATAGGTAACAATAGTTTTTTCTGTGTCAAAAACCTTGCCCACTTCAAGAGCTATCTGAGCTTCCTTGAAGGAACGGGGAAGATCTTTGATTCCGACAACGATAGTTCCCACACCGATAAGGCAATTTACATAATATTCGGTATGAAGAGAATCAACGATTGAACGGGCAAGCTTTTCAAGGTCTTTGACATCATTGCCTGCTCTGACTTCTTTAACGAGGGCAATATCAGTCTCGTTGATGTTGATTACAAGATCTTTTGCTTTGTCGGGGAAAAGTCTGGCAACAGCTTCATTAACAGAAACCTCGCTTCTTTCGGGAGTTCTGATAAGCAATACGCAACGAGGAACCTCATTGTTGATTCCCAGCTCTCTTGTTTTAAGATAGATATCACCCTGAAGAATGTTATCAAGAATAACATTTTTAATAAAGTTACTCTTGTCATATTTTTCGTCGTGATATTGTTTGATGTTATTGAGAGAAACTGCAATAAGTCTTGCGTAGTTTGCTGCACTTTCATCGTCGCCGTCAACAAAAACTGCACAGTCAGGGTGCATAGCCTGACCAACGCCTAAAAATGTTTTGCAATCAACAACAGTTGTTTCATAGCCTGAAACCTGTTCGCTGAAATTAACAAGACCTGTTTCGCTGATTTTTCCCAAATCACTGCAACAAATGATTGTTCCGTTACTGTCAACAACACCGATGGTTCTGTTGATAGCAACTTTCATTTGATGAATGATTCCCTGAAACAATCTATT
>JAFUHX010000071.1 GCA_017474045.1 Clostridia bacterium | reverse complement strand
GATGCTCTTAAGGCTGACGACACAGCAAACGCTAAGGATGATCAGCAGACAATCAACAATGCAACAGCAAGACTTAACGAAATCATCGATGCAATCAACGCTATTCTTACTGAAAAGCCCAACTTCAAAGATTATGACGATTCACACGATACCTACGAAGAACTCGTTAATCAGTATGGCGACAAGATCAAGGACGGCGTAGCAGACGATGTTGCTGCTCTTGACACAATCGTTGACGGTGTAAGAAATGACGAAACCGCAACAAAGATTGAAGATCAGGATACAATTGATGACGCTAAGACAGCTCTTGATGCAATCATCGAAGGCATTGAAGACGGCTCACTCAGAGATCCCGACTACTCAAATGTAGAAGACAAGATTGACGATGCAAAGGGCAACGATAATCTTAACAAGGATACTCAGGATAAGATCAAGGATATCGAAGAGGCTCTTGAAGAAATCAAGACTAAGACTGAACCCGAAGCAAACGCTAAGGATGATCAGGACGACGTAGATGCTCTTGAAGATCAGCTTGACGAAATCCTTAAAGACATCGCAGACGGCTCAGCTGTTAAGCCCGACTACAGCGGCGTTGATGAAGACCTTGAAAAAGCAAAAGACAAGGCTGAAGGCGATGTTTCTGATGAACTCAAGGATAAGATCGAAGATATCGAAAAAGAACTTGAAGACCTCAAGAACGATCCCACTACCAACGCTAAAGATGATCAGCCCAGAGTTGATGAACTTGAAGATATTCTTGAAGAAATTCTCACAGGCTGCAAGAACGGCAATCATGACTTTGCAGTAACAGAGGTTGGAGCAACCTGTACTGTAAAAGCTCACACAATCCGTAAGTGTAAGAACTGTATCGTTGTTTCAATTGAATATTATGGCGAAACACTTCCCCATGATTATGATATCGATAATGACGGTGTTGATGACTTCGTTCTTAAGCGTCCTTATCAGAACAATAAGGGTGTCTGGATGAACGGAACAAAGACCTATACTTGCGAAGTTTGCCATAACACCAAGACTGAACAGCTTCACAGAGCTGACTACGATGCTTATGATTCAGCTGTTAAAGATCTCAATGACCTTCTTAATAATAAAGATCTCAATGATGCCGCTAAGGCTGAAATCGCTGAAGCTCTCAATGATAATGCCCTTGAAAATAATCTCACTAAAGAAGATGAACAAGGAATTGTTGATGCAGCAGCAGAAGCTCTTGAGAATCTTTATGACGAAATCATGGGTGATGAAAGCAACTTCAAGCCTGACTACACAAATGTTAACAAAGACCTTTCAACAGCAAAAGACCTTGTTAAGAAAAACGATGTAGTTGACGGTGTTGAAGATCAGATCAAGGCTATTGAAGATGCACTCAACCTTATTAAGAAAGATCCCACTTCTAACAAGAAAGACGATCAGGCTAAGGTTGATGCACTTGAAGATGCTCTTGAAGCAATCATCGCCGGAATTAAAGATGGTTCACTTGTTAAACCTGATTTCTCTCAGGCAGACGCAGTAATCGATCAGGCAAATGATGTTAAAGATGCTGTTAACCTTCCTGAAGATGTTAAGAACGAAATCAACAAAACAATCGATGAAATCAACAAGATTAAGAATGATCCTACTGCAACAAAGAAAGATGATCAGTCTAAGGTTGATTCACTCAAAGATAAGCTCTTTGACCTCGTTGATGAATATGTTGGTTGCGCAAACGGCAATCATACCGACAGCGACGGCGACCGTATATGCGACCTTTGCGGCCACGAAATTCCCAAGGGTGCTGACGGATGTATCTGCCACAAGGGCAATATCTTCTCAGATATCGTAAGATTGATTTGCACATGTCTGACATGGCTCTTCAGAACAAAAATTACCTGCTGTAGCGATATGGAATTCTACTTCGACGGTGTTGACGATATTACCTGATGAAGAAGTAATCATCTGAAATTAAAAAAATAAAAGCAGGGCTTGCCGAAAGGCAGGTCCTGTTTTTATATGTATTTCAAAAAGCTATTTTTGAAATAAAAAATGTTTATGTTGAAAAAGACTTGATTTAGTGCTACAATTAAAAAATAAAACAAGGTAAGGTTTGAACTTATGAAAAATATTTCCTTTAACGATTTTATAAATGCCGACTTTCAATTATATGAAAAAAACCCAATAATAAAAAATCCGAAAAACAGCTTTGTAATTGCTGACCCCAGCGTTTTAACTCCCGAAAATTCCCACGATAAAAGGTGGCATCTTTTTTGCCACACATTTTTCGGAGTCTATGTTTACAGCAGTGATGACGGAATAAATTTCAAGAAAAACAAAAAAATCGTCAGCAATGCAATGCGCCCCGATATTAACTATATTAACGGAAAATACTATCTCTTCTTTGAAAAAACAAGACCGGTAATTTTTAATCTTTTGTCGCTTGTGGGAGCAAAATGGAAAAGCGCAATCTACTGCACGGAGTCAGAAGACCTTGTTTCCTGGACCGAACCGCATCTTGTAATCGGAAAAACCCGTCCCTTTGAAGAGGACAAAAGGGGAATTGCAATTTCTAACCCCTTCCTGATTGAAAATGAAAACGGCTATCGGCTTTATTATTCCTGCGGACAGACCTTTATAAAAGATTGCGGATTCTGTGAGCCAACTCACATTAATTTTGCTCAGAGTCAAAAAATTTGCGAAGGCTATGTTTCAAATGAAAAACCAATAATCAGCCCCGATAAAGAAAAAGACTATTTAAATCTTTGCTCAGGCTGTTTAAAGGTATATCGACTTAAAGATTGCTATATCGGTCTTCAGAACGGAATTTTTCAAAAAGAAGGAAAAAGCTATTCTGCAATAATGCTTCTTCGCTCAAATGACGGAATTAATTTTGAGTTTATAAAGCCTTTTCTTGTTCCTCAGAAAACAAAAAACAGCAATTGGATGGCTCAGTATGTTTATGCTTGCTGTCTGACATATCACCAAGGTGTTCTTCGCCTTTATTTCAACGCCAGAAACGTTGCCAATAATCTTCAGGGACGAGAATCCATTGGAATTTTTGAAGCGAATTTAGGCGAAAAATAATCGAATATGATTTTTGCCCGGAAGGCTTTTTAGCTTAAAACTGAATATAAAATAATTTTTCAGGAGAATTTACTATGAGAAAAAATTTAGGTGTTAAGGCAATTCTTTATCCCATGCCTGTTCTGATTATCGGCTCCTATGGTGAAAACAATGTTCCCAACGCAATGAATGCCGCATGGGGAGGAATCAGCGAAGAAAACGAAATTTCAATTTGCATAAGCGACACCCACAAAACAGCAGAAAACATTCAAAAAACGGGTGCATTTACGGTTAGTATTGCAGACAGAAAAAATGTTGTTGCAGCCGATTATGTTGGAATCGTTTCCGGCAATAAGGAAGAAAACAAAATTGAAAAATGCGGCTGGACTGTTGAAAAAAGCCAATTTGTCAATGCTCCCTTGTTCAAAGAATTACCTTTAGCGCTTGAATGTGAGCTGATAAGCTATAATAAAGAAAGCTGCAGACTTGTGGGCAGAATTATTAATGTTTGCGCTGATGAAGCCATTCTCGGAGAAAACGGAAAAATTGACCTTGAAAAGTTCAGCCCCATAACCTATGATCCGGTCAATCATAAATATCTGACTCTTGGTGAAGTTGTGGGCAATGCATTTTGTGACGGAAAGGAATTGAAATAAAATGTCAGAAGAAATGAAACGAACCTATATTCCTTTTAAGGATTGGAAGGAAAAATCAAAGCAAATTGAATATACTGAGCCAACACCGCTTCTTAACCCTGACGGAACCCTGAACGCAAAAGGCTGGGCTCGTCATAATGTTTTCGAATACAACAGAGATCTTGTTAAAAGAGAGCGCTTTATCAGTCAGAAGGAATGGGATTACTATACTGTGACTGACGGAAAAAAACAGCTTCTTATAAGCTTTGCCAACGTTGGAATCGGTGGTTTCATGGGGCTTCGTCTTCTCGATCTTGAAACAGGTGAGGTAACGGCCGATTCTTTTCAAATTTTTGCCGGAAGAAATCGTTGCGTTCCTCTTAACAGAGTTGACGCTCCGGGAAGATTTAAAAATAAGGTAGGAAAAACGGAGTTTGATTTTAACACAACCGAAACTTCCCGAACCGCATTTTTCAAAACTGTTCACAAAGGAAAAAATCTGGAGTGCTTTTTGACCATGGATATTCCTGAAGGTCTTGAAAATATTACTACGGTTCTTCCATTTGAAAACGATAACACAAAGTTTTTTATGACCACAAAACAAAATTGTATGCCCACCGAAGGCGTTTTTCGCTTCGGAGATTATACCTATGAGTTTTCAAAAGAAACAGCCTTTTGCTCTCTGGACTGGGGAAAGGTCAACACACCGCGCAAGATGGTGTGGTATTGGGGAAGCGGCGCTACCTATTTGACTGACGAAGACGGAAAAAAACATATTTTCGGTTTTGAAATTACCTGGGCAATCGGTGACGAAAGCTATGCAACAGAAACCTGCTTGTTCTATGACGGAAAGGTACACAAAATCGGTGCTGTTGATGTTGAAAAGTTTCCCAAGGGAAGATTTATGGAAGAATGGAAAATCATTTCTGAAGACGGAAGATTTGAAATGACTATGAAGCCCACCTTTGATAATCGCAGCGACCTTAACTTGAAAATTGCAAGAATGAATTGTCATCAGCTTTACGGAAAATGGAACGGCCGAGTTATTCTTGATGACGGAAAGGTTTTGGAGATAAAAGATCTGTTTGCTTTTTGTGAATATGTTGAAAACAAGTGGTAAAAAGAAAATCCGACTAAGCTGAAAGGTATGGTTGTTTATGAAAAAGCCCTATGTAATTTGCCACATGGTAATGTCTGTTGACGGTTGCGTAACCGGTGATTTTCTTTTTCAAAAAGAAGCTCAGGCGGCAACAGAGGTCTATTATGAGCTAAATCGAAGCTATAAAGCTGATGCTTTTGCCTGCGGAAGAATAACAATGGAAGAAAGCTTTACTCAGAAGTGGTATCCAAGCCTTGAGGAGTTTTCTGAATGTGAAGAAAAAACCGATTTCGTTCCCGTGGAAAAATCATCATTTTATGCCGTTGCCTTTGACTCCAAAGGGAAGCTCGGCTGGAAAAGCAACAAAATAGTCGATGACGATCCCGGGTATAACGAAGCGAGGATAATTGAAGTTCTGACTGAGCAGGTTGATTTAAAATATCTCAGTTATCTGAGAAAAATGAAAATACCCTATATTTTTGCGGGGAAAACAGAAATAGATATTTGTCTTGCTCTTTCAAAGCTTAAAGAGCTTTTCTCAATAGAAAAGCTTTTGTTAGAGGGTGGAAGCGAAATCAACGGCGCATTTCAGCGAGCCGATGCAATTGATGAACTCAGTCTTGTTGTTTGTCCCTTGGTTTCATCAGCTGAAAGCAAGCCACTGTTTTTCAGAAGCGTTAACAGCGTTTTTTCTTTTGAACGCTTTGAAGAAAAAAATAATGTTCCCGTTCTGATTTATAAGAAGAAAGATTAAAAGAAAGGGGATGTAAAAAAACTCGTTTTTTTACATCCCCTTTTTAGGGGCTAGGAAAAAATGCGCAGAATGAACAAACCGAGCCAAAATAAAGCGTTCAGCTTTATTTTGGTTTACCCGACGGCGTACAAAGGTACTCCGAGGG
>JAFUHX010000070.1 GCA_017474045.1 Clostridia bacterium | reverse complement strand
GGTACTCCGAGGGCGAGGTTTGTTTATAGCATAAAACGCAAAAACCTTGTTTTTGCCTGCTTTTGCTGATTTTTACAGTTTTAAAGGGTTTCTTTGGTAGTTCAATATCGAAAGAAACCCTTTAGTTGTCTTGTTTTATGCGGTCTGCACTTTTTTTACAGCCCCTTTTTCTTTGTTTAAAAGCTTATTTCTTTGTTTTAATTTTTCGCTGAGCTCTTTTTTAAAGTTGAACCGGCAAAAGCGGTTCCGACGCTGAAGCCGATAGAAAACTGAACGATTAAATACTGAGCGAGCCGGCCGACGCTGAGCATAGCGATTTCTTTATATGAAACATATTCTCCGGGGCGAGGGTGCTTCCAATATAAAACTATTTCTTCAAAAACAGATTTAATCTTAGAAAAACCGCTTTTAACTGCTTGCAAAGGAAATCTCTCCATTAATAAAATATTTTCAAAAGTAATATATCACAGTCAAAAAAATAGTCAAACAAATGTAAGTTTTCAAGGAAAAATCAAAAACAGGCGAAAATTCAAACATTGACAGATTAATATTAAAAAAAGACAAAATTAAGCATTATAAACACTTGAAAAAAGCTTTATTATGCTATATAATACTTTAGAATAGATTATTATGCCTAGATATGCAATTTTGCTTTGTTAAGTCTTAGGATAAAAACAATTTAAGAATAGTTTAATAAACAGTTAAAACGGATTTCATTGCCGGCTTCTTCCTTTCTGAAGCTGCCATGGCTCTGAGAAAATAAAGGAGTATTTTAATGGATAACACAGAAAAAAGCATGAAAGATTATTATGTGGTCGATTTGGCTCATATTTTTAAAGCGGTGTGGAAAAAGGTGTGGATTGTTGCAATAGTCAGTATTGTGACTGCAGCAATCGGTTTTTCTCTTGCAACCTTCGCTATAACACCTACCTATTCCTCTTCGATAATGCTTTATGTTAATAACAGCTCGTTTGATGTGGGCGACCTTGGCTTCAGTATCAGCTCTTCAGAACTGACTGCAGCTCAGAGCCTTGCAAAAACCTATACGGTGCTTCTTAAAAACAGAACCACATTAAACAGACTTATTGATGAAACTGAGGTTGAATATTCATGGGAAGATCTTTATGACATGATTGAGTCAGCCCCCGTTAATGAAACAGAGGTTATGCAGGTAACCGTAACCTGCACCAATCCCTATGACGCTGAAAAAATTGCAAACGGAATTGCAAAGGTTCTTCCTCAGCGTATTGCTGAAATTGTTGAAGGCGCATCAATGGAAGTTGTTGACTCTGCGGTTGCCAATACTGAAAAGGTTGCTCCCAGCATAGCAATGTTTACCGTAGTCGGTTTCATTTTCGGTGTAATTCTTTCTGTTGTAGCAATCATTATCATGGCTCTTATGGACAACACCGTTCACGACGAAGAATATGTTATTAAAACATATAACTATCCCATCCTTGCAAAGATTCCCGATCTTCTTGATTCCGGAACTAAGAAGTATGGATATTATTACAAAAAGAATTCTAAATAAGGGGAGGGGATAGTGATGAAAAAAAGTAAGAAAAAAAGTTTCTTTTCGATTACTGACAGTCAGAAGACGCTTCATAAAAATTTGGAATTCACCGCTTCTGAACAATATAAACTTCTCAGAGCAAATCTTTCTTTCACCTTGCCTGAAAACGAAGGCTGCAACATCATTGGCGTAACAAGCTCAATGAGAGGCGAAGGAAAAAGCACTACTGCGGTTAATCTTTCCTATGTTCTTGCTGAAAGCAGAAAAAAGGTTCTTCTGATTGACGGTGACCTTAGAATTCCTTCAGTTGCCAAAAAAATGAAAATCGAAAGCTCACCCGGACTTACCGATCTTCTCAGAGGAAAATCACCGGTTGATCTTTCTGAATTTAAAACGCCGTTTCTTTCAAACTGGTATATTATTCCTTCAGGAGCTTTGCCGCCGAATCCTTCAGAGCTTCTCGGTTCAAAGCGAATGGAAACAACACTCAAAGAGCTCTCAGCTCATTTCGATTATATCGTAGTCGATCTTCCTCCTGTTAATATTGTTTCAGATGCTCTTGCAATTTCAAAATATATTGACGGAATGATTGTTGTTATCAGAGAAGAATACACAGAAAAGAAAGAGCTTGAAACTTGTTTCAGACAGTTAAGGCTTTCAAATGTAAATGTTCTCGGCTGTGTTATGAATGAAACAAAAAGCGGAAAAGGGTATTATAGTAAATATAGATATAAGCGTTATTATAAATACTATAAGACATACGGCAATTACGATTCTTCCCCAAAGAGCTGAGGGGGTGAAGATGTATGATAGACTTTCATACTCATATTCTTCCCGGCGTTGATGACGGAAGCAAAAATGTTGAAGAAAGCTTGTTAATGCTTGATTCAATGAAAAATCAAGGTGTTAAAACCGTGATTGCCACGCCTCATTTTTATGCTAACGATGAGTCGGTTGAAAGCTTTCTCAGCCGCCGAAATGAAGCCTTTTCGTCGCTTAAGAAAAGCCTGGCTGACAGGCCTGAAATAATTTTGGGTGCAGAGGTCAGATATTATGACGGAATCAGTCGTTTGGAAGACCTGAAAAAGCTTCGCATCGAGGGAAGCAGACTCTTGCTTCTTGAAATGCCCTTTAATCAATGGACAGAATATTCAATAAAAGAAATTCTTGACATTGCAGGCCGTGGAAAAATAACTCTTGTTCTTGCTCACATTGAAAGATATCTTGCTTTTCAAAAAAAAGATGTTCTTCTCAGACTTTTAGAAAACGGAGTTTTGTTTCAGTCAAACGCAGGATTCTTTTCCGGAACCTTTTCCGGTTCCAAGGCAATAAGAATGATAAAGCGAAATCAAATTCATTTTATCGGTTCTGATTGCCACAATATGACCGACAGAGCGCCTAATCTTGAAAAAGCGCTTTCGCGGATAAGAAAAAAATGCGGCAAAGCTTTTGCCGAAGATTATGTAAATTATGGGAACGAGCTGTTCCTTCATAATAAAACAAGTTAAACCCTATTATTTATTGAAAGGTTGGATTTATCATGAAAAAAATTCTTGCTATTTGTTTAACTTTGGTGATGGTTGTTTCACTCGGCGTTACTGCTTTTGCAGCTCCCGGAATTTTCATTTCAAGCCCCTCCGGAAATCTTGCTCCCGAGCTTGTTGATTACACAGCTGAAAGTGAAGATTGCAACGCTAAGCTCACCATTACTCCCTATGCTGACAGAAAAAATCTTGACAACAAAGCTCTTGCTGAAATCGAAGAAGCTTACAAGCACATTGCAAAGAGAATGAAGAATGTCAGCTTTGACGAAGTTCTCAAAGAAATTGCTGATAAAAATCAGCTCACAGTTTCTGAATTAGCAGTCAGCGATCTTTTTGATATCAGCTATTACAACTGCGAAGTTGAGAAACATGCTAACCACGATGGTTTCAAAATTACTTTGAAAGCAGACACAGTTGAAGATTTAAAGGGCGTAATCTGCTATGACGGAACAACATGGAATAATGTTGAAATTCTTGAAATCAAAGAAGACGGAACAGTAACCTTCTTTGCAAAAGATCTTTCACCTTTTGCTTTTGTTGTTGGCGGAAATCTTCCTCCTCACACAGGCGACAGCTACATGGTTTATATTTGCCTTATGGTTTTAGCAGCTTCTGCTTTAACTTTTATTGTTGCAGCTATGCCTAAAAAGAGAAGAGTATGAGTAATAAAAAACATAAAGAAGAAACAAAAACAATAGTTCTGAAAATCGGAGCTATTGTTTTTGCGGCAATTTTTTGCCTTTCAACAATTGCGCTTCTGATGAAAATAAAAGGCAACAACAATTCGTTTTTTTCTGATGAGCCTCAGGTTCTTGAAGAGGTTCTTTCCGTCAACGGAAAAGAATATGCCCTGAAAGACAGAATTGAAACAATTTTGCTTCTCGGTCTCGACAAGTTTGAAAACGAAGAAAGCGGCTATAACAACGATAAACAGGCTGACTTTATAATGCTTCTTGTTATCGACAGAAAAGCTCAGACCTGCAAGGCTATTCACATAAACCGTGACACTATGGCAGAGATGAATGTTCTTGGTGTTGCCGGTGATAAAGTCGGTGTTGTTACAAAACAAATCGCACTTTCCCATACCTATGGAAACGGAAGAGAGGTCAGCTGCCGAAACACAGCCAATTCTGTTTCAGAGCTTCTTCTCGGTGTTGAAATTGACCACTATGTCTCCGTAACAATGGAAGCTGTTTCTGTTTATAATGACTTAGTCGGCGGTGTTACGGTTGAAGTTCTTGATGATTTTTCAAGTATTGATTCATCAATGAAAAAGGGCAAAAAGGTTAAATTAACCGGCGAACAGGCTTTAACCTATGTTCGTTCAAGATATGGTCTTGATGACCCCACAAACCTTGGAAGAATGGAGCGCCAGAAGCAATATCTTGAAGCTTTATATCAGAAGTCGCTGAAAAAATCAAAAACAGACGAAGGCTTTATTCAGCGTGCTGCAATTAAAGTTGCTGACTATATTGTTTCTGACTGTTCAATCAATAAGCTTGAAAGCCTTCTTGAAAGTCTGACAGACTATGAATTTGAAAAAATTCTCAGCCTTGAAGGTGAGAACCTTAAGGGCGATTCCTACATGGAGTTTTATCCTGATGAAGAGTCTGTTAAAGAGGTTGTAATTGATTGTTTTTATGAAATTAAGGAATAAACTGGTTGATTTTTAAGTTAACCGGTAAGGTGCAAAACGAGGATATCTGAGATATGATAGCAATTAGATCAAAAGTTATTTTTTTAATTTTGTGCGTATTTGAAGCAATGCTTTTGTTGTTTGTTCAGGTTATGGGAAACACACTGTTCTTGCTTCTTTGTCTGGGATTGTTTCTTGCTTTGGTTGCCTTTGCGGCAATTAAAGGAATGGCAATTCCTACGCTTTTGTTTTTCCTTCCTTTTGCGCCTCTGTTAAAGATTCAGCCGGGAACAATTTCCTTATATACCGTAGCCCTGCTTGGTGTATATGTTATTTATATTGTAATGGGAAGCCGAAATATAAATATTTTGCATCTTGTTCCCGCCCTTTGTCTTATTGCAATGGCGTTGGTTGTTAAAACTCTTTACGGCTATTCCATTGAAAACAGCTTTATTCTTTTTTCAGCCTCGCTTTTGTTAATTCCGCTTCTTACCAGAGAGCTTGATGTGGAATATGATTTTTATTGGTTGACTGTTTTCTTCTCCTTGGGAATAATTATTGCGGCAATTACGTCTCAATATCTTGCTTCTTTCCCTTCAATAATAAGATTTATCGGAACAAAGGGAATGTTTGCCGTTGTCAGACACTCCGGTTATTACGGTGACCCGAATTTCTATTCTGCTCATATTACTGCTACTCTCAGCGGAGCTTTGTTCTTGCTTTTAAATAACAATAAAAGCAAGAGAATTTTTGTTGTAATTTTGCTTTCAATAGCTTTGCTGTATTGCGGATTTCTTTCTGTTTCGAAGTCCTTTGTTTTGATTGCAATCTGTCTTCTTTTAGTTTGGTTTGTTGAATTCATGTTCCAGAAAGGCAGATTGTCAGCAAAGCTTATGATTATAATGACCTTTTTAATTGGTTTTGCCTTTTTCCTGACCTCAACACTTTTCAGCGATCTTGTTGATATGATAGTGTTGCGTTTCAGCGGAGACCGAAATCTTTCTGAATTTACCACCGGAAGAACAGATCTGTGGCTGCAATATATTAATGCGTTTTTTGAAGATCCTCTCTTATTCCTGTTTGGAAAAGGCTTTACAAATGTTTTAATCAGCGACCGTTCTTCCCATAACACCATAATTCAGGGAATTTTCCAATTCGGTATTGTTGGTTGCTTATTCCTGTTTGTGTGGCTTTTGTGTTATATCAGAACCTTGCTTTCTGAAACAAAGATCAAGCTTTCAAGCCTTGCTCAGATTTTTATTCTTTTAATCGGCTCTTTTGGACCGTGGATGGCTTTGGATCTTTTGTTTTTCGATGAATTTTTCCTGATACCGATGTATGTTTGTGTAGCGATTAGATCTTTATATAAAAAAGACGATACGGTTGTGGCACCGGCATTGAAATAAAATTTGGAGTTGAAAAAAATGAATGATGTTTTAAAAAATTCATTTGAACCTGTTGTATCGGTTATTGTGCCTGTGCATAACGGTGAACGATATATTGAAGAATCAATTCGTTCAGTATTAAGTCAAACCTATGAGAATCTTGAGCTTATTGTTATTGATGACGGTTCTGAAGATTCAACAGCTGAAATAGTTGAAAAGCTTTCATTAAACGATTCAAGACTCAGGTTTGAAAAAAATCCCGAAAAAAGCGGTGTTGCGAAAACAAGAAACCGCGGCATTGAATTAAGCAGGGGTGAATTTGTTGCGTTTTTAGACGCTGACGATATCTGGAGCCCTGAAAAATTAGAAAAACAGCTTCAGATTGTTGAAAAAGAGGGTGCAGACCTTGTTTATACCTCTTATGAAATTGTAAATAGCGAAGGTCAGGCAAGCAGAGATCCCTATCTTGTTCCTGAAACGGTTGATTTCAAAGGAATTTTAAAAGAGAATGTTATCGGCTGCTCAACTGTTCTTCTTCGTTCAGATATAGCAAAAAAATATAAGTTTGTTGAAAATTTCTATCACGAAGATTATTGTCTGTGGCTCGATATTCTTCGCGACGGCTATAAAGCTGTTGGTTGTCGCGAGACCTTGGTTAAATGGCGTTTTATAACCAATTCCCGTTCATTCAACAAAAAGAACAGCGCAATATATCGTTGGAAGATCTACAGAGAATATTTGAGCTTTTCGTTTGTAAAAAGTGCAAGACTTTTTGTGTTTTATATGATTGGCGGAATTAAAAAATACTATAGTTAACGGCAAGGGTGAGGGAAGTGATAAAAGAAAAAGCAATTACTCCGGCAACTCTTCAGGAACATCAGTCAGCTTTGAAAAAGCTTCTTGAAGAATTTGATCGGGTATGCAAAAAACTTAATATTCCATATATACTTTTTGCCGGAACTATGTTAGGTGCCGTTCGTCATCAGGGCTTTATCCCTTGGGACGATGATTTAGATGTTCTGATGCTCAGAAAGGACTATGAATTTTTTCTGCAACACGCTGACGAGGTTCTTGAAAAAGAAACATTCAGCTTGCAAAAAGAGTTTACTGAGCATTGGCCGATGTTTTTTTCTAAGCTGAGACTTAATGAGACCACTTGTTTGGAAAAATATCATCCCAAAGACTTTGAGACTCATCACGGTGTATATATTGATATCTTCCCTTGTGATAACGCCGCAAAGACTTCTTTTGCAAGAAAAATTCAATTTTTCGCTTCAAAAGTAGTTATAGCCAAATCTCTGAAAAAGCGAGGATATGAAACAAGAAGCTCACTTAAAAAGGTTTTCATGAAAGTTTGCAGTTTTCTTCCGACATCATTGTTCAGAAAACTTGCAACACATGGAAAAGAAAACAGCAAGCTTGTCCATAGCTTCTTTGCTGCTGCCAAAGATTTTTCCAAAAATGTTTATCCCCGTGAATTTGTTACAGAAAGAGTTAACCTGAGCTTTGAAGGCGGAAGCTATCCTGTTTCAAAGGAATACGATCAGCTTCTTAATTTGCTTTATGGCGACTATATGGTTTTGCCGCCGCAGGAAGAGCGTGAAGACAAAAAGCATGTTGTTCTTGTTGATTTGACCAAACCTTATGAATATTACCGTGAATATCACGAAAATTTAGATTTTGATGTTTTAACCAAAAGCATTCGTTAGTTAATTTTAAAGAGAAGGTGTTGACTTGTCTAAAAAACAAAAAAAGATTGTAATAATTTTGTCCGTGCTTTGTGCAGCTTTTATTTTGTTTGATGTTGTTCTCTACTTCAGCTTAAATAGCAGACAATTGAACAACGGTTCTTCAGAAAATAATGATGGCACAGGGCTTTCTATTGTTTCTTACACCGAAAACGGAGAATGGATGGAAGTTGAAACATCTTACGGAAAGTTTCATTATCCCTTTGCTTTTTCCGACATTATAAAAATTGAAGCTGTTAATAAAGGCGTTTCTGCTCAGCTCAGATTTTCAGCCAAAATAGAAGATAAAATTATTGATGCTTACACCATCTATTTTAATGAGCCCAAAGGTGTTCCTTGCGGAATTTTGAAGATGTCTGAAGAAATTCCCGTTACGGTTGAATTTGAAAATGCACCTAAGAAGCTTGATGACGATTGGCTCATAACATTCAATGCGGTGCAAGAAACATTCAATGATGTTTTAATTTCTATGTCAGAGAATAATGACTTTGAAATTTCTGACTGATTTATTTATGTCAGTAGGGAGAATTATAGGAGAAGATAGTTTAATTTATGAAGATTTATTGGGGAACAAGGCTTAGAGGTTTTCTAAAGCATGTTTCAGAATGTGTGGAAGATGTTGAATTTATTCAAAAAAGCCAGTTTTATGAAATAAGCAACAAAAAATCTGATTTAAAAAGCCGTCTGATAAGATCAACTGCTTTTGATTTGATCGGTTTGTTTCAAACAATAAAAATTTCAGGAAAAGATTGTGACTGTTATGGTTCGTTCAATCGTTTCCTCGATTGCGACAAACCTTATTTCATATATCTTGAAAACCCAACAGCCCTATATCACTACGCCCTTAATCGTCTCAGATATCCTTCAGGAAAAAATAAGTTTAAAAAACATCTGTACGATCCGAATTTAAAATATATAGTCTGTATGTCAGAGGCTTGTTGTTCAACCTTTGAAAAAATCAATATGCCTTTGCCTGAAGGGCTTAAAATTAAAACGATATATCCCTTGGTACCTCAGAACCTAAAGATTAACGAGGAACTTATTGAAAGAAAAAGTTATGATGAAGTTCTGAAATGTCTTTATTGTGTTCAGGGAAAGAGCTTTTATACAAAAGGCGGAAGAGATATCTTGGAAGCCGTTACCAATTTGCAAGATAAAGGCTGCAAAATTCAGCTTACAATAATTACCAATCCCGATGCTTTGCAAGAGGATACCCTTAAGCTTATAGAGAGCCGTGAGGATTTAACCCTTCATGATTTCTCATTCAGCTATGAAGAGCTTGAAAGCATTTATGCTGAAACTGCTGTTTTGCTTCAGCCGTCTTCTGCTGATTCATTCGGACTGACCGTTCTTGAAGCAATGAAGGGTGGTTGTGCTGTTCTCGGAAGCAAGCTTTATGCTTTCCCCGAGATGATTGAGGATGGTGAAAACGGTGTTTTAATCGATCCTCTTTATTGGACCTTTACGCCTGAGAATTATCCCAATCCTGTTGCATGGGGACATCACAGGAAGGTTCGTTTATCAGAAAAAAGATCACAAAAATATGTTGATGATATTGAAAATGCCCTGAAATCTCTTTATTCTGACCGGGATAAGTTGTGCGCTTTTTCCAAAAAGTCGCTGGAAATTGCTAATTCAAAATTCTCAGAGGAAACTATCTGTGAGCAATGGAAAGAGGTTTGGGACAGCTTAAAAGGAAAATAAAGTTATGAATCTTGAAGTTTTGTTAGCTACCATGGATCAGACAGATGATTCTGTTCTCGATTTCATGGGAGTTAATTCAGATATAATTGTCTGCAATCAGAATAGCGAAAAAACAGATTATCGAAGCTATGAAAGAAAAGGCTATAATGTTCGGTGGTATGATTTTCAGGAGCGTGGCGTAGGTCTGAACCGAAACAATGCATTGCTTCGTTCAACTGCCGATATATGTCTTCTGGCTGATGATGATGTAAAGTATGAAGATGGCTATGAAAAAATTATTCTTGAAGCTTTTGAAAAAAATCCTAAAGCCGATGTAATATTGTTCAATATTTATTCTGCCGACGGAAAAAAACGGTCAGAAGCTGAAAAAAATATAAGAGTAAGGCTAAGAAATTGCGGAAAATATGGCGGTGTCAGAATTGCTTTTCGCCGAATGAGCGTAATAAAAAATGCAATCAGCTTCAATCAGCTTTTTGGCGGCGGCTGTATGTTTACTGCAGGTGAAGATGTAATTTTTGTCAAAACCTGCATTGAAAAAGGACTTCATGTAATAGCTGTTCCTGATTGTATTTTGCGCCTGACAGATAAAAGGCCTTCAACTTGGTTTAACGGACATAACCCTAAATTCTATGAAGACTTTGGTTCTTCTTATTATTGCCATTTTGGAAATCTTGCAGTTGTTGCAACATTTCTTCAGTTGATCAGAAAAAGGAAAATATGGGTCAACGACTATCCTTTCTGGAAAGCATGGAAGCACGCAAGAGACGGAATAAAAAAATATAAAAACTTAAAATAAGATTTAATGTTTTATGAAAAAAATACTTATTGTTAACAACAACATGAATGTTGGCGGAGTTCAGAAAAGCTTATATAATCTTCTCTGGTCAATTCATGAGCTGAATAAATATGACATAACTCTTCTGCTTTTTGATAAAGACGGTGAATACACCGAAAAGCTCCCTGACGGAATAAAGGTCATTGAGTGCGGTGGGCCATTCAGATTTTTAGGGAAAAGTCAAAGCGAGTTTAAAAAAAATAAAATTGATTTTATTGTGAGAAGCTTTTTTGCCGGAATAAGCCGAATTTTCGGAAGGAGTCTCGCTCTGAGACTGATGATTCTCTTTCAGCCAAAGCTAAAAGAAGAATTTGATGTTGCTGTTTCTTTTATTCATAATGGAAGAAGAAAAGCTTTCTACGGCGGAGTTCAGGAATATGTTCTCTCTTGTGTAAAAGCCAAGAAAAAGGTAGCTTTTCTTCATTGTGACTACAGTCAATGCGGTGCTAACCACAAAGAAAACAACAAAATGATGTTTAAGTTTGATAAAATAGCCGCTTGTTCTGATGGATGCAGGAAGGTTTTTGAGTCTGTTTTGCCCCAATTAAAAGATAAGTGCATAACGGTCAGAAACTGCCACAGATTTGAAGAAGTAAAAGAAAACGCTGACGAAAAGTCAATGGTCTATGATAGCGATTTCATAAATGTAATCACTGTTGCGCGCCTATCTCACGAAAAGGGAATAGACCGTGGAATAAAGGCTGTTGAATATTGTCTCAAAAAGGGTATAAAGCTCAGGCTTCACATCGTTGGCGGAGGCGTAGAATACGAAAGTCTAAAGGAACTTGCCGAAAGTCTGAAAATTTCAGAAAATGTTGTTTTTTACGGCGAGAAGAGCAATCCCTACAGATACATGAAAAACGCCGATTTGTTTTTGCTGACTTCATATCATGAGGCAGCGCCCATGGTTATTGATGAAGCAAGATGCTTAGGTTTACCTGTGCTGACAACTGAGACCACTTCTTCAAATGAAATGGTTACCGAAGAAGGTGCAGGCTGGGTTTGTGAAAATTCTCAGGAATCACTGAACGAAACTTTATTTCAGATTCTTTCACATAAAGAACTTTTGTTTGGTTTAAAGAACAGAATATCAAAGCAACAGGTTAATAACAACAAGGCAATAAGCCGGTTAGATGAATTGTTTAGCATTTAATTTTGAAAAAACAAGAAGAATTTCTTGATTAGATAAAAAATATTTTCAAGGAGGGATTCAGAATGAAACAAAAGTTTACTGTTAAATTATTGTCAGTAGTAATGGCAATAATTTTGCTTGCAGGAACATTACCTATGACTGCATTTGCAGAAAACAGTGTTACTAATTATTCTGATTTTTTAACTGAACTTAAACAGTTAGAAGTTTATGCCCAGGAGTATTATGCTGAAAACAGCAGCAAGAGTGAAGGCGAGTTAGTTTTAAACTTCATTCGAACCGGTGTTGACAGATATCTCGATGGCAACTGGGCGGCTCTTGCCGGACAAGAGATTACTGCTTTTACTAATTTTGTTGAACAGAAAGACGCTGAAAACGGAACAACTGTTATGAGATTGAGAGATATCGTTATTGATGATTTCAACCTTCCTAACGGCAACCCCTCTGATTTTGGCCACATGTTCGGAACAATGAACATCTCTTATGTAAACCAGAGTAACGAAAAGTCCGCTGACCTTTCCGGTTGGGCAGGTGACCTTTGCGACTTGCTTTATTTCTGCGCCGAGAGAGCTTCTGTTCCTCAGGGAACTGTTGACGAAATGGCGGCGTATATTCTTGAAAACTGCTTTGGTATTGATGCAGACGATGCATTCGGCTGGGATGACTTCTATGGTGACATGGATGCCTATTATCTTGTTAATGAATTTATCGACGGTAATGGTTCCTTCAGCTCATTAATGGAAAATTATTTCACTTCTGAGCTTGATGATTCAGACCGTTCTGCCTATTTCCTTAACAACAGATTTTCAGGTAAAACAACCAAAGATGAGGTTCGTGCCGCAGTTTACGACACATACAGAACCAACGTTGGTATTCAGGTTCTTGAAGCCGATCGCGGAGTTTCAGAGCTTACTGATTTGCGAAAGGCTGCCTGCTATGCCTTTGCTGATTATCTTTATTCAAAGGCTGAAGGACGCCTTGAAGGCGGAAACACAGAAGATGAACCTGAAACCGAGCTTCCTGAAAACGGCTATTATTCTGTTTTCTCAAGCACGGATTCAATCCTCGCTCCCGGTATAACACAAAAAATTAATTATGCCATGTCTTCCGACGGAAAACAGATGGTTTATTATGTTGCAACAGTTGATGTTAATCGCGACGACGTAACCATTATGGCAAACTATAAAGATAACGACCCCTCAAAAGGCTGGGGTATGCAGAGAGTTCAGGATCAGGTTGCCGCAATGGTGAAAAACCATTCCCACATCGAAAACTTTACTCCCGTTGTTTCAATCAACGGTGACGGCTTCAACACCTCAAACGGTACCCCCGGCGGTCTTCTTGTTATGGAAGGCGTTGAATGGCATCCTGTTGACGGCGATGGCTTCTTTGCAATTCTCAAAGACGGTTCTGCCATGATCGGAACAAAGGCTGAATATGAAACCTATAAGAGTGATATTCAGGAAGCAATCGGTGCCTTTGGTGCAACTCTTATCAAAGACGGAGAAATTGCTATTAATAAAAACTCAAATTACTATTCAAGCCGTGCCAGCCGAACAGCAATCGGAATCAAGAAAGACGGCTCTGTTGTAATGATGGTTCTTGACGGCCGTCAGGAGCCCTTCTCATGCGGCGGCTCAATGGAAGAAATTGCTCAGATCATGTATGAAGCCGGCTGCTATAACGCTGTTAACCTTGACGGCGGCGGCTCCACAACCTATTTGTCTAAGCCTGAAGGCAGCGACTCAATCAAGGTTGTTAACCGTCCTTCAGACGGATACGCAAGAAGTGTTGCCGCTTCACTTGTTGCTGTTTCAACAGCAAAATCATCTAAAGAATTTGACCGCGCAATTATTGAGTCTGATTACGATTACCTTACTATCGGCACCTCAATTGAAATGACAGCAATTGGTGTAAACAACATCGGTTCATCAGCTGTAATTCCCGAAGGTGCAACCTGGGCTGTTTCAGACGAAGCAATCGGTGAAATTTCAGAAGACGGTGTGTTCACTGCTCTTGATAACGGCGATGTTGATGTTTTATTCAAGCTTAACGGTGAAACCGTTGGCAGCAAAACACTTCATGTTGTAATTCCTGATTCACTTGAATTTGAAGAGGAAAAAATGAACATCGTATTTGGTGTTCCTGTAAAGTTACCTCTTCAGGCGTTTTATAACGGAAATCAGGTTGCTTTTTGCGATACTGATGTTGAAATGCTTTTGACAGATGAAAATGCCGGTACATTTGATGGCCTTTACTTTACTGCAAGCGAAGAAAACAGCATTAGAAACTTCCAGGCAGTAGGCTTATTACTTCTTTCAGAAACAGAAGAAATATATGCAATAATGTCTTTGTCAGCTTTTAATAAGGACGAAGCAGTTTTTGATTTCGATAATGCTACATCCGGAAACAGAACTTTTGCTTGGAATCGTGAAGTAACTAATGCTACAACAAAAGATGGTATTAATTACTCTGTTATTGATCCTGAGAATAATATAGAGGTTGATTATACCTTTGCTCTTGATATGACAGCTATTGAAATTCCACAGCAGCTTGCAGACATTGTGTTTATGCTTCCCGGATCCGATAACGGTAATGCATCAGCCTTTAATTATCTTCTTCAGCTTGCTGAGCGTGTAAGTGTACTTACAGAGGTTAAGATTTCTGCTCAGTTTGATAAGAATCTTGAAGTAGATATAAGCGATCTTAAGATTATAAACGATTATTTTGAACTTAAAGATGCTAAGCTTGATGAAAATAACAAACTTGTAATTACTTGTAATTGGATTGACAGAACGGAGTCCATTGATCCTGCAACAGCAAATCCTGTTTGTATTCTTACAGGAATTAAGACAGAAGTAAAAGATGGTGCTTCCTGGTCTGATGATGAGCTTATCGTTTCAAATTCAGGTAATGTAAGCTATGACATCTATCTTCGTGCAAGTTCACTCTATTCTTTTGCACAAAAGCAAGAAAATCAGAAGCAGTTCGGACTTTATCCTTATTCAAGTGATCAGACCGGCTGGGAAGGCGGAACAGAAAAAGGTGCTCATTTTTCAAGCGCTTATGCCGACTTTGAAGATAGCTTTATTTTAGACAAAACTGTTCTTCAGGGCTGGTATAATGATGACGGCAAGGACTATTATTATGTTGATCATGTTCCTTTGAAAGGTGTTCAATATATTCCCTCAAAGAACGATTCAACCGTAAAATGCTTCTATAAGTTTGATGAAGACGGCGTTTGCCTTGGTGCATGCACCGGAACAGTTGAATATCAGGGAAATCTTTATTACGCAATCAACGGCGAAAAACAAACCGGCTGGATTTCAGCTTATGACGAAGAAGGCAACCCTGTTGATTATTTCTTCAACACAAGCACAGGCATTGCCGTTAACGGAAAACAGAAAATCTGGGGCTTTAACTATATCTTTACTGACTATGTTTTAACAAAGGGCGACCTTGTAACCGATTCAAACGGAACCCGTTACCGTTGGGCAGGTCAGTGGATGATGGGTAAATGGTTTGAGGTTGACGGAAAAACATATCATACCGGAAAATATCAGCCCTATGTAACAAAAGGCTATGCCCTTGTTGTTGGACCCGACCTTGAATATGGCTATTATCTCTTTGATGAAAACGGTGTGTTCCAAAAGGACTATACAGGCCTCTGGCATGTTGGCAACGACACCTATCTTCTTGAAAACGGTCACAGAAACAACAATCCCGGTCTTGTTTATCTTGACGGATACTATTATTACTTTATGGCTAACGCCAAGGCTGTTAAAAACAGAACCTATTGGCCCACCATTACCAACGGTCTTCTTCCCATGGGACCCTATCAGTTTGATGAACAGGGAAGAATGATTAATCCTCCTGTGGAAGATCCTGACGAACCCGATGATTCCAATCCTCCGGCTCTTCTTGACGGAATCGTTGAAAATGGCGGAAAGTTCTATTATTATAAAAACGGTGTTCTCAAATCAGGCGCTGGTGCTTTAAAGCTCAATGATGAAAACGGAAAAGAGTTTTATATCTATGTTCGTTCAAACGGTCAGCTTGCAACCGGTACCTATTGGGTAACTGTTTCAAACGGTGTTCTTGAACAGAAGGCCTATGATTTCGGCGAAAACGGAAAGTATTATCCTCCCGAAACACCCGAAACTCCCGAACAGCCCGATGTTCCCGATCAACCCGAGGAGCCCGATGTTCCTCAGTTGAAAAACGGAATTTACAAAGAAAACGGAAAGTATTATTACTATAAAGACGGTGTTGTTGATTGGCGCGCAGGTGTTGTAAAGCTCACCGATGAAAACGGAAGAGATTTCTATATCTATGTTCGTTCATCAACCGGCTGTCTTGCAACTGGGGTTTATTGGCCTTCAACAACAAACGGACTTCTTCCCCTCGGTGCTTATGATTTCGGCGAAGACGGAAGATACTATCCTCCTGTTGAAACTCCCGATCCAGAAGAACCCGAAACACCTGAAGAGCCCGATACACCCGACGTACCTGAAACACCCGATGAACCCGATACTCCCGAAGTTCCTGAAGTAAAGAACGGAATTTATTTCGAAAACGGAAAGTATTATTACTATAAAGACGGTGTTTGCGATCCTCTCGCCGGTGTAGTTAAGCTTACTGACGAAGAAGGAAAAACTTTCTATATTTATGTTCGCTCCTCAACAGGTGCAATGGTAACAGGAAAATATTGGCCCACAGTGACCAACGGACTTCTTGCTCCCGGAATGTATGATTTCGGTGAAAACGGAAGATATTATCCTGCCTGATAACCTTCTTAACAACGCTGACTGCAATTTCGGTCTTGCCGAAATTGCAGGGCAGGCGTTCAAATAAAAAATCGATAACACAGAAAGGATAAAAGCAAAATGAATTTTAAATTTAAACGCTTATGGGCAATTTTCCTTGCGGCAGTAATGCTTTTTACCATGATGCCGTCATTCACTTTTTCAACAAGTGCAGCAACAACCCAGGATTTTGCAGGTTGCTCAGTTGCAGACCTTGATCTTAGTGCTACTAATGCGAATGGTAGTGGTAGCGGTGAAAATGCTCCGGTGTGTTCCTGGACAGCCAGCGGAACTAACATTAACGGTAGCTTGGTTGGTGGTCAAGGCAAGAAGCTCATTTCATATTATTATTATGAGTCAACTTCAACATTAACCTTGACCAACAACAAAACATCAGAAGCAGAATTATCTTTTAAGTATAGTGTAACAACATCCGGTTCTGAATATGGAGATATTACCGTAAACGGTACTAAGCATACATCAAATACAACTGGCGAAGTATCAGAAACTTTAGCAGCCGGTGATAGTATAACAGTTGTTCTTCATGTTCCTCAAAGAAGTAAGGCTTTTGCAACGCCTGATCCAAACGGTGCATCAATTTCTATAACTGATATTAAGCTTGTTTCTCAGGGAAATGCAACGGTTAATTTCTCAGCTGCTGAAAACGGCTCATATACTGTTGCAAAGGCTGAGGGCACCGCTGTTACCGTTCCCGGTTCAGTTGCTGTAAAAACTACCGATAGGCTTACAATGACAGCAACTCCTGCCAGTGGATATGTTTTTTCAGGCTGGTATAATGTAACAACCGGTAAGTATCTCTCAGCAGATTTGACTTATACAACTCTTTTTGAAAGTGACGCAAATGTTACTGCAAAATTTATGAAGCAGGCTGACGGTGTTTACGGTGTCGGTAATGCTGTTTTCACAGATCTTACAGCAGCTGCTACAGCTGCCGCTGCTTCTTCAGCTAAAACAGTTGTTTTGCTTAAAAATGCAACATTAACAGGTTCACACACAATTCCCATGGGTGTAACCCTTCTTATTCCTTATGATGCTGCTCACACATTAAGCAAAGCAGTGCCCACATCTGTTACTGTAGACCACAGCAATAGTTCATCAGCCAATTATGTTAAATATGAAAAGCCCAGTGCCTTCAGAACTCTTACCATGACAGACGGTTCAGAGCTTATTATTGAAGGTGAAATGAGCGTTAATGCAAAGCATGAGTCTTGCGTAGGCGGTCAGATTTACGGAGGCCAGGTTCTTGGCAAATATGGCGAAATCAAAATGAACGGCAATTCAAAAATTACCGTAAAAAATGGAGCTACTGTTTATGCATGGGGTTATATCTGGGGCTCAGGTTCTGTTGAAGCCCTTTCCGGTGCAACAATTTATGAAAAAATGCAGGTAACCGACTACAGAGGCGGTTCAAATACTTCTGTTATTGCACTTCGTAATGGTATGCGCAAATCTGACGGAGCCTTTCCTTTTAATCAGTATTATATTCAGAACATTGAAGTAAAGGAAATTCTCCACGAGGGTGCAAAATTGATGGCTCATGCTGCTGTTAACCTTGCGGGCGAAACTCCGGCGGAAGCAGCTGTTGAATTTATCGGCTCATCTTCCGCAATGTTCACTGTCCAAGGTGCAGTTATAACAAAGGAATATCATCCCGAAACTGACCGCCTCTCACTTACCGTTGACGGTGATGAAAACAGTTATTGTGAAATCAACGGTATGAAGCTGTCCATGGGTACGCTTTCTATCGATTCTGCCAATTACACTTTACCAATTAATTCAAATATTGACATCAACATCAATGCGGGTGCTGCAGTTGTTAATCAAGAGCTTGTTCTTCAGCCCGGTGTAAAGGTTGTTGTTGGCAGTGGTGCAATGCTTGCAAACAATGCCAATGTTTATATTATAGACTTGGACCAGTGGGGCAATTTCGTTTTCAGCGAAAAACGTCAGCAGGCTGTTGTTTATACTCCCAGCCTTAATAAAGCCTCAACACGTACAATAAATTCTGACGCTGTTATGGATATTAACGGTTACGTTATGACCATTGCCGGTGTTTACACCACAGCCGGTGGTGCACAGATTATAAGCTCAGAGAAAACCGGTATGGTTGAATTCGGTGCAAATGCTCCGACTGACAGCACAGTTGCACAGCTTACCGGCGGATCAGATGTTAATAATATTGCAGTTACTTCTGCAAAACTTAAAAACGGCGGTCTCAGCGGCACTACTTTCGTGGCTACTAAAGGCGCAAGTGAAGGAACGGTTTATTCCTACTGTTCACAGTGCGATGTTTGGGCTGATGATAATCATGTTTGTATAGTTAAATACGAAATCACATGGAAAGATAAAAACGGTAACACTCTTTACACAGAAGAAGTTGAAGAAGGAACAACTCCTGTATTCAACAATAATAACTATGTAACTGTTCCCACAGGTCACTCTCTCGTTTATTCTCCTGCAATTGTTGCTGCAACTGTAGATGCAGCTTACACAGTTTCTGCTAACGATTGCATAGATGCTGACAAGGATCATAATTGTGATTATTGTTCTGCTAAATTATCCAGCCATAAAGACGAAGACTTTGACCACATCTGTGATTATTGCAACAACTCCTTCTCAGACCATAAAGACGATGACAGCAACTGTATCTGTGACTATGCTGGCTGTAAAAAACAGCTTGACCATAATCCCGGAGAAGCGATTGAAGAAAACCGAAAGGAAGCCACTTGCGGTGAAGCAGGCTCCTATGATTTGGTTGTTTACTGTACTGTTTGTAAAACACAGCTTAGCAGAACAGAAAACACTATTTCTGCAACAGGTAAACACACTGATAGAGCAGGAGACAAAAACCACGATTGTGATGTTTGCGGAGAAACCAATGTAAGCCCCCATGTTAACGCAGCTGCTGTTAAGGATAATGTTGTTAACGCAGGCTGTGAAGCTGAAGGCTCCTATGATTTGGTTGTTTATTGCTCTGAATGTGGTGAAGAAATCAGCCGCGAAAATCAAAAAACTCCTTCCACAGGTCATAAGTGGAATGATACAGAATACAGCTGGAGCAATGACGGCAAAACCTGCACAGCAACACGCACTTGTGCAACAGATAAAAGCCATGTAGAAACAAAAACTGCAACAGTTTCATCTGAAGTTACAGCCGATCCTACTTGCTCTGAAATGGGTAAAACAACCTATACCGCAACATTTGATGTTGATTGGGCTGAAACTCAGGAAATAACTCTTACTGATGTTTCAACCGTTAACCACAAGTTTGAAAACTACGCTGGCAACAACGATGCAACCTGTCAGAAGAACGAAACCGAAACAGCTAAGTGCGCTTTCGGTTGCGGCGAAACTAACACAAGAGAAATTGCTGACTCAAAGGTTGACCACAAGTATGAAAACTATGTAGGCAACAACGATGCAACATGTCTGAAGAACGAAACCGAAACAGCTAAGTGTGCTTTCGGTTGCGGCGAAACTAACACAAGAGAAATTGCAGATTCAGCTCTCGATCATAGCTTCACAAATTATGTATCAGACGGAAACGCAACCTGCACAGAAGACGGAACAAAGACCGCCAAGTGCGACCGTTGTGGAGTAACCGATACAGTAACAGATACCGGCTCAGCACCCGGACATAGCTATAGCGGCGTTGTAACCGAACCCACTTGCGGTGCTGAAGGCTACACAACCTAT